>NZ_JAXCIC010000008.1:0-138623 GCF_035985055.1 Arthrobacter sp. PL16
CAATCAAAAAACAATCGGTATCAACAAACTTGGCACACTATTGAGTTCTCAAACAACAGGCACTACCGGCACCCAACACAACCAAAACACTGCGTCATCGCTCCGAAGCAACTTTACAAGCTTACCCGCACCAACCCGATCCCGCAAATCCGCTCCCCAGCCACACCACCAGGCAAAAACCCGGCACCACAACCAACCAGCAAACCCACACAACCGACCACGAAACCAAAGCCACCCCACCGCATGCACAGCACACGCCGGAACAACATCAACTTCATCAAAGGGGGATTGTCACCCACACCGGGGCAACTCCATAACTATACGACCACCCCACCCCCACCACCAAATCAACCCACACCCCAAGCAGGAGACCCGCGAACGGCGCGAGAAACAGCGCGAGCCGGCACCCACCCGAAGGAAGGTGCCGGCTCGCGCCGCCGCCGAAGAGGGAACGCGCCGATCAGCCGACGTCGAGCATGGCCAGGTTCCGCTTGCCACGACGGACCAGCAGGTAGCGCCCGTGCAGGAGGTCGTCCTCCCCGACGGTGTGATCGGCGTCGGAGATCTTCGCGTTGTTCACGTAGGCCCCGCCTTCGGCAACCGTCCGACGAGCAGCCGAGTTGCTGGGCGACAGCCCGGACGCAACCAGCAGTTCCACGATCCCGAGAGCGTCCCTCGACGTCGGGACGGAGTCGAGTTCGGCCGTAGCTGCCTGAAGTGTCACGAGATCGAGGGCTGCAAGGTCGCCCTGCCCGAAGAGGGCTGCGGACGCCGCGATCACCTTGTCGGTTGCGTCGGGCCCGTGGACGAGCGAGGTCACGTCGTAAGCAAGGGCACGCTGGGCTGCCCTCGCCTGGGGCCGTTCCACTGTTGCCTGCTCGAGCTCCTCGATCTCCGCCCGGGTGCGGAACGTGAAGATGCGCAGCCGCTCGGCGACATCGGCGTCGGAGGTGTTGAGCCAGAACTGGAACATGGCGTACGGGCTCGTCATCGCCGCGTCGAGCCAGATTGCGTTCCCCTCGCTCTTGCCGAACTTGGTACCGTCCGAGTTCGTGATCAACGGCGTGCCGATCGCGTGGACGCCCTTGCCCTCCACCTTCCGCACGAGCTCGGTGCCACTGGTCAGGTTGCCCCACTGGTCGGAGCCGCCGGTCTGGAGGACGCAGCCGTAGTCACGGAACAGCTGCAGGTAGTCCATGCCCTGCAGGATCTGGTAGCTGAACTCGGTGTAGCTGATGCCCTCGTCGGAGTTCAGGCGCTTGGACACCGTCTCCTTCTTGATCATCGTGCCCACACGGAAGTACTTGCCGACGTCGCGCAGGAAGTCGATGACGCTCATCGGCCCCGTCCAGTCGAGGTTGTTGACCATGCGTGCAGCGTTGCCACCCTCGAAGTCGAGGAACTTCTGCACCTGGCCCTGGAGGTAGCCGACCCACTCGGAGACGGTTTCCTTCGTGTTCATGGTCCGCTCTGCCGTCGGGCGTGGATCTCCGACCAGACCCGTCGATCCTCCGACCAGGCCCAGGGGCCGGTGACCGGCCAGCTGGAGGCGGCGCATCGTCAGGAGCTGCACGAGGTTGCCGAGGTGCAGGCTGGGAGCGGTGGGGTCGAACCCGCAGTAGAAGGTGATCGGCGAACCGGCCAGCAGTTCCTTCAACTCACCTTCATCGGTGGACACATAGATCAGCCCACGCCACACGAGCTCGTCGTAGATATCGTCGAACGACGGATCGTTGCGTTGGCCTTGAAGGCCACTGACCGGGGTACCTGTTTGCTGGGACACCCCTTCAAATTATCAGCCGGCGATACCAGCGGGAATTTCGCCCGATGAGATGACGCGGAGACGCTGCGTCGGCCGGGTCATTGCGACGTAAAGATCTCCGACCCTTGCAGTCGCGGAATCGAGCATCTCCTGGGGCTCGAGGATGACGACGCCGTCGAACTCCAGGCCCTTCGACTCCCGGGGGCTGATGACCACGATGTCCTGTCCGGGCCCACCGGCACCGGTCCCGACGCGATCGCGGTACTCGGGCGCCAGCGCCGCACGGACGTCGGGCAGTAGCCGCTCGGGCGCGATGACGGCCAGCAGGCCGCCGTCGATCGCGGCCAGTTCCTCGGGCATCGCGCGCACCAGGGACGGCACGAGGTCCTGCACTGTGTCGAGGACGGGCGAGAACCGGCCCTCCCGGACGGCCTTGGGTGCGGAAACCACGAGCCCGGCGGCATTGGCCATCCGCACGGCGGCTTCCGCGATCTGCGAAGGCGTCCTGTAGTTGACCGTCAGCTCCTCCAGCTGCCACCGCTCCCCCACGAACGGCTCGAGTGCCTGCTGCCAGGACCTGGAGCCGGCGGCTGAACTGGTCTGCGCGATGTCTCCGACGATCGTGAAGGACTTGAGGGGGCACCGCCTCATGAGCAGGCGCCACTGCATCGGGGACAGCTCCTGCGCCTCGTCGACGACGATGTGCCCGTAGGCCCAGGTGCGGTCGCCCGACGCGCGGTCGGCCGCGGACAGTCGCGTCACCGAGACGGCATTGTGCTGCGCCAGGTCCTCGGCCGTGAGCACACCGTCCACACCGGAGTCCTCGAGCGACGCGTTGACGTTCTCGAGGGTGCGCTCGGCATTGGCGAGATCGCGCTTCTGCTCCTGCTCCCGGGCGGCGGTGTCACGTCCCGCCGACACATCGAGATCCCCCAGGAGCTCCGCCGCCTCATCGAGCAACGGCACATCAGCCTCGGTCCACGGTGCGTCGACGGGCCGGAGCAGTGCTGCCAGTTCGGCGTCGCTCAGCGTGGGTGCGGCTGCGCGCAGCAGTTCGGGACGGGAGAACAGCTCCGACACGAGCTTCTGCGGTGTGAGCGGCATCCACGCGAGATTCAGCGCTATCCGCACGTCCCGCGAGCTGCGGACGTCTTCCGCGAGATAGGACCGGTCGGCGTTGTTGCCGCCGCCCGACGACTCTTCGAGCTTGTCCAGCAACTGCTCGGTGAGTTCACGCAACAGGATCTTGACGAAGGTGACGCGGGCTTCGTTGTGGGGCTTGCCGGTGGCGCGGGCACGTTCGCGCGCGCGGGCCACCTGGCGCGGCGTGAGCGTGAGCATCGTCCCTTCGACGTTCAGGCGCTTGTTCTCGGCGGGCACACGCTCCCGGTTGGCAACTGCAGTGCGGATGACCTCCGCCATCCCGATGCGGCCCTTGAGGGCGGCTGCCTCCTCGCTGGTTTCCTGCACCGTCGCGATCCCCGGCATGAGCGTGCCGATACCCGCCATGACGACGCCGGTCTCGCCGAGGGACGGCAGCACGCGCTCGATGTACTTCATGAACGCGTCCGTCGGCCCGACCAGCAGGACTCCGGCGGACTTCAGCCGATCACGGTGGGTATACAGCAGGTAGGCGGCACGGTGGAGTGCAACGGCAGTCTTTCCTGTGCCTGGTCCGCCCTGCACGACGGTGACGCCGGGCAGGGGCGCGCGAATGATGCGGTCCTGTTCTGCCTGGATAGTGCCGACGATGTCGGACATCTGGCCGGTACGCCGCGAGTTCAGGGCCGCGAGCAGGGCTCCCTCGCCCTGCAGGGAATCGTCATCGCCGAGCAGGTCGGCGTCCAGCACATCGTCCTCGATGGCGACCACGTCGCGCCGCGACAGGATGAGGTGCCGACGGCGTCGGACGCCCATACGCTCGAAGGCCGTGGCCTGGTAGAACGTGCCCGCCTCCGGTGCGCGCCAGTCGACCATCAGCTGCCGGAGGTCTTCATCCGAGAGCCCGATACGCCCGATGTACCTCTTGTTCCCGCTGTCGAGATCCAACCGCCCGAAGACGAGCCGGTCATCGACGGCGTTCAGCTGGGCGAGGCGGTCCTCGTACATGGTGGCGAAGGCGTCGCGCTCGGACCGGTTCTGGTGGGACCCTGCTGCCTGGGTGCGCCGGACGTCGGCGAGCTGCTCGGCTTTCTCGGCCCGGAGATCATCGAGGCGGCGGTACAGGCCGTCGACGTAGTCGCGCTCGCCTTGCAGCTCGGCTTTGGCCTGGGACGTCTCGTGCATCGGAAACTTCCTTCCAGAAAAAGGCGGACCGTCAAGTCTAGCGCGGCGCGGGCCGTACCATCTCCAGCGCGTGCACCGTACGGCCTGCCAGGGCGGTGCGTCCGCCAAGAGCGCCGAGTTCGAGAACCACTCCGCATCCGACGACGACGGCACCTGCCCTGTCGAGCAACGCACACGCCGCGGCGAGCGTTCCACCCGTGGCAAGGACGTCGTCGAGCACCAGGACGCGCGCCCCGGCGGGCAGGTCCGACTGGTGGATCTCGAGCGCAGCCTGCCCGTACTCGAGGTCGTACGACGCGCTGTACACGGCCCGCGGCAGCTTGCCTGCCTTGCGGATGGTGACGACGCCTGTGCCGGTCGCGTAGGCGACCGCGGCAGCAAGCAGGAAGCCGCGAGCCTCGACTCCGGCGACGGCGTCGAAGGTTCCGGCGAATGGCTCGGAGATGGCGTCGACAACTGCGTGGAAGGCCTCGGCGTCGGAGAAGACGGGGGTGAGGTCGCGGAACAGGATGCCCGGTGACGGGAAATCAGGGACGACGGCAGTCAGGCGGCCGAGCGCTTCTCTCGCTCGGAGAGCGAGCGCTGATGTCCCCCCTTGTGCGGCCGTTCCCGCAGCCAGGGTTCCGTCGGTATCCGTTTCGCTGTTCTTCACGGATCAACCTTACGGGCTGCGCGTGGTTTGCCCGGCCGGTAGCGGGACACCGTGGGGTCGTCCGGCAACCAGAAACGCCACGGGTACTCCCCGGTTCCGGCGGCACCACTCACACCGACGCGCGGCCCCCGTCGGACCTCCCGGGGGGGCTCCGTGGGCAGGACGAGCCGGAAGGGGTGCGCCAGAGCGTCAGCGCCGTCGAACCGACGGTCGAGTCCCAGCGCCTGGGCGAGTCGCGCAGGGCCGCGCGCGAGATCGAGGTCCGACGCCGGATGGGAACGGCGCCCGCGCGCGAGATCCACCCCCTCGACGATCTCCCCGGCGCGCAGCAGGAGTCCTGTGGCCCACCCCTGGGTTCCACAGACGATGTTGGCGCAGTAGTGCATTCCGTAGGTGAAATAGACATAGATGTGCCCGGCGGGGCCGAACATGGTCGCGTTCCGTGCGGTCTGCCCGCGGAACGCGTGCGAGCCGGGGTCGTCGGCACCGAGGTAGGCCTCCACCTCGGTGACCCGGACCGAGACTCGGCCGTCGTCGGAGTGGTGCGTCAGGTGCGCACCGAGGAGCCAGGGAGCGACGTCGAGCGCACTGCCTGCCAGCTTCTCCCTGACGCCCGGGTCCGTGCCGTTGTGCTCGATCACGCATCGACCGTAGCAAACGGGCACCTTCCGATGTCCTTCTGTCGTGTCCGAATCCCGCTAGTAGGACCCTGCGCGGGGTGACAGGATGACGGCATGGACTTCTGGCAGCAGTACCGGGCGATCGACGCCCGCGACGTGCGCTTCGACGGGCAGTTCGTGACTGCCGTCTCGAGCACGGGCATCTACTGCCGGCCCTCCTGCCCGGCACGAACGCCGAAGCCTGCCAACGTGACCTTCTACCGGACGTCCGCCGCGGCGCACGACGCCGGCTACCGTGCGTGCAAACGTTGCCTGCCCGAGGCGGTGCCGGGCGACCCCGCGTGGAATCTCCGCAGCGACGCCGCCGCGCGGGCTATGCGGCTCATCGCGGACGGCGAGGTGGACCGGACGGGCGTCGGGGGTCTCGCGTCGCGTCTCGGCTACTCCCCGAGGCACCTGAACCGGATCCTCAGGGAGGAACTGGGCGCAGGCGCGCTCGCGCTCGCCCGGGCGCACCGCGCACAGATGGCGCGGACCCTGCTCACGGCGTCACCCCTGCGGTTCGCGGACGTGGCCTTCGCTGCGGGGTTCGGCAGCATCCGCCAGTTCAACGACACCGTGCAACAGGTCTTCGACCTCACGCCCAGCCAGCTCCGACACGCATCACGGCAGGCTCCCCAGGGGAGGCAGGATGCAGGTACCGACGGCACGCCACGTGGCGGACCCGTCCGACTCTCCCTCTCCCTACCCGTGCGGTTGCCCTACGACAACGGCATCTTCCGGTTCCTGTCGGCGCGGGCCGTGGCCGGCGTCGAACGGGGGGACGAATCGACGTACGAGCGGCTCCTCCGGCTGCCGGCCGGACCCGCCTGGTTCGGAGCAAGCTCCGTGGAGCGACGCGGCGCCGGGCAGGCTGCGCTACCGGTGACGGTCTCTGTTGCCGGCCTCGGGGATCTCCCCGCGCTTCTCAGCCGGATCCGGCGGCTGTTCGACCTGGACGCGGATCCCGTGGCCATCGACGCCGTGCTTGCTCGCAGCCCCTCCTTCGCCGACCTCGCTGCATCGGTCCCCGGCCTGCGCCTCCCGGGATCGCTGGATCCGCACGAGACCTTGATCAGGGCGATCGCCGGGCACCAGGACCCTGTCACCACGGCGACGACATCCTTCGGCCGCCTTGCAGCGTCGGGCCCGCCGGTCGACGTCCCGGGCACCTCGCTCACCCGGATGTTCCCGTCGGCCCAGGACCTCGCCGACGCTCCCGAACCGCTGATGCCGGGCCCACGCCGACGCAACGACGTCCTTCGGGCCGCAGCTGCGAAGCTGGCGAGTGGAGACCTTCCACTCGGTGTCGGATCGGATCCGGCCGCACTGCGCGCGGACCTGCTCGACCTGGACGGCGTGGATCCCTGGATCGCCGATTATGTGGCGATGCGCGTCCTCGGGCACCCCGACATCCACCTTCCCTCCGATGCCGCTGTCCTCAGTGGCTGGTCGGAGGTCGGTCGGCAAGGCACCGGCCTCGACGAGGCCATGGACGCCGTCCGTCCGTGGCGTTCCTACGCGACCGCGCATCTCTGGCGAGTCGCCGACGGCATCGACCGGGCCGGAGCACGTGCCGGCTCTCCCCGACGTCAGCGCATGACTCCCCACCCACGTACCCACTCGCCCTCCATCGAACGGACGACCACGCCATGACCGCGTCACCCATAGCACCCGCTGCTCCCCCTTTCCTGCGGGGTACCACCACCACCACCATCGACACACCCGACGGCGCCTTCACGATGATCGAGGCGGAGGGAACGGTGCTGGCGTCAGGATGGACGGACCTCGTCGACGAGCTGACGGGACAGATCCACCCGAGCATCCGGTCGGCGCAGTTCGATCCGGCTGCGTCGGCCGTGCAGCCGATCCTGGACGCCGTCGCCCGCTATTACGACGGCGACTTCGCCGCGATCAGGACGGTGCCGGTGCGGCAGGTCTCGGGCCCCTTCCGGACCCACGCGTGGGACGTGCTGCGGGGCGTCGAACCGGGCGCACCCGTGACCTACCTGCAGTACGCCGAGCGGGCGGGGAACCCCACCGCCATCCGGGCCGCGGCGGCAGCCTGCGCGAAGAACGCCGCAGCGCTCTTCGTGCCCTGCCACCGCATCATCCGGACCGACGGCACGCTGGGCGGGTTCCGCTGGGGATTGGCCCTCAAGCAGCGTCTGCTGGATCGGGAGGGCGGGCGCCTGCCGGTGGCCTGATCCGAGGCGGAATCAGGCATGCGCGACGAGCCGCTGCCGGGCCGCCATGTCCCGGTACAGGTCACTGGTGTCCAGCAGCTGCTCATGCGTGCCGACGGCGGAGACTCGTCCCTGGTCCAGCACGACGATCTGGTCGAAGTCGGCGACGGTCGACAGGCGGTGCGCGACCACGACGACCGTACGATCGCGCGACGCCTCCCCCAGCGTCTGCTGCAGCAGCTGCTCCGTCCGCGAGTCGACGGCCGATGTCGGCTCGTCCATCAGCAGCACGGGCCGGTCGGCGAGGATGACACGTGCCCAGGCGAGGCGTTGCCGCTGCCCGCCGGAGAGACGGATGCCGTCCTCCCCGAGGTTGAGCTCGAGTCCGTCGTCGGACCGATCGCCGAGCTCGTCCAGACCGACGGCGGCGAGGATCCGGCGCAGCTGCTCATCCGTGGCGCCGGGCGCTGCCAGGCGCATATTGTCCGCGAGGGTCCCGCTGAGGACCGGCGCTTCCTGCTCCACGAGGCCGATGCGGGAGCGGAGTTCCGACCGCGGTATCTGCGACAGTGCGGCGCCGTCGAGGGTGATCCCGCCACCCGTCGGTTCGTAGAAGCGTTCCAGCAGGGCCAGCACGGTGGACTTCCCGGCGCCCGACGGCCCCACCAGCGCCGTCCGGCTCCCGGCAGGGACTGTGAAGCTGACACCGTCGAGGACGAGCTGTCCGCCGTCGCCGATCGGGTCCTGACGCTCCGAGCCCTGATGATCGCTCGTCGGACCGGTCGAACGGGACGGCCCGGATGCACGCGACACCTCGGCGTCGTCCTCCGCCACGGCGTACCTAAAACTCACGTCGCGGAGCTCGATCGTGCCGCTGCTGGTCGCGCCGGCGGGGCGCTCGCCGCTGACGGACGCGGGATGTTCCTCGTCCCGGCGCTCCGGCTCGAGCCTGGCGATCTCCTGGATCCGGTCCAGCGCCGCGAGACCGGACTGGATCTGGACGAAGGCGCTCATGGCGGAACCGATGGGCATGACGAGGAGGAAAAGATAGAGGATGAAGGCGATGAGGTCGCCGAGCTGCAGCTCACCTGCGGCAACACGGATACCACCCACCGCGAGTACGACGATGAACGCACCCTGGACGCAGATGGACATGATGGGCTGCACGGCGGCCTGGAGACGGGCCATCGCGATACCGGCACGGAACGCCTTGGTGGCTTCGACGTCGATCACCGCGGCCTCGCGCTCCTCCGCGACCGACGCCTTGATGGTGCGGATGCCGGAGAGCCCGCGTTCGACGGCGGCGGTCATCGAGCCGACGGCGTCCTGCACGTCACGGCTGCGCGTGCGGATCAGACGCCCGAGGAACAGGACGCCACCGGCGCCCAGCAGGACGGCGGTCAACGTGATGCCGAACAGCAGCGGGTCGATCAGCACCATCAGGACGACGGCGGCGCAGAACATGAGGATCGAGGACACGATCTCGAAGAGGCCCGACGTGATGACGCTGCGCATCAGGGTCGTGTCCGAGCCGACGCGGGACATCAGGTCCCCGACGCGCCGACGGTCGAACTCGCGGATGGGCAGGGCCAGCAGCTGCCCGACGAGGGAGCGTCGGACGCCGAGGACGACGGACTCCGCCGTCCTCTGCAGGAGGTAGGACTGCGCGGCCCCGAAGACGGCACCACCCAGGGTGATGACGACGAGGAACCAGACGAAGACCGTGGCGGGCTCGCTCGCGGACACCGCGTTGACGAGCTGCTGCACCATCAGCGGCTGGGCGATCGAGAGGCCGGTCGAGATCAGGGAGACGACGGCGACCAGGACGAGGACGCGGGCGTGGCCCCTGAGGTAGGGGAAGAACTCCCGCAGGGTGGCGCGCTGGGCGATGGGCTGCATGATCACACCCTGCGCCGGGCTCCCCGACGTGTCAAAGGACTTCGCGACAGGCGTAGCAGGCGAACCCCGGGTGCCGTCCGGCGTCCGCGGTTCGCATCGAAGGCAGTACCCGACTGCCGCCCGGACGCACCTACCGATCAGACGTGCAGCGTGGTTCCTGCGATGGAACCACGCCGCACCGACCCCTCACGCCCCTGCGTACGCCGCGACGCCGTCCAGCTCGGACTTCAGCGCGCCGAGCTGGCGCCGGACGGCCGCCGGAGCAGTACCGCCCTGTGCGTCCCGGCTCGCCAGCGATCCTTCGACCGTCAGAACCTCGCGCACCGCGGGCGTGAGCTGCGCCGAGATGCCGGCGAACTCCTCGTCGGTGAGGTCCCACAGCTCTACGCCGCGCTGCTCGGCGACGCGGACCGCCGCGCCCGAGAGCTCGTGCGCCTCGCGGAACGGGACGCCCTGCCGGACGAGCCATTCGGCGATGTCGGTGGCCAGCGCAAAACCCTGGGGCGCAAGTGCCGCCATCCGCTCGGTGTTGAAGACGAGCGTCGCGATCATGCCTGAAACCGCGGGGAGCAGGACCTCGAGCGTGTCGATCGCGTCGAACACCGGCTCCTTGTCCTCCTGCAGATCGCGGTTGTAGGCAAGCGGCATGCCCTTGAGGGTCGCCAGCAGTCCTGTCAGGTCACCGATCAGGCGTCCGGCCTTGCCACGCGCGAGTTCGGCGACGTCGGGGTTCTTCTTCTGGGGCATGATCGACGAGCCGGTGGAGAACGCGTCGTCGAGCGTCACGAAAGAGAATTCCTTGGTAGCCCAGATAATGATCTCCTCGCTCACCCGGGACAGGTCGACGCCGATCATCGCCGTCACCCACGCGAACTCCGCGTAGACGTCCCGCGAGGCGGTGCCGTCGATGGAGTTGTGCGTGGCGGAGAAGAAGCCGAGATCCGCGGCCACGGCCTCCGGGTCGAGGCCCAGGGACGAACCGGCGAGGGCACCGGACCCGTACGGTGAGACCCCTGCGCGACGATCCCAGTCCTGGAGCCGCTGCACATCACGCAGCAGGGCCCAGGCATGGGCCAGCAGATGGTGGCTCAGCAGCACCGGCTGCGCATGCTGGAGATGCGTGCGTCCGGGCATGGGCGCCTCGAGGTGCGCCTCCGCCTGGTCGACGAGGGCGCCGATCGTCGCGAGGACGCCCTGCGCAACGATCCTCGCGTGATCGCGCAGGTACATGCGTCCCAGCGTTGCCACCTGGTCGTTGCGTGAACGTCCGGCGCGCAGCTTGCCGCCGAGCGCCGGCCCTGCGCGCTCGATCAGGCCGCGCTCCAGGGAGCCGTGCACGTCCTCATCACTCTCCGCGGGAAGGTAGGCACCCGATCGCACATCGGCATCGAGGCCGTCCAGTGCCTCGAGCATCCCCGCCAGCTCGGCGTCGTCCAGCAGGCCCGCCCGGTTCAGCACCCGGGCGTGCGCGCGGGAGCCCTCGATGTCGTACGTCGCGAGCCGCCAGTCGAAGTGCGTCGACTTGCTGAGGGCTGCGAGGGCGTCGGCGGGACCGCCGGCGAACCGGCCACCCCAGAGCGAACCCTCGTTCGTCCCCGAACGCCCCCCTACCTCGCTCCGCTCGGCCGGGGACCCCTGCGTCCGTGGGCCCACCGAACTGCGCCCCGCGGAGAAGCCGCCGTCGTGCGCTGGAGCCATCAGGCGCCCGCCCGCTGGTCCCGGCTGGAGGCCACCTTGGAGGACAGGCCGAAGATCTCGATGAAGCCGCGGGCCATCGACTGGTCGAAGGTGTCGCCGGAGTCGTAGGTGGCGAGGTTGAAGTCGTACAGGGCGACGTCGGAGCGACGGCCCGTGACGGTCGCGCGGCCACCATGGAGGTCCATGCGGATATCGCCGGTGACGTACTTCTGCGTGTCGTCGACGAAGGTGTCGAGTGAACGCTTCAGCGGGGAGAACCACTGGCCGTCGTACACCAGTTCGGTCCAGCGCTGGTCGACGGTCTTCTTGAAGCGGGCCTGCTCGCGCTCGATAGTGACGTTCTCGAGTTCGCGGTGCGCGGCGATGAGGGCCATGGCGCCAGGCGCCTCGTAGATCTCGCGGCTCTTGATGCCGACCAGGCGGTCCTCGACGATGTCGATGCGGCCGATGCCCTGGGCGCCGGCGCGGCGATTGAGCTCCTCGATGGCCTGCAGCGGCGTGACGGTGTTGCCGTCGATGGCGACCGGGATGCCCTCCTTGAAGGAGATGATGACCTCGTCCGCGGCGGGCGGGAACTCGGGGGACTCGGTGTAGTCGTAGACGTCCTTGGTGGGCGCATTCCAGATGTCCTCGAGGAAGCCCGTCTCGACCGCACGGCCCCAGACGTTCTGGTCGATGGAGAACGGGTTTTTCTTCGTGGTCTCGATCGGCAGGCCCTTCTCCTCGGCGAAGGCGATGGCCTTGTCACGCGTGAGGGCGAGGTCGCGGACGGGTGCGATGCACTTCAGGTCCGGGCCGAGCGTCTGTATACCGACTTCGAAACGCACCTGGTCGTTGCCCTTGCCGGTGCAGCCGTGCGACACGGTGGTGGCGCCGAACTGGCGTGCGGCCGCGACGAGGTGCTTCACGATGACGGGGCGCGAGAGCGCGGACACCAGCGGGTACGCGTCCATGTACAGGGCGTTGGTCTTCAGCGCGGGCATGCAGTAGTCGGTGGCGAATTCCTCGCGGGCGTCGGCCACGTAGGCCTCGACGGCGCCGCAGCCGAGCGCGCGCTGGCGGATGGTCTCGAGCGATTCGCCGCCCTGTCCGACGTCGACCGCTACCGCGATCACCTCGGCTCCGGTGGCTTCGGCGATCCAGCCGATGGCGACGGAGGTGTCGAGTCCGCCTGAGTAGGCGAGGACGATGCGTTCTGTCACGGGATGTGCTCCTTCGTTTGTCCGGGGCGGAGCCCGGCGGTTCGTCTGTCGTGAATCTGTCGTGGATTTGGCGTGGAAATGTCGTGTGGTCTGTGGTGCTGCTTGCCGCGGCACAGGCTCTCCTGCCAGCCTAGCGGCGTGGTGCTCAGGCCGGCTCGGGGGACCCCTGCGGTTCCTGCGCGAGGCTGAGGAAGCGCTCCGCGACGGCCGCACCGCCGTCGGGCTCCCGGCTCACGAGCAGAACGGTGTCGTCGCCCGCGATGGTTCCGAGGATGGACGGGATCACGGAGTGGTCGATCGCGAGCGCCAGGAAGTTCGCCGCTCCGGGCGGTGTCCGGAGGATCACGATGTTCCCCGAGGATTCCGCGGTGACGAGCAGTTCGTTGCACAGCTTGGCGAGCCGCGCGTCGAGGATCTCCTGGGAGACTCCGCTCTGGACGTGGCGTCCCCCGCCCTCCACCGGCACCGCGTAGATGAGGGCGCCGTCCGCTCCGCGCACCCGGACGACGCCGATCTCCACCAGGTCCCGCGACAGCGTGCCCTGGTTCACCTGGACGCCCTCGGCCGCGAGGAGGGTCGCCAGTTCCGCCTGCGAGCGGACGGACTGCGCTGTCAGGAGGTCCGCGATCCGGGCGTGACGTGCGGTCTTCGTGACGGGGCGGATCGAGTCCCGGTGCACGGTCATGACGGTTCCTCCGACTGCGCGACAAGCCAGGTCATCAGTGCCTTCTGCGCGTGCAGCCGGTTCTCCGCCTCGTCCCAGACCACCGACTGCGGGCCGTCGATGACGCCCGCCGCGATCTCGTAGCCGCGGTACGCCGGGAGGCAGTGCAGCACGACGGCGTCCGGCGCGGCCTGGGCAATCGCCGCCTCGTCGACGGCGTACGCGCGGAACAGGTCCTGGTGCGCGGCTTTCTCGTTCTCCTGGCCCATCGACACCCAGGTGTCGGTGGCGACGACGTCGGCGCCGGCGAGCGCGACGGCGGGGTCGGTGGTCACGAGGACCGATCCCCCGGTCCCGGCGGCGCGCTCCACCGCGGCGGCGACGACGGCGGCATCGGGCAGGTAGCCCTCGGGGCCGGCGACCCGGACGTGCATCCCGGCGGTGACCCCTGCCAGGAGGTAGGAGTTGGCCATGTTGTTGGCGCTGTCCCCCAGATAGGTCATCGTGAGGCCCGCGAGCGTCCCCTTGTGCTCGCGGATGGTGAGCAGGTCCGCGAGCAGCTGGCACGGGTGGTAGTCGTCGGAGAGGGCGTTGATGACGGGGACCTTCGACGCCGCTGCCATCTCCTCGAGGCCGGCCTGGGCATAGGTGCGCCAAACGATCGTCGCGACCATGCGCTCGAGGACCTTCGCGGTGTCAGTGATGGACTCCTTGTGCCCGAGCTGCGAGTCACCCGCACTGATGATCAGCGGTACCCCGCCGAGGTCGGCGATGCCGGCGGCGAAGGACACGCGGGTGCGGGTGGACGTCTTGTCGAAAATGACCGCGACGGTCCTGCGCCCCGCACCGTCGCCGGCGAACGGCGCGTGCGCATAGGGATTCGCCTTCAGTTCCGCGGCGAGGTCGAGGACCTCGGCCTGCTCCGCGGGCGAGAGGTCGGTGTCGACGAGGAAGTGGCGCGTCATGCTGTTGCCTCCGTGGCGCTGGTGCGGGCAGTCGTGAGGATCGCGGGCAGGGCATCGATGAAGGTCGCGGCCTGCTCCTCGGTGAGGATCAGGGGCGGAGCGAGGCGGATGGTGGCGGGGCCTGTCGCGTTGATGATGAAGCCCTCGGCGAGGGCGGCCTGGACCGCTGCCGAAGCGTGGTCGCCGTCGAGGTCGAAGCCGATCAGCAGGCCCTCGCCCCGTACCGCCACGACACCGTCGACGTCCGCCAGCCGCCGCCGGAGGTAGGCCCCGACGTCGGTCGCGTGCCGCAGGGCGCCCGACGCCTCCAGCACGTGCAGCGTCGCCAGGCCGGCCGCCGTCGCCACCGGATTGCCGCCGAAGGTGGTGCCGTGCTGGCCTGCGCTGATGAGCGTCGAGACCCGCTCGCCGAATGTCACGAGGGCACCGATGGGGAAGCCTCCGCCCAGGCCCTTGGCGAGCGTCATGGCATCCGGCACCACGCCGTCCACCCACTGGTGCGCGAACCAGCGACCCGTCCTCGCGACGCCCGTCTGGACCTCGTCGAGGATCAGCAGGGCTCCGTGCTCGCGGGTCAGCGCCCGCGCCGCGCGGAGGTATTCGGGCGACAGCGGGCGAACGCCGGCCTCGCCCTGGATCGGTTCGAGGACCAGTGCGGCCACGGTGTCGTCCATCGCTGCCGTCAGGGCGTCGATGTCATCGAAGGGCAGGTGCTCGACGCCGCCGGGCAGCGGCTCGAAGGGCTCCCGGTAGGCCTTCTTCGAGGTGAGCGCGAGGGCTCCCATGGTGCGGCCGTGGAACGCACCGTCGAGCGCGATGATGCGGTGACGCTCCGGCGTACTGTTGCGGCGGGCAAGCTTGAAGGCGCCCTCGAGGGCCTCAGCCCCGGAATTGGTGAAGAAGACCCGCGACCCGCCGGGCGCTCGGGACAGCTCCAGCAACCTCTCGGCGAGTGCCACCTGCGTGGGACTCGTGAAGAAGTTCGAGATGTGCCCGAGGGTTGCAAGCTGGCTGGAGATGACCGAGGTGACGAACGGGTGGGCGTGCCCGAGCGCGTTCACGGCGATCCCGCCGAGGAGATCGAGGTACTGCTTTCCGTCCGCGTCCCAGACGTTGCACCCCGAGCCCCGGACCAGGACGCGTTGCGGTGTCCCGAACACTCCCATCAGGGCGCCGCTGTAGCGCGAGAGCCATTCGGCACCGGTGTTGCCGCCCGTCAGGACGTCGACGGTATCCCCGACCGGGTGCTGCGCTGCGTGCCGGCCCGAGGAGGCCGTCGTGGTTCCGGTCATGGCTGCGCTCCTGCATCTGCTGGGGTGGCGGCTGGATTGTCCTGCGGCTCGTCGGGCACGACCTGCGTCCCGATCCCCGCGGTGGTGAAGGTCTCCAGCAGCATCGAGTGGGCGAGGCGCCCGTCGACGATGTGCGCGCGCTCGACCCCGGCGTCGACGGCCTGGAGGCATGCGGTCATCTTGGGGATCATGCCCGATTGCAGGCTCGGCAGGAGCTCGCGGAGCTGGCTCGCCGAGAGGGACGAGATGAGCGAACTCCGGTCGGGCCAGGCCGCGTAGAGGCCCTCGACGTCGGTGAGGATCACGAGTTTGGAGGCCCCCAGGGCCGCTGCGAGGGCCGCCGCCGCGGAGTCCGCGTTGACGTTGAGGACCTGCTGGGTCGCCTCGCCGTCCGCGTCGTACTCGGGCGCCACGGTGGAGATCACCGGGATCCGACCTGCCTGCAGGATGTCGAGGATCGCTCCCGGGTGGACCGCCGTGACCTCGCCGACGAGGCCGAGATCGACGGGCTCGCCGTCGACGACGGTGCCGGTACGGACCGCGCGGAGCAGCCCCCCGTCCTCGCCCGAGAGACCGACGGCGTAAGGGCCGTGGGAGTTGATCAGGCCGACGAGTTCGCGGCCTACCTGGCCGGTGAGGACCATGCGGACCACGTCCATGGCCTCGGGGGTCGTCACGCGCAGGCCGCCCTTGAACTCGGACTCGATGCCCAGCTTCCCGAGCATCGCGTTGATCTGCGGTCCTCCACCATGCACGACGACCGGACGGATGCCCACATGGTGCAGGAAGACGATGTCCTCGGCGAACGCCCGGCGCATGTCGTCATTGACCATGGCGTTGCCGCCGTACTTGATGACCATCGTGGTGCCCGCGAACCGCTGGATCCACGGCAGCGCCTCCATCAGGGTGGCGGCCTTGTCCTGGGCGCGGAGGGTGGAGGCGGACGGGCCTGTCACGTCGGTTGCCGTGCCCGTCGTCGAGTCGGTCATGGTTCCTCCCATCAGCTCGAGTACGCGGAGTTCTCGTGCACGTACTCGTGCGTCAGGTCATTGGTCCAGATCGTCGCAGCTTCAGTCCCCGCGGCGAGGTCGATCTCGACCGTGACGTCGTGACCGGTGAGGTCCACGAGGTCCCGGGACTCGCCGATGCCTCCGTTGCGGCAGATCTGCACGCCGTTCATGGACACGTTCAGCCGGTCGGGCTCGAACACGGCGTCCGTGGTGCCGACGGCGGCGAGGACGCGGCCCCAGTTCGGGTCGTTCCCGAAGATCGCGGTCTTGAACAGGTTGGAACGGGCGACGGCGCGGCTGACCACCTCGGCGTCACGCTCGGAGGCTGCATTGAGAGTGGTGACGGCGATCGTGTGGCTCGCACCCTCGGCGTCGTGGATGAGCTGCGCGGCGAGATCGAGGCACACCTCCGTCAGGGCCGCTGTGAACTGCGCCTGGTCGGGCGCGATGCCGGCCGCGCCCGAGGCGAGCAGTACCACGGTGTCATTCGTCGACATGCAGCCGTCCGCATCCGTGCGGTCGAAACTGACGCGCGTGGCTTCCCTGAGCGCAGCATCGAGCGCTGCGGCATCCAGTGCGGCATCGGTCGTCAGGACCACGAGCATCGTGGCGAGTCCGGGGGCGAGCATGCCGGCTCCCTTGGCCATCCCGCCGATCGAGTAGCCCTCACTCGCGGAATCGGCCGTTGCCGGATACCGCGCCTCCTTCGCCACGGTGTCCGTGGTCATGATGGCCTCGGCGGCCGTGGGGCCGCCGCCCCTGCCCAGGGAACCGGCCGCGTCCGCCACGCCGGCCAGCAGCCTTTCCATCGGCAGCTGCTCGCCGATCAGGCCCGTGGAGCAGACGAATACATCGGTGGCCGAGACGCCGAGCAGATCGGCTGTGGCCTCTGCGGTTCGGTGCGTGTTCTGGAATCCCTCGTGCCCGGTGCACGCGTTGGCTCCGCCCGAATTGAGCACGACGGCGTCGACGCGGCCGTCGGAGACGACCTGGCGCGACCAGAGGACGGGAGCGGCGGCCACCCGGTTGGAAGTGAAGACGGCAGCGGCGTTGTGCAGCGGCCCATCGTTGGTGACGAGGGCGACGTCGGGCTTTCCGGTGCTCTTCAGGCCTGCGGCGACGCCGGCGGCCCGGAAGCCGCCCGGGTAGGTGATGCTCACGGTGCGATCCCCTGAATGGTCAGGCCGGCGGTCTCGTCGAGACCGAGGGCGATGTTCATGGACTGCACGGCTCCGCCGGCGGTCCCCTTGGTGAGGTTGTCGATGACGCTGCTGACGATGACGCGGCCCGCGTGCTCGTCGAACGCGAGCTGGAGGTTCGCGTGGTTCGAGCCGAGGACGGACTTCGTGGCGGGCCACTGACCTTCTGGCAGCACGCGCACGAACGGCTCGTCCGCGTAGGCCCGCTCCCAGGCTTCCCGGAGCTGCGCATAGCCGACGCCGCGACGGACCTTCGCCGTCGCCGTCGTAAGGATGCCCCGCGCCATGGGCGCGAGGGTCGGAGTGAAGGACAGCGAGACGCGCTCACCGGCAGCGAGGCTGAGGCCCTGCTCCATCTCCGGTGTGTGGCGGTGCCCTCCCCCGACGCCGTAGGGGCTCATCCCGCCCATGACCTCGGAGCCGATGAGGTTCGGTTTGGACGCCTTCCCGGCTCCGGAGGTTCCGGACGCCGAGATGATGACGACGTCGTCGGGCTCGAGGAGTCCTGCGGCGAAACCGGGGGTGAGGGCGAGGAGCACGCTCGTCGGGTAGCAGCCGGGGACGGCGATGCGCCGCGCGCCCACCAGGTCCGCGCGGTGCCCGGGTAGTTCCGGCAGGCCGTAGGGCCAGGTGCCGGCGTGCGGCGAGCCGTAGAACTTCTCCCACGCGGCGGGGTCCTGGAGGCGGTGATCGGCACCGGCGTCGATCACGAGGGTCTCCGCGGACAGCTGGGCGGCGATCTCCGCACTGGCACCGTGCGGGAGCGCGAGGAAGACGACGTCGTGTCCCGCGAGCACCTCCGGCGTGGTCTCCTGCAGCACGCGGTCCGCCAGGGAGTGGAGGTGCGGCTGCAGTTCACCGAGAGTCGATCCGGCATTGCTGTGCGCCGTGATGGCACCGATCTCGATGTCGGGGTGGTTCGCGAGGAGGCGCAGGAGTTCTCCTCCGGCGTAGCCACTGGCGCCGGATACCGCTGCGGTGAAGGTCATGGCCCAACGATACAACAAAGTATGCAGACCACCACATAGTTATGCAGTCACGTCGATGATGAAGCGGGAATAGCATGAGGGGACGCCACGGAAAGGAACAGCATCATGCCATCAGCCATCGTCGTCCGGCAGTCCGGCGGACCCGAGGTCCTCACCCTCGCCGCCAGCGACCGTCCTGAACCCGGACCCGGCCAGCTGCTCGTCAAGGTCGCGGCCGCCGGCGTCAACTTCATCGAGACCTACCAGCGCAGCGGCGCCTACACCGTCGAGCACCCCTTCACGCCCGGGGCCGAGGCAGCCGGGACGGTGGAGGCGCTCGGTGCGGATACAGCCGGCTTCGAGGCGGGCGACAGGGTCGCCTTCGCCGAGGGCAAGGGCACCTACGCGGAGTACGCGCTCGTCGATGCGGACCGGGCACTGCCCGTGCCCGACGGCGTGGACCTCGAGACCGCGGCGGCCCTCCCCCTGCAGGGCATGACCGCCCACTACCTGACGAACTCGACGTTCCCGGTGCAGCCGGAGCATACGGTGCTCGTGCATGCGGGCGCCGGCGGCGTCGGCCTGCTGCTGATCCAGCTCCTGAAGGCCAAGGGGGCGCGCGTCATCACCACGGTGTCCACGGACGAGAAGGAGGACCTCGCCCGCGGCGCGGGTGCCGACGAGGTGCTGCGCTACGACGGGTTCGCTGATGCCGTCAGGGCGTTGACGGACGGCACGGGCGTCGACGTCGTGTTCGACGGCGTCGGCAAGGAGACCTTCGACGAGTCCCTGCGCTCACTCCGCATCCGGGGAACGCTCGTGCTCTACGGGGCTGCATCCGGTGCGGTGCCGCCGCTCGATCTGCAGCGCCTGAACAGCGGCGGCTCGCTCTTCGTTACGCGGCCCACCCTCGTGCACTACCTGCTCTCCGCCGAGGAGCGGCGCTGGCGGTCGGAGGAACTCTTCGGTGCCGTCGCTGCCGGCCAGCTCGATGTGCGGATCGGCGCCCGCTATGCGCTCGCCGATGCGGCGCAGGCACACGAGGATCTGCAGGCACGGCGGACCACCGGCAAGGTGCTGCTGATCCCCTGAGGTCTTCGTCCCCGAACGACGAGGGCCCGCCCACACGCCGGTGTGGACGGGCCCTCGTTGTCTGTCAGGAACTGCTCCCGACGTCAGCGCTGTACGGCTCCGAACCGCTCGGCTGCGACCATCACGGCACTGTCACGTGCAGCGCTGGCCTCCTCCGCGGTGAGGGTGCGGTCGGCGGCGCGGAAGCGCAGGGCGAAAGCCAGGGACTTTCTGCCCTCGGGAATGCCCTGTCCGGTGTACACGTCGAAGAGGCTGACGTCCTCGAGGAGCTCACCCGCCCCCTCGTTCAGCGCCTCCAGCACGTCGCCCGCGACCACGTCGGCGTCGACGACGAGCGCCACGTCCTGGGTTGCCGCGGGGTAGGTGGACAGGGGTCGGGCCACGATGACGTCCGCGGCGGCCTCGAACAGGAGGTCGGCGTTGATCTCGAAGGCCACGGTGCGCACCGGTAGGTCCTGCGTGGCGATCAGCTTCGGGTGGAGTTCGCCCGCGTAGCCCAGCACCTCCCCGCTGCGCAGTGAGAACTCCGCCGTACGGCCCGGATGGAAGGCCTGGTGGCTCCCCTTCCGCACCACGACGTCGACACCGGTGACCTGCGCCATGAGGTGCACGACGTCGACGGCGTCGGCCCAGTCCCAGGCGCGGGGCGTGACGCCGGCCGACGGCACGAGCTCGTGTCCGGTGAACAGGGCCGCGATGGTCTGCGGCTGGTCGGGGATTCCCGAGTACAGCCCGTCGAGGACCGCGTCGTCGGGCTTTATGCCCAGCGGTGGGATGGACTCCGTGCCCATCGAGGTCCCCGGCAGGAAGACGGCACCCGATTCGAAGAGGGCCAGGTCGCGGAAGCCCCGCGAGTGGTTCCGCTTGGCGAGCTCGACGAGACCGGGCAGGATCGAGCGGCGAAGATAGCCGAGCTCGGCGCTCAGCGGATTCGCGAGCTTGACGGAGGGCGCAGCGTCTCCCTCGTGGGGCGTGCCGAAGACGGCGTTGGCCTGCTCACCGACGAAGGGATAGGACAGGACCTCGGTGAGTCCTGCCGCGGCGAGGGCATTCAGGAGCCGTCGCCGTTGCTGCTGCACGCGCGTGAGTCCGCGGCCGGGAGGTGCCACGGGGAGCGTCGAGGGGATGGTGTCGTACCCGACGAGGCGGATGATCTCCTCGGTGAGGTCCTCGCGGGTCTCGAGGTCCGTGCGCCAGCTCGGCGCCGTGACCCGGTACCCGCCGTCGGTCTTCTCGACCGTCGCGCCGAGGTCGGTGAGCGTTCCCGTGATCTGCTCGTCCGTGAACTCGCGGCCGATCAGGCGTGCCGGGAAGTCGGCGGCCAGCTCGATGACCCGGGCTTCGGGCGCCTGCCCGACGTCGGTGACGGCGTCGTCGACCGTACCGCCGGCGAGTTCCAGGAGCAGTTCGACGGCGCGCTGTGCCGCGATGTCCGCGATCTGACGGTCGACACCGCGCTCGAAGCGCTTCGACGCCTCCGACGGCAGCCTGTGCCGCCGTCGCGACCGTCCAATGCTCACGTCGTCGAAGTGTGCGGACTCGATGAGCACGGCGCTGGTGCCGTCGGAGACCTCGGTGGAGGCACCGCCCATGACGCCCGCGATGCCGATCGGGCCCGACGAGTCGGTGATCAGGAGGTCACCGGGGTCGAGCGTGCGCTCCTTGTCATCGAGTGTCCGCAGCTTCTCGCCGGGCAGGGCGCGCCGGACCACGATGTCGCCGGAGAGCCTGTCCAGGTCGTAGAAGTGGAGCGGCTGGCCGAGTTCGAGCATCACGTAGTTCGAGATGTCCACGACGAGGGAGATGGAGCGGATGCCTGCGAGGCGCAGGCGGGCGGACATCCAGGGCGGCGTCGGGCGCGAGGTATCGACCCCGCGCACTGTTCGCGCCACGAAGCGGTCGCAGCCGGCCTTGCCGTAGACCGGTGCGGAGTCCTCGAGCCGCACCGGATAGCCCCCGCCCGCGGCGGGCGGGACGACGACGGCGGCAGCGGGATCCGTGAAGGTCGTCCGGGTCGCGTGGGCATACTCGCGAGCCACTCCGCGGATGGAGAAGCAGTAACCCCGGTCGGGCGTGACGTTGATCTCCGCGGCCTCGTCGTAGAGCCCGAGGAGGTCCAGGGCATCGGTGCCGATCTCGGGGTCGAGGCCCAGGGTCGACAGGACGAGGATGCCGTCGTGGTCGTCGCCGATCCCGAGCTCCCGGACGGAGGCGATCATGCCCGCTGAGACGTGTCCGTAGGTCTTCCGGGGGCTGATCCGGAAGTCGCCGGGCAGAACTGCACCGGGAAGCGTCACCACGACCTTGTCGCCCTCGACGAAGTTGTGCGCGCCGCAGACGATGCCCTGCACGCCCGAGGGGTCGATGCCGTCGCCGGTCAGGGTCTGCTCGGCGCCCTCGGGCACGACGCGGACCTCGCACCAGTTGATGGTCTTGCCGTTGGACTGAGGTTCCTTCACGAGGCTGAGCACCTGGCCCACGACGATTGGCCCGGTCAGCTCGTCGGTGGGACGGTGGACGTCCTCCTCCTCCAGGCCCACTTTCACGAGCTCGGCCATCACGTCTTCCGCTGTTGCGTCCGCAGGTACGGCTGCGTATTCGCGCAGCCAGGACAAGGGGATTCTCACCTAGATCTCCATCCCGAAGTGTTCGCTGAAACGTACATCGCCCTCGATCATGTCCCGCATGTCGCCGACCTCGTTGCGGAACATGAGTGCCCGCTCGATCCCCATGCCGAAGGCGAACCCGGAGTAGACGTCCGGGTCTATGCCGGTGGCACGGAGGACATTGGGGTTCACCATGCCGCAGCCGCCCCACTCGATCCAGCGGGGCCCGCCCTTGGCACCCGGATGCCAGATGTCGAGCTCCGCGCTCGGTTCCGTGAAGGGGAAGTAGTTGGGGCGCAGGCGGACCTTCGCTCCATCCCCGAAGAGCTGCTGCGTGAAATGCTCGAGCGTTCCGACGAGGTCGGCCATGGTGAGGCCCTTGTCGATGGCCAGGCCCTCGAACTGGTGGAACACAGGCGTGTGCGTGGCGTCCAGTTCGTCCGTGCGGAACACCTTGCCCGGGCACAGGACATAGATGGGCAGCTCGCGCTCCAGCATGGAGCGGACCTGTACCGGTGACGTGTGCGTGCGCAGGACGAGGTGCGCCTCGGGAGGCTCGACGAAGAAGGTGTCCTGCATCTCGCGGGCAGGGTGGTCCGGCTTGAAGTTGAGGGCGTCGAAGTTGAACCACTCGGACTCGAGCTCGGGTCCCTCAGCGATCTCCCAGCCCATACCGACGAAGACGTCGCTGACGCGCTCCTGCAGGGTGGACAGCGGGTGGCGGGCGCCGGTGCGGCGACGGCGTGGGGCGGCCGTGACGTCGACGGCCTCCTCGACGAGGATCCGGGCGTCACGCTCGGCCTCGAGTTCGACGACCCGGGCTGCGAGCGCCTGGTTGATGCGTCCCCGCGCCGGTCCGATGTTCTTGCCCGCGGCGGACTTCTGCTCCTTCGGCAGCGCTCCGATCCCCCGATTCGCAAGGCTCAGGGGTGACTTCTCGCCGGAGTGGGTGATTCGGACCGCCTTGAGCCCATCGAGGTCGGCTGCGGCAGCGATGTCGGCGAGCGCGGCGTCGACGGCGGCGGCGACCGACGAGGCGTCCAGCGGATCGGGGACCTGGGCATCGGGGCCGGTGGGCCCGGCGTGCTCTGGGGTTTCGGACATGGGCGTTGCTTACCTAGCACTCTCGGACGTGCGGCGGGTGGGCTGCTCGGCAGACCACGCCGTGGACAGGAAAACGCCGGGTCGCAGCGTGGGCGCACCGGCGGGTCAAGTCTAGGCGACCGGTTCGGCGGCACCGCAACCCGGGCGGCCGGCGCTGGTACGTCGGCCACCCGGCCCTCCCGCCGGCGGCACCAGTACGATGGCGGCATGAACCGGAGGCTCGTGCCGTTCCTCAACTGGATCAATCTGTCGACGCCGTGCGGCCTCGCGCTGGCGGCCCTCTCCGGCTGCCGTATCTTCCGCGGCCCGCACGGCATCCTCCTGGCCGAGGGGTACAGGAGGCGTCTCCCCAGAGCCCGGGCCTTCACCGTGGGAAGCGTCGTCCTGCTGAGGGGCCGCGTGCCGCAGGGCGCACCTGCGGGCTTCGATCGGCTGCTCGAGCACGAGGCCCGCCACTGCCGCCAGTACGCCGCGTGCCTGGGACTGCCGTTCCTCCCTGCATACCTGCTGGCGGCCGCCTACTCGCTCCTGAGGACGGGCGATCCTGCGTCCCGCAATCTCTTCGAGCGCGGGGCCGGCCTGGCCGACGGCGGCTACCGGGAGCAGCCGCTTCGTCCCGTCGCAGACGTCGTGCGGGCCACCTTCGCTGCCAGGAGCCGGCGGCGATCCTAGGAGGCGATCCTCGCGGGAGTCGATCCTGGGCGCCGATCCTCACAGGAGTGGATCACCCTCGGCGATCGCCGACCCTGACCGCAGTGCGCGCCTGACCGTCGGACTAGTGCTCCGCGCCCGCCGTGACCCGGGCGTCCGTCGTCGTCCGTGCCGTCGTCGTGGCGATCGCAACGAGCGCCGCGGCCATCGAGTCGACGGCGAGGCCCGGCTTCCCGTTCGCGTCGCCCTGTTCCGTCGAGTACGGGACATGGATGAAGCCGCCGCGGATTCCAGTGCGGGTCGAGAGGTGGTGCATGAGGCCGTAGAAGATGTGGTTGCACACGTACGTCCCCGCCGTCTGCGACACCTCGACCGGGATGTCGAGGTGGGCGACCGCCTCCCGGCATGCCTTGATGGGAAGCGTCGAGAAGTACCCGGCCGGACCGTCCGCTGCCACGGGTTCGTCGATCGGCTGCAGGCCGGCGTTGTCGGGGATGCGTGCGTCGTCGACATTGATGGCGATGCGCTCGATCGAGATGTTCTCGCGACCTCCTGCCTGGCCGACACACAGCACGACCTCCGGCCGGTAGCGCTCGATGGCCTCCTTCAGGACCTTGACGGTCCGCCCGAAGACACAGGGGACTTCGACGGCGGCAGCCTCCCGGCCCTGCTCCCGCAGCAGGTCCGCCGCGCGCTGAGCGGCGTGCCAGGACGGGTTGGTCGATTCTCCCCCGAAGGGTTCGAAACCGGTGAGCAGGATCATGCATCCAGCCTAGGACACGGGCCGACGTGACACAGTATTAGTACACGTGTTCTACTTGCTGCATGCGGTGGGAAGGCCAGAAGATCACGGACGACGACGTCGAGGGCGCCTCCGTCGCCGAACCGGCCCTCGTACCCCTGGCAGGCCTGGTCAGGACCGTCAGGACTCCCGAATTCGCCGGCATCACCTTCCACGAGGTTGCCGCGAAGTCGGTCCTCAACAAGGTGCCTCCCACCTCATCCATGCCGTTCTCCTGGACCATCAACCCCTTCCGCGGTTGCTCCCATGCCTGTGTCTACTGCTTCGCACGCAAGACGCACAGCTACCTCAACCTCGATACGGGCCTCGATTTCGACGCTCAGCTCGTCGTCAAGATCAATGCCGCGGAGGTATTGGTACGGGAACTCTCCCGGCCGTCCTGGAAGCGCGACCATGTTGCGCTCGGAACCAATACCGACCCCTACCAGCGGGCCGAGGGTCGCTACAGCCTGATGCCGGGCATCATCTCTGCGCTGGCCGATTCGGGTACACCCTTCTCCATCCTGACGAAGGGCACCCTGCTGGCCCGGGACATCCCGCTGCTGAAGGCAGCATCGGAGTCGGTCAACGTCGGCATGGGCATCTCGCTCGCACTCCTGGATCCCGTCCTCGCGGATTCGATCGAACCGGGCACGCCTGCTCCGAAGGCACGGCTGGCTCTCGTCTCGAGGCTCAGGGAGGCGGGACTGCCCTGCGGCGTCATGGCCATGCCGATCCTCCCGTGGCTCACGGACGGCGACGAATCGCTCGATCAGCTCTTCGGTGCGCTCGCGTCCGCTGGTGCGACGGGCGTGACGGCGGGCCCTCTGCACCTGCGGCCCGGATCCCGTGAATGGTTCATGCAGTGGCTCGCAGCCCAGCATCCACACCTCGTGCCGCGCTACGAATCGCTCTACAGGGGCGGCAGCTATGCCTCGAAGGAGTACCGGGACTGGCTCTCGGGCAGGATCAGGGTGTTCCGTGCAAAGCACGGGCTCATGGCGGGTGCTGGTTTCTTCCGCAATCTCTCGGCTGCCGGACCAGCCGATTCCGGCGGCAGCAGCGCGTCCGGCCCGAGGCCCACCCCGTCAGCGGCAGACTCCGCTCGAGCGGTCCAGCCGTCCCTGTTCTAGGCGGGTCACCCGTCAACTGTCCGTCCCCGGACCGATCCTGGGCGACGGCGCGCACCGCTCGGCGATCAGGCGGACGGGACCCCGCCGAATGAGGACGGGACCTCGCCGAGTGCGGACCGCAGAGCAACGAGGATCGGCTTGTCCGCGGGAATCCAGGGAAGGTCCTCGACCTCGGTCCCGGCGTCGAGGGGCACCCAGCGCAACTCATCGTGGTCCTGCAGCGCCTCGGGCTCACCGGCGGTCACCTCGACGAACCAGACGCGCATCGCGGCCTTCCCGTTGAGGGGCCAGCCCTGGTCCGCCGGGCCGGGGATCTCCGCACCCAGCTGGACGTGAATGCCCAGCTCCTCGTCCAGTTCGCGGCGCAGGGCAGCCTCGCAGGTCTCGCCCGCCTCCACCTTGCCGCCCGGAAACTCCCACATGCCTGCGAACTGGGGCGGTGACGTACGCCGTGCGACAAGGAGCCTGGTGGGCTGCTCGAGGGAGTCGACGACGGCCGCTCCGACGATCTGGAGGGGCTGGTGGAGGGCTGAAGAGGTCACGAGCCGAGTGTAGCGAGGTCCGCGAGATCAGCTTTCTTCCGGGGAGGCGAGTGCGCCGCCCGGCTTCGTCTGATGCTCCGGATTGTCCTGGCGCCGGTACTCCCCGTGCGGACTCAGACCGGGAACCTGCTGTCCGGCGTTCAGCTCCGTCGAGGTGAAGGCGTCTTCGGAGAACTCGGCCGCGCTTTCGGTTCCAGGCTCCTCAGGGAGGTTGATGTCCTCGCGTAGGTGCTCCGTCTGCGGCAATTCATATGAATGCGGTGTCCAACCCATCGTTAAATTCCATCAGGCGGACGACCCGAATTCCAGCGTGGGCGCAAGCGGATCGGGCCTTGACGCAACCCGGGACCCCGTCCTCGTGCTGCCAAGGACATTCCCGCCGTCGTCCCGGTCATCACCTAGGCTTGATGATGACGACGGCGTCCGCGTCGCCCCGACCGAACATGCATGCCCGCTTCGGCCGGCACAGCGGCCGAACCCTATTCTTCGACTACTTTTGCCGCTAGGACACCCATGACTGCCTCCGCTCACCCGACACCTCCGTCCCAGCGCCTGTCCGGCCGTCGCCTTACCCTCGCCATCGGTGCCCTGGCGGTCGGCGGCTTCGCCATCGGAACCACCGAGTTCACCATCATGGGACTGCTGGAGGAGATGCGTGCGGACCTGGGCGTCGACTACGCGCAGGGCGGCCACGTCATCTCGGCCTACGCTCTCGGCGTGGTCATCGGCGCTCCGATCCTCGCGACCATCGGCGCGAAGAAGCCCCAACGGACCGTGGCACTGGCCCTCATGATGGTCATCACCCTGGCAAACATCTCGTCCTTCTTCGCTTCCGGCTTCGGCTGGATGCTGGCCTCGCGCTTCCTGTCCGGACTCCCCCACGGCGCGTATTTCGGCGTCGCTGCCGTTCTCGCCGCGACGCTGGCCGACCCGGCCAGACGCGGACGCGCCATCTCCATGGTGATGCTCGGCCTCAGCATCACGAACGTGGTGGGAGTGCCCTTCGCGACCTGGCTCGGCCAGCAGTTCGGCTGGCGCTCCATGTTCCTGCTCGTGGGAGTGATCGGCATCGGGACCCTCGTGCTCATCCGCGCCTTCGTACCGGCAGTCCCGGTACGGCCGGGCGCCAGCATCCGCACGGAACTGGGGGCATTGCGCCGGCCCCAACTGTGGATGACCCTGCTCATCGGCATCGTGGGTTTCGGCGGCTTCTTCGCCGTGTACTCGTACATCTCGCCGATCATGACGGAGGTGGCGGGGCTGGATGTATCGCTGTTGCCCCTCGTCGTCGCCCTGTACGGCGTGGGGATGGTCGTCGGTAACATCCTCGGTGGACGACTCGCCGACCGCTCCATCATGGGGAGCATCTACGGGGTCATGGCGGCCATCACGGTGGTCCTGCTCCTGTTCCCCCTTGCAGCATCGACACCGTGGTCGGCCTGCCTCTTCGTCTTCCTGGTGGGAGCCAGCGGATCGACACTCATCCCGCCCCTGCAGGCCCGCCTCCTGGACGTGTCGCCCGGCGCGCCGTCACTCGCCTCCTCGATGAACCACTCGGCCCTCAATACCGCCAATGCACTGGGCGCAGCGGTGGGAGGCGCCGTCATCACCGCGGGCTGGGGCTTCACCTCGCCGGCGCTGGTCGGCGCCGGCCTCGCTGTCCTCGGACTCGGCGTCGCCTTGATCAGCGGCCGCATGGACCGCGGCAATGCGTCGGCAACGTCGTCGGAGGCTCCTGATGCCCCGCAGACGACGTCGGTCGCCTCAGACCAGACGCTGCGCGCGCGCTGAGGCGTACAGGCAGACCGTTGCGGCCGTTCCTACATTGAGGGACTCGGCGCTGCCGTAGATCGGGACGGCGACACGGGCGTCGGCGGCCTCGGTCAACTCGGCGGTGAGTCCCTGTGCCTCGTTACCGAAGAGCCAGGCTCCCGGATCCTCGAGACGCACGGAGCGGACGGGTTCTGCCGCGCCACGGGCCTCAAGACCTGATCCCCGTGCCGGCAGCGCGTCCGACGACGGAAAGTCCCCGCCGCCGGAGTTCTGGCCCGGCTCTCCTGCCCCGAACCTTCGCGCGGCGCTGGCGTCCTGCAGGTCGTCGAGGCTGGTGGTGCCGTGACCGTCCGCGGCGAGCACCGTCATCCCGGCGGACCGCAGGCGTTCGGTGAGCCCCTCGAGCTCCACGCCGATGACGATGGGCAGGTGGAACAGTGAACCCACCGTGGAACGGACGGTCTTCGGGTTGTACGGATCGACGCTGGAACCGGTCAGGATGACCGCGTCGGCGCCGGCGGAATCGGCTGCGCGGATGATGGTGCCGGCATTGCCCGGATCGCGCACCTCGACCAGCACGGCCACGAGCCGTGGACCGGAAGCGAGGACGTCGTCAAGCGGGCTGTCGACGAATCGGCAGACCGCGATGAACCCCTGGGGCGTGACGGTGGAGGACATGGCGGCCAGCACCTCTGCCGTCACCATCCGGACGATCGGGGCACCACCGGACGCGAGGAGGTTGGCGATGTCGTCATGGCGCTCGAGCGCCTCGGCCGTCGCGTACACATCGACGACAACGCCGTCCGCACCGTCGTCGTGCTTCTCGAGGTGCAGTCGTAGTGCCTCACGTACGGCCTGGGGTCCCTCAGCCAGGAACTCACGCCGCCTTAAACGCGACGGACGCCCGGCCAGGCGTGCCACCTCCTTCACCCGATCAGCCTGGGTGTTGGTCATCAGTGGAGCCTGGGGGCGTCCGTTCACAGTCATCATCTACCGGGTGCGCGGGCCGAAGGACCCGCGGCAGCCGATGTGCCTAGGCCGAAGCCTTGAGCGGAGCCGACGTGTCGGCCGGCAGGGCGTTCTTGGCGAGCTGGACGAGCGCAGCGAAAGCGGCGCCGTCAGTCACGGCAAGATCGGCGAGCATACGGCGGTCGACCTGGATCTCGGCAGCCTTGAGGCCCTGGATCAGTCGGTTGTAGGTCAGTCCATTGGCGCGGGACGCAGCGTTGATGCGCTGGATCCACAGCCGGCGGAAGTCGCCCTTGCGCTTGCGGCGGTCGCCGTAGCTGTAGACGAACGAGTGGAGCAGCTGCTCCTTGGCCTTGCGGTACAGGCGCGAGCGCTGTCCACGGTAGCCCTTGGCGCGCTCGAGGATGACGCGACGCTTCTTGTGGGCATTGACTGCCCGCTTCACACGTGCCACGTGTGTACTCCTTCAGTTCTTCTCCGGTCACGGCCGTAGCCGCAGCACCGCACCGATGGTGCGCGCGCTTTCCCGAAGGGATGGATTGGTGGTTAGATGCCGAGCATCTTCTTGATGACCTTGGTGTCGGCCTTCGAGACGATCTTGTCGCTTGCAAGGCGGCGGGTCAGGGTCGAGGACTTGTGCTCCAGGTAGTGGCGGCGGTTGGCCTGCTGGCGCTTGAGCTTTCCGCTACCGGTCAGCTTGAAGCGCTTCTTGACGCCGCTGTGGGTCTTCATCTTCGGCATGGGAACCGATCTCCTTCTTGTAGCCGGGGCGGATGCACCCGGAGGTCGGCACCCGAGGGTGCCTGCTGGTTGTCGAACATGCCCGGCAGGGACAGGGCGCGAGCCTAGTCCGTGCTTCCGGGCTTGGGACGGCTGGTCGGGCTCTTGGAGGGAGCCGCCCTGCCGGCAGGCTTGGGGGTCGCCGACGGCTTCGGCGCTCCGGGCTTCGGCATGGCCGATGGCTTGGCTGCCGGCTTCGGTGCCGCGGCGGCTTGAGGTGCAGTCGCTGTGCCGGGAGCGGGTGCCGGAGCTGCGGCAGGATTCGGTGCCGGGGCTGTTGCCGGCCTCGGTGCGGACGAGGTCGTTGCCGGCCTCGGTGCGGACGAAGCCGGACGGGTTGGTGCCGAACGCTCTGTAGCAGGCCTTGGTGCGGACGAAACCGGACGGGACGCTGCCGGACGCTCGCCGGCCGGCCTGGAGGACGTCGACCGCGGGGCCGACGACGGAACGCGCTCCGGAGCGGCCTTCGGCGACTCCGACCTGGGTGCCGACGTCGTCGCTGCTTCGGTCCTCGGAGCGGCGGCAGCCTGTGGCTGATCCGCAGTCTCTGCCACCTCGACCGCAGGTGTCTCCGGTGCGGCCGCTTCGGGTGCCTCGGGCTGCGTGTTGATGGCGTAACCCTCCGGCAGCAGGTCCGCGAGGGACTGCGTGAACGGAGCATTATCGCTACCTGACGTGTCCACGCGTACGGGACCGTCTCCGGACTTGGCAGCCTCGTTGGCCGCCTTCGCGTCGGCGCGCTGGGTCTCGCGTCGGGCTTCCGCCTTTGCCTCGGCCTTGTTCTTCGTGGGGCCGATCACCATGACCATGTTGCGTCCGTCGATGCGCGGAGTCGACTCCACGACACCGACCTCGGCGACGTCATCCGCGAACTTCTGCAGCAGACGGATACCCATCTCGGGGCGCTGCTGCTCACGTCCGCGGAACTGGATCATGGCCTTGACCTTGTCGCCGGCACCGAGGAAACGCATGGCGTGCCCGCGCTTCGTCTCGTAGTCGTGCGTATCGATCTTCAGGCGGAAACGAATCTCCTTGAGGACCGTGTTGGTCTGGTTCTTCCGCGCCTCGCGGGCCTTGACGGCCGCTTCGTACTTGTACTTACCAAAATCCATGAGCTTGGCCACCGGAGGCTTTGCCTGCGGTGCTACCTCAACCAGATCCAGGTCGGACTCGGCGGCAAGTCGGAGGGCGTCTTCGATACGGACGATTCCTACCTGTTCGCCGGCAGGTCCAACCAACCGCACCTCGGGAACGCGGATACGATCATTGATTCTTGGCTCGCTAATGTGTGGCTCCTGTAAATTTCTGAACGGAAACCGCCTGCAGACGAAAGAAGGCCTTCCATTGCATGCGCAATCGAAGGCCTCGGTAACCGGTTCTGGGAATTCGGGGGAAGCGTGAGCCTCCCGCACGATCATCTGCAGGACCGACCAGGTGACCCGGCTGCCTGCAATGCGGCCAAGGGCCGCACCAGGCAAACGCGGGTGGGAGAGGACTCCGCTTGCATTCCGGTCGGTTGCAGGTGGCTCCTTGCAGAGCACAGCGAGTAACAGTGACCGGTTGGTCTGTGCCAAGCTTACCAGTATGAACACGGCACACGACAATCCGCAGCACTCCCCCGATCCCGAACCTGCGAACCCGTCCCGGCGCAGCTTCACGGAGGAGAACCAGGATGGCCCGGACGCGGCGGAGCAGGACGTCCGTCAGCAGATGCGCGACATCTCCGAGGTGGCCGCCGTCGAGGTCATCGTCACGTCGGCCGTCCACCTCATGAGCGCAGCGGCCGTGAAGTGCGGCCTGGGGCACGAGGAGAATGCCGAGCAACTCAAGGACCTCGACGAGGCGCGCAAACTCATCACCGCCCTCGCCGGCTTCGTCACGGCAGCTGCGCCCGAGATCGGCTCCCAGCACGCCGGTCCCTTGCGCGACGGCCTCCGGTCACTCCAGCTCGCGTTCCGGGAGGCGTCCATCATCCCCGATCCTCCGGGAAAGGGGCCCGGCGAGAAGTACACCGGTCCGGTCAACTGACCGGCCTGCACCACTACGGCTGTCCCGCGGGAGGCCCGCACCGATGGACGGTGCGGGCCTCCCTTGTTCCCGACACCTTCCTCCTGCTGCTTCCTGCCCTACTCCTGTCCGTGCCGTCGTACGCACGTGCAGGTCTTCTCGAGGCAGGGGTACCGCCTACCGCAGCGCCTGCGCTGCGTCGGGCCGGATCGGTCCCAGGGGTCTGGTGCGCATCGAGAGGCCGACGACGCCGATCAGCGAGGACACCACTGCCACGGCGGTGAAGCCACCCCAGGGTCCGGTCGCGTCGATGAGGACGCCTGCGACGGGAGCTCCGAGAGCGACCCCCGAGGTCAGCGCTGATCCGTACCAGCCCATCGCCTCGCCCCTGCGGTCCTCCGCCACGAGATCTGCGACCTTCTCCGAAGCTGCGGAGAGGACCGGCGCGCACAGCAACCCCGCAGGGATCGACAGCAGGGCCAGGGACAGCGTCGTGTCGGCGAAGGCCAGGGGCAGCGTCAGCAGTGCCATGCCGAGCAGGAGGAGCGACGGCGGGATGGGCCGGTGCAGAGCCCCGTAGAGGACTCCACCCACCACGGATGCCGCGCACCAGGCGACGAAGACCAACCCGAGTTGCTCCTCGTTGCCGGAGAGCTCGAGCGCCGCGATGATCCCGACCTCGGTTCCGGACAGCACGAGCCCGGCCCCGGCGGCGACGACCATCACGATGACGAGGGGGACTGTCAGCCACGGCAGTGCCCTGCGCACACCCCTGCGGACGAGTGAGTCCTTCGCGGCGGGTTCGGCGCCGGTGTTTCGCGCACCGATGAGGTCGGCTGCAGCTTCGCCGACGTTGGACGGGGCGGCCGCGGTGACCGTGACGGCGTCGGGCAGTTGCTCGGAGCGTGTCGGCGGGTTGAACCACATGAGGAAGAGCCCCGCCGACGCCGTGGCGATTCCCACGAGCGTCAGACCGAGCACGGTGGAGACCTGCGTGGCGAGGACGACGCCCACCGCCGGACCCGCCATGAAGATAACCTCCGTGGAGATCGCGTCGAGGGTGAACGCGGTGCGCCGGCGGTTCCCCTCGACGAGGACGCCGAGGGCCTGACGGATGACGGAGAAGGCCGGCAGGGTGAACAGGCCGCCCACGAGGGCGGCGACGAGCAGCCAGTGGTAGGGCAGGTGCGGGGCTACGGACCAGATGATCGCCTCGGCCACCACCGACGGGATCAGTGCACGCCGCAATCCGGCGCTGTCGATCCGCCGGCCACGCCAGGGGGCACCGACGGCTATGCCGATGGTGACGACGGCGGCCACCGCGCCCGCCTCGGCATAGCCGCGGTCGAGGGTCTGCACCACGTGCAGTGTCAGCAGCACGCCCGCAGCCGAGTGCGGGAAACGGGCGATCATCCCGACGATCAGCAACCTCCGGACGGAGCGGATGCGCAGCAGGTCCCGGTATACGGCGAAGTTCACGTGTCGTCTTTCTGGCCGACGCCTCCGTCAGCTGATGAGTTTGATGTCGAGCGAGTCGACGCGTTCCACGAAATCGGTGAGCCCGAGCAACGTTCCCCGGAGCGAGGCGACGGCGTCGCGCACCCCCTCCGAGGTCAACCCGGGGCGGAGCCGGACGTCCATACGCAGCTCGGGCCCCGATCCTCCACCGCAGGCAATGCTACCGTCGGCGCTCCGGCTGAGGACGCCGGCGCCGGGCCGCAGCGCGACGGTGATGATGTCCTGGTGGTCGAGCGCGGCAGCCCCGACGAGCGAGGACAGCGTCTCGTCCTCATAGGACGGCGTCCACTCGATCTGCTGGGCGAGAGCCCACACGGCAGGACGGCGCACGACGAAAGTCAGGTCGGCGCCCGGGTCGAGCACCATGAGTTCGGCGCCCTCGGCTACCGCGGCCAGGGCGGCGCGGGAGGCGTAGGCTGCGACGGGCCGTGCATCCGCGTGCCAGCGCTCGAGAGCCACGGTGGACGAGAAGACGGGCAATGCCTTCCGACCGTCAGGAGCCGTGAGCGTGACGAGCGCCATGTCGGCTTCCTTGTCGGACTGCATGCCGGCGCGGGACGCGGCAGCGGCCTCCCCGGGCTCGCTTAGCCGGGCCACGATCGGGATGAAGACCCGCGCCGTGGTGAGCGATTCGAAGACCTTCCGCTCGAACGGTCCGGGCTGGTCCGGCTGCAGGACGACCAGCGCCGCCACGGCGGCAGCGAGCCGGGGATCGGCGGTGCCGTCGTCGTCGTCGAATGCGTGCAGGGGATTGTCCGGACCCGAGAGGTCGCGGCCGGCCCACGGCCGACCCGCGGAGTCGCCGGTATTACCCGCGAGTGCAGCGGCGATATGGGCGGGGAGCTGCCTGCCCGTCACGCGTCCGCGCCGGGCAACCCTGCGACGTCGAGCGCCTGCGGCAGGGTGAAGGCGCCGGCGTAGAGCGCCTTGCCGACGATCGCTCCCTCGAGGCCCCTCGGCACGAGTTCCCGGAGTGCCGCGATGTCGTCGAGGCTGGAGATGCCGCCCGATGCGACGACGGGGCGCGTGGTCCTGGAAAGGACCTCCTTGAGCAGCTCGATGTTCGGCCCCTTCAGGGTCCCATCCTTGGTCACGTCCGTGACGACGTACCGGGCACAGCCGGCGTCCTCCAGGCGCTGCAGGACCTCCCACAGGTCCCCGCCCTCCTCGGTCCAGCCCCGGGCTGCCAGGGTGGTGCCCCGGACGTCGAGGCCGACCGCGACGGCGTCGCCGTAACGGGCGATCGCGAGCTCCGTCCACTCGGGGTTCTCGAGGGCAGCCGTGCCGAGGTTGACGCGCGTGGCGCCGAGTTCGAGGGCCGCGTCCAGCGAGGCGTCGTCACGGATGCCACCGGAGAGTTCCACCTTGATGTCGAGGTGCTTCACCACGCGCTCGAGCAGGGCTCGGTTCGAGCCCCTGCCGAAGGCCGCATCGAGGTCGACGAGGTGTACCCACTCGGCACCTGCTTCCTGCCAGGCGAGTGCGGCGTCGAGGGGATCCCCGTAGTTCGTCTCGCTGCCGGCCTCGCCCTGGACGAGGCGGACGGCCTGGCCATCGGCGACGTCGACGGCCGGAAGGAGTTCGAGGGTGGGCGATTCGGAGAAGGGGCTCATGGTCTGCTTTCGTACGGGCGGGTGACCGCGCTGTCAGGTGGTGAATGAACCGGCTAGTCGCCGGGAAGCGTGAACAGGTAGGCCGCGAGGAGCGACAGACCGGCCAGCGCGAGGAAGGCGATCCACACCCACCGCGGGAATTCCTGGCTGCGCAGGGAGAACGCCCCGCCGATGAGGAGGCCGGCGACGCCCATGAGCACCAAACTCAGCATCCGGTCATCGCAGGCCCTCGATCCAGTTCCGAAGGAGCTGCGCCCCGGCGTCGCCCGACTTCTCCGGGTGGAACTGCGTGGCGCTGAGGGGCCCGTTCTCGACCGCGGCGATGAACGGGCCGCCGTGATTCGACCAGGTGACCTGTGGGGGCTTCATGGCGGGTTGCGTGACGTCGAAGGACCAGTCCTGCACACCGTAGGAGTGGACGAAGTAGAACCGCTCGTGCCCGATACCGTCGAAGAGGACGGTGTCGTCAGGGGCCTGCACGGTGTTCCACCCCATGTGCGGGACGACATCGGCCTTGAGTCGCTCGACGACGCCTGGCCATTCAGCCATGCCGGGGGTGCGGACTCCGTGCTCCACCCCCTCGTCGAAGAGGACCTGCAGTCCTACGCAGATTCCGAGGACGGGCCGGCCGCCGGCGACCCTCCGGCCGATCATGCGTAGGGCGTCGACATCCTTCAGGCCCTTCATGACCGCCTGGAAAGCGCCGACTCCCGGCACCAGCAGTCCATCGGCGTTGAGGACGTCGTCGGGTTTGGCGCTGAGGATGACGTTCGCACCCACGTGCTCGAGGGCTCGCACCACCGACCGGACATTGCCCGACCCGTAATCGAGCACGGTGACGGTACGCGCTGTCATAGTGCTCCCTTCGTGGACGGAATGCCCTCGACCCTCGGGTCCTGCTCGACGGCTGCGCGCAACGCCCGGGCGAGGGCCTTGAACTGCGCCTCGACGATGTGGTGCGGATCGCGGCCCGCAATGACGGTGATGTGCAGGCAGATCCGGGCGTGCAGTGCCAGCGCCTCGAAGACGTGGCGGGTCAGGGACCCGGTGAAGTGCCCGCCGATCAGGTGGTACTCCTGGCCCGCCGGCTCGCCGCCGTGTACGAGGAACGGGCGTCCGGAGATGTCGACGACGGCATTCGCGAGGGCTTCGTCCAACGGCACCGTCGCTTCACCGAAGCGGCGGATGCCGGCCTTGTCCCCCAGCGCGACGCGCAGCGCCTCACCGATGGCGATCGCCGTGTCCTCGACGGTGTGGTGCACATCGATATGCGTGTCACCGGAGGACTTGATGGTCAGGTCAACCAGGGAATGCTTCGACAGCGCGGTGAGCATGTGGTCGAAGAACGGGACGGTGGTGTCGATCGACGACACTCCTGTGCCGTCGAGGTCCAGCTCCACGAGGACGCTGGATTCGCTCGTGACGCGCTCGATGCGGGCCGTGCGGCCGCGGGCGGCAACTACAGTCATGTCATTCCTTCTGTGCGCTGCCGGTCATCCGGGCGCTGATCGACGAGAGGTCAGGCGTGTACTGGTGCCCGATCCGGGAGGCTCACCACGATCGGGCCCTCCAAGTCTAGGAGACACCGGCCGAGCAAGCCCGCCCGGCCTTGCTACAGCAGCTTTTTCAACGCTGAAAGGAACGCCGTGGTCTCCTGCTCTGTTCCTGCAGTGACGCGCAGGGACCCTGGTATACCGACATCGCGGATGAGCACCCCGGCCGCCAGGAGACCCTCCCACACACGATGGGGATCCGCCAGACCACCGAAGAAGACGAAGTTCGCGTCCGACGGCGCCGGCGACAGCCCGAGGGCCTCGAGTTCGCGCACGATGCGGTCCCGCTGGACCTTGATCGCCTCGACGTTGGACAACAGGGTGTCGGCATGGGTGAGGGCTGCGTTGGCTGCTGCCTGGGTGATGGCGGACAGGTGGTACGGGAGGCGGACGAGGCGGAGGGCGTCGGCGACCTCAGGGGCGGCGGCCAGATAGCCGATCCTGGCGCCGGCCAGAGCGAAGGCCTTGCTCATGGTGCGCGACACGAGCAGTCGCGGACGCCCGGGTAGGAGCGTGAGTGCGCTCGGGGTGCCCTTCTGCGCAAACTCGCCGTAGGCCTCGTCGACGATGATGATGGCCCGCGCGTCCTCGCCGGCCTCGTAGGCTGCTTCGATCACGTCGAGGTCGAGCGCGGTGCCGGTGGGGTTGTTCGGCGAGCAGAGGAATACGATATTGGCCGCCGAGTCGCGCACGGCACGGGCTGTGGCATCAGGGGTCATGGCGTAGGCGGCGCCGCGCGCTGCGGTGACATAGCGGGTACCGGTACCGCTGGCCAGCAGGGGATACATCGAGTAGGTCGGCGGAAAACCGATCGCCGTGCGCCCCGGGCCACCGAAGGCCTGGAGGATCTGCTGCAGCACCTCGTTGGATCCGTTCGCGGCCCAGAGCTGGTCCGGGGTCAACCCGTGCCCGAGGTAGGTGGCCAGGTTCCTGCGAAGCTCGGTGAACTCCCGGTCCGGATAACGGTTCAGCCCGTGGGTCGCCGCTGCCACGGCCGCCACGATCGCTGTGTGTACGTCCGTCGGAACTCCGTGGGTGTTCTCGTTGACGTTCAGGAGAATCGGGACGTCCAGCTGCGGGGCGCCGTAGGGGTGCAACCCGACGAGGTCATCACGCAGGGGCAGGTTCGCTAGGGCGTCGACAGATGAGGGCACCGCTCCAGCTTAAAGGATGCCAACCGGCACAACGGCGAGGACGGTCCCGGCCGGTTCCGGGTCCAGGACGACATCCGCGATCGATGGTGCCCCTAGCCGCGGGACGGGATCGAGATGCTCTGCCCTGCCTGGACGAGCGACGAGCGAAGGTCGTTCAGCTCCACCATCTCGGCTACTACTTCGCGAGGGTCCCGCTCGGGGGCGTAGTGCACGGCGAGGTCCCAGAGCGACTCACCCGCTGCGACATTCACCTCGACGATCGGCGAGGACACGGGAGCGGCCTCGCCGGCCTGCGCCTGCGATGTGAGGAATGCGCCGAGGATGATCAGCGCCACCACACCGACGGCGATCGGAAGACCTACCAGGAGCAACCTCCCACGCTGAGTGAGGGTGACGGGACGTTTCGCAGTCCGCTGCCTGGAGGTGCGCTCCGCCCCTGCATCGCACCGGAAGTCAACAGCTCGCTCGGCGTCGCCTTCGTACTCATCCGGGCGGCGGCCGGCCGGCACCGGCGTGCCTGCCTGTAACCCGAGAGCAGGAACGAGCCGGAGGCCGGCGCCGGTCTCCGGTCGGGCGGGCTTCAGTGCCCACAGCGCCGTGCTGCCGTGCAGTACTGGTGCTTCAGCCATCGCCATTCCTCTTTCCCTTCGAATACGTCCGTGATCGAACGGCCTTCTTTCGAACACCTGTTCTAATTCGTCTCTGCTTATTTCTAGCACCTGTGAACGACCATTGTCGAGACTCGGTCGAACATATGTTTGAAAAGTGCTCCGGTCTGTCCTAGCGTGAACACGACAGGACATCATCGGTCGAAGCTGCTGCAACCCCGCAGCTGCGCCCCTGATGTTCTCCAGACAACCACCCGCCACTGACAAAATGGCTCCTCGGTCCTCGAGGAGCTGGACGGCGGGGATGACGGGACGGACAGTCCCAGGCGAGAGGCGCAACAGTGGCGGAACCAACACCGGCGGCCCGACAGGAATCGAACATCGCTGACGTCCGGACCGGCGCCGTCCCCCTGACCGCCGCTCGTGGCCGGCCTCGTGGCCGCTCGGTGTCGAAGGGCCTGACTGCGCGTCAGCTGACGATCCTGGAGACCATCCAGCGCTCGATCGCCGACAAGGGCTACCCGCCCTCGATGCGGGAGATCGGGGACACCGTGGGATTGGCGAGCCTCTCGAGCGTCACCCACCAGCTCTCGCAGCTCGAGCGTCTGGGGTACCTCCGGCGCGACCCCAAGCGGCCCCGTGCCATGGAGGTACTGCTCCCCCTGACGCTGCCGTCCGAATCATCCGGTGATTCGAGCACCCTCTCGACGGAGCAGCGGCTCTCCGCGGAGCACCGGGTGGCAATGGACACGGCACTCGTCCCGCTCGTCGGCCGCATTGCGGCGGGTGGACCGATCCTCGCCGATCAGGTCGTCGAGGACGTCATGCCGCTCCCCCGCCAGCTCGTGGGTCATGGGGACCTCTTCATGCTCAAGGTCTCGGGGGACTCCATGGTCGACGCCGCGATCTGCGACGGCGACTGGGTGGTCGTCCGCAGGCAGCAGAGTGCGCAGAACGGCGACATCGTCGCTGCCCTGCTCGATGATGAGGCGACGGTGAAGACGTTCCGCCAGCGGGACGGGCACACCTGGCTCCTTCCGCAGAACACGCGCTACGAGCCCATCCTCGGTGACCATGCGAGCATCATGGGGAAGGTCGTCTCGGTGATGCGCGCGCTGTAGGAAGCAGGTACTGGTGGGAGGACGCCCGGGTAGGGCATGACTCCCAGAAGGGCGCGCTGCAGTCCCAGGACCGCGGCGCCCTTCGTGTTGCCAGGAGGAGTGCGGCCGGGAGGTTCCTCCTTCACCCCCACGAGCGGAGCGATCAGCGTCCGGAAAGCCTTTCGAGGATGCCCGTGACCGTCGCCCTGTCCGTCGTCGCCCAGAAGGGCGGTAGGGCCGCGCGAAGGAATCCTCCGTATCTCGCCGTCGCCAGGCGGCTGTCCAGGACGGCCACGACTCCCCGGTCCCCTGTCGCCCGAATGAGGCGACCGGCGCCCTGCGCCAGCCGAACGGCTGCATGGGTCGCGGAGACGCTCATGAATCCGTTGCCGCCATTCCGGGCGACGTCCCGGGTGCGCGCCGTCATGAGTGGATCGTCAGGACGCGGAAAGGGGATGCGGTCGATCACGACGAGACGGCAGGACTGACCCGGCACGTCGACGCCCTGCCACAGGGACATCGTGCCGAACAGGCAGGTATCCGGCTCGTCGGAGAATTGCGTGACCAAAGCGTTCAGCGAGGATTCCCCCTGGCACAGGATCTCGAAGTCGACTTTCGGGCGAAGCGCCTCCGCGGCTTCCTCCGCGGCCCGCTTGGAGGAGAACAATCCCAGCGCTCCCCCGCGGGAGGCCTTGAGGAGGGTCAGTAATTCTTCGAGTTGCGCGTCCGATGTCCCGCGGTCCGGCTTCGGCAGGTCCTTCGCCACGTACAGGACCCCTTGGCGCGGGTAGTCGAACGGGCTTCCGACATCGATACCGGTCCAGGCCGGGGCACCCGGACCGCTCAGTCCGAGCGAACCCGCCACGGGGCCGAATTCGGATCCGATGGCGAGCGTCGCCGATGTGAGGATCACCGTGTGACCCTCGAAAAGGCCCTCCCGGAGCCGCCCGGCGACCGAGAGCGGCGCTACGTTCAGCGTCGCGGGTGCGCTCTCGTCCGGCTGCGAGTAGCCCGATCCGGGCGTGAAGCTGCTGGGTCGGGACGCCCACACCACCTCCTTGAGATCGGACGCCGCGAGGATCCGCTCGGCGAGCTCGAAAACGAGGGTGACCCGTGACCGGGCCATCTGTCGGCCGCCGTCGGCGTCGGCTTCGGACTTACCGTCCGTCTTCGTATCGGAGAGAGCTGCGCGCGATGCGTCGCGGACCTGCACCAACGCCTGCTCGAGATCATCCGGAAGCCCACCCGGCAGGAGGCCGGAGGTGACCAGCTCGGCGGCCGCCTCGAATGCGGTGGCGGCGGTATCGAGGGCGGTCGTGCTGATGGAGGCATGCCGGCGCAGGCCGGTGGCGGCAGCGCCGACCATGGAGGGGGAAAGCTGACCGGACACGGCGCCCGTCACCCGGTCGTGCAGCTCGTGCGCCTCGTCGATCACGACGACGTCGTACTCCGGCAGCACGGCCAGGCCTTCGAAGGCGCTGATCGCAAGCATCGCGTGGTTCGTGATGATGATGTCGGCGTCGGCGGCGGCGGAACGCGCCTTCTCGCTGAAGCACGCCTGGGCCGCGGGACAGCGGGCAGCACCGAGGCATTCCATACTGGACACCGACACCTGGCGCCACGCCCTGTCGCTCACCCCCGGCAGGAGATCGTCGCGATCGCCCGTCGTCGTCTCTTCCGCCCACTCGCGCAGCCGGACCACCTCCCTGCCCAGCGCGGAAGCGGGAGCGTTACCTCCGACGGCTGGAGATGGATGGGGAACAGCGTCCTCGCCGAGGCTGAAGAGCGCGTCCGGAGCGTCCTCCTCGGGGAAGCCACCTCCGGTCTTGTGGAGGCAGACATAGTTGGATCGCCCCTTGAGCAGCGCGATGTCGACCGGTCGGGCCAGTGCCGGCTGCACGGCTTCGAGCAGGCGCGGCAGATCCCGACCGATGATCTGCGCCTGCAGCGCAAGAGTCGCCGTGGACACGATGGACGGGCGGTCGCTATCCATGGCGTGCGCGATGAGCGGCACCAGGTAGGCGAGTGATTTGCCCGTTCCGGTTCCGGCCTGGACGAGCAGGTGACCGCCCGAGTGGATCGCCTCACTGACCTGCCGCACCATCTCGTGCTGGCCGGAACGCATCTCGCCGCCCATTGCCGATACGGCCGCATCGAGCAGCTCGAGCGCCTGCCGCGATTCGGGTGAGGGGCGTACCGCGTCCGGCGCCGCTACGGCTGCGCCGGACCGCGTGCTGTCACTCATGCCTGATGTACGGCTCCAACTCGGCTGCCAGGCCCTCGCGGACCATCACTTCGAGGCGGGTTCCTTCGTCGACATGATCCAGGCCGAGGATCTCCACGTCCTCCTCGTGCAGGCGGCTCAGGATCTCACCGTGCTCGTAGGGCACGAGGAGATCGAGTTTCACGCCGGGACGCGGGATGTTGGTGCTGATCAGCTGCCGGAGCTCGGTCAGGCCCGCACCTGTGCGAGCGGACACGACGACGGTTCGAGGCTCCCGCTGCCGAAGGCGCTCGATGACGAACGGGTCGGCGGCGTCGGCCTTGTTAAGCACGATGATCTCGGGGATCTTCCGCGCATCGACCTCGGTGAGCACGGCACGGACAGCGGCGATCTGCCCCTCGGGGTCAGGATGCGAGGCATCCACGACGTGCAGGATGAGGTCGGAATCGGCCACCTCCTCCAGCGTCGAACGGAAGGCTTCGATCAGCTGCGTGGGCAGCGAACGGACGAACCCGACGGTGTCGGCCAGCGTGTACCCGATCCCATCAGGCGTCTCCGCCTTGCGGACCGTAGGATCGAGCGTCGCGAACAGCGCGTTCTCGACGAGCACCCCGGCGTCCGTGAGCCGGTTGAGCAGGGAGGACTTTCCGGCGTTCGTGTACCCGGCGATCGCGACGGACGGTACCTGGTTCCGCCGCCGGTTCGAGCGCTTGGTCTCGCGGGCAGGCTTCATCGCGGTGATCTCGCGCCGCAGCTTCGCCATGCGGGTACGGATCTTGCGTCGGTCGAGCTCGATCTTCGTCTCACCCGGGCCGCGCGACCCCATGCCCGCGCTTGCGCTACCGACCTGGCCGCCGGCCTGGCGGGACATCGACTCACCCCAGCCTCGAAGCCTCGGCAGGAGGTATTCGAGCTGCGCCAGTTCGACCTGCGCCTTGCCCTCGCGGCTCTTGGCGTGCTGCGCGAAGATGTCGAGGATCAGGGCCGTCCGGTCGATGACCTTCACCTTGACGATGTCCTCGAGGCCGCGGCGCTGCGAAGGGGACAACTCGCTGTCCACGATGACCGTATCGGCTCCCGTGGCCTCGACGATCGTCTTCAGCTCCTGGGCCTTGCCCGAACCGAGAAAGGTTCCGGGATCCGGCTTGAGGCGACGCTGGACGATACCGTCCAGCACCTCGGAACCGGCGGTCTCGGCCAGCGCAGCAAGTTCCTGGAGCGAGTTCTCCGCGTCCTGCGCGGTGCCCTCACTCCAGATGCCCGCAAGCACGACCCGCTCGAGCCGGAGTTGCCGGTACTCGACCTCGGTGACGTCCTCGAGCTCCGTGGAAAGGCCTGCGACGCGACGGAGGGCACGCCGCTCCTGGAGGTCCTGCTGGTCGCCGTCGGCCTCCGACGGTCCGTCCTCACCCGACAGCGCGAGTGCCCGTGATCGCCAGGTCTTCTCGGTCGGTGTCTTCTCGCCCGGCGCCGCTCCCTGGTCGGGTGCTGTCCCCTTCTTCGACTTCGCTACGGCAGCTTCGTCGCTGGCGAGGATCCGATCGATGACAGCCTGGATCTCCTCCGGGCCCATGTCGGCTCCGGTGGAGTGTCCGTTATTCGTGGTCATAATCTCCCTAGTAATCTGTTCCTCAATTCTACGTCCGCCGGAGTCGGCATCGCAGCCTCTTCTCCCAGCGCGAAATCGGGACCGAACGGGCTTGTCACGCCGCTGCCGCTAGGCTTTCCTTCATGGAGTCCCAGCACTATTTCAGCGCGCAACCGTCCGGACCGGACACGCGCAAACCCCTTTCCGTCGTCCTTGCCGGCGAACGGCGGGAACTCGTCACGTCCTCGGGTCTCTTCAGCCCCGACGGAGTCGACAAGGGGACGGCCATCCTCCTCGACACCGTGCCGGCCCCTGAGGGCTCGCGACTTCTCGATATCGGTTGTGGCTGGGGCCCGATCGCCCTTACCATGGCGCTCGCGTCACCGGATGCGGAGGTCTACGCCATCGATGTCAATGAGCGGTGCATCGCGCTCACTGCCGAGAATGCACAACGCCTCGGCCTCGACAACGTCACAGCAGGCACCCCCGACGACGTCGACCCGTCCCTCCAGTTCGACACCATCTGGTCCAACCCCCCGATCCGGATCGGCAAGCAGGAGCTGCACGCGCTGCTGCTCCGCTGGCTGCCCCGACTCGCTCCGGATGGACGCGCGTGGCTCGTGGTGCAGAAGAACCTCGGCGCCGACTCGCTCCAGCGATGGGTCGCGGGAGAGCTCGGCGAGGGGTTCACCGTGCGTCGGGCGGAGACGTCGAAGTCATTTCGGATCATCGAGGTGCACCGGGTCGTCGCCTGAGGCGTCCGCTGCCTTCGGAAGGCCCGCAGCCCATGGCTAGGCCCCGGGCAGCAGGATTCCCTCCGCTACGAGGACGGCCGGCCCACTGAGCTGGACGTGCTCGCGGCCTTCGGGTCCGTCGAAGAACGTCACGCCGACGATACCGCCGGGTACGGTCACGAGCCATTGGGCCGGTGCTCCCTCGCCGGCCCAGAACCGCGTGGCTGCAGCTGCAGCACACGCGCCGGTTCCACAGGACTGCGTCTCGCCGACACCCCGCTCATGGACGCGCATGGTCAGCCGGCCGACGCCGTCCTCCCCTACCAGCGGGTCCGCTGGAACGACGAGCTCGACGTTGGTGCCCTCGGGGGGCAGGGGCCGGACGGCCGGTGCGCTGTGCAGTTCGGTGCGGTCGAGCTCTGTCTGTTCAGCCAGCGCGACGACGGTGTGCGGGTTGCCCATGCTGATGGACAGGGCCGGACGGTCGACGTCGAGCCCCCCGATCGCGACGAGGGAGTCCGTCCCGCGCGCGATGGCAGCCTCCGGCACGATGAATTCCCAGGGGCCCATGTCGACGGCGTAGCCATCACCCGACCGGGTGACCCGCTTGACGCCGGCACGCGTCCCGATCGCCAGTTCGCCGCCCTCCGGGAGCTCGGCTGCCGACCTGGTCAGGAGGAAGTGCGCGAAGACGCGCACTCCGTTTCCGCACATCTCGGATACCGACCCGTCACCGTTGCGGTAGTCCATGAACCACTCCGCACCGGGGTCCGTCTGCAGGAGCGCGCGACCCTCGGGCAACGCGGACGACCGGACTGCGCGGATGTAACCATCCGCGCCGATACCGCGGTGGCGGTCGCACAGGGCCGCGACGAACGCGGCGTCCGTCGGCGCCTCGCCCTCGGGATCGAGCGTCAGGACGAAGTCGTTACCCGTTCCGTGGCCCTTGGTGAAGGACAGCCGGGAGGACTGCTGGGTGGGGCTTGCCGTGGGGGCTGCGGTGTCGCCGCGGAAGTCGGTCACCGTCCTAGGATAGGTCCCCGGAGCTGCGCACGAGCCCAACGGCTGTCTCGACGATTTTCGGCTCCTGCCAGTCCAGCCAGTCGACGCGCGGGTCGCCGCGGAACCAGGTGAGCTGGCGTCGGGCGAAACGACGGGTGGCGCCGATCGTGTCCTCGATCGCTTCCGATTCGGTCAGGGCGCCGTCGAGGACCTGGAGGAACTGAACGTAGCCGAGGGCTCGGGATGCTGTCCGGCCGTTCCTCAGGCCGGCCGCTGCCAGCTGCTCGACCTCCGAGAGCAGGCCCTTCCGGACCATGCCGAGGACGCGGTCGGCGAGCCGTTCCCGCAGGAGGTCACGGTCGACGCGGAGCCCGATCTGGACCGCCGGCTGGTGGTATTCACGGCGTGGCATGAAGGCGCTGAACGGGCGGCCGCTGATCTCGTGGACCTCCAGGGCCCGGATGAGTCGACGGTCGTCCTCGATACGCGCGGCCGACACGGAATCCACGAGCCGGAGGCGTTCCCGGAAGGCGGAGCTGCCCGCATCGGCGAGCTCCGCCTCCAGCCGGGCACGGACGGCAGGGTCGGTCGGTGGGAAGTCGAGGCGATCGAGGGCCGCCCGGATGTAGAGCCCGGAACCGCCGACCAGCACAGGCACACGGCCGCGACCGCGGATCGCGTCGATGCTGCTCCGGGCCTCCTGCTGATAGGCCGCGACGCTGGCTTCCTCCGTGATATCGAGGACATCCAGCAGATGGTGTTCGATCCCCTGCCGCTCCTCCGGTGGGAGCTTGGCCGTGCCGATGTCCATGCCGCGGTAGAACTGCAGGGCATCAGCATTGATGACCTCGCCGTTCAGCCGTTGCGCGAGCGCCACGCCGAGGTCGGACTTGCCGGAACCCGTAGGGCCCACGACGGCGATGACCGGCAGGGTCAACGAGCGTTCCCCCGCACGGGCAGCGCCGGCATTCCCAGCGAGACCGCGCGCGGGGCGCCGTCCGACACGGCGGGGACGCTGCAGGATTCGGCCTGACTCCTGTCCCAGGCATCGCCCGCACGGGATCGACGCAGGGAGTACTGCCCGGGCATCGGATCGGACAGCAGGTGGAAGGATGCCGCCTCGGTGATCAGTAGCGTGACGACATCACCCGGACGCGGGGTCCCCGCTCCCTCGGGTACGGAGAAGTGGACCAGACGCTGGTCACGGGCCCGCCCGGTGAGGCGATGCGTCTCGCTCCCCTTGCGGCCCTGCTGGTCGGTGACGAGCACCTCGACCAGTTTGCCGACCTGACGTGCGTTCTCCTCACGCGCGATCCGATCCTGGAGAGCGGTCAGCCGCTCGAAGCGTTCCTGGACGACGGCCTTGGACAGCTGATCGGGCAGGTCGGCCGCAGGGGTGCCCGGGCGCCTGGAGTACTGGAAGGTGAACGCTGTCGCGAAGCGGGACTGTTCGACGACGTCGAGCGTCGCCTGGAAGTCCTCCTCGGTCTCCCCGGGGAAACCGACGATGATGTCGGTCGAGATGGCGGCATCCGGCATGCGTTCCCGGACGCGCTCCAGGATGCCGAGGAACCGGGAGGAGCGGTAGGACCGGCGCATGGCCTTGAGGACCCGGTCCGAACCCGACTGCAGGGGCATGTGCAGTTGGGGCATCACGTTCGGCGTCTCTGCCATGGCGTCGATCACGTCGTCGGTGAAGGCTGCCGGGTGCGGGCTCGTGAAGCGCACGCGCTCGAGCCCCTCGATGGAACCGCAGGCGCGTAGGAGCTTGGCGAAGGCACCCCGGTCCCCGAACTCGACGCCGTAGGAGTTGACGTTCTGTCCGAGCAGGGTGACCTCGACGGCGCCGTCCGCCACGAGCGCCTCGATCTCGGCGAGGATCTCGCCGGGCCGCCGGTCGCGCTCCTTGCCCCGGAGCGCGGGGACGATGCAGAACGTGCAGGTGTTGTTGCAGCCGACGGAGATCGAGACCCAGCCCGCATAGACGGATTCACGTCTGGTCGGAAGCGTGGACGGAAAGACGTCGAGGGACTCGAGGATCTCCAGCTGAGCTTCCTGGTTGTGGCGGGCCCGCTGCAGCAGGGCGGGCAATGCCCCGATGTTGTGCGTTCCGAAGACTGCATCGACCCACGGGGCCTTCGCGAGGATCGTTTCCCGATCCTTCTGCGCGAGGCAGCCGCCGACCGCGATCTGCATGTCAGGCCGTTCGTCCTTGACTGCTTTGAGCATGCCGAGGTTCCCGTACAGCTTGTTGTCCGCATTCTCGCGGACGGCACACGTGTTGAAGACGACGACGTCAGCCTGACCGTCCTCGACGCGGGTCAGGCCTGCATCCTCGAGCAATCCGGAGATGCGCTCGGAGTCGTGCACGTTCATCTGGCAACCGAAAGTCCGCACCTCATAGGTACGGGTTCCGGCAGGCTCCGGCGGGCGCGCGAAATCGCTGGTGTTGTCGAGGGGGGTGGGAAGTGTCATGCTCACACCCTTAAGCCTACGGCTGGCGCCCGGGGCGCCCACAATCGCGGCGCACGGCCCCTCACTCCGACGCTTCCGACGCCGCCGCGTCAGCCAGAACGTCCTTGACGATCGAGAAGGCACTACCCGGGTTGTATCCCTTCCGCGCGAGGACACCGACGAGGCGGCGTATCTCCTTGTCCCGCTCTGCGCGGTCGGACAGGTCGGCACCACTGCGACGCTTGCGGCGGACGACGTCACGGGCCTGCTCGAGTTCATCCTCGTCGGAGATCTGCTGCAGGGCGTCTTCCGCCAGTTCCGTATCGATTCCCTTGTCGGCGAGCTCGCGACGCAGGGATGATCTGGACAACGACTTCGCTGCGGTGCGCGTCCGTACCCACATGCGGGCGAACTCCGCGTCGTCGATCAGTTGCACCTCCTCGAACCGGTCCAGCAGCGCAGCAGCAACCGCCGGAGGAACTTCCCTGTCGGCAAGTTTCCGGCTAAGTTGCTGACGGCTCCGGGCCCCCAGGGCCAGCTGGCGCAGCATGACGGACCGACCCTCCGACGCCCACTCCTCGTCGCTCCTGGTCGCGGTGCCGTCCGCAGGATCACCGTCGATGGCCGGGGTTGAGCCGGGATACCGCCCCGCAGCATCGCCAGCGCGGTGCCTCTTCGTCCGACGGCCCCCGTCGGACGAAGGCACTGTGCCCTCGTCCGCTGTGGAAGCATCGGCCGAGGATCCGACGACAGGGCCGAAAGGATCATCGAACGGGCGACCGCCGGCGCCTCGGGGGCGTCGGCGTTCATGCGCCTTGCTCTGTCCGTTCCCGGTTTGTTGCCCCCCGCGCTTCTTGCCGGTACCGAACGACGATGAACTACCGAAGGAGGACGAGCTACCGAAGGACGAGGACGCCGAGCGTTTCAGCCCTTTGCGCTTGGAGGGAGTGCGCCCGCCCTCCGGCTCGGGACTTGGCGGCTCAGCAGAGCTGTCGGAACCGAACCGGTCGAAGGAAGCTCCCCAGCCGCCCGATGGGGAGCCGACGTCGCGTGGCATGCGGGCTACTCGCCGCTGACGGCCTTGAGCTTGGGCGCTTCCGGCTCTGCGGGCTGCACGCCGATACCCAGCTTGACCCTGATCTTCTGCTCGAGCTCGTCGGCCAGGCCGGGATTATCGATGAGGAACTTGCGCGCGTTCTCCTTGCCCTGGCCCAGCTGGTCGCCGTCGTAGGTGAACCAGGCACCCGACTTCTTGACCAGCCCGTTCTCGACTCCGACGTCGATGAGACCGCCCTCACGGGAGATTCCGTATCCGTACAGGATGTCGAACTCGGCCTGCTTGAAGGGCGGGGCCATCTTGTTCTTGACGATCTTGGCGCGGGTCCGGTTACCGACCGGATTCACGCCTTCCTTCAGGGTCTCGATGCGGCGCACATCGATACGGACCGACGCGTAGAACTTCAGTGCCTTACCACCCGTGGTGGTCTCGGGACTTCCGAAGAAAACGCCGATCTTCTCGCGCAACTGGTTGATGAAGATGGCTGTCGTCTTGGTCTGGCTCAAGCGACCGGTGATCTTTCGCAGGGCCTGGCTCATCAGTCGGGCCTGCAGACCGACATGGCTGTCACCCATCTCTCCCTCGATCTCGGCACGCGGCACGAGTGCGGCGACGGAGTCGATCACGACGATGTCGATGGAACCCGATCCGATCAGCATGTCCATGATCTCGAGTGCCTGCTCACCGGTGTCGGGCTGTGACACGAGGAGTGCGTCCGTGTCGACGCCGAGCCTCTTGGCGTACTCAGGATCCAGGGCGTGCTCGGCATCGATGAAGGCAGCAATACCGCCGTTGCGCTGGGCGCTGGCGACTGCATGCAGGGCGACGGTGGTCTTACCGGAGGATTCCGGACCGTAGATCTCGACGACCCTGCCGCGCGGAAGGCCGCCTATGCCGAGTGCCGCGTCCAGCGCGATGGAACTCGTGGAGATGGTTTCGATGGGAGCCCTGATCTCGTCTCCGAGACGCATGATCGAACCCTTGCCGTACTGCTTGTCAATCTGAGCGAGAGCTGCTTCGAGGGCTTTCTCGCGGTCTGGAGCGGCCATTCTTCACCTCGGTTTTACTCATGGCCAACAGGCCTGTTTACGTGTTCGTTCCGACTGTATTCGTCTGCGCCGACAGTTTGAGGTGAGCCTGCCGCTATGTGCACAAGAGTGCTCCGCCTCCATGGATATTCTATCCCTGTCCGAACAGATATTCGATTAATCAGTCCGCGTCCCGCGTGTTCGATCACCCGTGGAGGCACCCTCAGCGGGGCTTGATATCCCTGCCGAGCCACCGCTCCTTCGGCACGTCCTGGGCGCGACATACTGCCTCCCATACCGCCTTCGGGTCCGCCCCGGCCTTGAGGGCCTCGGCCGCGGTCCTGTCACCAAGGCGATCCACCACGAGATCCCGGGCGAGGGACCGTGAATACTGCTCTCCGAACTCGTCGTCCATCAGTCGCCAGAAGTCGCTCAACCGCATGTGGAGTTTCCTGCTTTCGTCGTCGATCGGGATCGGTGTGGTCCTGCATGGTGTCGACCCCCTCGCGGAACCCTACAATGGCCCCATGAACGCGAAGCCGAGCACCACCGAACCCGGCCCGGGCCTTGCAGCCTACCCCGGTGACGATGCAGACACAGACGCTGCCATCGAGGCCCTCGAGCAACAGCTGAGCATGCTGTGGCGACGCGCCAGGTCCAACTCCTACAAGGTGGCCCGGCGCGTGCACCCCGATATGGAGCCCGCCGCCTACGGTCTCCTCGTGATCCTCCAACGGGAGGGATCCATGCGCCTGACGGACATCGCGGCCAGCGTCGGGGTCGGCAAGCCGTCGGTGAGCCGCCAGATCGCGATGCTCGAGCAACTCGGGCTGGTTCAGAAGGAAGCTGATCCGCTCGACGGGCGCGCGCAGTCCATCTCACTCACAGCGGCAGGAACCCGCCAGCTCGAGGCGGCCCAGACGGCGCGCAAACAGGCATTCCATCAGCTGATGGAGGACTGGGAGGTCGAGGACCTGACGCGGCTCGGTACCCTGATCGCCCAGCTGAACAACACCTACACCAAGGACAACTGGTAGCAGACAGCAGGAAGGCCCGTCCCCACGGGGACGGGCCTTCCTTGTCGTGGGCGACTAGCGGTTCGTGGCCGCGAGTCCCCGACGGAAGTCGTCATTGAGTTCATCGGTCAGGTCATCCCCGAATTCCCGGGAGAACTCCTGGGGGATGGTATCCGGGATGGATACCCCTTCTGCTTCTGCCAGGCGGTCGCTGACTTCCCGCAGCATCGAGGAAAGCGGCACCTCGAGTGCACTGCAGATTGATGAGAGGAGTTCAGAGGATGCTTCCTTCTGTCCACGCTCGACCTCGCTGAGGTATCCGAGGGAAACCCTCGCACTGTGCGACACCTCACGCAGGGTACGGCCCTGGCGCTGGCGTACGTCCCTGAGGACGTCACCGATCTCATGGCGGAGAACCACCAATTTGCGCTCTTTGGGCTTGCGTTGTGCATCATCTGCCAACCCCACATCACGCCAACGGACCACGCCGTTTACGGATACGGGCTGCTTTACCATCTGTATCGCCTTGCTCCCTCATATGTGCGGCACACCGTATCGGTGTGCCCCGTGATGATGACCTGCCCGATCTGCTTGAGCTTAGATCGCCAACCATATCAACGGCCGGCAGTGTTTATAACTAACCCCGTTGACGGTTTGTTCCCTTCGAGAGCTCCTGGAGGAGCTCGATCAGGACGGCGTCGCGTGTGGCCTCCCGGACCGCGTCGCGACCTCCGGGGAAGTGGTGCTCGAATGTCGCCGTATGCGATGCCGTCGAAATCGCGGTGAAGACGGTGCCCACGGCCTTTCCCTGGTGGGCTGCGGGACCGGCGACGCCCGTGGTGGCGACGCCGATATCGGCCGCCAGCGCGAGCCGGGCACCGTTCGCCATGGCGGCGGCGACACGGGGATCGACGGCGCCGGCGGTCGCCAGCAGCTGCGCATCGACGTTCAGGAGTTTTTCCTTGACGGCGACCTGGTAGGCGACTATGCCGCCCTGGAGGACGGCCGAGGCACCCGGCACATCGGCGAGTACCGAGGCAACCATCCCGGCGGTGAGGGACTCCGCGGTGGCGATGGTGAGACCGAGTCGGGACGCGAGTGCGACGACGTCGGCCGCAGCTGCGGGCCGTTCCGTTCGCCCGGGCTCTGCTCCTCCTGCGGTCACCCTTCGCTCATCGGCGTGCACCAGCCCGAAGGCGGATCGCCTGGAGGACGTAGTCGACGCCTGTCACCACGGTGATGACGACCGCGGCTGCCATCACGGCTGCGGCGACCCACCAGGTCCACTCTCCGGCGATCGCCTGCAGCGGGATGAGGAACAGCAGGATGGCCACGGTCTGGACGACGGTCTTCAGCTTGCCGCCGCGGGACGCCGGCATCACGCCGTATCTGATGACGGCGAAACGGAGCACGGTGATGCCGAGCTCCCGCGCGAGGATGACGACCGTGACCCACCACCACAGCTCACCCAGGACGGACAGCAGGACCAGCGCGGATCCGATGAGGAGCTTGTCGGCGATCGGATCGGCGATCTTGCCGAAGTCGGTGATCAGGCCCCTGCTGCGGGCGAGGTCGCCGTCGAGCTTGTCGGTGTAGATCGCCACGACGAACGTGGCGACCGCCAGCCACCGGTACAGGCCGGAGCGCCCGTCGTCGAGCAGGAGGAACCAGATGAAGAACGGGACCAGGAGGATCCGCACGACGGTCAGGACGTTTGCGATGTTCAGCACCGGTACCGCCGGGCTCGGGGAGCTACTCACGATGTCAGGCTACCTGCCGGTGAGCTTCCAGGCGTCGGTGTCGCCGTCGTCATCGGAATCGTCCGCACCGTCATGGTATTCGGCGGCCTGCGCCCTCGACGCGAGATCGTCGGCGACGAGGTCGATCGGCGCCTGTGCCTGTGCCTGTGCCTGGCGCGGCTGCGCTGCGGGCTCGTCACCCCGCATGGCCGCGAGGACCGGCTCTAGGTCGTCCGGCTTCACCAGGACGTCGCGGGCCTTGGAACCCTCCGAGGGACCGACCACGCCACGCGACTCGAGGAGGTCCATGAGCCGACCGGCCTTCGCGAACCCGACCCGCAGTTTGCGCTGAAGCATGGATGTCGACCCGAACTGCGTGGTGACGACGAGCTCGGTGGCCTGCAGGAGGACGTCGAGGTCATCTCCGATGTCGTCCTCGATCTGCTTCTTCGGCGCCTCGACCGCGACGTCCTCGCGATACACCGCCTGGAGTTGGCCCTTGACATGCTCGACGACGCGATGGATCTCCGATTCGGTGACCCAGGCTCCCTGCACGCGCATCGGCTTCGAGGCGCCCATCGGCAGGAACAGGGCGTCGCCCTGGCCGATCAGCTTTTCGGCGCCGGGCTGGTCGAGGACCACGCGGGAGTCCGTGACCGACGACGTGGCGAAGGCCATGCGGGAGGGGACGTTGGCCTTGATGAGGCCGGTGACGACGTCGACCGACGGGCGCTGCGTCGCGAGCACCAGGTGGATGCCGGCGGCGCGTGCGAGCTGCGTGATCCTCACGATCGAGTCCTCGACGTCCCGGGGCGCGACCATCATGAGGTCGGCGAGTTCGTCGACGATGACCAGGAGGTACGGGTAGGGGCGCACGACGCGCTTGGATCCCTCGGGCGGGATCACCTTCCCGTTCCGCACTGCCTTGTTGAAGTCGTCGATGTGCTTGTAGCCGTAGTTCGCGAGGTCGTCGTAGCGTGTGTCCATCTCGCGGACGACCCACTGGAGGGCTTCGGCGGCCTTCTTGGGGCTCGTGATGATAGGCGTGATCAGGTGCGGGACGCCCTCGTACGCGGTGAGTTCCACGCGCTTCGGATCCACCATGACCATGCGCACCTCGTCCGGCGTGGAACGCATGAGGATCGAGGTGATCATGGAGTTCACGAAGGACGACTTGCCTGCACCCGTGGCACCCGCCACGAGGAGGTGCGGCATCTTGGCGAGGTTCGCGACGACGAATCCGCCCTCGACGTCCTTCCCGACGCCCATGACCATCGGGTGGTCGGTCTTGCGCGCGTTGCCGGACCGCAGTACGTCGCCGAGGGAGACGGTCTCACGATCGGTGTTCGGGATCTCGATGCCGATGGCCGACTTGCCGGGAATGGGCGAGAGGATGCGGACGTCGGAGCTCGCGACGGCGTAGGAGATGTTCTTCGACAGGGCGGTGACGCGCTCCACCTTGGTTCCGGGTGCCAGCTCGATCTCATAGCGGGTGACCGTGGGCCCGCGCGAGAACCCGGTGACCTTCGCGTCCACGTTGAACTGGTCCATGGTGTACGTCAGGGCTGCGACGACGGCGTCGTTCGCTTCCGAACGCTCCTTGGGCGGCGTGCCGGCGGGCAGGTAGTCCGACGGCGGCAGCGTGTAGGCGACGTCGCCGGCGAGCTGCAGCTGCTCAGTGCGCTGCGGGATAGGCGTCGGCGGCATCTGGGGCTGCACCGGGGTGGAGGGAACGATCAGGGCCTTCGCGGCCGGGACGAGATCGATCGCCTCGGTGGCGCCTTCCGGTGCCCGCTCGGGAGCCTCGGCAGGCGGGACGCGGACGGCGTTCGACCGCTTGAGCTCCTCTGCGGCGAGCTCCTGCTTGGTGGGGCGACGGACACCGGCCGGTACTGCGGCCTCGGCCTCGCGGGCGCGGCGTTCCTCGTCCTCGATGACGGCACGTTCGAACGCCTCGTCGCCCACATAGCCGTCGGCGTCGTGCCCGGAGTGCTCGCCGTCGAAGGGGGCCTCCTGCCGATCCTTGCCGAACAGCCGCTTGCGGCGCTTCGGCTCCGGCTTCGCCGTTGCGCCGTGCGCCTCGTACAGGTAGCTCTGGTCGTGGCCGTCCGCGCGGCGATGGGCGGCGTCGTCGTCGGGGTCCTGGCCCATCAGGTGCTCGTAGAGCGTGCGCAGGCGGGATGGGATGTGGCGGAAGGGGGTGGCCGTGACGATGAGGATGCCCAGGAAGATCGCCATGACCAGAAGGAGTGCTACCGGCCACGCCGTGAGGATACTGCTGAGCGGTCCGGCGACCAGGAAGCCTGCGACACCCCCGGCACGCCACAGCGCATCGAGTCCGTCCGAGAGGCCGGGCCGGCCCCCGACCAGGTGGGCGATGCCGGATCCTGCGAACAGGATGGCGAGCTGCCCGATGGCGATGCGGTTGTTGGCGCGATGGCGCTCCGGGTAGCGGAAGAGCCGGACGGCGCCGATGCCGAGCATGAACGGGAGGAGCAGTGCCATCCAGCCGAACGTTCCGCCGGCCACAGCGTGCACGACATCGGCGGGCGTTCCGGTCAGGGCCCACCACTCGACGGCGGCGATGGCCAGGGCCGACAGCAGGAGGAAGAAACCGGAGCCGTCACGGCGGAGCTCGCGATCGGGGTTGACGTCGTGCCCGAAGGTGCGGACCCCCGACGCGACAACGCTCGCCATGCCCATCCAGACGGCCCGCAGCGCCCTCAGGGGGAAAGCCGGACCGTCCTCGTGCTGAGGCTCCGGGGCGACCGGGACCGGACGGGTCTTCGCCGGCGTGCGGGCGGTTCCGTTCGTCGGCGCCTTGCTCCGGCCTGTGCCCGCAACGGCGGACGCTCCCTTGCTGCGGGTCTGTTGCCGGCCCCGCGGGGCAGGGGACGTTCGAGTGGCCATGATCTTCACGGTACCCGACCGATCCCTCGAATCGTCGGATTTCCGCGCCCTGGCGGGCCCGCTGGGACGAGGGAGGATGCCGGTTGCGACCGTGCAGGAGCCGCCGCGTCAGGCCTCGAGGACCACTGGGATGATCATGGGGCGCCTGCGGTAGCGGCGATTGACCCAGGTGCCGACGATGCGCCGGACCACCTGCTGCAACTGGTACGTCGAGTGGTCCCTGGTGTTCATCACGGCCTCTTCGAGGGCCTGGTTGATCTTCGGCTTGATCTCGTCGAAGACGGACTCGTCCTCGGCGAAACCCCGTGCATGGATGTCGGGCCCGGAAACGATCTTCCCCGTGGTGCGGTTGACGACGGTGATGATCGAGATGAAGCCCTCCTCCCCGAGGATGCGGCGATCCTTGAGGTCAGCGTCGGTGATCTCGCCGACGCTGGAGCCGTCCACATAGACGAAACCGCACTCGACGGCGCCCACCACGCGAGCCTTGCCGTCCACGAGGTCGATGACGGAACCGTCGTCGGTCAGCAGCACGTTGGCTGCCGGGACGCCGGTCTGCTGGGCCAGTTTGCCGTTGGCGATCAGGTGCCGTGTCTCGCCGTGCACGGGCATGACGTTCTTCGGCCGCAGGATGTTGTAGCAGTAGAGGAGCTCGCCCGCCGCAGCATGTCCGGACACGTGTACCTTGGCGTTGCCCTTGTGGATCACGTCGGCGCCCAGCTTCAGCAGGCCGTTGATGACGCGATAGACGGCGTTCTCGTTGCCGGGGATCAGCGAGGACGCCAGGATCACGGTGTCCCCCTTGCCGACCGTGATCCGATGGTCGCCGTTCGCCATCCGGGACAGCGCGGCCATCGGCTCGCCCTGTGATCCGGTGGACATGAGCACCACGCGGTCGTCGGGCAGGTCGTCGACGTTCTTGATGTCCACGAGGATCCCGTCGGGCACCCTGAGGTAACCGAGCTTCGCCGCGATCGCCATGTTTCGCACCATCGACCGCCCGGCGAAGCAGACGAAGCGGTCATGGGCGCGGGCGGCGTCGAGCACCTGCTGCACCCTGTGCACGTGGGACGAGAAGGAGGCGACGATGATGCGCTTCCGCACCTGCCCGAAGAGGCCCTCGAGGACGGGGCCGATCTCGCGTTCGGCCGTCGTGAAGCCCGGGACATCGGCATTCGTGGAGTCGACCAGAAGAAGGTCCACGCCCTCCTCGCCGAGGCGGGCGAAGGCCCGCAGGTCGGTGATGCGGCCGTCGAGTGGCAGCTGGTCCATCTTGAAATCACCGGTGTGCAGGACGTTGCCCGCCTCGGTCCGGATGAAGACTGCGAGGGCATCGGGGATGGAGTGGTTGACCGCGACGAATTCGCACTCGAAGGGACCGAACTGCTCGATCTGCCCCTCGGACACGGTCAGTGTGTAGGGGCGGATGCGGTGCTCCTGCAGCTTCGCCTCGATCAGCGCGAGCGTCAGCTGCGAGCCGATGACGGGAATGTCGGCCTTCAGGCGCAGCAGGTACGGGACCGCGCCGATATGGTCCTCGTGCCCGTGCGTCAGGACCAGGCCCACGACGTCGTCGAGCCTGTCCTCGATGTAGGAGAAGTCCGGCAGGATGAGGTCGACACCTGGCTGGGTCTCCTCGGGGAACAGCACGCCGCAATCGACGATCAGGAGCTTGCCGTCGATCTCGAAGACCGCCATGTTCCGGCCGATCTCCCCGAGGCCGCCGAGCGGCACCACCCGGAGCGTGCCCGGCTCGAGGGGAGGCGGGAGGGTTCGCAGCGCGGGTCCGACGCCGGCCGCATCGCTCATGCCCGGATGTCCTCGCGGCCGCCGAGTGCGTCGAGGTCCCACCCTGCCTCGGCGAGGTCCGCGAGGATGGGCCGCAGCTCGTGCTCGTCGGCCTCGACCAACGGCAGGCGGACGACGGCGTTGGCCAGGACACCCTGCAGGTGCAGGATGTACTTCGCCGAGACCGCACCGGGGATGTGCGTCATCACGGCCCGGATCACGGGGTCGAGCTGGAAGTGGACGCGTCGCGCCTCGGCGAGGTCGCCGGCGGCAGCGGCGTCCACGAGCGCGCGGAACGCAGCGGTCGCGACGTGCGCGCTGACGCTGACAACGCCGACGGCGCCGGCTGCCATCCAGGGCAGGGTGAGTCCGTCGTCGCCCGAGTAGACGTCGAGATCGGTGGAGGCGAGGACGCGCGTGACGGCGGCGAAGTCTGCCTTCGCGTCCTTGAGCGCGCCGATCTTCGGGTTCTCGGCGAGGCGGAGCATGGTCTCGGTGGTGATGGGGATGGCAGACCGGCCGGGGATGTCGTAGATCATGATCGGGAGGTCGGAGGCCGCGGCCACCGCATCGAAGTGCGCGAGCACGCCGGCCTGGGTGGGCTTGTTGTAATAGGGCGTCACAACCAGCTGCGCGTGGGCTCCGGCCCGCTCGGCACGCCGTGCCATCTCCACGGAGTGGGACGTGTGGTTCGTCCCCGTGCCTGCGATGACGCGGGCGCGGTTACCCACGGTCTCGGCGACGACGCGGTAGAGATCCTCCTTCTCGGAATCCTCCAGCGTCGAGGTCTCCCCCGTGGTGCCCGAGACCACCAGGCCGTCGCAGCCGTCGTCCACGAGCTTCGCTGCCAGGGCGGCGGTGGCGTCGAAATCGACGGCGCCATCGGCGGTGAAGGGCGTGACCATCGCGGTCACGAGAGAACCGAACGGGAGATTGCGCGCGGGGGTGTCAGCCATGGATGAAACGTTACCCGTTCGGCGGGCGCCCGGTGGGACGGGCCGCGCCCGTTCGGCGGGCGCCCGGTGGGACGGGCCGTGCAGACGCGGGCGGGCGAGGAAGGCCTACGGGCGACACGGGCATGGGGCACCGCGAGGCGGTGGGCGGAGCACAGGACGAGCACAGGAGGAGCAGCGGTGCCTATGGGACCATGGCTGGATGCACACGACGTCCGCTCCACGGCGGCTGACCGGAATCGACGCAGCCCGCGGGGTGGCGCTGTTCGGCATGATGAGCACGCACATCCTCCCGCTGTATACCCCGGGCACCACCGAGGCCACGTGGACCGCTCTGCTCTTCTCCGGCCGCGCGTCCGGTCTGTTCGCCGTCGTCGCCGGGATCGGCCTGGCGCTGCTGACCGGGGGCAGGGCCCCCCACCGGGACCGCGCGCTCTCCGCGGACCGCACCGGCATCGTCGTGCGTGCCGTGATCATCGCCCTGATCGGGCTGGTCCTCGGTGGCGTCGAGACGAACATCGCGATCATCCTGTTCCACTACGGCGTGCTCTTCCTCCTCGCACTGCCCTTCACCGGGCTCCCGGTCCGCGCGCTCGCCGCCTGGGCCGCCGGGTGGCTGCTGGTGGCGCCCGTCGCGGCGTACGTGCTGCGGCCGATCGCGAGCGAGAGCGCCGATCCTCCGACGCTCGGCGGCAATCCGCTCTTCGAGCATTTCCTCGTGCCCCAGACGCTCGCCGCGGACATCTTCCTGACCGGGTACTACCCGGTGCTGCAGTGGCTCGGCTTCATCCTCGTCGGCATGGTGATCGGCCGGCTGGACCTCGCCCGCCTCGGGGTGCAGCTGGGGGTCCTGGCTGCCGGGATGGTCGCGGCGGTCGGAGCCAAGCTGCTCAGCGCGCAACTCCTCGGGCCGGGAGGCGGACTGGTGGCACTCCTGGAGACGCCCGACGGTCGCCGGTACCCGCTGGAGGCGATGCTCGACGTCGGACTGGCCGGAGTGGACCAGTCCGGCTCCTGGTGGTGGCTCGCCGTCAGCGCGCCCCACTCGGGATCGACTCTGGACCTCGTCCATGTGGCGGGTTCCGCGGCCGCCGTCGTCGCGGTCTGCCTCCTGCTCACACGCCGCTTCCCCCAGGCACTCCTGCCGCTGTCTGCGCCGGGAGCCATGACGCTGACGCTCTACAGCCTCCACATCTGCGTCATGAGCTGGGCGGACCAGCTGCTGCCCCTGCCGGACCCGATGCAGCTCTTCTGGCTCCAGGTGGTCGCCGCCGTCGCGATCGGCATCCTGTTCCAGCGCGTGCGCTCCCGCGGACCGCTGGAGCTGCTCGCCTCCGGCGCCGCCAACGCCGCGCGCGAGGGCAGGGCCGAGGCCAGGCACTGACGGCCCTCCCCTGATGTCAGGGGTCGGCTTTTGTCAGGCGTCGGCTCCGCGCTGCTGCCCGTGGAGCTTCGCGGCGTCGCGCATGGCGCGCCGGGCGCGTTTGCGGTCCCCCGCGGCGTCGTAGGCGCAGGAAAGCCTGAACCAGCTGCGCCAGTTCTCGGGATCGGCTTCGACCTCGGCCTGGTACGCGGGGAACGCCTCGTCGGCGGCGGACCGCACGATACGCCCTGCCGGCGTCCTCGGCAGGTCGTCCACGGGGAGGCCTCCCTCGCTGTCCAGCTGCCGCGCCATCCGCTGCGTCTGTGCACCGAAGAGCAACTCCCTGATCAGTGCCCACGCACCGATGCAGGGCAGGAGGAGGTAGCCGGCGCCGATGGCCTTGGCTACGGGGTCGGGGTCGCCGAGCAGCAGAAAACTCCGCTGGAAGGCGACGACGAGCCAGAAGACGAGCAGCGCCGTCACGAGCAGGACGCCGAGCTTGACCCGGTGCTCCCGGTAGAACTCCACGGCCTTCATGGTCGCGCGCCGGCCTGCAGGTCCAGGTAGCCGTCGAGCCCGACCGTCAGGCCTGGGTGCTGCGCCACGGAGCGGATGCCGAGGAGGACGCCGGGCATGAAGGATGCCCGGTCGTAGGAATCGTGCCGGATGGTGAGCTGCTCCCCCGGGCTGCCGAGCAGCACTTCCTGGTGGGCGGTCAGGCCGCGGAGCCGGACGGAGTGCACCGGCACGCCGTCGACGCGGGCGCCCCTGGCGCCGTCGAGCTGGTCCCGGGTCGCATCCGGCGCCGCGGGCACACCCGCGGCTGTCCGTGCAGCGGCGATCAGCTGGGCCGTCCTGGCCGCCGTCCCGGAGGGTGCATCGATCTTGTCCGGATGGTGGAGCTCGATGATCTCGACCGACTCGAAGTAGCGGGCCGCCGTCGCGGCGAAGGCCGTGGCGAGCACGGATCCGAGCGCGAAGTTCGGTGCGATGAGGACACCCGTCGCGGGGTTGCCGGCCAGTAGGGACTCGAGGTCGGCGAGCCGCTCGGCCGTCCAGCCGGTGGTGCCGACGACGGCGTGCATGCCGTGCTCGACGGCGAAGCGGACGTTGCTCGCGGTGGCCTCCGGAACAGTCAGGTCGACAATGACAGCCGCTCCTGCGGAGACGAGGGATTCGAGCGGGTCGCTGCTGCCGAGGGCCGCCACGAGTTCGAGGTCGTCGGCCGCCTCGACGGCGCGGACGGCCTCGGCGCCCATGCGTCCCCGGGCGCCCAGAACGGCCACGGGCAGGAGTTCAGTCATGCCTTCCAGCCTACTGTCACGCCCCTGCGCCCACCCATTCCACGGTGCCGTCCGTGAAGAACTGCTCCTTCCAGATGGGCACGCGGTCCTTCACCAGGTCCACGAGGTCCGAGCAGGCCCGGAATGCCTCGCCACGGTGGGCTGCTCCGACAGCGGCGACCAGTGCCTGGTCGCCGATCTCGAGGGGCCCGATCCGGTGGGCGACCCAGATGCGGATGCCATCGTGCCGCGCCGCGATCTCCTCCGCGACCTCGCGGATGATCCGCTCCGCGCTCGGATGGGCGGAGTAGCTCAGCGACGTGACGTCGCGTCCGCCGTCGTGGTTCCGCACCACGCCGCTGAAGCCGACGACGGCGCCGCAGTGCGGGGAATCGACCCCCGCGTGTGCTTCCTCGGGCGTGATGGGGGCGTCGGCGACGGCTGCGTGGACGACTTCACCGGTGGTCATTGCGGCCCTCCAACTGGGAGCAGATGTGGTCGATGAGCGGCGAGAGAACGGCCAGGCCGTCACGCACCCCGCCGGGCGAACCGGGCAGGTTGATGACGAACGTGCTCCCGGCCGTTCCCGCGAGTCCGCGGCTGAGTGCCGCGGTGGGCACGGTGGAGGATCCGGCCCGGCGGATGGCTTCCATTACGCCGGGCAGGCTGCGCGTCAGGTAGGGGGCGGTCTGCTCGGGCGTGGCGTCGTCGGGGCTGAGCCCGGTCCCGCCGCTCGTGATGAGCACCGCTGGACGCGCCTCCAGGGCAATGCCGATCGCGGACCCGACGGCATCACCGTCCGGCACGACGACGGCGTCCGCGACCCCGAAGCCGTGCTGGTAGAGCCAGTCCGCGATGGCGGGTCCGCATTCGTCCTCATAGGTGCCGGCCGCGGCCCTGGTGGACGCGATGACCACGGCGGCGGTGCGAAGGGAAGTCATACCGTCCAGTCTCCACTCTTGCCGCCGGACTTCGACAGCACACGCGTGCCGTTGATCACGGCCCGCTTGTCCACGGCCTTGATCATGTCGTAGAGGGTCAGGGCCGCGACGGACGCAGCCGTGAGCGCCTCCATCTCCACTCCGGTGAGCGCCGTCGTCCGGACCAACGCCACGACCCGGACGGATCCGCCCTCGGGCTCGAAGTCCACGGTGACCTTGGACAGGGGCAGCGGATGGCAGAGCGGGATCAGCATGGCCGTCTGCTTCGCCGCCATGATGCCTGCGACGCGGGCGACGGCGAGGGCGTCGCCCTTCGGCAGGGCGCCGTCGGCGATGAGGGCGACGACGTCGGGCGTGGTCTCGAGGGTCGATTCCGCGACGGCTTGGCGGACGGTCGCCTGCTTGCCGGAGACGTCGACCATGTGGGCCGTGCCGTCGGCGCGTACGTGGGACAGGCCGTCGGCCGGGTGTGCTGGGGTGCTCATGATGAAGTCCTTTCTTCGGATCCCATTCAATCAGTGCCGGCCCCGTCCAGGACGAGTACATCCTCGACGGCGAAGGGATCCGACGGCACGGGACCGATCAGCGTGACCTCGACCCTGTCCCCCGCCTGCAGCGCCGTCACGCCCTCGGGCACGTGGACGAGGCAGTTGGAGGCCGCGAGGGCGTGGAGGAGATGCGAATCGGGTCCACCCACGAGGGCTACCTTGCCGCCCCGGTACAACCCCCGCCGCACCTGGTGCTTGGCCCCAGGGCTTTCGAGCCCGTCGACGAGCACGGCCTCGAGCACGGGGCGCGGGGCCGGGGCGCCCGTCAGCTGGTGGAGTGCGGGGCGGAGGAACATCTCGAACGAGACGATGGCACTCACCGGGTTGCCGGGAAATCCGAGGAAGGGGATCCCCGAGATCGTGCCGTGCGCCTGCGGGCCACCCGGCTGCATGGCGACGGAGGAGAACTCGACGCCGCTGTCGGACAGCGCCTGCTTCACGACCTCGTAGGCACCCTGGCTGATGCCTCCCGTACTGAGGACGAGATGGGTGCTGCCCGCGGTGATGGCTGCGAAGGCGTCCCGGAGGACGGCGGGATCGTCGCCGACGAGCCGGTGGCGCGTCACCTCGGTTCCGGCCTCGACCAGCGCAGCCTCGAGGAGCGTGGTGTTGGCGTCGTAGATGGTTCCCGGGGCGAGCGGGGCGCCGGGTTCCGCCACCTCGTCGCCGGTGGACAGGAGGAGCACGTGGAAGCGCGGACGGACGGGGACTTCACCGGCTCCACAGGCCGCGAGCAGACCCAGTTGCGCGGGCCCCAGAAGCGTGCCCGCCGTGAGGGCGACCTCCCCCTCGGCGATGTCGCTGCCGGCTCGGCGCACGAACAGGCCGGTGTCGATGCCCCCGGGCAGGGTGACGGTCGCGGTGCCGCCCAGGTCCGCCAGGGCAGCGACGGAATAGAACTGCGCCGGGTCGGCGCGCTCGATCGGTACGACGGCGACGGCGCCCGCAGGGATCATGGCGCCCGTCATGATCGGCGCGGCCGTGCCGGGCCGCAGGTCTGCCGGGACGGAGCCCGCCGGGATGGCCTCGGCCACGCTCAGCGCCGTGGAGCCCGCGAGGTCGTCGGCGTGCACCGCATAACCGTCCATCTGCGAGTTGTCGAAGGGCGGGAGACTCACCGGCGCGAGGACGTCCGCAGCCAGCACGCGACCGAGGGCCCGGGCGAGCGGCAGGACCTCCGGCACTCCGCCGTCGTACCCGCTGCTCCAGCGCAGGAGTCCGGCGACGGCAGCCTGGTGTTCGGCGACGGTTCTTCTCATCAGTGCCCTCCGCAGTGCCGTCCGCACACGATCACCGACGTCGGTTCCCGGGGTGGTCGAACCTCTCGCGAGGCGCCCCGGGCTGCGCGGCGTCGGGCCGGCGGGGTGGTCTAGGTCACGGTGAACGTTACCGTGTGCAGGCCTTCGGCCCCGTCAGGCGCGGGATCCACGAACGCCTCCGATTGGACGTCTCCCTCGTGGTCCACGGCGCGCGACTGCACGGTGTGGGAGCCTGCCTCCAGTTCGAGGGCTGCGCTGTACTGGCACCAGGTGTCCGCCGAGACGGGACGGGCGAGCGTCGCCCGCTGCCAGGGGCCGCCGTCGACCCTCACCTCCACGGCCTCGACCCCTCGGTGCTGCGCCCAGGCGACACCCGCCACGACGACGACGCCCGCCGGGACCCTCGCGTTAGGACGCGGGACGTCGACGCGGGACGAGGTCTTGACGGGTCCGCGCTCGGACCAGCCGCGGGTGGACCAGTAGGCCTTGTCGTCCGCGAACCGCGTGACCTCGAGTTCACTCACCCACTTCGTCGCGGAGACGTAACCGTAGAGGCCCGGCACCACGAGCCGCACCGGGAATCCGTGCTCGACCGGCAGCGGCTCACCGTTCATGCCGACGGCGATCAGGGCATCGCGCGCGTCGGTGAGGGCCTCGAGCGGCGTACCGGCGGTGAAGCCGTCGACGCTCCGCGACAGGACCATGTCCGCTTCCGGCCGCACGCCCGCGCGTGCCAGGAGCTCCCGGACGGGCCAGCCGAGCCATCGGGCGTTTCCGGTCAGGTCCCCACCGACGGTGTTGGACACGCAGGCCAGGGTGACGTACCGCTCGATGAGCGGCAGCGCGAGCAGTTCGTCGAAGGTGATCTCCACCTCGAGGTCCACCAGCCCGGTCACCCTGAGGGACCACGTAGCGGGGTCGACCACCGGTACCACGAGGGCGGTGTCGATCCGGTAGAAGTCGTCCGACGCCGTGACGAGGTCGCTGATGCCGGGGACGTCGAGTTCCGCTCCCTCCGGCACGAAGGAGCCCGCGGGTGGCGGCGGGGCGGTGGTCTCCGTGGGTGCGGGGAGTCGAATCGCCGAGCGCTGCTGCGCCACGGTGGACTGCGAGGATCGGACGCCGGTCGCAGCGGCACCGGTGGTGGCCGCGACCAGGGCCGCACCTCCGGCGCCCTGGAGGAAGCGGCGTCGGGCTGACGGGCTGCCGGTGCTGCCGTCCTCGCCGCTGCGCACCCAGGCCCTCAGGGCCTTGATGAGTGCGGTGAGCACGAGGATCGCCACCACTGCGGCGACGACGGGTGCCACGAAGGACACCAGGGACGACTGCGGCCGTGATGCCACCGCGAGAGCGCCCACACCACCGAACCCGAGGACGACGGCCCGCCCGGCAAAGGACCTGCGGTACTCGAGCACACCCGCGGCAAGGGCGATCACTGCGATGAGGACGGCCATCGTGACCAGGAGGACGGCTTTGTCCGCCGTCCCGAACCAGGAAATGGCCCAGTCCTTCACGTTGGGGGGCAGGACATCGATCACGGCGGAGCCGACGGCGCTGACCGGGGTCACGGACGGGCTCAACGCCGCGGCGGCCAGTTCACCGCCGATCACGCCCAGCCCTACGGCGAGTGCCCCCGCGGCGGCTGCCCACGTACGCCGTCGAATCATCGGTACCTCCGTCCGGGCCCCGGCGACGGCTCGGTGCCGGGCAGGATGGTCCTCCCGTTACACGTGCGCGGTCCCCTCGCCGTTCCCCTGTGCACCGCCCACGGCACCGCCTCCCGCACAGGCCCGCGCACTGCGTCCTACAGTGCCGGGGGGATACGCGGAAGAGCCGGTCCGGCGCAGCTGTCGGGTAGGGCTCTGGCCGGTGGAGGGCGTAACCTCATTCCATGGGAATCCAACTAGGAATGCCGAGTGCTGCCCCACGGGCCGCTCTTCCTGGACTCATGGACACCCATGGCAGGCAGGCCACCGATATGCGTCTGTCCCTGACGGACAAGTGCAATCTGCGCTGCACCTACTGCATGCCCGCGGAGGGCCTCAACTGGTTGCAGAAGGACCAGGTCCTCTCGCGGTCCGAGATCGTCCGCCTGGTGCGCATCGGAGTAGACCAGCTGGGGATCAGGGAGCTGCGCCTGACGGGTGGCGAGCCACTGGTCCGCGCCGACCTGCTGGACATCATCCGCGACATCCGCGCCGATCACGCCGACCTGCCCATCTCCATGACGACCAACGCGCTCGGCCTCGACCGCCGTGCCGCCCAGTTGAAGGAAGCCGGCCTCACCCGCATCAACGTCTCGATGGATTCCCTGCACCCCGGAACCTTCGCCCAGCTGACGCGCCGACCCTTCCTGGACCGCGTGCTGAAGGGCATCGAGGCCGCCGCCGATGCAGGACTCGGGCTCGTGAAGATCAACGCCGTCCTCATGCGCGGCATCAACGATCACGAGGCACCCGACCTCGTCGAGTGGGCGGTTGCCCGCGGATTCGAGCTGCGTTTCATCGAGCAGATGCCCCTCGACGCCGACCACGGCTGGACGAAGGCGGGTATGGTTACGGCCGCCGAGATGCGCGCCCTCGTCGAGACCCGATTCATCCTCACCTCAGACCCCCGCAACCGCGACGGGGCTCCGGCCGAACGGTGGGAGGTCCGGGCGAAGGACGCGCCCGACGTCGTCCTCGGGACCGTGGGCATCATCGCCTCGGTCACGGAACCGTTCTGCTCCGACTGCCGGCGGACTCGCGTCACCGCCGAGGGCAAGGTCATGAGCTGCCTCTTCTCACGGGAGGAGACGGACCTGAGGGACCTGCTGCGCTCAGGAGCGGACGACGACGCCGTCGCCCAGCGCTGGCGCGATGCCATGTGGCTGAAGCCGAAGGCGCACGGCATGGCCCACACGGGCCTCGGCGCCGATGATTTCATCCAGCCCGACCGGTCGATGAGCGCTATCGGTGGCTGAGGTGCTGGTGAGGTACTTCGGGGCCGCCAGGGCTGCCTCGGGAGTCGATCAGGAGCGGTTGCCCGCCGGTCGCACGCTGGCGGACCTGCTCAGCAACCTCCGCGGACGACCGACGGCTACGGGGGCGCCTCCCCTCGGCAAGGTCATCGACCGCAGCAGCTTCCTGCTCAACGAGGTCTCGCTGCGTGATCCCGCGACGGTACTGCAGGACGACGATGTCGTGGACATCCTGCCGCCCTTCGCCGGCGGCTAGGACTGCTCCGCGAAGTCGGCTTCCGTGTCGAAGGGTCCCACGACGACGGTCGTTCGCGGCGCAGCGGCCAGTTCCCGCGCCAGGTCCTGCACGTCTGCAGCGGTGACGGTGCGGATACGGTCGAGGGATGCGTCCATGTCGACGAACTCTCCCGAGACGAGCTCCGAGCGGCCGAGGCGTGACATGCGGGAGCTGCTGTCCTCCAGGGCCATGACGAGCCCACCGGAGAGTTGCCCGACGGCCTTGCGGAGCTCCTCGGCGTCGATCCCGTCGGCGGCCAGCCGGTCGAGCTCCGTACCGAGCAGCCTGATGACCTGACCGGTCTTCGCGGGCGAGCAGCCGGCGTACATGCCGAAGTACCCGGCGTCCGCGTAGGCGGCCGAGAAGGAATAGGTCGAGTACACGAGACCGCGCTTCTCCCGAACCTCCTGGAACAGTCGCGAGGACATGCCGCCGCCCAGCACGGCGTTCAGGACGCTCATCGCGAACCGTCGCTCGTCGGTCGCGGTGAGCGATGGGCAGCCGATGAGGATGTTGGACTGCTCGACGGCCCGGCGGATCACATGGGTCCCGGTCGCGCCCTGCACCGCGGTAGCCGTCGTCGAGCGCCGGGCGACCGGCAGGGCACCCTCCTCGAGGGACCATCCGGCCGTCTGGAGGGCTTCCTGCACGAGCCGGCAGACGATGTCGTGGTCGAGGCCGCCGGCCGCGGTGACGACCAGTTCCGAAGGCGTGTAGTAGCGCCGGTAGTGGGCCAGGACGGACTCGCGCGGAACGGCCCGGATCGCTTCCGGCGTTCCGCCGATCGGCCGCCCGAGGGGGTGGTCCCCCAGCACGAGCTCGACGAACTTCTCGTGGGCGACGTCCCCGGGGTCGTCACTGTCCATCGCGATCTCCTCGAGGATGACGTCGCGCTCCTGCTCGAGCTCCTCGGGGTCGAGCACGGCCGATGTCACCATGTCGGCGATGACGTCGATGGCCATCGGCAGGTCGGAGTCGAGGACACGCGCGTAGTAGCAGGTGTTCTCCTTCGCTGTGGCGGCGTTGGACTCACCGCCCACCTCGTCGAAGGCCGAGGCGATGTCCATGGCGCTCCGGCGCTCGGTCCCCTTGAACAGCAGGTGCTCGAGGAAGTGGGTGCTCCCGTGCTGTCCCTCGGCTTCGTCCCGGGACCCGACCCCCACCCAGAAGCCGATCGTCGCCGAGCGCTGTCCCGGCATGGCCTCCGTGAGCACGCGGACGCCACCGGGCAGCACACTGCGCCGGACGACGTTGCCGCCCGGATCACCGGCGACGAAGGAGTGGTCGGAACCGTCTCCGTCGCGGGGGGTCGGCAGCAGGGGCAGGGACACTATGGAAGACAGGGACATCTGGTCCTTCTGATTGTTCGGGAAAGGCAGACGGCCCCGACGCCGACCGATTCAATCGGTCGGCACCGGGGCCGTTCGGTGCTCAGGACGAGCGGGTCACGGAACTAGATGTCGCCGTCGGTGACCTCGGGCAGCTCGATCCCGGCGTCCTCGGAGGCGCCGTTGGAGTCGTCATCGGCGACGACGGGCGAGAGCGAGAGCTTTCCGCGGTCGTCGACCTTCGTGATTTCCACCTGGACCTTCTGACCCACGGAGACGATCTCGTCCACGTTGTCGACACGCTTGCCACCGGCGAGCTTGCGCAGCTCGGAGATGTGCAGCAGCCCATCCTTGCCCGGGGTGAGCGAGACGAAGGCGCCGAAGGTCGTGGTCTTGACGACCGTGCCCAGGTAGCGCTCGCCGATCTCGGGGACCTGGGGGTTGGCGATCGCGTTGACCGCGGCGCGTGCGGCCTCGGCCGACTCGCCGTTCGTGGCGCCGATCAGCACGGTGCCGTCATCCTCGATCGAGATGTCGGCTCCGGTGTCCTCCTGGATCTGGTTGATCATCTTGCCCTTGGGGCCGATGACCTCGCCGATCTTGTCGACGGGGATCTTGACCGAGATGATCCTCGGCGCGAACTCGGAGAGCTCGTCTGGGGTGTCGATCGCGGCCTGTAGGACTCCGAGGATGTGCAGGCGGGCCTCGCGGGCCTGCTTGAGTGCTGCTGCCAGCACCGAGGCAGGGATGCCGTCGAGCTTGGTGTCCAGCTGGATTGCCGTGACGAACTCAGCCGTTCCGGCGACCTTGAAGTCCATGTCGCCGAAGGCATCCTCGGCGCCGAGGATGTCGGTCAGGGCGGCGTAGCGCGTCTGGCCGTCGACGACGTCGGACACGAGGCCCATGGCGATGCCGGCGACCGGTGCACGCAGGGGCACACCGGCGTTGAGCAGGGACAGCGTCGAGGCGCAGACCGAGCCCATCGACGTCGAGCCGTTGGAGCTCAGGGCCTCGGACACCTGGCGGATCGCGTAGGGGAACTCCTCGCGGGACGGCAGGACGGGCACGAGTGCGCGCTCGGCGAGCGCTCCGTGGCCGATCTCGCGGCGCTTCGGCGAACCTACCCGGCCGGTCTCACCGGTGGAGTAGGGCGGGAAGTTGTAGTTGTGCATGTAGCGCTTGCGCGTGACGGGCGACAGCGAATCGATCTGCTGCTCCATCTTCAGCATGTTGAGCGTGGTGACGCCCAGGATCTGCGTCTCGCCGCGCTCGAAGATCGCGGAACCGTGCACGCGCGGCAGGACCTCCACCTCCGCGGTGAGCTTGCGGATGTCACTGAGGCCACGGCCGTCGATGCGGACCTGGTCCTTGAGGATGCGCTGGCGGACGACAGCCTTGGTCAGCGAGCGGAATGCTGCGGACAGCTCCTTGTCGCGGCCCTCGAACTGACCGATGAGTGCGGCCGTCACTTCGTCCTTGAGCGCATCCGAAGCGTCGTTGCGCTGCTGCTTGTCAGCGATCTGGAAGACCTGCGCGAGCTTGTCGGCCCCTGCGGTCTCGACAGCCGCGTACACATCGTCCTGGTAGTCCAGGAATACGGGGAACTCGACAGTCGGCTTCGCTGCGCGCGAGGCCAGGTCGGCCTGGGCTTCGCACAGCGCGCGAATGAAGGGCTTGGCTGCCTCGAGGCCGTCGGCGACGATCTCCTCGGTAGGCGCGGTCGCCCCGTTCTCCTTGATGAGGTTCCAGGAGTTGTCCGTGGCTTCGGCCTCGACCATCATGATTGCGACGTCGTCGCCTGCAACCCGACCGGCGACAACCATGTCGAAGACCGAGTTCTCGAGCTCGGAGTGCTTCGGGAAAGCGATCCACTGATCGTTGCCGCTGCCATCGGATACGAGGGCCACGCGGACGCCGCCGATCGGACCCGAGAAGGGCAGGCCCGAGAGCTGCGTGGACATCGACGCTGCGTTGATGGCGACGACGTCGTAGCGCACATCGGGGTTGATGGCGAGGATGGTGACGACGATCTGGACCTCGTTGCGGAGGCCCTTGACGAACGCGGGGCGCAGCGGGCGATCCATGAGGCGGCAGGCCAGGATGGCTTCCGTGGAGGGGCGTCCCTCGCGACGGAAGAACGAACCCGGGATGCGGCCGGCGGCGTACATGCGCTCTTCGACGTCGACGGTGAGGGGGAAGAAGTCGAAGCCCTCGCGTGGGTGCTTGCCGGCCGTGGTGGCCGACAGCAGCGCGGTGTCCTCGTCGATGTAGACCATGGCCGACCCTGCGGCCTGCTGGGCGACGCGCCCGGTCTCGAAGCGGATGGTGCGTGTTCCGAAGCGACCGTTGTCGATCACTGCTTCGGCGAACTGAATTTCGGGACCCTCCAAGAGAGTCACCTCCGTTTCCTGGTATCGGAGGCAATCGGCACCCGTCGTGGCCCCGTCCCTCCTGGACGGGCCACAGCACCCGGTCTTCGATCGAGATCCACGGGGCTGCCGTCGTGGCGCTCCGGAGATCACTACCGAGGACCGCGAATGCGCGGTGCCGATCGACTCCTGCTGTGCGTTGCGTACTTCCATGCTGTCAGGTCGTGCTGGTCCTGCTGGTCGTGCATTCCCGGCTTGCGGGGCGAGCCCCCACTGCCTACGGGGACGGCCGCTGTCGGCGGTCCGCTCCGACGATCGGCCGGCGTCCGCCTTCAGCAAGAAGGCGGCTACCTCTCCCAGGGAGAGGACGCCGCCTTCCGATGCTATTTATCGACGCAGACCCAGGCGCTCGATGAGCGACCGGTAACGCGTGATGTCGGTGTCCCGCAGGTAGTCCAGCAGGCGACGGCGGCGACCGACGAGAAGAAGCAGGCCACGACGCGTGTGGTGGTCGTGCTTGTGCATCTTCAGGTGCTCGGTCAGGTCGAGGATACGACGGGAAAGCATCGCGATCTGCACTTCGGGTGAACCTGTGTCACCTTCGGCGAGAGCGTATTCCTTGATGATTTCCTGCTTGATGGCGGCGTCAAGGGCCACGAGTAACTCCTAGAGTTGTACCGTGAACATGTGCTGAGCGTCGCTTGCACGACGACACAGAAGGATCCAGCCACCACGGACTGCAGCCGGATCTCCCTCGAGTTTAGCGTCTGGCCTGTTGTTCTGTCGAAAGCAGGCCGCGTGCGCGGTCGACGTCGAGCTTCATCTGCTCGATGAGTGCCTCCGGGCCCGTGTACGTCACCTGGCCACGCAACCGTTCCACGAACTCGACGACGACGGCCTGCCCGTAGAGGTCGAAGTCCTGCACCCGCTCCGGGGGACGATTGATGACGTGCGCCTCCACCTGGCGGTCGACGCCGTCGAAGGTCGGATTCGATCCTACGGAGATCGCCGCCGGCCACCTCGTCCCGGCCTCGTCGATGAGCCAGCCGGCATAGATCCCGTCCGCGGGGATGAAGCCCTGCGATGATGCGGCGAGGTTCGCGGTCGGGTAGCCGAGCTCACGACCGCGCGCTGCCCCGTGGACCACGTCCCCGCGCATGCGGTGGTGGCGGCCGAGTATTCGGGCGGCTGTGCCGACGTCACCGGCCTCCAGGGCTTCCCGCACCCAGGTCGACGAGCACCGCCGATCGCCGTCCGCGTCCGTCGCGGCCATGGGATAGCTCGTACCGAAGTCGTCGATCGCGATGACCTCGAAGCCGAGCTTCCGGCCGAGCTCGCGCATGGTCTCGATATCCCCGCTGTTGCCCCTGCCGAAGCGCACGTCGTGACCGATGACGACGGCTCGGGCCTTCAGTGCGCGGACGAAGACCCGCTCCACGAACTCCTCGGGTGTGTTCGAGGCAAGCTCCAGGGTGTAGTGCATCATCAGCAGAGCGTCTATACCGGTGCCGGCGAGTGTCTCGACGCGATCATCGAGACCCATGATCAGCTCGGGTGCGGAGTCCGGCCGGTGGACCTGCGCCGGGTGCGGATCGAAGGAGACGACGACCGCGGCGGCGGAACGCTGCCGCGCCGCTTCCACGACCTGCTGCAGCACCCGCAGGTGGCCCCGATGCACTCCGTCGAAGTTGCCTAGCGTCAGGACGGAGGGCCCGAAATCCTCGGGCACACTGTCCAGGTCTCTCCAGTAGAACACGCATCTCCTTCGCGATCCGGCCCGTTCCCGGGGTCCCGGGTGTCACCCAGCGGGTTGATTGCCGCTCCCATTATGGCCGAACGCGCCGACGCCCACGCCACCGGCTCGGCATTGCCGGTCCTGCTCCACAGCAGGGGCTCGTCGTCCTCGGGCAGATGTTTGTCCACATAGGGCACCTCCATCCGTCGGGCTGGTCCGACCGCGGACATCATCGGAGGAGTCCCCTTCCCGAAGACCCGAACGGTAGCAGCCCATGAGTATGCGACACCTCGATCCACCCGATCCCGCGCCACTTCCTGCCCCTCCCTCCCGGCGAAGTCCGGGGCGGGTCACTACCGTCACCCTTCTGCTCGCCCTCCTCCTGGGCCTGGCAGGGATGGCTCCCGCGGCCGCCGGCCCCGTATCCGGTGGCTGGCATACCGGTGCGGGCGTCGTCGGCACCGGGTACTTCGTGGGGCAGCACCGGAATGCCGAGGGCCTGATCGCGTACTGCACCGACTTCGAGCGCTTCTCACCGGACCGGGCGTCGGGCTACGGCGACGGAAACACCGGGCCGTTCGTCCGGAGTGACGGGTCCGCCCTGTCCACCGAGGACAACGCGATCCTTGCTTTCGTGCTCGGCCGGTGGGGAGCGACTGCGGATGACGACGAGGCAGCGGCGGTCCAACTCGCCGTATGGTCGCTGACCGCGGTCGGGATGGGCTGGGACACTCCCGCCATGACGGGATTCATCCTCGAACAGGGCCTGACTCCTGATCTTGCGCTCCGCGCCAGATCCATGGTGGACGAGGCTCGGACCGGGGCGGGGCCCTACAGCATCTCGGCTGCCTTCGTGCCCGAGGAGTCCCATGGTGAGGTGCGTACCGCCGTGCTCGCGGCCGATGGAACCACACGTGCCGGGCACAAGCTCCGGGCGGTCGTGGACGGCGCGACCTTCGCGGACGGCACGACGACGGCCGAATGGACGAGCAACACCGAGCAGCAGGTGCTCGAACTTCGGCGGACCGGGTTCGGGACGGCGCGCGTCACGATCACCGCACCTGCCGTGCCCGCTGCCAATGCAGCCTGGCTCGCACCGCGCGAAGCCGACGTGCAGCGGCTCGTCGTGGCCCCTCTCACAGCGGAGGTCGCCGCGTCGGTGGACCTTCCCGCATCCATGGGGTTCACGCCCGCGGTCATCACGGCGACGTCCACCGCACGCACCTCGCCGGGTACTCCTGTTCTCGATGTGCTCGAGGTGTCTGCTGCCGGCCCCGAACCGTGGCTGGTGGATCCCTCGAGCGATACGCCTGTCGCACTGGACGTCGTATCGACCCTTTGGGGTCCGCTGCAGTCCGCTCCCTCCGAGGGGGCTGGCGTACCGGACGGAACTCCGTCCCTCGGTACCGTCACGACCGCGGTATCGGGGCCCGGCCGGTATGAGACGCCGTCGCTCGTCGTGGGCACGGCTGGCTACTACGTGTGGACCGAGAGCATCGATCCGAAGACTGCCCGTCCAGCGACGGCGGCATCACTCATCGCTCCATGGTCCGGAAGGTTCGGACTGGCTGCCGAGACGACGCTGGTCCCGTGGGAACCCTCGCTGTCGACCAGGCTCTCGCACTCTTCGGCGCTCCCCGGAGCAGTTCTGCAGGACACGGTGACAGGGGACGGCTTCAGCCCGCCCGACGACGGCAGTCTGGTGCGGCTGACGATGTTCGGCCCGCTCTCGGAGCCACCGGTCGAATCACCGGAGGTACCTGCGGAAGCCACCGTCCACTCGATCATCACGGTGCCGGCGACGAACGGCGTCACCATCTCGGGCAACTTCGCTCCCCTGCAGCAGCCCGGCTGCTACACCGTCGTCGCCTCGTTCGAGGGCTCCGACGAGGAAATGCCGTTCACGTCATCCTTCGGCATACCCGCCGAGACGGTCTGCGTCGACGCGCAGCCGCTGCCGCCCAAAGCTGCAGAGCCCCCAGCAGCACCCGTGCCGTCAGCAGCAACGCCGGCTGAACCGTCCCCACCTCCCGCCGCGGTAATCGCTCAGCCGCACCTCGCCGCGACGGGAATCAGAGCCACTGCGGCGGCCGGGGCTGGGCTGATGATCGTGGGAATCGGGATGGGCCTCCGGCTGCTGACTCGGCGGCGGAACACCGGCTAGTCGCGCTGGGCGAACTCCTTGCGCATCGCACTCGTCTTGGCGATGTACTTGTGCCACACGAGCAGGGCCGGTGGGAAGGCGAGCTCAACAACCATCAGGACGATCATGACGTAGTTCGGAGTCCCCGAGAAGGCCCAGGACAGCACCCGCCCGATTCCCCCGATGAACACCATCAGGCAGACCAGCCACAGCATGTTCGCCCACTCGAATTTGATGGCGATGGTGATGAACGCCGCTCCGACGCCGACCATCATGGCCGAGAAGAACCGGAACTGGTTCTCCAGTGTCGGATTGACCGGGCTGGCCTCGGTATCAGGCAGACCCGCGGTGCCGAGGATCAGGTAGTAGGCACCGAAGCCGGCAATGACCAGTCCCACCAGCACGACGACGGTACGGAACACGTTCCAGTCGCCACCCGAGCTTGCCTTTCCGGCTTTCTTGACCTTGTCACCGGCTTTGCCCTTCGCCTTATCCCTGGTTCCCTCAGTGGACGGAGCGCCGGACCCGGCACCAGCCGACACGTTGCCCGATGATGACTGGCCGGTGCGCGGCAGGGAGGACGCCGTCGACGTGGCCGGTGGGTTGCCCGTCCGGCCGGGCTCCCGTGAAGGAGCTCCGGAGGAACGGACACCCGCCTCGTCGAAGCCGCGGGGATCGGACGACGCCGGCCGTCCGCTCGCCGCGGAGGAGTTGTCGTGCTCGGGATTGTTGCTGGTCATGTCGCTCCTGAAGGCCGAATGGTGCTTTAGCGTCATGATCTCACGGGGCAGGCCGCCGCTGTTGGCGATTTCCCCGGGTTGGGGTGATCGTGGGTAGCAGCTACCGCGGGTGGCCGCACCGCTCGCTGCCGCCTGCGCTCCCCCTGACCCGACGACGTCAGATCCTCGAGCGACCAGGCCTGTTCCGCCGCAGCCAGATCAGCCCGAGGACGGGCAGGATGAGGGGCACGAATCCGTACCCGCGCCCGAAGGCGGACCAGACGGTCTCACTGGGAAATGCCTGCGCGTCGAAGATGCTGAGGAGCCCGACCGCGATGACGCCCACCAGTTCGGTGGTCACCGCGACAACAGATATGCGGTAGGCACGCGTTCCCGGCCGCGCAAGCGACACCGTAGCCACGATGTAGACGATCGCCGCCACCGCGGAGAGCAGGTACGCCACCGGAGCCTCGCTGAACTTCGTGGCGATCTGGAACCCCGCCCGGGCGGACGCGGCCAGCGCGAAAACGCCGTAGACGGCGATCAGCAGCCGGCCGGGGCCCGTGGCACGGCTCGGGGCAACTCCGTCGGTATCGGAAGCTGATGCCCCTGGATACCTGCGGGTCGCTGACTCGTCGCCGTCTGGTATACCGGTCACAGGCCGGCCACTCCGTCCCAGATCTGTTCCATTCGGTAGAGCATGACGAAAACTGTCAGGCCCGCCGCTGCCAGGACGAAATTACTCCAGCGTGTCCTCTCGAGGATCGCCCACCAGAACGCACCCACGGGTACCAGGAGTGCCGTCAGGAGATAGCCCCAGAACTCCCAGCCTTCGCCGAGGACGGGATCGCCGGTCGACTGTCGGATCACCGCACCCACCGCATAGGCCAGCAGGAAGAGCTCCACTGCCGCTGTCGAGAGGATGGTGATGTCGTTCGGGGGTTGGCGCAGGACTGCTGCTCCGATGCAGAGTGCCGCCGAGACGGCGGAGACCACTACCCCGATGAGGAAGAAGGGGTCCATGGTCACTCCTTCCCACCGGGTGCGAACACCAGGGCTGTCCGCGCGGACCCACCCCTGTTCTCGAGCAGCGCAACAAGGGTTCCATCCGGCGAGAAGGCAGCCACGTGCGCGTCCGGCTGGTCGCTGGGGTCGATCCTGCGCCCGTGCGACACATCGGCGGCTTCGGCATCGGACAGCTCCCTCACGGGAAAGAGCGCCCGTCCGGCGTCGTCCAGCGACAGGACGTCGAGATGCTCCGCCAGCTGCTCCAGCGTGCGGGCCTGGTCGATCGAGTACGGACCTACCTGTGTCCGCCGCAGGGCGGTCAGGTGCCCGCCGACGCCGAGGGCGGACCCTAGATCGCGTCCGAGGGCTCGAATGTAGGTCCCCGAGCTGCACTCGACCGTGACGTCGATGTCCTGTAGGCGGCCGTTGCTCACGCGGCGGATCGCGTGGATCTCGAAGCGGTGGATGGTGACGGGACGCGCCGGAAGGTCGACGTCCTCACCGGAGCGCACCCTGGCGTAGGACCTCTCGCCCTTCACCTTGATGGCGCTGACGCTGCTCGGTACCTGCTGGATCTCGCCCGTCAGGGCCGCTATCGCCGTCCGGATGTCGACCTCGGTCACGGCTGCGGCGATGCTGCCGCCGGTGATCTCTCCCTCGGCGTCGTCCGTGATGGTGGACTGTCCCAGCCGGATGGTTGCGGTGTAGGTCTTCGACGTGCCGACGATGAAGGTGAGGAGCCGTGTTGCTCGATTGATACCGACGACGAGGACGCCGGTGGCCATCGGGTCGAGGGTGCCGGCGTGCCCGACCTTCCGGGTTCCGGCCAACTTCCGCATGCGGGCGACGACGTCGTGGCTCGTCCAGCCCTGAGGCTTGTCCACGATGATCAGCCCTGAGTGGACCTGCCCGGCATTCACGCCCCCAGTATATGGGCGGGGCGGGGCCTCCCTCGCGTCGCGCCCGTCACCAGGCACGGGCGCGGCCTTCCCCTGAGCCCTGCCACGGCGCGCCTCCGGTCGCGATAGCATCCTGCGTATGCCCTCTGCTCCAGCCCGTGTGGTGTCCGTCCCGGTCAACCAGATCCGTGAGATCACCCAGGCCGCCTGGGCCACTCCCGATTCGATCGTCCTCAGCATCGGCGAACCCGCCTTCCCCGTCGCGCGCCATGTGCTCGAAGCGGGTATCTCTGCCCTGGACCGCGATGACACGAACTACACGCCCAACGCGGGCATCGGGCCCGTGCGGGCGGCCTTCGCCGCCAGGTTTGCGCACCTCTCGGGCGTCGATGACGACCCCTCGCGGGTCTTCGTCGTGGCTGGAGCGCAACAGGGACTCCATCTGGCGCTCAGCACACTCATCTCCGCCGGTGACGAGGTGTTGATCCCGGACCCCGGGTATCCCACGTTCACCATGACCGTCGGCCTGCTGGGTGGCGTGTCCGTGCCGTACCCCCTCGTGCCGCACCACGGCTTCCAGCCGCGAGTCGACGATCTCCAGCAACTCGTCACTCCGCGGACGCGAGTGCTCATGCTCAACTCTCCGTCGAACCCCCTCGGGTCCGTGTTCGACCACGACCTCACGCGTGAACTGGTCCGCTTCGCCCACCAGAACGATCTCTGGATCATCTCGGACGAATGCTACGAGGCCTTCACCTATGACGTGCCGCATGTGAGCCCCGCCCGGTTCGACGCCGGTGGGCCCGAAGCCGTACCTGAAGCCGTCGAGGCCCGTGTCATCACGTCCCTGACCCTCTCGAAAACCTACGGCCTCACGGGTCTTCGCATCGGCGCTCTCGTGACCCCTCCCGGCATGGAGACCGTGCTGAACAATGTCATGGAGGCGACGGTGTCCTGCGTATCGGCCACGTCGCAGTACGCCGGCCTCGCTGCCCTGACCGGCCCGCAGGATTATGTCTCCACCGCTCTGGACCACTACCGGTCGAACCGGGATGCAGCGACCGCAGTGCTCGACGGGCTCGGCATCGACTACCTCGACGCCCGCGGCGCCTTCTACCTCTGGGCGAATTTGTCCCATACGACCGGTGGTGACGTCCGCACCTGGACCAGGACATTCCTTGCAGAACGGGGTGTCGCGCTTGCTCCCGGAACGGCGTTCGGGTTGATGGGCGAGGGGTGGGTCCGGATAGCTCTCTGCGGCCGGACGGAAGAACTCGTCGAGGGTCTCTCCCGGCTGCCGGCCCCGCCATCGCATGACTGATACCGGCCCCCCCACGGCGGATCATGCGGCTGCGTGAATGACGGCGGGGATCGGCTCGGGGCACCTGGTGCAGGTACGCGAAAGGCAGCCGACGGATGTCGGCTGCCTTTCGTGACGCGCTGTGCTTGACCGTCGCGGGGACGGTGGAGGCTAGCGTGCTGCTTCGTCGTCGTCAGAGGTGCGGTACGGGTCCGCATCCCCTGCGAAGTCTGCGCCCTGTGCGATGGCCGCCACTTCGGCGTCGCGCTCGCGTGCCTTCTGCAGCAACTCCTCGAGGTGGCTGGCGTTGACCGGCACCTCGTCGGGGACGAACTCCAACGTCGGGGTCAGACGTGCGGTGATGTTCTTGCCGACCTCCGAGCGCAGCACTCCACGGGCGGATTCGAGCGCCATCCGCGTGGCCTGCTGCTCCTCGGGATCGCCGAGCACCGTGTAGTAGAGCGTCGCATGCTGGAGGTCGTTGGTGACGCGGGAATCCGTGATGGTCACGGCTTCCAGCCGGGGGTCCTTCACACGACGCCGCAGCGCCTCGGCGACGATGACTTTGATGCGCTGTGCGAGCCGCGCGGCGCGGGCCGGATCTGCCATTGCTGATACTCCTACTGAAACGGGTGTGATGGGGGAATACGACCTGCGGATTCCGGCGGTGCGACGGGCACAGGCGCCCCGGAGAACCGGGGCGCCTGTGCTGACCCGAGATCAGACGCGAGGCTTCTCCCGCATCTCGAAGGTTTCGATGGTGTCGCCTTCCTTGACATCGTTGAACGAGCCCAGGCCGATGCCACACTCGAAGTCCGTGCGGACCTCGGTGGCGTCGTCCTTGAAGCGCTTGAGCGAGTCCACGGAGAGGTTGTCCCCGATGACCTTGCCGTCGCGCAGGACGCGGGCCCTCGTGTTGCGTCGGATGACGCCCGAACGAACGATCGAACCGGCGATGTTGCCGAACTTCGAGGAACGGAACACCTCGCGGACCTCTGCGGTACCGAGCTGCACTTCCTCGTACTCGGGCTTGAGCATGCCCTTGAGTGCGAGCTCGATGTCATCGATGGCTCCATAGATGACCGAGTAGAAGCGCATGTCCACGCCCTCGCGCTCCGCGAGGTCGGCCACACGTTCGGCCGGCTTCACGTTGAACCCGATGATGATGGCATTGTCGACCGTCGCCAGGTTGACGTCGTTCTGCGTGATGGCACCGACACCGCGGTGGATGACGCGCAGCTGCACGCCTTCCCCGACATCGATCTTGAGCAGCGAGTCCTCCAGCGCCTCGACGGCACCCGACACGTCACCCTTGAGGATGAGGTTGAGGGTGTCGACCTTGCCGTCGGCGACGGCCTGGTCGAAGTCCTCGAGGCTGATGCGCTTGCGGCGCTTCGCCAGGGCGGCGTTGCGGTCTGCTGCTTCACGCTTCCCAGCGATCTGCCGTCCGGTGCGCTCGTCGTCCGTCACGAAGAACGTGTCGCCGGCCCGTGGGACATTGGACAGACCCAGCACCTGTACCGGACGCGATGGTCCCGCCTCGGTGATGACATCGCCGTTCTCGTCGAACATGGCACGGACGCGCCCATGGGCCGTACCGGCCACGATCGTGTCGCCCACCTTCAGCGTTCCCGACTGGACCAGGACCGTTGCGACAGCGCCGCGACCACGGTCGAGGTTTGCCTCGATCGCGATACCGCGGGCGTCCTTGTTCGGGTTGGCCCGCATGTCGAGGGCAGCGTCTGCGGTCAGCAGGACGGCCTCGAGCAGCTCGTCGATACCCATGCCCTGAAGCGCGGATACGTGGACGAACATGGTGTCGCCACCGTATTCCTCGGGTACCAGGCCGTACTCGGTCAGCTGGCCCTTGACCTTGTCCGGGTTCGCGCCTTCCTTGTCCATCTTGTTGACTGCGACGACGATCGGCACATTGGCCGCCTGGGCGTGGTTGAGCGCCTCGACGGTCTGCGGCATGACGCCGTCGTCGGCTGCTACGACGAGCACCGCGATGTCCGTGACCTTCGCACCACGGGCACGCATCGCGGTGAACGCCTCGTGACCGGGAGTGTCGATGAAGGTGATGGCGCGCGTGGTGTCCTCGTGCACGTGCTGGATCTGGTAGGCACCGATGTGCTGGGTGATGCCACCGTGCTCGCCCTCGACGACCTTGGTGTTGCGGACGGCGTCGAGCAGACGCGTCTTACCGTGGTCGACGTGGCCCATGACCGTGACGACCGGCGGACGGGCCTCGAGGTCGTCGTCACCCTCGGCTTCCAGCTCGGCATCGAAGTCGATGTCGAAGCTGCTGAGGAGCTCGCGCTCCTCGTCCTCGGGCGATACCACTTGGATTTTGTAGCCCAGCTCGGTGCCCAGCACCTCGAACGTGTCCTCGTCCAGCGACTGGGTGGCCGTGGCCATCTCGCCGAGGTGGAAGAGCACCGTTACGAGTGCTGCCGGGTTCGCCTCGATCTTGTCGGCGAAGTCCGTGATGGACGAGCCTCGGCGCATGGTGACGATGGTGTTGCCGTCTCCGCGGGGTACGCTCACGCCGCCCAGCGAAGGAGCCGACATCTGCTCGAGTTCCTGACGCTTTGCACGCTTCGACTTGCGCTGCTTGCCGCGCCCGGCTCCACCCTTGCCGAAAGCGCCGGCCGTGCCGCCACGTCCGCGGGTGCCCTTTCCGAAGCCGCCGCCTGCGGGAGCTCCGCTGGGGCTGTTCGGGGCTCCACCGGGTCCGCGGCGCGCGCCTGCGCCTGCGCCTGCTCCTGCGCCGGGTGCTCCGCGGCCAGGGGCAGCGGGACTCTCGGTGCGGTTGGGCATCATGCCCGGAGTGGGCCGTGATCCAGGAGCTCCACCGGGACGGGGAGCACCGGGACGAGGTGCACCCGGACGGGGCCCGCCGGCGCCGGCCGCCGGACGGGGTCCCCCGGCACCTGCTGCCGGGCGGGGTCCACCCGGACCTGCGGCGGCGGGACGCTGCTGGGCATCGTCACGACGCCCGGGCCGGGGCATGCCCTGCGATGGTGCGAACGGATTGTTGCCCGGACGCGGCGGACGGTCCGAGGTGCGATCGGCACCACGGTCCGAGTCCCCGCGACGGGAACCCATCCCCTGCGACGGTGCGAAAGGGTTGTTACCTGGCCGGGGAGCGCCACCGGGACGAGCACCCGAGGGGCGCGTCGTACCTGCTGACGGAGCTGCGGGCGGAGTTGCAGGGCGGGGCGCTGGACGCGCTGCCCCGTCCTGCGTGCCCTGCTGTGCCGGCGCTGAGGCGCTCGGGGCAGCCGGGGCTGGGTTTTCCACAGGCGCAGAGCCGTTGGAGAACGGTGATACCTGCGGTGCAGCCGGTGCCGCCGGAGCCACGGGAGTGGCGGGCGCTGCCGGTGCGGGAGTGGAGGCCGCTGCAGGTGCGGCCGGGGCGGGTGCCTCGGGAGCGGGTGCCTCGGGAGCTGCCTGGGCAACACCTGGCTTCGGACCCGACGGCGACGGCGCCGAGGGGCGGGATGGTGCGGGATCGGCGGCGGGCTTGGTAGCGCCGGCACCGGGGAATGCGCCGCGAAGTTTCTTCACGACGGGGGCTTCGATGGTGGATGAGGCTGAACGAACGAATTCGCCCAGTTCCTGCAGTTTCGCAACTGCGTCTTTCGAGGTTATACCGAGCTCTTTTGCGAGCTCGTGTACGCGGACCTTGGCCACATTTCTCCTGTCTCGGTCCGCACCGAGTCAGGCACGAACCGTCTATTTCCTACTTCTGATCCCAGTCGCTAGGGCGGCTGGCAGATCGAATGCTGAGCGCAACGGATTGGTCATCGTTGCGCACTCATCGCTGGGTTCTCATCGGGTTTCCATGAGGGTTCTGACCCGCTTTCGGGGAGGACGGTGGTGAATCGGAGCGCTTATCTCGACGCTCCAGGTGTGCCTGGAAGTCCGCTGCCAACTGCGCAGTGTCCACCGACCCGCGTAAAGCCCTGCTGAAGGCTCTTCGCTTGATGGCCGTTTCCATGCATGCCGGGTCGGGGTGCAGCCATGCACCCCGTCCGGATAGCCGGCGCCGCTCATCGATGACGGCGACAATCTGTCCGTCGATCGGTCGTGCAACAACCCGCATCACGTGTGACTGGCGGTCCCGCCGGCGGCATCCTACGCAGGTGCGTATCGGATGGCGTTCCGCCGGGTGGCGTCCGGACTCTTCTCGGTAAGCAGAGTCTTCCGGGCGCGGCTCGACAGCAGTCCCTTCCATTCTACCCCTTCCGGCTCGACCGGCTGACCGGAGCCGGTCAGTCCTTGGCAGCCGGGGCAGCCGGGGCGGACTGGGCGGGTTTGGCGGCGTCGGACACGATGTCGATCCGCCACCCGGTCAGCTTCGCGGCGAGGCGCGCGTTCTGGCCCTCCTTGCCGATGGCCAGCGAGAGCTGGTAGTCCGGCACGACGACGCGTGCGGACCTGGTGGCCTCGTCCGTGATCGTCACGGAGGTGACGCGCGAGGGCGAGAGCGAGCTGGCGATGAAGGCCGCGGCGTCGTCGTTGTAGTCGACGATGTCGATCTTCTCGTCGTTGAGCTCGTTCATGACGGCGCGGACCCGGCTCCCCATCTCACCGATGCAGGCTCCCTTGGCGTTGACACCCGGGACATTGGCCTTCACCGCGATCTTGGTGCGGTGGCCCGCTTCACGCGCGAGGGCGACGATCTCGACGGTCTTGTCGGCGATCTCCGGCACCTCCAGCTCGAAGAGCTTCCGCACCAGGCCCGGGTGCGAACGGGAAAGAGTGATGGAGGGTCCCTTCATGCCGCGGTGCACGTCGACGACGAAGGCTCGCAGCCGGGTGCCGTGCACGTACTTCTCCCCGGGCACCTGCTCGGGCGGCGGTAGGACGGCTTCCACGGACCCGAGGTGGACCTGGATCATGTGCGGATTGTTGCCCTGCTGGATCATGCCGGCGACGAGTTCACCCTCCTTGCCGCGGAACTCCCCGAGGATGTTCTCGTCCTCGGCGTCGCGCAGCCGCTGCAGGATGATCTGCCGGGCCGTGCTAGCGGCGATCCGCCCGAAACCGCCGGGGGTGTCATCGAACTCGCCGACCGTCCCGCCGTCGTCGTCCTTCTCCGTGGCCCAGATGGTGACGTGGCCGTTGCGGCGGTCAAGCTCGGCACGGGCGGTTTCGTGCGCTCCGGGCGATCGGTGGTAGGCGACGAGCAGTGCCTGCTCGATCGTGGGGATCAGCTTGTCCAACGGGATCTCGCGTTCGCGCTCGAGGAGCCTGAGCGCGCTCATATCAATGTCCATGTGGGTCTCCTTACGCGTGGTGCACGGCGCCGGAGTTGTCCGGATCGGCCCCATCGATGTCTTCGGTGTGTTCATCCTCAAGATGCGCGAATTCGACCTGGACGGTCCCCTTGCGGATCTTGGAAAATTCGAGGGCGAGCGGGTCGCCCTGCTTGGGCTTCATGCCTTTCTTGACCGGCAGCTGTGGAATGAGCCGGATGCCGGTCGCTGTGACTTCCTGCAGGCGACCGACGACGACGTCCCCCGTCACCGGCTTCACCTCAACCATGCGCCCGATGTTGCGGCGCCAGTGCCGCGGTTCGGTGAGGGGGCGCGAGACGCCGGGAGAGGAGATCTCGAGGCTGTAGGGACGGTCGTCGTCGTCGGGATCGCTGTCCATCGCCTCGGACAGATCCGTCGAGATCGCGGAGATCACATCAAGTCCGACGCTTCCCGAGGCGTCCTCGGGCAGATCGACGACGACGTGCACGGTGCGGTGGGAGCCGGCGATCTTGATGTCCACATCCTCGAGATACAGGTTGTGCTGCTCGACGACGGGCAGGAGTCTGGTCCGCAGGCGCTGTGCCGCGGCCTGCAGCTCCGCCTCCACGGCCGACTTGCGGGTCGAGGCGTGGTTTTCGTTCCCGGACCGGACCGCCATGGCTGCCTCCCACTCGATGATGTTGTCCACCAAGAGTACCGACATTCGGCAGCACCCGGTGTATGGCCGGGGAAAACCAGGACCTCCGTGGCATCATCGGAAACTGTGATGACAGGGGGGCGGGCAGGCAGGACGCAGGGGCGCGGAGCGCGTCCTGCCTCTGTTGCTGCGCGTGCATCCCGCGCGTTCCTCCGCCTGGTCAGCCTCTTCATCGTGGTGCTCCTCGTGGTGGGCATCGGGCTGAATCTCCGGTCGCCGGAGCCGGAGGAACCCGTCTTCTCCGCGTCCCAGCGTGCACAGCTCGACGCCGAGCGCCGGTACCGCGCACTGGCGGATGAGGCGCGCACGGTGGCTGCCGCCGGCCCTGCGTCCGCGGGCCACCTGACGGAGATCGCGGAGGACCTGGATGCGCACGCTGACGCCGTCGCACTGCCACGCTCCCCCACATCGGCAACACAGGGTCCGACCGTGGCAACTCCGCCGCCCGCGTCGGAGGCGGCTGCCGTGGCACCTTCCGACGTAGCGCGGGTGCTGACCGGACTGCAGAATAGCGCGCTCCTGAGCCTCCGCGATGCCATGGGAGCCGAAGCCGGACCGAGGCGGGTGCTCGCCGCAGCGGGTGCGAACCAGTGGCGGCACACCGCGTTGCTCGCCCGGGCCCTGGAGGTCGAATCGGGGCTTCCGCCGGCTGACGCACTGTCCTCGACCGACCTCGCAGCCGGGACGGGACCCTTCGCGGACCTCTCCGATCCGTCGGCTCCAGCCGGCTCCCCTGTAGAACCTGCTGCGGATACACCGACACCTCCGACGTCGTCCCTGTCGCCCGCAGAAGCCGGCATGGACGAGGAACCGGACGAGGAACCGGACGAGGAACCGGCGGGCCGCGCCGCGCCGGGGACTCCTGCCGCCGACTGCTCGGGCACTCCCATCGGTCCGGGTGCCGACCGGCAGGCGCTACTCACCGCGAAGACGGCCGAGGACCAGGCGCGCTACGGGTACGACGTCGCCGCCGCGGTGCTCCCCGAACCGGCCGAGGGCCTCGCCCGTTCGGCAATTCACCGTGCCGCCGCCGATGCCGCAGCCCGACGCCTCGCCGAACTGTGCGTGCCGGTCGATCCGGCTCCGGCTGGTTTCGCCCTCGGTCCGGAATTCCGTGCCGACCCGGTCAGCGCCCTGAGGGAACTCGAAGAGGACCACGCCGAGCTCTACGCCGGGCTGGTGGCCACCACCGGTCCCGATGTCCGCGCCTGGGCGATCGCCGCCTACAACGCTGCAGCGCAGCGCAGCCTCGAGGCGGGAACACCGCTGGCCGCCTTCCCGGGGCTTGACGGGACCACCGGAGGGACCACCGGTGCGTCACCCGGCGACTCCCCGTCGGAGGATGCTTCCCAGCCCCAGCCCCGGGAAACGGAGCAGGACGATGGCTGAGGACCAACCCGATCCCAGGTCGATCCACCCGGGAAGCGACCCCGCGCTGGACCTCCCCGAACTTCCCCGCCGTCTGGTGGACAGCGCACGGACCATCGACGGCGGAGCTCGCTGGCTGCGGGAGTGGCGTGGACTGTTGACGGACCGGCTCACCGCGTGGGACCTCGACCTCGACCTGGAACCGGGGCAGCTCCCGTGGACGGGCAAGTGCGCCGTCGTCGTGCCCGTCATCCGGCGCAATGGCACACAACCGGCGAGGGCTGTCCTGAAGCTCACGATCCCGCACGACGAGGCGCTTCCGGAGCCCGATGCCCTGGAACTCTGGGACGGAAGGGGTGCGGTTCCCCTGTTGGCGGCGTCGCGTCCCGACTTCGCGCTGCTCCTCGCACGGCTCGACGGCGACCATTCCCTGCGGGACGTCCCGCTCGACGAGACGCCCGAGCTGTGGGCAGCAGTGGTACGGCAGCTCTCGCTACCCACCGGCGACAGCCCGCTCTGGGCCGCTTTCCCGCACCTGGCGTCGGAGGCCGAGCAGTGGACCGACACCCTGCCGGCCCGCTGGGACGAACTCGGCGAACCCTTCCCCCGCTGGCTCATGGAGGCCGCACTCGAGGTGTGCCAGTCCCGCGGCATCGTCGGCCGGCGGTCGGAGCGCGACGTCCTCGTGCACTCCGACCTGCACTACGAGAATCTCCTGCCGTCCGTCCCGGGGCAGCTGCGGGACTTCACCGCGATCGATCCGAAGCCGGTGCTCGGTGACGCCGAGTACGCCGTGGCCCCGATGCTGTGGAACCGGCTGGGTGAACTCGACGCGGCAGATTCGGCGGGCCACCTCCGCGCGCACTGCTCAGCCCTCGCCGCCGCGGCCGGTCTCGACGACGAGCTGGCCTCCGGCTGGACCGTGGTGCGGGAGGTGCGCAGCGCCCTGGCCCATCTCGGTCACGGCCGGATCGGGGAGGCGCAGCGATCCCTGTGGGTAGCCAGCTCGGTGGCGGGGCGGACGCTGGACGCCCTGCCCGCCGTCGGTGACCTGCCGGCCCCCTGACCGAGGGGCCGCGTCAGGACGGAGCGCCGACGAGCGGCCGGATGTTCTCGATCCAGACGTCGGAACCGAGCTTGATGATCAGCGCCCCGACGACGGCGAGGAACACGATGCGGATGAACCTGCTGCCCTGGCTGATGGCCATGCGCGAGCCCGTATAGCCTCCGGCCATGTTCGCGACGCCGAGCAGCAGGCCGAGGCCCCACAGGATGGACCCGTTCGGCAGGAAGAACATCAGGGCACCGAAGTTGGTCGCCATGTTGACGATCTTCGCCTTCGCGCTGGCGCCGAGGAAGTTGTAGCCCAGCAGGGTCACCATCGCGATGATCAGGAAAGAACCGGTACCCGGCCCGATCAGGCCGTCGTAGAACCCGATGACGAGGCCGATCGCGCCCGCCGTGCCGTAGTGCCGGGCGCCCTGGTGTCGGAGCTTTGTCAGCGTTCCCACGGAGGGTTTCAGCGCGGTGAAGAGAGCGACGGCGACGAGCGCGACGACGATGATCGGCTTGAAGACCGACGACGGCAGCGACGCGGCGAGAATGGCGCCGCAGAAACTGCCGACGAGGGCGATCCCGGCCATCGGCAGGGCTGTACGCAGATCCGGATGCGCGCGCCGGTAGTAGGTGATGGCGCTCGTCGTCGTTCCGAAGATGGAACCCAGCTTGTTGGTGGCCAACGCCTCCACGGGCGTGATGCCCGGCACCAGCAGGAGGACCGGCAACTGCAGCAGGCCACCTCCGCCGACGACGGCGTCCACCCAGCCGGCTGCGAAGCCTGCGACGAGTACGAGCAGGATCGTCGCGAGCTGCAGTTCCTCGAGTCCGGAGCCCACCGCGGCTAGTGCGCGGTGATGTCGCGCAGCAGCGCGACGGCCTCACCGACGGCGACGTTCTGTGCCTCACCGCTGCGGCGGTCCTTGACCTCGAGGACGCCGTCGGCGAGACCGCGGCCCACGACGACGATGGTGGGCACACCGATGAGCTCGGCATCGCCGAACTTGACGCCCGGCGAGACCTTCGGCCGATCGTCGTACAGCACGGTGAGGCCCACCGACTCGAGCTCGGCGGCAAGCTTCTCGGCCGCCTCGAAGACCTCGGTGCCCTTGCCCGTCGCGACGATGTGGACGTCCGCCGGGGCCACGCTACGGGGCCAGATGATGCCGCGGTCGTCGTAGTTGGACTCCGCGAGGGCGGCGATCGCCCTCGTCACGCCGACGCCGTAGGACCCCATGGTCACTGTGGCGAGCTTGCCGTTCCGGTCGAGCACCTTCAGCCCGAGCGCCTCGGCGTACTTCCGTCCGAGCTGGAAGATATGCCCCATCTCGATGCCGCGCGCAGCGACGAGCGGACCGGAACCGTCGGGAGCCTCGTCGCCCTCGCGCACTTCGACGGCCTCGATGGTGCCGTCCCAGGTGAAGTCACGACCGGCCACGAGGCCGAAGACGTGCTTCCCGTGCTCGTTGGCACCCGTGATCCAGGCCGTCCCGCTGACGACCCGCGGGTCCACGAGGTACAGCAATCCGGTGGTTGCCTCGGCGCCGAGTACCGCGGCGTCCAGGGCGAGGCCCGGGCCGATGTAGCCCTTGACCAGGCCCGCATGCTTCTTCAGGTCCTCCTCGTTGGCAGCCTCCACGGCCACCTCTCCGCCCGTCCCGAGGTGCCCGGCGATGGTCGCCTCGATGCGCTTGAGGTCCACCGAGCGGTCGCCGGGAACGCCGACGACGACTATCTCGCGTTCTCCCGTCGGCAGTACCGCGGCGAGCACCACGTTCTTGAGGGTGTCCGCAGCCGTCCAGCCACGGTCCTCGCGGGGCACCGCGCCGTTGGCATGTGCCACCAGCGTCTCGATGGTCGGGGTGTCAGGCGTGTCGCGCACCTCGGCCGGGGGCGCGCCGGTGAAGTCGATGGCATCCGGCACGACCGTGGTGACGGCCTCCACGTTCGCGGTGTAACCGCCCTCGGACCGGACGAAGGTGTCCTCGCCGATGGGCGTGGGGTGGAGGAACTCCTCGCTCTTGGAGCCGCCCATGGCCCCGGCCGTCGCCGTCACGGGGACGACCTCGAGGCCTAGGCGCTCGAAGATGCGCAGGTACGCACCGCGGTGGAGCTGATAGCTCGCCTCGAGTCCCTCGTCGTCGATGTCGAAGGAGTAGGAGTCCTTCATGATGAACTCCCGGCCGCGGAGCAGACCGGCGCGTGGCCGGGCCTCGTCGCGGTACTTGGTCTGGATCTGGAACAGGCTCACGGGAAGGTCCTTGTACGAGGTGTACAGGTCCTTCACGAGCAGCGTGAACATCTCCTCGTGCGTCGGCGCCAGAAGGTAGTCGGCCCCCTTGCGGTCCTGCAGGCGGAAGATGCCGTCGCCGTACTCGGTCCAGCGGTTCGTCGCCTCGTAGGGCTCCTTGGGCAGCAGCGCCGGGAAGTGGAGTTCCTGGGCGCCGATGGCTTCCATCTCCTCGCGCACGATGGCTTCGACGCGGGCGAGGACCTTCAGTCCCAGCGGCAGCCAGCTGTAGATGCCGGGAGCCGCACGCCGGATGTAGCCCGCCCGCAGCAGGAGGCGGTGACTCGCGACTTCCGCGTCGGCTGGGTCTTCACGCAGGGTGCGCAGGAAAAGGGTCGAGAGTCGTAAGACCACGCGGGGTGTCCGTTCGTATCGGTACTGCCATCCATCTCCCCGCCGTCCGGCGGGAAACAACAGGTACCAATCTAGCGGGTCCGTCCCCCATGGGCCGGTCCCCGGCGCGTCAGGGTCGACGGCGTCGTGGCCGGCAGGGTCCTCAGAAGAGGATCGTCGCGAACGTGTCCACCTGCTCGAAGCCCACGCGCTTGTACGCGGCGATGGCGCGGGCGTTGTAGGAGTTCACATACAGGCTCACGGTGGGCGCCAAGGTGCGGGCGGCGACGACGACGGCGGCCATGTAGGCGGCGCTCAGTCCCTTGCCGCGGTGGTCCGGGGCCACCCAGACGCCCTGCACCTGCACGGTCTGGGAAGAGACCGTGCCGAGCTCGGCCTTGAAGACCACATCGCCGCCGTCGTCGAAGGCGGCCAGCGAGTGCTTCCTGCCGATGAGGGACGCAACGCGACGTCGGTAGTGGTCCGACCCGCCGGTGAAGGGCGAGTAGCCTACCTCCTCCTCGAACATCGCGGCGCACGCGGGCAGAAGGCGGTCGAGCTCGTCGGGCCGCGTGAACCGGAGATCGTCTGCGGGTGTAATGAGTGGATCGGTGTCGATGGCCATGAGCGGTTGCGTGGGCCGGACGTCGAACGGATCCCCGCTGTAGTCCTCGAGCGTGGACCACATGTCCATGACGCCCTCGGACAGGCCGAAGATCGATGAGAAGGTGCGGCCCGAGCGGCCGAGGTGGTCGCCGAAGATGGCACCGGTCTCGTCCGTCACCCCTACCGGAACGAGATTGACCCCTGCCCAGCAGGCGGCGCGCAATTCGTTGTGGCGGAACATCCCGATGATCTCCCCGCCGGAGAAGGACGGCGCGGCATTGCCCATGGATTCGAGATGGGAGGCGACGAACACGTTGGCCACCGGGTCCTCGTTGACGATCGCCCAGAGGTCGCGCGTGTCTGCCTCTCCGAGGACGCGGAAGGACCAGGGTCCCTCGGGATCGGCCTGGGGCCTAGCTAACGGTAACCATGGGGCCACCCTGGCCAGCAGTTTCGCCATCAGCCTCACCCATTTCCTCTGCGAGCCGCATCGCTTCCTCGATGAGTGTCTCAACAATCTGGTCCTCGGGGACAGTCTTGATGATCTCCCCCCGGACGAAGATCTGGCCCTTGCCATTGCCGGATGCAACACCCAGGTCAGCCTCACGTGCCTCACCGGGCCCGTTGACGACACAGCCCATGACGGCCACGCGCAGGGGGACCTCCATGCCCTCGAGGCCGGCCGTGACCTCTTCGGCGAGCGTGTAGACATCGACCTGGGCCCGGCCGCACGAGGGGCAGGACACGATCTCGAGCTTGCGCGGACGCAGGTTGAGCGACTGCAGGATCTGGTTGCCCACCTTGATCTCCTCGACCGGAGGAGCGGACAGGGAGACGCGGATGGTATCGCCGATGCCCTTGGAGAGCAGCGCCCCGAAGGCGGTGGCGGACTTGATGGTGCCCTGGAAGGCGGGACCGGCCTCGGTGACCCCGAGGTGCAGGGGCCAGTCCCCGCGCTCGGCGAGGAGTTCGTAGGCGCGGACCATGATCACGGGGTCGTTGTGCTTGACCGAGATCTTGAAGTCGTGGAAGTCGTGCTCCTCGAACAGGGACGCCTCCCACACGGCGGACTCGACGAGCGCCTCGGGGGTGGCCTTGCCGTACTTCTCCATGAGGCGGGGATCGAGCGAGCCAGCGTTGACGCCGATGCGGATGGAGGTTCCGGCGGCCTTTGCCGCCTCCGCGATCTGCTTGACCTGGTCGTCGAACTTGCGGATGTTGCCCGGGTTCACGCGGACGGCCGCGCAGCCGGCATCGATAGCGGCGAAGACGTACTTCGGCTGGAAGTGGATGTCGGCGATCACCGGGATCTGCGACTTCCTCGCGATGATCGGGAGCGCGGCGGCGTCGTCGCCCGTGGGGCATGCGACGCGCACGATGTCACAGCCCGTGGCCGTCAGTTCCGCGATCTGCTGGAGTGTCGCGTTGATGTCGGTGGTCTGGGTGGTGGTCATGGACTGGATGCTGATCGGAGAGTCAGACCCGACTCCTACCGAGCCGACCTTGATCTGGCGGGTCTTGCGCCGGGGGGTGAGGACGGGTGGCGGTGCTGCTGGCATTCCTAGGCTGACCGAAGTCAAAACATCCTCCATGCTGGCGGCCTTGACCGCACGTCCGACGAGATTCTTGATTCCATTATCCACCCGGCCCAACGGTCCGGGAGCCGGTCGCGTTCCAGGTCACACGAGGTCGCGGAACGCTCCGATGATCGGGTTCCACGCGGTGGTCTTGACGGCCGAGATGGCTCCCGCCCGGGCGAAGGGATCCTCGCTGACGAGCTGGTTGAGATCGGCCTCGGTCCCGGCGGAGAACACCAGGAGTGCTCCGGTTCCGTCGGCGAAGGGACCGGAGGCGAGGACGCGCCCCTGCCCTACGAGCTCTTCGAGCCACTGTCGGTGCGCCGGGCGGTGCTCTGCGCGGAGGTCGTCGTGGTCGGGGTTGTACACGTACTCAACGGCGAAGATGCTCATGGCTTCACCCTACGTGACTCACAGCAGGTAGACCTTGATGATGGTCGCCACCCCTGCGGCCCAGAGCATGGAGGCCAGCGTACCGATGATGAACCGCTCCGATGCGGCCGGGGATTCCTTCAGCTCGGCGTACCGGCCGAGCGCCTTGACGGCCACGATGTAGGCGATGGCGACGGGTTGGCCACCGAGGATGGCGACGGTCACCGCGAGGCGCTCCAGCACACCGATCACCAGGCCGCCGCGGAGTACGCCCGGCGGCAGGCTGTCGACGGGCGCCCGGGGCGGCTCGGCGGGCGGATCGGGAAGATCGAACTGGGGCTGGTCCGCGGGCTCCGGCAACTCCGCCCGCCGGCGCTCCGCCGTATCGACGGACCGGGCGAGGCGCAGCACGAGCATGGTCACCGGCGAGCCGATGCCGCCGGCCGCGAGCAGGGCCACCACGATCCACAGTGCCTCCATCACCCCTCCTCCGTACGCCATCCGATGTTCCTCATGTCTACAGCACGGCACCCCCGAACGAGCGGACGCCCGGCCCGCTACGCCGTGCCGTCGTCGGACCAGGCCAGGAGGCGTGCCGCCGCCGGCCGGACGGCCTGCTCCTCGTGCCAGGCGGCCCTGCCGGCTGCCTTGCTGACGGCCTGCGGCGTGATGCCGAGCGATTTGGCGACGGCGGTCTGGGTGCCCCGTACCCCGGGCTGTAAGAGGTCGAGGATGCGCCACTCCGCGTCCGACCGGGCCATGACATGCCGGCCCAGGAGCGCGAGCACGCCCTCCGCCTCCCCCGCGCCGTCAGGACCCTCGACGGCCAGCGGCGCACGGTCCCCTGTTTTTTTTGCCCGGTCCACAGCCGCACGTGCTGCCACGAAGGCCGACCCGCGACCCTCCCGCGGCGATGACGGGTAGGGCGTCTCCACTCCGCCGATCCCGATTCCTACGTACCACCCGCCTGCCCGCAGGCACAGCAGTGCGGCGTCGACGACGTCGGGCGGATCGGCGACGACGCCCTGTGCCTCGTCGCCGACCGAGCGCTCCCATGGGAGCACTGTGGGGATGGGCCGCAGGAGCTCGAGTAGCTCGGGAATGCGATCCTGAGCGCGTCGGCTACCCGCCTGGTCAATGGTGAGGACGAACATTCATCAACCGTATGGGGTTGAAATTCGATTTACAACCGATCAGCCGAACAGATCGACCGGCTTCACGATGTCCGCGTAGATCAGCAGGACGCCCATCCCCATGAGGAGGATGGCCATCGCGTAGGTGAGTGGCAGGAGTTTCGCCATGTCGAAGGGCCCAGGATCGGGACGCTTGAACACGCGAGCAATCGTCCGGCGCAAGCCTTCCCACAGGGCGCCGGCCACGTGGCCGCCGTCGAGCGGCAGGAGCGGGATCAGGTTGAAGACGAACAGGGCCAGGTTCACCCCGGCGACCAGTCCGATGAGCGTCGCGGCTCGGGAGGCCACCGGGATCTCCTCCATCGCGGAGATCTCGCCCGCGATCCGTCCGACGCCGACGACACTGATGGGCCCCTCAGGATCCCGCGGCGCATCCGAGAAGGCGGCCTGGCCGACCTCGACGACGCGCTGCGGAAGGTTCAGCACCACACCTGCCACCCGGGCCAGCGAATCGCCGACGGCGGGAAGAACCTCCGTCGCGGGCTGCGGAACGAGCTCCTGCGTGGATCCGACGCCGATGAAGCCGACTTCCTGGGTCACCGTGGTGCCGTCGTCGTCGACCACCGCGGAGCCGTCCTCCGAGGCGACGGGTCGCTCCGTCAGCAGGGGCGTGATCGTGGAATCGATGGTCTCGCCGTTCCGGATGTAGCTGATGCCGACCTCGCGTCCTGCGGCCTCGCGGATCCAGCCGGACAGTTCGTCCCAGTCGGTGACCTCCCGGCCGTCGAAGGCAACGACGCGGTCGCCGGGAAGCAGGCCTGCCTCGTAGGCGGGCGCGGCGGGATCCTCGGCGGTGCATTCGGTCTGTCCGGTGGCGGCCTGCTGCCCCGCGGGTACGACGCACTCGGAGACGGAGGACAGCGTGGTGGTGGCCTGTGCCGTGCCGAAACCCATGATGAGCACGGCGAACAGCACCGTCCCGATGAGGAGGTTCATCAGCGGCCCGCCCAGCATGATGACGATGCGCTTCCAGATCGGGAGCTTGTAGAAGACGCGGTTCTCGTCGCCCGGCTGCAGCTGCTCTGCCGCCGCCTGGCGCGCGTCGTCCGTCAGCTGCTGGAAGACTCCCGTGCTGGACTGCCGCACCGCCCCGGCCTGCTCCGTCGCGGGCGGGAACATACCCACCATCGAGACGTAGCCGCCGGCGGGGATCGCCTTCAGCCCGTACTCCGTCTCCCCCCGGCGCCTCGACCAGAGGGTGGGGCCGAAGCCCACCATGTACTGCGTGACCCGCACCCGGAAGAGCTTCGCGGGCATCAGGTGCCCCACCTCGTGCAGTGCGATCGACGCGGCGATCCCGACGACGACGAAGAGGACTCCGGCGATGAACAACAGAACAGTCACAGCGTTTCCTTCTGGCCTTCCGAACCGGCTGCCGGATGCCGCAGCGGAGACTCCGGCGGTGTATCCCCGTGGCCACAACGGATTCGGGCGCTCATCCGTGCCCACTGTTCGGCCTGGAGTACCGCCTCGAGCGTCAGTGGACCTGGCGCGCCCGCCGCACCTGCCGCCTCACGGGTACGCTGCTCGTCGACGACGGCCGACACCGTGTCGACGATGTCGGTGAAACCGATGGCTCCCCTGTGGAAGGCGTCGACGGCCTCCTCGTTCGCCGCATTGAACACTGCCATGCGCGTGCCTCCCTCGGCGGCCGCGCGCTTGGCCTGGATGATGGCAGGGAAGGCCTCCTCGTCCAGCGGCTCGAACGTCCATTCCGCGGGTCGGCTCCAGTCACAGGAACGCGCTGATCCCGGCACCCGGAAGGGCCAGCCGATACCGAGGGCGATCGGCAGGCGCATGTCCGGCGGCGATGCCTGCGCGAGCGTCGATCCGTCGATGAACTGGACCATCGAGTGGATGACGGACTGCGGGTGGACGACGACGTCGATCCGCTCCAGCGGGATGTCGAAGAGGAGGTGCGCCTCGATGACCTCGAGCGCCTTGTTGACCATGGATGCGGAGTTGGTACTGATGACGCGGCCCATGTCCCAGGTGGGGTGGGCGACGGCCTGGGCGGGCGTGACGTCGCGGAGCTGCGCCCGCGTCCTGCCGCGGAAGGGACCTCCGGATGCGGTGAGGACCAGGCGGTCCACCTCGTCCGGGGTGCCCCCACGGAGCGCCTGGGCGATGGCGGAGTGCTCGGAATCCACGGGCACGAGCTGCCCCGGCGCGGCCGCGGCGCGGACCAGGGCCCCCCCGGCGATGAGCGACTCCTTGTTGGCCAGCGCGAGGAGGTGCCCGGCCGCGAGCGCGGCGAGCGTCGGCTCGAGCCCGATCGATCCGGTGATCCCGTTGAGGACGACGTCGGCGTCGGGCCACGCGGCGACCTTCGCCGCGGCACTCTCGCCCGCGAAGAGTTCCGGCGAGTATCCGGAGATGCCGGCGGCGTCGGCCGCCGCGCCGATGGCCCGCTCGAGCTCGGCTTCGGACACGGAGGCGACGCCGACGGCGGGAGCGCGGACGGCGACGGCCTGGCGCGCCAGCAGGTCCAGGTTCCGTCCGCCCGCGCTCAGCCCGGCGACGCTGAAGCGGCTCGGGGCCGCGGCGATCACCTCGAGTGCCTGGGTACCGATGGAGCCGGTGGACCCGAGGATGGAGACGCGCCGGCGCTTGCGGGTGGGGTTGCTGAAATCCATGGCTCCAGTATCCCGCAGTCCGGTGAGGGTGCTCCCCCCAGGACGCGCCTCTACCCTGGGACCCCGGCCCGCGCGAGGACGCTCCGTGCGTGCCGCAGGATCGGCTCGTCCACCATGCGCCCCTCGTACGTGAAGACGCCCCGCTCCCCCTCGGCGGCGGCGAGCAGCGCGCGTGCGCGTTCCACCTCGGCGTCGTCGGGAGCGAAGGCTCTTCGGATGACGGCCACCTGGCTCGGGTGGATCGATGCCTTGGCCGCGAACCCCGAGGCGACGGCGTCGTCGGCCTCGGTGGAGAGGCCTTCGGTGTCGGCGATGTCCACGAAGACGGCATCGATGCAGCCGATGCCCGCGGCGCCGGCGGCGAGGAGTACCTGCGAGCGCGCGTGGAGGGCCACGGCCCGGTACGTCCTTCCGGCCGTCCGGCTCGAGGTACCGCCGAGGGAGGCCACGAGGTCCTCGGCTCCCCACATGAGTGCGGTGACGCCGTCCGATCCTGCGATTTCGACGGCGTTCACGACGCCGCGCGCGGTCTCGCAGAGCGCGATCACCCCGACGTCACCGAGCGCTGAGCGGACTGCGGCGACGTCGTCGGGCGACTCGGTCTTCGCGAGCATGACCGTGCGGTAGTTCGTGCCTCGGACCGCTTCGCAGTCGAGCGCGAAATCGGGGGTTCCGACGGCATTGAGGCGCACCACGGTCCGATCCGGATCCAGGACCGACGCGGCGAGTGCCCGGCGTGCCGCCTCCTTCGCGGCGGGCGCGACGGCGTCCTCGAGGTCGAGGATGACGGTGTCGGCGCGCTCGGCGGCCTTGCCGTACCGCTCGGGCCGATCCGCCGGACAGAAGAGCAGCGCGGGCCCCAGCGGGATGCCGCTCATGGGCGTGCCGCCCGGTCTGCTGCCGAGGACCACATGAGGACCGAGCGGGTAGCCGTCGCGACGACGTCGCCGTGCTGGTTGCGGCCGGTGTGGGCCAGGGACACGATGCCCTGGCCGGGACGCGAGGTGGAGGGCCGGATACCGGTGACCTCGGTCTCGGTGTACAGGGTGTCGCCGTGGAAGAGCGGCTTCGGGAAGGCGACGTCGGTGAGCCCGAGCTGGGCCACGATGGTGCCCTGCGTGAGCTGCGAGACCGACTGCCCGACGAGCGTCGCGAGGGTCAGCATCGAGTTGACGAGGCGCTGCCCGAAGGGCTGGCCTGCCGACCACGCCGCATCGAGGTGCAGGGCCTGCGTGTTCATGGTGAGCGTGGTGAACAGCACATTGTCGGCCTCGGTCAGGGTCCGTCCCGGGCGGTGTGCGTAGACCGCGCCGACGGCGAGTTCGTCGAAGTACAGTCCGCGCTGTTCGATGACGTCGCGGGCACCGTTCCCTCCCTCGGTCACGCCGCGGCTTCCCCGAGCTCGATCCGCAGAGGTGCGCCGGTGGCGGCGATGACGTCGTCGGCAGAGACGCCCGGAGCCGTCTCCCGCAGCACGAGGCCGTCCGGCCCGACGTCGATCACGGCGAGGTCGGTGACGATCCTGTCCACGCAGCCCTTGCCCGTCAGGGGAAGCGAGCAGGATTCCACGATCTTCGGCCGGCCCGATCGGTCCACGTGCTCCATCATCACGATGACGCGCTTGGCGCCGAAGACGAGGTCCATGGCCCCGCCCATACCCTTGACCATCTTGCCCGGCACCATCCAGTTGGCGAGGTCACCGTTCTGGGCCACCTCCATGGCACCGAGCACTGCGACGTCGACGTGTCCGCCACGGATCATGCCGAACGAGGACGCCGAATCGAAGTACGCGGCTCCGGCATTGGCCGTGACCGTCTCCTTGCCGGCGTTGATGAGGTCGGGGTCGACGGCGTCCTCCGCCGGGTAGGGACCCACGCCGAGGATGCCGTTCTCCGAGTGGAGCACCACCTCGACGCCGTCCGGGATGTAGTTCGGGATGAGGGTGGGCATGCCGATGCCCAGGTTGACGTACTGTCCGTTCTCGAGCTCCAGGGCAACCCTGGCCGCGAGTTCGTTGCGGGTTCGAGCCATGGTCATGCTCCTTCGGGTGCGTTGAGGCCGGCCTGCGGATCGGGGCTGCCGGCGAGGGAGACGGTGCGCTTCTCGACGCGCTTCTCGACATCCGCCGCGACGACGACGCGCTGGACGAAGATGCCCGGGGTGTGGATCTCGCCGGGATCGAGCTCACCCGGCTCGACCAGCTGCTCCACCTCGGCGATCGTGATCCTGCCGGCCTGCGCGCACAGGGGGTTGAAGTTCATCGCGGTGGCATGGAAGACGAGGTTGCCGTGGCGGTCTCCCTTCCAGGCATGGACAAGGGCGTAGTCGGGGCGCAGTGATTCCTCGAGCACGTAGTCGACGCCGTCGAAGGATCTCACCTCCTTGGCCTTCGACGCGACGGTGACGTTCCCGTCGGCGTCGTACCGCTGGGGCAGGCCGCCCTCGCTGACCTGCGTGCCGACACCGGCGGTCGTGTAGAAGGCGGGGATACCCGCGCCACCTGCACGGAGCTTCTCGGCGAGTGTGCCCTGCGGCGTCAGCTCCACCTCGAGCTCGCCGGACAGGTACTGGCGCGCGAACTCCTTGTTCTCACCGACGTAGGAGCTGATGGTCCGGCGGATGCGGTGGTCGGACAGCAGCCTGCCGAGCCCCCACCCGTCCACGCCGCAGTTGTTGCTCATCGTCTCGAGCTCCGACGTGCCCTGCGCATGCAGGGCGTCGATCAGGGTCACCGGAATTCCGCACAGGCCGAACCCGCCGACGGCGAGGGAGGCACCGTCGGGGATGTCCGCCACGGCCTCCGCCGCGCTGCCAACCACTTTGTTGATCACTGCTTCTCCTTCGTTGTGCCGCTGTCCGCGCCCGTCCGGCGGCTGGGCGCTAGAGTCCGAGGTCCCTCGCGATCAGCATGAGCTGGACCTCCGTGGTCCCCTCGCCGATCTCGAGGATCTTCGAGTCACGGTAGTGCCTGGACACCACGAACTCGTTGATGAAACCGTAGCCGCCGAAGATCTGTGTCGCATCGCGCGCGTTGTCCATGGCGGCCTCCCCTGCCACGAGCTTGGCGATCGATGCTTGCGTCTTGAAGGGCTTGCCCGCGAGCATGCGCGACGCCGCGTCGTAGTAGGCCAGGCGGGCCGTGTGCGCGCGGACCTGCATGCGGGCGATCTTGAACTGGATGGACTGGTACGCGCCGATGTTGCTGCCGAAGGCCATGCGCTCCCCGGCGTAGCGGATCGACTGCTCCACGCAGCCCTGTGCCGCGCCCGTGGCGAGCGCCGCGATGGCGATCCGGCCCTCGTCGAGGATCTGGAGGAAGTTGGCATAACCGCGTCCGCGGATGCCGAGCAGGTTGGCCTCCGGGACGCGCACGTCCTTCAGCGTCAGCGGGTGCGTGTCGGAGGCGTTCCAGCCCACCTTGTTGTAGGCCTTCTCGGCTGTGAAGCCGGGAGTCTCCGAGGGAACGAGGAAGGTCGAGATCTCCTTCTTCACGGAGCCGTCCGGGCGCTCGGAGGTTCCCGTGACCGCGGTGACGGTGACCAGCGAGGTGATGTCGGTGCCGGAGTTGGTGATGAACTCCTTGGTGCCGTTGATGACCCACTCGGGGCCGTGCGCGCCGTCCTCGAGCTTCGCCGTCGTCTTCGTGCCGGAGGCGTCGGAGCCGGCCTCGGACTCGGTCAGGCCGAAGCCGCCGAGGGCAGCCCCTGATGCGAGAGAGGGCAGCCACTGCTGCTTCTGCTCTTCCGTGCCGAAGCGGTAGACGGGCATGGCGCCGAGGGAGACGCCTGCCTCGAGGGTGATCGCCACCGACTGGTCCACGCGTGCCAGCTGCTCGAGTGCCAGGCAGAGCGCGAAGTAGTCGCCGCCCATTCCCCCGTACTCCTCGGGGAACGGCAGGCCGAAGAGGCCCATGTCGCCCATCTGCTTGACGACCTCGTAGGGGAAGCTGTGCTCGGCGTCGTGCTTGGCGGAGACGGGTGCCACGACCTCGTCGGCGAATTCGCGGACGGTGTCGACGAGGTCCTGGTATTCCTCGCTCAGTTCGAAGTTCATGCTGCGTTCCCTTCCGTGGAACTCGATGTGGGGCTGGAGATGGGAGCTGGTGCGGGTGGTGGTGGTGCGTCGATCTCCGGCGCGGCCTCGATGGTCGCGACGATCTGCTGCGCCTTCACGAGGTCCCCGGGCTTCAGGGAGAGGCGGACGACGCCGGACAGGGCGGCGGTGAGCTGGTGCTCCATCTTCATGGCCTCCACGGCGACGAGCACGTCCCCCGCCTGCACGGTGGCACCGTCCTCGACGGACACGGAGACGACAGTGCCCGGCATGGGACTGCGGACCAGCGGATCGGCCGATCCCTCGTCCCGGGTGATGCGGGACAGGGCGGCGTCGAGCAGGTCCCTCCGGCCCGGGCGGCGCAGGCGCACGGACCAGCCGGCGTCGCCCAGCCACACGGTGTCTCCGTCGACGCGGTACTGCCGGCGCCGGCGCAGGCCGTCGATGGTCACGCCGTCCCCGTCGACCCTCACGTCGACCGTCGTGTCGCCGATCGTCGCGGTCCACGTTGCGTCCGCGCGCTGGAGCCGGACGGTCGTCGTTGCACCGTCCACCTCGAGCGCGATCTCGCGCGGCCGTGCGGTCCCGAGCCGGAATCCGTCCCCGCGATGCCAGGGTGAGTGGCCCGGGGTGACCGGCTCGGCCTCGACGAGCAGCACTGCGGCGAGCGCGAGGTCCCCGGACGACACCCGACGGAAGGTGAGGTCCGGCAGCTTCCGCTCGATCATCGTGGTATCGAGCCGGGCGGCCCGCACGTCGACGTCGTTGACGAGGAGCCGCAGGTACTCGATGTTCGTGTCGACGCCCAGCACCACGGTCCCGGCGAGCGCGGCGTCGAGGCGATCGAGCGCCTGGCCGCGGTCCGCTCCCCAGGCGATGATCTTGGCGAGCATGGGATCGTACGACGACGAGACGGTACCGCCGGGCAACAGTGAACTGTCGACGCGGACACCCTCCCCGGTGGGCTCGGTGAGGGCAAGGATGGTACCGGTGGACGGCAGGAAGCCTGCTTCGGGGTTCTCGGCGTACACGCGGGCCTCGACGGCGTGGCCGGTGAGGACGACGTCGTTCTGGGTCATCGGCAGGACCTCGCCGGCGGCGATACGGATCTGCCATTCGACGAGGTCCACGCCGGTCACCAGTTCCGTGACCGGGTGCTCGACCTGCAGGCGCGTGTTCATCTCCATGAAGAAGAACTCGTCGGGTGCGGCGTCGGAGACCAGGAACTCGACGGTCCCGGCTCCCGTGTAGTCGACGCTTCGCGCGGCGTTGCAGGCGGCCTGGCCGATGCGGAGCCGCGTGGCCTCGTCGAGCAGGGCCGAGGGCGCCTCCTCGATCACCTTCTGGTGCCGGCGCTGCAGGGAGCACTCGCGCTCGCCGAGGTGGATGACCGTCCCGTGGTTGTCGGCCAGCACCTGCACCTCGATGTGGCGGGGCCGCTCGATCAGGCGCTCCAGGAAGAGCGTGTCATCACCGAAAGCACGCGCGGCGACGCGCCGTGCCGTTCGGAGCACCTCCGGAAGGTCCTCCGGGCGGTGGACGGCGTGCATCCCCTTTCCGCCCCCACCGGCTGACGGCTTGATGAGCAGGGGGAAGCCGACGACGCCGGCGGACCGCAGCAGGTCCTCGTCGGTGAGGTCCGGCTCGGCGACGCCCGGGACGACCGGGACGTCGAACCCCGCGACGTGGTTCTTCGAACGGATCTTGTCCCCCATGATGTCCAGGGCATGGACGGAGGGCCCGATGAACACGATCCCGGCCGCGTCGAGCGCGTGGGCGAAGGCGGCATTCTCGCTGAGGAACCCGTACCCGGGGTGGACGGCACCCGCTCCCGTGCGGCGGCAGGCATCGACGACGGCCGGGATGGACAGGTAACTGTCCGAGGGGGCATCTCCGCCGATGCGCACGGCGACGTCGGCCTCGAGGACGTGCCGGGCGCCTCTGTCGGCGTCGCTGTAGACGGCGACAGACCGAAGACCCAGTGCACGGACGGAACGGATGACGCGGCTGGCGATCTCGCCGCGGTTCGCGATGAGGACGGTGTCGAAGGGCCAGGTGGACGTGTCGGCGGGGGGTGGGGAAACGGGGCTGGGTGTCATCTGGTCACATCCGGAAGAGGCCGAAGGAGGTATCGGGGAGGGGCGCGTTGGCGCAGACGTCGAGGGCGAGTCCGAGGACCCTGCGGGTGTCGGCGGGATCGATGACGCCGTCGTCCCAGAGCCGCGCCGTCGAGTAGTACGGGTTGCCCTGGGTCTCGTACTGGTCGCGGATGGGTGCGCGGAACGCCTCCTCGTCCTCGGAGGACCATTCCTCGCCGCGTCCCTCGAGCTGGTCGCGCTTCACGGTCGCGAGGACGGAGGACGCCTGGTTGCCGCCCATGACGGAGATGCGGCCGGCCGGCCACATCCACAGGAAGCGCGGGGAGAACGCCCGGCCGCACATCGAGTAGTTCCCCGCGCCGAACGAACCGCCGACGACGACGGTCAGCTTGGGGACGCGGCAGGTGGCGACAGCTGTGACCATCTTGGCGCCGTTCTTCGCGATGCCGCCGGCCTCGTAGTCCTTGCCGACCATGAAGCCGGAGAGGTTCTGCAGGAACACCAGCGGGATGCCGCGCTGGTCGCACAGTTCGATGAAGTGGGCGCCCTTCAGGGCGGACTCGCTGAACAGCACACCGTTGTTGGCCACGATGCCGACCCGGTGCCCGTGGACGGTCGCGAACCCGGTGACGAGCGTGGTCCCGTACTCACGCTTGAACTCGTGGAAGTGGGACCCGTCGACGATCCGGGCGATGATCTCGCGGGCGTCGTACGCCGCATTGACGTCTGTCGGGACGGCGCCGTACAGCTCGTCCGGCGCGACGGCGGGCTCCTGTACCTTGTCCTGGCCTGCCGGCGGCAACGCCGCGGGCGGCAGGGTGGAGATGATGTCCCGCACGATCTCCAGGGCGTGCTGATCGTTCTCCGCCAGGTGGTCCGTGACCCCCGAGATCCGGGCGTGGACGTCACCGCCGCCGAGCTCCTCCGCCGTGACGACCTCGCCGATCGCGGCCTTCACCAGCGGCGGACCACCCAGGAAGATGGTGCCCTGGTTGCGGACGATCACCGTCTCGTCGCTCATCGCCGGCACGTAGGCTCCACCGGCGGTGCAGCTGCCGAGAACAGCCGCGATCTGCGGGATCTTGCGGGCCGACATGGTGGCCTGGTTGTAGAAGATCCGGCCGAAGTGGTTGCGGTCCGGGAAGACCTCGTCCTGGCGGGGCAGGAACGCCCCACCGGAATCCACGAGGTACACGCACGGCAGGTTGTTCTCGAGGGCGATCTCCTGCGCCCGGAGGTGCTTCTTGACCGTCATCGGGTAGTAGGTGCCGCCCTTGACCGTCGCATCGTTCGAGATGACGAGGACATGGCGCCCGTGGACCAGGCCGATACCGGCGATCACGCCTGCACCGGGGCACTCGTCGTCGTACATACCGTTCGCCGCGAGGGGGGCGATCTCCAGGAAGGGGCTGCCGTCGTCGAGCAGGTGGTCGATGCGTTCACGAGGGAGGAGCTTGCCGCGGGCCACGTGCCGCTCCCGGGATCGCTCGGGGCCACCGAGGGCGGCCGTCGCGAGGCGCCTCTGCAGGTCGTCGACGAGTTCCGTCTGGGCGGCGGAGTTCGCCCTGAATGTCGGTGACAGCGGATCGACCTTCGACGTCAGGGTCTCCATCGACTACTTCCTCGCGCGGTGTTCAGTTAGCATTCACTAACCGGGTTCAGGTTAGTGGTCATTAACCTGAATGTCCATCAGAATGAGGGAAACACTCCCCGGATCGAGGATTGCATGGAGGCACTGCCCACCGAGGACCGCGTGACGGGCCGGAGTATCGCGAAGGCCACCCGCCGCGCTGCCCTCCTCGACGCCGCCGCACAACTCTTCGCCGAACGCGGCTACAACGGCGTCTCCATCGAGGACCTCGGCGCCGCGGCCGGCGTGAGCGGTCCGGCCGTCTACCGGCACTTCACCGGCAAGCCCTCGGTCCTCTCTGCCCTGCTCAGCGGCGTGAGCGAGGACCTCCTGGAGGGCGGCCGGGCCGTCGCCGTCGGCGCCGACTCCCCCGAAGACGCACTGCGGGGCCTCATCCGCTTCCAGGTGGAGTTCGCGCTGAACAATGCCAATGTCATCCGGGTCCAGGACCGTGACCTCCGCTCCCTGGCGCACGACGACGAACGCAACGTGCGGTCACTGCAGCGCAGCTACGTCCAGGTATGGGTGGATGAACTCGCCGCCTACCGCCCTGAGACGGACCGCTCACTGCTTCGGCGCAGGGTCCACGCCGTCTTCGGCCTCATCAACTCGACACCCCACACGGCGCACGGCACTGGCGCGGGAGACGAACTCTCGGCCCTCCGGGACCTGCTGCAGGACATGGCGTGGGCTGCGCTGACGGTCTGATCCGCCGGGCGGATCAGACGGGCGGTCCTACGGTGCCACCTGCCGTGGGAGGGCGTGATCCGTCGTCGCCAGCGGCTTTCCCGGGCGCCTAGTACGCTGAACCACGAGAAGTCCCGGCCGCGCCGAGCGGCCACACCATCGACTGAAAGTACCGCCGTGATCACGCTACGTCCCGTTGAAGCCACCGACCTCGACGAATTCTTCTCGCACCAGCTGGACCCGAGCGCCAACCACATGGCTGCCTTCGGCGCGAAGAACCCGTCCGATCGCGGCGTCTTCGACAACCACTGGCAGGACATCCTGAACGACCGCAGGATCACGGTGCGCACCATCCTGTCCGACGGCGATGTGGTGGGCAGCATCCTCGCCTACCACGACGGCGAGGCCCCCGAGATCAGCTACTGGATAGACCGCTCGCGGTGGGGACAGGGCATCACCACCGCCGCCGTCGGGCAGTTCCTGAACGAGGTCACCGAGCGGCCCATCCGGGCGCGTGCCGTAGCGGACAACGCGAGTTCCATCCGCATCCTGGAGCGCTGGGGCTTCCAGCAGGTGGGCGAGACGCAGGGCTTCGCACCGGCACGCGGCGCCGTGGTGCGCGAACTGATCCTCGAACTGCCGTAGCCCTCCCGCGCCACGGCTACGGGAGGGCCACGGCCCCGGCTGCGATCCGGCTCGTGCCGGCACCGGGACGCTAGACCATGGTGAGAACCATCGCGGGCTTCCGCAGGATGGTACCGACGTCCGCCAGGAAGCGTGAGCCCTGCTCTCCGTCGACAAGTCGGTGGTCGAAGGACAGGCTGAGTGTCATGACGGACCGCAGGGCCACGGCGCCCTGATACTCCCAGGGCATGCTGCGCACCGCTCCCATCGCCAGGATCGCCGCCTCGCCCGGGTTGAGGATGGGGGTCCCCGCGTCGATGCCGAAGACCCCGATGTTGGTGATCGAGACGGTACCGCCGGCAAGGTCCGCGGGCGGTGTCCTGCCAGCCCTGGCGGTGTCGGCCAGTGAGTTGAGGGCCCGCGCTAGGTCCACCAGCGTCAGGGACTGAGCGGCCTTGATGTTCGGTACCAGCAGGCCGCGGGGAGTTGCAGCGGCGATCCCGAGGTTCACGTCCGCGTACTGCACGATCTCCTGCGACGCCTCGTCCCATGACGAGTTGAGTGTCGGGTTCCGGGAGATCGCGATGCACACGGCCTTGGCCACGATGGTCAGCGGGGTGACCCTGGTGCCGTCGAAGGCGCGCGCCGCCTTCAACTCCGTGAGCAGGTCCATCGTCTCGGTCACGTCGATGGTGAGGAACTCCGTCACGTGGGGCGCGGTGAAGGCGCTCGCCACCATCGCAGCCGCCGTGTGCTTCCTCATCCCTCGTATCGGGGTGCGCGTCTCCCCCAGGGTCGACCCCGCGGCCGACGACCTGACCGCCGCGACGGGAACTTCCGCGCCCGGGTCGGCGCCGGCAGCAGGCGTAGCAGTCGGGCTTCCCGCGGTGCCCGCGAGGGCTGCAAGCACGTCCGCGCGGGTGATGAGGGCTCCCGGACCCGTCCCCGTCAGGGCATCGAGTGTGATGCCGAGGTCCCGGGCGAGCTTGCGGACCGGTGGCGTGGAGCGGGGACGCTCGCCGGCGGGCGTGCTGGCGATCGGGCCCGCGGGCGTACTGGTGGTCGGGCTGGTGGTCGGGCTGGCGGTTGGGCCGGCGGTTCGGCCGGCGGTTGGGCCCACGACCGTCGTCACTGGCGTACCCATGGAGGTATCGGCGCGCAGTGTCCGGGAACGCCGCTGGGGCCGTCCGCCCTTCTCCACGGCGGCTCCGTAGCCCACGAGGTTCGGCTCGCGCTTCTCGGGCGCCTCGTTGCTCGCCGACATCGGCGTCGGATCATCCGTTTCAGGCTCCCCCGCCACCTCGAACGAGACGATCCTCGCGCCGACGTCGACAACGGCACCGGCGGCTTCATGAAGCTTCACCACGACACCCGCGTAGGGCGACGGCAGCTCGACGACGGCCTTGGCGGTCTCGACGTCGGCGATGATCTGGTTCAACTCGACGGTCTCGCCCTCGGCCACCCGCCACTGGACGATCTCGGACTCGGTCAGCCCCTCGCCGAGATCCGGCAGGCGGAACTCCCTGATCCTGGTCGACGTCGTCGTGGTCACTGGAACGCTCCTTCGCCCTGCAGCCCGCCGTCGGGCACGCTGAGGGAGTTCGGGCGGCGCAGCACGCGGTCCACGCCGTCGAGGATCCTGTCCAGGTCCGGCAGGTGGTGGAACTCGAGCTTCGAGTAGGGGTACGGGATGTCGAAGCCCGTGACGCGGACAGGCGCGTGCTCGAGGTAGTCGAAGCACCGCTCCGTGATGCTCGCGGCGATCTCCGCTCCGAGTCCGCCGGACTGGGCTGCCTCGTGCGTGACGACGAGCCGTCCGGTCTTGCGGACGGAGGCCTCGACCGTCGCGAAGTCGATCGGCGCGAGGGATCGCAGGTCGATGACCTCGATGGAGATGCCGTCGTCGGACGCGGCGATGGCTGCGTCGCGCGCCGTCGATACGAGGGGTCCGTAGGCCACGAGGGTGACGTCGGTCCCCTCGGTGACGACGCGGGCCGCCCCCATGTCCGAGGATGCCGGGCCTCCTCCCTCGTCCACCTCGCCCTTGACGTGGTACCGCCGCTTGGGCTCGAAGTAGAGGACGGGGTCGTCGCTGGCGATGGCCTGCTGGATCATCGTGTAGGCGTCCTGGGGGTTGGAGACGCTGACCACGCGCAGCCCTGAGGTGTGCGTGAAGTACGCCTCGGGTGACTCGGAGTGGTGCTCCGGCGAGCCGATGCCGCCCCCGAACGGTACCCGGATGGTGATGGGCATCTTCACGGCGCCCTGGGTGCGGTAGTGCAGCTTGGCGACTTGGCACACGATCTGGTCGAAGGCCGGGTAGATGAACCCGTCGAACTGGATCTCGACCACGGGGCGGTAGCCGCGGTAGGCCATGCCGACGGCGGTCCCCATGATGGCGGCTTCGGCGAGCGGGGTGTCGAGGACGCGGTGGGAACCGAAATCCTTCTGCAGCCCGTCTGTGATACGGAACACCCCCCCGAGCTTGCCGATGTCCTCGCCCATGAGGATCACCTTGGGGTCGTCGTCCATGGCGCGGCGCAGGCCTGCGTTGATGGCGCGGCCGAAGGTCATCGTGGTCATCAGCGGGGTCCTTCCTGGGGTGCCCGGGCAAAGGAGGCGAGGTAGCGCTCGTAGTGGTCCTGCTGGCGGTCCAGCCAGGAGTTGGGCTCGCTGTACACGTGCCGGAAGACATCCGACGGCGCGGGCTCGGGCATCGAGAGGCAGCCCTCGCGCAGCTCGGCGGCGACGGCGTCCGCCTTCGCCCTCACGGCGTCGGTGAAGTCCGCCTCGAGCAGTCCGAGGGAGTCGAGCAGGGCGGCGATCCGCGCCAGCGGGTCCCGCTCGGCCCAGTCCTCGAGTTCGTTGGCATCGCGGTAGCGGGTGGGATCGTCCGCCGTCGTATGCGGGCCCATGCGGTAGGTCACTGCTTCGATGAAGGTCGGCCCGCCTCCGGACCGGGCGCGGGCCAGCGCTTCCCGCATGACGGCGAGGCAGGCAAGGACGTCGTTGCCGTCGACGCGGACCGAGGGGATGCCGAAGCCCGGAGCCCGGCGCGCGATCGGCACGTGCGCCTGCAGTCCGACGGGCTCCGAGATGGCCCAGTGGTTGTTCTGGCAGAAGAAGATCACCGGCGCCTGGTAGCTCGCGGCGAAGACCATCGCTTCGTTGACGTCACCCTGACTCGTGGCGCCGTCGCCGAAGTAGGCCACGGCGACGGAGTCAGCGCCGTCGTGGATGATACCCATCGCGTAGCCCGTGGCATGCAGCGTCTGGGCCCCGATGATGACCTGCGGGGTGGCCATGTTGATCGTGTAGGGGTCCCACCCCGAGGACGCATTGCCCCGCCAGACCCGCAGGATGTCAGCGAGATCCACACCCCGGCAGTAGGCGACGGCGTTCTCGCGGTAGCTGGAGAAGACGAAGTCGTCGGGGCGGAGGGCCCGTCCGGAACCGATCTGCGCGGCCTCCTGGCCGAGGAGCGGCGGCCAGAGCGCGAGCTCGCCCTGGCGCTGGAGTGCCGTGGCCTCGGCGTCGATGCGCCGCACCACGACCATGTCCTCGTACAGCTTCTGCACCGCGGCGCCGTCGACGTCGGCGATGAGCTCGTCGTAGTGTCGGTGCGGGTGGCGCACGCCGCGGTGGTCGACGAGCTGCACGAGGTCATCCCCGCCGGCTCGCGCCGGCCCGGGGAGAACTGTCCCGCCGGCGGTTTCCTGCATCGGTTCCTGCCGGTAGGACCCGCTGGTAGATCCTGGTTCCGGCCGGGTGGCGTCCTCGGTCATTGCACGCAACCTCCGCACTCGCAGACGACCCTCCACCGGCGATCCGCACGGCTGGAAGGGCTCCGGGCGCCTTCACCCGGAGTGGTTGTGACCCTACTCACACCTGACAGGTAGCACAACCGATTGATCTGCGACTGAGCACCTTGCACTATTCCGGCCGGTTCACCCGTGTTAGCGTTGCGCACTATGCAACCCCTCGACCTCACCGACACCCGCCTGCTACAGGCCATGGCCAAAGACCCACGGCGGACCGTGGTCGCCCTCGCACAGAAGCTCGGGCTGTCACGCAACACGGTGCAGGCGAGGATGGCGCAGCTCGAGAAGAAAGCGGTCTTCCTCTCGTTCGAACGCCGTATCAACACGGTGTCGCTGGGATACCCGCTGACGGCCTTCATCCACGTCCATGTGCAGCAGCAGAAGCTCGCCGCCATCACGCACAGCATCGCTGCCGTCCCCGAGGTCATCGAAGCCTTCGGTCTGACCGGACAGGCCGACATCCTGGTGCGCGTGGTCGCCGTCGACGCCGAGGACCTCTTCCGTATCAATGGGAAGATCCTGGCGTGCGAGGGGGTCGAGCGCTGCGACACCTCCCTCGCGATGGGCGAGCTCATCCCCTTCCGGGTCGAACCGCTCCTCGCGCGCGGGCCGCGGCCGGCGTCGTAGACTGATCCGTCGAGGACCACAGGAAAGGCCGCCCACCTGTCGGTGAGCGGCCTTCTTCGTGCCTGGACGGACCTGTCAGTGGTCGGTGGCCTTCTCGGCTCCGACACCGGTCAGCGAGCGGACCTCCATCTCCGCCTGCTTCATCGGGTCCTCCTTCGTGCGGGAGAGGATGGTGCCCAGCCAACCCAGGAAGAACGCCAGCGGGATCGAGACGATGCCCGGGTTGCTGAGCGGGAACACCGAGAAGTCGGCGCCCTGGATCATCGACTTCTCGCCGCCGGAGACGACCGGCGAGAGAGCGATCAGGAGGATGGCCGAGCCCAGTCCGCCATACATGCTCCAGACGGCGCCCTGGGTGTTGAACTTCTTCCAGAACAGCGAGTAGAGGATGGTCGGCAGGTTGGCGCTGGCAGCCACCGCGAAGGCGAGCGCCACGAGGAATGCCACGTTCTGTCCCTGCGCACCGATGCCGCCGATGATCGACAGGAGGCCGATGACGACGACGGTCCTCCGTGCCACCTTGACCTCGCCGTCGGGGTCCACCTTGCCGCGCCGGATGACGCTGGCATAGATGTCATGGGCGAACGATGCGGCGGCCGTGATGGTCAGGCCTGCGACGACAGCGAGGATCGTGGCGAAGGCGACGGCGGAGATGAGCCCGAGGAGGATCGACCCGCCGAGCTCATAGGCCAGGAGCGGAGCTGCCGAGTTCACGCCACCGGGAGCGGCGGCGATGCGCTCGGCACCGATGAGTGCACTGGCGCCGTAGCCGAGGACGAGCGTGAAGAGGTAGAACGCGCCGATGAGCCAGATGGCCCAGACCACGGAGCGGCGGGCCTCCTTCGCCGTCGGGACGGTGTAGAAGCGCATGAGCACGTGGGGCAGGGCTGCCGTGCCGAGGACCAGGGCGAGCGCCAGCGACAGGAAGTCGATCCGCGTGATGGCGCTGAGGCCGTACTGCAGGCCGGGGCTGGTGATCGCCGCGTTGCCGGAGGTCTCGATCGCCGCACCGAGCAGGGTGGAGAGATTGAAACCATGGATCGCGAGGACCCAGACGGTCATGATGAACGCGCCGGCGATCAGCAGGCAGGCCTTGATGATCTGCACCCAGGTGGTGCCCTTCATGCCACCGATCAGCACGTACATGATCATGAGGACACCGACCACGGTGATGACGACGGACTGGCCGAGGCGGTCGTCGATGCCCAGCAGCAGTGAGACGAGTCCACCCGCGCCCGCCATCTGCGCGAGGAGGTAGAAGAAGCAGACAGCGAGTGTGGTGATCGCCGCGGCGATGCGGACCGGGCGCTGCTTCAACCGGAAGGACAGGACGTCGGCCATCGTGAACTTGCCCGTGTTACGGAGGAGTTCCGCCACCAGGAGCAGTGCCACGAGCCAGGCCACGAGGAACCCGATCGAGTAGAGGAAGCCGTCATAGCCGTTGATGGCGATGGCGCCGACGATGCCGAGGAAGGACGCCGCCGAGAGGTAGTCGCCCGCGATGGCCGTGCCGTTCTGGCCACCGGTGAACGAGCGGCCGGCAGCGTAGTAGTCGGCTGCCGTCTTGTTGTTGCGGCTCGCCCTCAGCACGATCACGAGGGTGATGGCGACGAACAGACCGAAGATGGAGATGTTGAGCAGAGGCGAACCGACGGTCGTGGTCTCGGCCGTCTGTAGGGGGACGCGGACTGCCGCGCTGGAGATGATGCTCATTTCTTTCCACCTGCCGGATCGATGAAGGCCTCAGGGGCCGCTTCTTCGAGCTCGTGTCGAAGGTTCGCCGCGATGGGGTCGAGGCGCCGATTGGCGTAGCTCACGTACCACATGGTGATGGCGAAGGTGCTGACGAACTGCAACAGCCCCAGGATGATCCCGACGTTGATGTTGCCGGACACCGGGGTGGCCATGAAGTCGTGGGCAAAGGCGGCCAGCAGCACGTAGGCGAAGTACCAGAGCAGGAAGAACACTGCCATGGGGAAGACGAAGCTGCGATGGCGCTTGCGCAGTTCCTTGAACTGCTCGGTCTGCTGGACTTCGGTGAAGTCGACGGCAGCCCCGGAGCCGGCTTCCGGCTCTACTGGGTGCGAACCCATGGTTTCTCCTTCTTCTCGGGCGTCACCTCGACCGCGACGGCGGCACCGTTGCCACTCAGGGAGGCACGCCGGTGTGACACCCATCACTGTGCGGCATGGGGTCGCCACCCGCCAGCAGGCCGCGCGTGCGTGTCGGTGAGCGAGCAGCAAGGTGCGGTGAACGGTCGGCGGGCGCGATGAACGGCGTTGACCGGCGCAGGGCCGGGGGCCGGGGGTGGGACCGATCGGACGCTACTGTGGAGCAATGTTCAGCGCCGCCGTCGACACCGCCCTGGTGTGCGCGGTCGCCATCATCACGCTCTGCGTCGTCGCCCTGCTCGGCTTCCGCCTCTCACGCTCCTACCGGGATCTCGGGTCCGATGCCGACCGCGCCACCTACGCCACCCTGCACACGGCGGCCCTCGCCTCCGAGTACCTGCGAGAGGGGCTGACCCCGTCGGGCGCCTCGAAGGCGAGCCGCTACCTGCGCGGGCTCCTTCGGTGCGACGTCCTCATGATGAGCGACGACGCCGGCGTGCTCGCGTGGGACGGCGGACGCGGGACGCCGCCGGACGTGATGCCACTCGTGCGGCAGGTCCTCGAGAGCGGCCGCACCCAGATCTTCCGGCGGCAGCGGCTCGACGCCGCGGGGCTGACGGGACTCGGCGAACTCGTCCTCTCGCCGGTACGCGTCGACAACCGGGTGGTGGGCACGGTCGGCGCCTTCGCCGGCGATGTGAACGCGGGCCTCGTGCGCGCGACGAACGAGCTCGCCGGCTGGGTGTCCACCCAGGTGGAGCTCGCGGAACTGGCCTCGTCCCGCCGCCTGCTCGCCGAGGCGGAGCTCCGTGCCCTGCGCGCACAGATCAGTCCGCACTTCATCTACAACTCGCTGAACGCGATCGCGTCCTTCATCAACACGGATCCGCAGCGGGCGCGTGAGCTCGTGGTCGAGTTCGCCGATTTCACCCGATACTCCTTCCGCCGGCATGGGGACTTCACGACGGTTGCCGAGGAACTGCGCAGCATCGACCGGTACCTGCTCCTCGAACGGGCGCGCTTCGGGGACCGGCTGAAGGTCACCCTGGAGATCGGCCCGGAGGTCCTCAGCACGGTGATCCCGTTCCTCAGCCTCCAGCCGCTCGTCGAGAACGCCGTGCGCCACGGTCTCGACTCCAAGGACGGCGTCGGTAACATCACCATCACGGCGCACGATGTCGGCTCCTTCGCCGAGGTGACCATCGAGGACGACGGCGTGGGCATCGACCCGGACCACCTCCGGTCCGTCCTCGCGGGCCATACCGAGGACGTCCATGTAGGCCTGCGCAACGTCGACTCGCGACTGCGCCAGGTCTACGGTGACGACCACGGCCTCATCATCGACACGGCGCCCGGCGCAGGCACGCTCATCACCCTCCGCGTGCCGAAGTCGCAGCCCGATCACCAGGCGTGAGGCGCGTAACCTAGAACCCATGGTCAATGTCATCATCGCCGACGATGAGCTCCCCGCCGTGGAGGAACTGGCCTTCCTGCTCGGCAAGGACGCCCGGATCGGGACGATCCACCGCGCGTCCAGTGGAGCCGAGGCGCTCAGGGCCCTCGAGCAGCACAGCGTCGACGCCCTCTTCCTCGACATCCACATGCCCTCCCTCTCCGGGCTCGACATAGCCCGCGTGATCTCCCGCTTCACCCGCCCGCCCGCGATCGTCTTCGTGACGGCGGACGAGGACCGGGCCCTCGAGGCCTTCGAGCTGCGCGCGGTCGACTACCTCCTGAAGCCCGTGCGGACCGAGCGCCTCGCGGAGTCCGTGCGGCGCGTCTGCGAGCTGATGGAGGGCTCGACCGCGGCGCCCGAGGTCATCACCGTGGACCAGGGCGGCGTGAGCCGCATGATCAGGCGCGACGACGTCCGGTACGTGCAGGCACAGGGCGACTATGCGCGCCTGCATACGTCGGAGGCGAGCTACCTCATCCGCATCCCGCTCAACGACCTCGAGCGCCAGTGGGCGGAGGCCGGTTTCCTCCGCACGCACCGCTCGTACCTCGTGGCGATGGACCAGGTACGGAAGGTCCGCATCGGCGCGGGCCGGGCGAGCCTGTTCGTCGGGGACGCGGAGTTGCCCGTCAGCCGCCGGCACCTCCCCGATGTCCGGGAGAAGCTCGAGGCCACGCGCCTCCGCCCGAGTCACTGACGGCCCCGGTGGATCCGCTCCCGACCATCGCGGGGACGACGGCCCGATGACCGAGGACAGCTCCGAAGCGCCCCGCAGGGTCCGCGTCACCGCGCCGAGGGCGGCGGCACGCGCCACCGGCGGGTCCTTCCCCGTGGCGCGCGAGATGGCCGAGCAGTCCGAAGTGGGCCAGCTCTTCGTCGCCTCCCTCATCAGGTCGCAGCTGCGCCTGGCCCTCGTGGTGGCCGGCGGTTTCCTGGTCATCCTCATCGGGATCCCCGTGCTGCTCGCCGTCTTCCCGGACATCAACAGTGTGACCATCCTGACCGTACCCATCCCCTGGCTGCTCCTCGGCCTCGGCATCTACCCCCTGGTGATCGGATGCGCCGTCCTCTACATCCGCAGTGCCTCGCGCAACGAGCGTCGCTTCCAGGACCTGGTGGACGATGACTGACGCCCTTGACAGCACGGGCCTGCAGCTGAATCCCGCGGTGGGCTACACCGCCCTGGTCCTCGTTGCGCTGAGCACCGTGCTGATCGGCATCTACGGACTCCGGATCTCGCGCACCACGGGCGATTTCTATGTCGCCTCCAGGACGGTCCGCCCCTGGTGGAACGCCTCCGCCATCGGCGGCGAGTACCTCTCCGCGGCCAGCTTCCTCGGCGTCGCGGGACTCATCCTCATCTCCGGCGTCGACGCCCTCTGGTTCCCCATCGGCTACACCGCGGGCTATCTCATGCTTCTCCTGTTCGTTGCCGCTCCCCTGCGCCGGTCCGGCGCCTACACCATCCCCGACTTCGCCCAGGCGAGGCTGGACTCCCTGCTGGTGCGCCGGGTGACCAGCATGCTTGTCGTCGTCGTGGGCTGGCTGTACATCGTGCCGCAACTGCACGGCGCCGCCCTGACGGTGCGCATCACCACCGGTCTGCCGTCATGGGTGGGGCCGCTCGCCGTCGTCGTCGTAGTATCCCTCAGCGTCGTCACCGGCGGGATGCGCTCGATCACCTTCGTGCAGGCCTTCCAGTACTGGCTCAAGCTGACGGCCCTCGCGGTTCCCGTGGCGTTCATCCTGTTCCGCCTCGGCGCGGACGGGCGGGAGATCACGGCGGGAGGGAGTGCCTTCACGGCGGACCTCAACACGACAGCGGACGCGTCCCTCTACGGCACCATCTCGCTCGTCATCGCACTCCTCTTCGGGACACTCGGCCTGCCGCACGTGCTCGTGCGCTTCTACACGAATCCCGATGGCGCCTCTGCGCGCCAGACCACCCTGATCGTCCTCGGCCTGCTCTCCGTCTTCTACCTGTTCCCCACTGTCTACGGGGTCCTCGGTCGCATCCACACTCCCGAACTCGCGGCGGAGGGAGCTGCGGACGCCACGGTCCTGCTGCTGCCCGGGCGCATTTTCGACGGCGCCACGGGGGACGTCCTGTCCGCGCTGGTGACGGCGGGGGCCTTCGCGGCGTTCCTCTCGACGACCAGCGGCCTCGTGGTGTCCCTGGCCGGCGTGGTGAGCCAGGAGTTCTTCCAGGGCAGCGTGACCGGCTTCCGGCGCGCGGCTCTCCTGTCCGCGCTCGTCCCGCTCATCATCGCCCTGCTGACGGACAGCCTCGCCCTGGCAGGCAGCGTCGGGTCAGTGTTCGCCTTCACCGCCTCCACCATCTGCCCGCTGTTGCTGCTGGGGATCTGGTGGCGGGGACTGACGGACGCCGGCGCCGTAGCAGGGATGCTCGTCGGCGCAGTGCTGTGCGGTGGGGCGATCGCCGCCACGGCGCTGCTGGGGCCCGTGGCCGGTGACCCCTCGGTGTGGCTGGCACAGCCCGCTCTCTGGACGGTCCCGGCAGCCTTCGCCACGATGGTCCTCGTGTCCCGGGCGACAGCGGGGCGGCGGCCCGCCTCGGCGTCGCGCGTCCTGGCCCGGCTCCACACGCCCGAGGCGCGCTAAGCGTGCCGATACCCGCCGGATCACCTGCCCGGCGGGTGGAGCGGGTGCGTCAGTCGATTCCCGCCATGAGTTCGACGACGCGGTCGAGGAACACATCCACCTGGTTCTCCTCATATCCGTCGGCGCCCCGGGCCTCCCGGAACACTGCACGGCGCACGACGTCGACACTCATGGGCACGTCGTCCTCGAGGTACTGGAGGAGCTCGTCGCAGAGGCGGTCGACGTCCTCGATGGCGTAGCTGGAACTTTTCTCCTTCGCGGGGCGTCGGAAACGCTCCCCCGCCGGCCGGTGGAGACGCCGGCGAAGGACGGCAGCGGTCCTGCCGATCTGCCGCAGCCACGCGTCCTCGCCCTTGGTGCTGATGAGGAGGTCCCGCTCCCGCTGCGCGAAGACATCCTCCAGCCGGTCCAGGGCGGCGTCGACGGCCTGCGGCTCATAGCCTCCCTTGGCGGGGTCGAACGCCATCGCGCGGACCTCGTTGCTGGAGATGGCCTCGCTGTCCGGGTCCTCCGCGTTGTAGTAGCCGCGGGCCTTCGTCAGGAAGCGGTCCACCTGGCGCGTGTTGTAGCCGAACTCACGGCGTCCTACGCGGGCAAAGGGAGAACTGCCCGGGCGAGCCTCGTCCATCGTGTGAAGTCCTTCTACTGAAACCCTCGTGAGACCGTGCGGGAGCCGGTGGCTCCGGAATGTGTCCGCTGACCTGCGGTTACAGCAATCCCGGTACCAATGTAGCGGACAGCAGGTATGCCATCGGGGAGGCGAAGACGATCGAATCGAGGCGATCCATGACGCCGCCGTGGCCCGGGAGGAGTGTGCCCATGTCCTTCACCCCGAGCTCGCGCTTGATCATCGATTCGGCGAGGTCCCCGGTCGTGGCCGCGGCGACGATGGCCACGGCGAGGACCAGACCGATCCAGAGCGGTTGATCGAGGAGGAAGACGGCGCAGAGCCCACCGACGATCAACGCGCCGCCGATCGAGCCACCGAAGCCCTCCCAGGACTTCTTGGGGCTGATCTTCGGGGCCATGGCGTGCTTGCCGAAGAACGCACCGATCAGGTAGCCGAAGGTGTCGTTCGCGACGACGAGCAGCAGCAGCGTGGCAATGACGAGGAACCCGCCCTCCGCGCGCATGAGCAGCATCGCGAAACTCAGCATGAAGGGTACCCAGAGCACCGCGAAGGTGCCGGCCATGAGGCTCTTCGCGGCGTGCGGCGCAGGGTCCAGCGAGCGCCAGAGGAAGAGCGCCAGTACGGCGAAGACGGCTCCGACGGCCATACCCTCGGCTCCGCCGAAGTAGGCGGAGAACGGGAGCACCAGCGTCCCGGCCAGCGCAGGCACCAGCGGAACGTGGATGCGACGGATCTCGAGTGCACGGCTGATCTCCCAGACGCCGACCGCGGCGAACAGGGTGACGATGCCGACGAAGACGACCGGGAAGAACAGCAGACCCACAAGGACGGGGATCAGGAGGCCGGCGCCGACCCCGATCGCGGCCGGCAGGTTACGCCCGGCGCGCGAGGGAACGCCCGGCTCCCTGATAGGCCGTCGCCGACGGAGCAGCCCGCGACTCGACGGCCCGGCGGTGACCGTCTTCCGGGAAGCGGGTGCGGGTACGTCCTGTTGCGCCGGTGCGGTATCGGCCGCGACACCGCTGCCGTTCTCTGTCCCGACGGCGGGTCCGGGTTCTCGCCGGGGACCCGCACCGGGAGGATCGAGGTCTGCCATCAGACCTCGAGCAGCTCGGTTTCCTTGCGCTTCAGGAGTTCGTCGACGAGGTCCACGCGGGACTTCGTCAGGGCGTCGAGTTCCTTCTCGGCGCGCGAGCCCTCGTCCTCACCGGCGTCGCCGTCCTTGACGGCCTTGTCGATACCGTCCTTGGCCTTGCGCCGGACGTTGCGGATGGAGATCTTGGCATCCTCCGCCTTGGTCTTCACCAGCTTCACGTATTCCTTGCGACGCTCCTGCGTCAGCTCGGGCAGGACCACCCGGATCACGTTGCCGTCGTTGGAGGGGTTGGCGCCGAGATCGGAATCGCGGAGCGCCTTCTCGATGTCGTTCAGCACGCTGCGGTCGAAAGGGGTGATGAGCAGCGTGCGGGCTTCGGGGTTCTGGAAGGACGCCAGCTGCTGCAGCGGGGTGGGTGCGCCGTAGTACATCACCACCACCTTCGAGAACATCGCGGCGTTGGCACGGCCGGTGCGGACCGTCGCGAAATCGTCCTTTGCAACCTCCACGGCCTTATCCATCTTGTCGGTGGCTTCCAGCAAGGTCTCTTCGATCACAATGTCTCCTTCGCTCTGCAGTCGGCTGCCCGGCAACCGTTCCAGTGGTCAATCCTAGTTCAAGGGCGTGCGGCGGCCCGGCGGACCCGGGGCATCGTTGCCCTGCCCGCCCGGACCAGCTAGGTGGTGACGACCGTGCCCAGCTTCTCGCCGCGGATAGCCCGCGTGACATTGCCCTCGCCCTCCATGCCGAACACCACCATGGTCAGGTTGTTGTCCTTGCACATGGTCATGGCTGTCTGGTCCATCACGCGGATATCACGGCGCAGCGCCTCGTCATAGGACAGCGTCTCGAGCTTCTCCGCCGTCGGGTCCTTGTTGGGGTCCGATGTGTATACGCCGTCGACGCCGCTCTTGGCCATGAGGACCTCGTCCGCGTGTACCTCGAGCGCGCGCTGGGCGGCGACGGTGTCGGTCGAGAAGTAGGGCAGGCCCGCTCCCGCACCGAAGATGACCACGCGCCCCTTCTCGAGGTGGCGGATGGCTCGCCGCGGGATGTAGGCCTCGGCGACCTGCCCCATGGTGATCGCACTTTGCACACGCGTTTCGACGCCGGCCTGCTCGAGGAAGTCCTGGAGCGCGAGGCAGTTCATGACGGTGCCGAGCATGCCCATGTAGTCGGCGCGGGACCGGTCCATGCCGCTCTGAGATAGTTCGGCGCCACGGAAGAAGTTGCCGCCGCCGACGACGACCGCTACTTCGACCTCGCCGACCGTGGCAGCGATCTGCCGCGCCACGGAGCGGACGGTCTCGGGGTCGACACCCAGCTTGCCGCCGCCGAAGACCTCGCCTGAAAGCTTGAGGAGTACTCGGCGCCGGCCCTCGGTACCACCCGTCGGAGCGGTGGAAGTGGTGTCCATTAAGTGCCTCCCGGCGTAGAGCTGCGGGCCGTTCCTGGTCGGACGGCCGATGATGCGGGGGTTGGGATGTTGCCGGACCCGTTACAGGATACGGGGCGCCTCCCAGGCGCAGGAAAGGGCGGCCGCCCCGATGGCGGCCGCCCTTCACCTTCGTGCTGTGGCCCTGGCCTCGGGCCTAGGCTCCTACACGGAAGCGGGCGAAGGCCGTGGCCTTCACGTTCGCTTCGGTGAGTACCGCGGCGACGGACTTCTTCGCGTCCTTCGCGAAGGCCTGGTCGACCAGGACACCTTCCTTGAAGAACCCGGTGAGGCGTCCCTCGACGATCTTCGCGAGCGCCTGCTCGGGCTTGCCCTCGGCGCGTGCGGTCTCGTCGGCGATGCGGCGTTCGGATTCGACGAGCTCGGCGGGAACCTCGTCGCGCGTCAGGTAGGTCGGCGAGTACGCCGCGATGTGCACGGCGACGTCGTGCGCGGTCTGTACTGCTGCGTCGCCCGAACCCTCGACGGCGAAGAGCACGCCGACCTGGGCAGGGAGGTCCTTGGACGTCTTGTGCAGGTAGGCGTCGACGATCTCGCCCTCGACGCGGGCGATGCGGCGGACGTCCACCTTTTCGCCGAGCAGTGCGCCTGCCTCGATGACGTGCTCGGACACGGGCTTGCCCTCGAGCTCGAAGGCCAGCAGGGTCTCGACATCCGTGGCGCCGGATTCGATGGCGGCAGCGAGTACCTTGTTCGAGAAGTCGACGAAGGGAGCAGCCTTGGCGACGAAATCGGTCTCGCAGTTCACCTCTACCAGGACGCCGACGTTGCCGTCGACCCGAGCGGCGACGAGGCCCTCGGCGGTGGAGCGGCCTTCACGCTTCGTCGCGCCCTTGAGGCCCTTGATGCGGATCAGTTCCAGGGCCTTGTCGGCGTCGCCATCGGCTTCGTCGAGGGCCTTCTTGACGTCCATCATGCCGGCGCCGGTGCGCTCGCGCAGGGCCTTGATGTCAGCGGCAGTGAAATTTGCCATATGAACTCCTAAGTTGATGTGGATCCAGGAAGAGCTTCCGCGGGCGCTGCCCGCGGTGCAGGCGTCACGCGGTGAACACCTGCCGAACATGCGGAAAGGGGCGCGGTTTGACCCGCACCCCTTACGCAACGGGAACTACTTGGCGTCGGTAGCGGGTGCTTCCGGCACGGGAACTTCCTCGGCAGGAACCTCGGCTGCTGCAGGGGCCTCGGCGGCGAGCGCCTCTGCCTCGGCGGGAGCCTGGTCTGCAGCGGGAGACTCGGAGGTCGCCGGAGCGGAAGCCTCTGCTGCGTCCGGGGCGGCTACCTCGGCGGTGTTGCCCTCGAGAAGCTCGCGCTCCCACTCGGCCATCGGCTCGTCCGCAACCGCGGAATCATTGTTGCCCGAGCGGTTGTGGCGGGCGATGAGGCCCTCGGCCACGGCGTCCGCGATGACGCGGGTGAGAAGATTGACGGCGCGGATGGCATCGTCGTTACCCGGGATGGGGAAGTCGACCTCGTCGGGATCGCAGTTGGTATCGAGGATCGCGACGACGGGGATGTTCAGCTTCTTCGCCTCGTCGATGGCGAGGTGTTCCTTCTTCGTGTCGACGACCCACACGACCGAGGGAGCCTTGGTCAGGTTGCGGATGCCACCGAGGTTGGTCTGCAGCTTGGTGAGCTCACGCTTCATGAGCAGGAGCTCTTTCTTCGTGTGGCCCGAGCCGGCGACGTCGTCGAAGTCGATCTCTTCGAGTTCCTTCATACGCTGGATGCGCTTGGAGACCGTCTGGAAGTTGGTGAGCATGCCGCCGAGCCAGCGCTGGTTCACGAAGGGCTGGCCGACGCGGTTCGCCTGATCGGCGATCGCTTCCTGTGCCTGCTTCTTCGTGCCGACGAAGAGGACGGTTCCGCCGTGGGCGACGGTGGCCTTGACGAACTCGTACGCACGGTCGATGTAGCCCAGCGACTGCTGGAGATCGATGATGTAGATGCCGTTGCGCTCGGTGAAGATGAAGCGCTTCATCTTCGGGTTCCAACGGCGGGTCTGGTGACCGAAGTGGACGCCGCTGTCGAGCAGCTGGCGCATGGTTACGACTGGCATGTCATGCCTTTCTTCAGCAGGGCTCAGGCGCAGTGCGCCGCCTCTGCTTGTTGACGGTTGTCTCAGTGATGGCCGGGGTGGCCGTCACATCCTGGCACCTGGTCGTCATGGACACGCCCTCCCCTACCGGACATCGCCGGACCGCAGGGTGGGCGTTCCGGGGCTCTTCGAGAGCACCGGATCGCAGGCACGCGTAGTCAGCCTCACCATTCCACGTTCCATCGAAGCCGTAGGCACAAGGAGGTGGAAGCAGCGGACTGCTCGCTCAAGTGTACTACAGCGGCAGGAAGGCAGGAGGCGGACGACCGTGGGGTGAACCGCTCGAACGTTGTCCACATAGGCTCCGGGGTCGCACCGTTCGTCCCAGCTGACCGGTCACTGTTCTTCCATGACAGACCGCCGTCCTACCCTTGGCTTCACGATTCGAACCCACCGATACATCGCTCGATCCTGCGTCCGGACGGTGGTCGCCCTGGTCGTCGTCATGGGGTCCGCGGGCGGGGCCACGGGGGAACCGGCGACGGCGGGCCAGGTCACGCCGCACGGCAGAGTCGGCCCGGACACGAGCGACCCCCGCTCCCCGCCTGACTTCGTCCCGGAATGGTCGTGGCCGCTGCCTCCCACCCCGGCCGTCCTGCGGTTCTTCGAAAGGCCCCCGCAGAAGTGGAAGCCCGGCCACCGGGGCGTCGATCTGTCGACCGGCGGGCACGCAGTACCGATGACGAGTCCGGCGGATGGAACGGTCTCCTTCGCCGGGACGGTCGTCGATCGCGGCGTGCTCTCGATCGACCACGGTGGCGGCAGGGTCAGCAGCTTTGAGCCCGTCAGCACGGAACTGGTGAAGGGGCAGCCTGTCATCAGGGGAGAGACCGTCGCGACGGTGGCTGTTGCCGCAGTGCGGGGTACGTCGCGGAGTCACTGCGGAGGGATCTGTCTTCACTGGGGTGTCCGTGTCGATGGCGAGTACGTGGACCCACTGTCCTTCGTGACGGATCGCCGTCCCTCTGTGCTCCTGCCGCTCCGCCCATGATGGGTTACGGCACGGAGGCGACGGATCAGGCGGGCAGGGCACCGGACGAGGGAAGGTTCGGACGAGGAAGGACCGGACGACGATTCGTCCGACCCTTCCTTGCCACTGCGTGCAGGCGCGTGCTGGTGGAGCCTGTCAGCCTCGGTCCGCCATCGCCCGGGTCGGATCGGGTCCCTAGACGAACGCGGCGATCCCGGTGATCGACCTGCCGACGACAAGCGTGTTGATCTCCTGCGTGCCCTCATAGGAGTAGATGGCCTCCGCGTCGGAAAAAATCTTGGCCATTTCGTAGTCCGTGACGATGCCGTTGCCGCCGAAGATGTTTCGTCCGGCCGCGACACTCTCGCGCATGCGGGCGGTGGTGAAGGCCTTGGCCAGGGCGGACTGCTCGTCCTTCGCCTTCCCGGCGTCCTCGAGTTGCGAGAGGCGGACCATCATGCCCATCGAGCTCATGGCGTTACCGAGGATCTGCACGAGCTGCTGCTGGACCAGCTGGAAACTCGCGATGGGACGGCCGAATTGCTCGCGCTCCACGGCGTAGCGCCGGGCGACGTCGAATGTAGCGAGCTGCTGGCCAACGGCCTGCCAGCCGACGGCCAGCCGTGTCACCTTGAGGACCTTGTTGGTGTCCCTGAAACTGTTGGCGCCCTTGAGATGGAAGTCGTCCGAGATGACGACGTTGTCCAGCACGATGTCAGCGTTCTCGACGATCCGCAGGGCGATCTTGTTCTCGATCTTCGTCGACGAGAACCCCGGCGTCCGGGTGTCGACCATGAAGCCCTTGACCTGGTTGTCCTCGACGTCGCGGGCATAGATGACGACCCAGTCGGAGAAGGTCGCGTTACCGATCCACCGCTTGGCGCCGTTCAGTATCCAGGAGTTCCCATCCCGGCGCGCCGTCGTCCGCGTTCCGCCGGCGACGTCGGAACCACCGAGCGGCTCCGTCAGCCCGAAAGCGCCGATCTTCTTCAGGGCATAGATGTCGGGGAGCCACTCCTCCTGCTGCTCCTTGGAAGCAAGGGCCTCGATGGAACCGGTAAACAGCCCGTCATGGACACCCAGGAAGGTTGCGAACGACGTGTCCGCCCTCGTGAATTCGGCATGGGTGATGCCGGCGAAGAGGTTGGAGTAGCCCTGGCGGTACACCGGGCTCACGGGATCCAGCTCGGCGATCTTGGGGATGAGCTGCTGGGGGAATGAGCCCTGGTTCCACCACTCGACGGCGTTGGGCCGGATCTCGCGAGCGAGCCAGGCACGGATCTCCCCCAGGCGTGATCGCTCCTTGCTCGACAGCAACTCCTCGAAGGCGTAGAAGTCACCGTCCGCGTAGGGCAGGTTGTTGACATCGATCGGCGTTCTGCTCATGGGAACTACCTCACTCCGGTCCTCGGCGACCGGCACTCTCACTCGACCAGGTGGACTACGCGATGGGCGCGTGATGCACCCGATCGCAATGTTACCCGTCAGTAACTTAGGGCGCCAGTGGCTCATCAGGGGTGCGATCGATCGGAAGAAGCGGAGCTGGTGCTGTCGGGGGAAAATCGGATGCGCCACCCCGATGGAGTGACGCATCCGTACCGGTTGTTGCCGGCTGCGAGTAGGGCTGCTGGGGCTTGAACCCAGGACAAACGGATTATGAGTCCGCTGCTCTAACCAGCTGAGCTACAGCCCCGAGGAGCGAGGAGCACCTCTCGCGTCGGCGCCGGGAGTAGTATCCGGGCGCTGGACGCAGGTCCTATTGTAAGCAGACGCCGATGACAGGACCGGCGAAGCTCCGTGTCAGGACGTCGACGACGCCTGCTGCACCTCATGCGGACGATCCGCGGACAACGTCCCGTAGTACAGGCCCTCGAAGGTTTCGAGGGTCGTGGTGATGTCGTGCTTCATCACCATCTTCCGACTGGCGGCCCCCATCCTGAGCTGGTCCTCGCGCGACATGCCGAGAATCTGGGCGATCCGGTGACTCAGCCCGTTCGAATCACCGGGCGTGAACAGGTAGCCGTTGTCGCCGTCGGTGACGAGGTGTGGGAGCGCCATCGCGTTGGCGAGCAGCACGGGCGTCGACGCCGACATCGCCTCGAGCGTCACCAGGGACTGCAGTTCGGCCGTTCCCGGCTGGCAGAACAGGGACGCGCGGATGTAGCTCAGTCGCAGTTCGTCGTCGTCGATCAGGCCGCGGAAGGTCACGCGGTCGCTGATACCGAGGCGCGCCGCCTGGGCCTGCAGGGCGGATTTGACCTCGCCGCCCCCTACGATCTCGAGCCGCACGCGGATGTGGTCCGGCGTCTTCGCCACGGCATCGATCAACACATCGACGTGTTTTTCCTCGGCGAGTCGACCCACGAAGAGGACCGTCGGATCCTCGTTGGGCTCGATGATCTCCCCCGGCCGCACCTCGTAGGCTGCCGAGTCGATACCGTTGGAGACGGCCAGTACCTCGCGCAGGAAGGCGTGGTCATGCATGGCCTTGGCGGCGAGAGGCGTCGGGGTGGTGACCGCGGCCGCCTTCCCCATCACCTTGCCCATGTCTTTCCAGGAGTTCTTGGCGACGATTTTTTTCAACCAGGCGGGGAACGGCAGGAACGGGTTCAGGTTCTCCGGCATGAAGTGGTTGGTGGCAACCACACGGATGCCACGCCTGACCGCTTCGTAGAGCGTGTATTCACCCACCATGTAGTGGCACTGGATGTGGACGACGTCGGGCTGGACCTGATCGAACAGCCTGCTGATATCGCGCCGGATCTCCCACGGGTAGCAGATCCGCCAGTAGTCGTGCGTCGGCACGCTGTGCGAGCGGAGGCGGTGGACGGCCCACTCGCCGCCGGGCTCCGTGTAGCTCCTGCCGTTGGACACGCCCGGAGCGAGGACGTGCACCGAATGGCCGCGGCCCGTCATTCCCTTGGCGAGCCGGTATCCGAACTGCGCCGCACCGTTCACGTTGGGCGGATAGGTGTCCGCGGCGATCAGGATGGTCAGGGGCTTGTAATCAGCCGGGTAACTCACGCGTAAATCCCCTACGTCGGTGTGCTGGTCGGAACTGCCGGGGCTCGGCTCAGCGCTGCCGCTTCACCACGTCGGGATGATGACGGGACAGGGCAACGACCCCAACAATAGCAATGAGGGCTGCAGAGCCCATGCCCAACGCCGTCACCGTGCGCACATCCGGCTGCAGCTCGTCCAGGATGGTGATGCCGACCGCGATGCCGATGATCGGGTCGATGACCGTGAGGCCGGCGATCACGAGATCGGGTGGCCCGGTCGCGTAGGCGCTCTGGACGAACCAGGAGCCGAGGGCCGCGGCCGCAACGAGTGCTACCAGGGTCAGCAAGGGCACATTCAGCAGGAAGCGACCGTTCGGGTCGAGAAGGTGGCCGGCCACGATCTTGGTCAGGACGGCGACGAAACCGAACAGCACGCCTGCCCCCAGGATGTAGGCGAAGGCGTTGAGTCGATGCCGCCCGAACACGGCGAGGGATCCGAAGACGACGACGGCGGCGCCGAGCAGGAGCACGACCGATAACTCCTGCGCCGAATCGACAGCATGATTCTCGCGCGTGACATTGACCGCGAGAAGCACGAACAGGGCGCTTCCGGTCACGCAGGCGGTGATCGCCGCGACTGTAGGACGGTTGATGCGGATTCCCTGGTCGCGCGAGTTGACGATGGTGGTGATCACCAGTGCGATCGCGCCGATCGGCTGGACGACGGTCAGACTCGCGAGCGCAAGCGCGACGACGTTCAGGGCTGTCCCTGCACCCAGGAGAACGAGCCCGAAGAGCCATCGCGGGCTGGTGAGGAGCCGGGTGAGACCGGAGGAGCTGAGCGCCAGGCCGCCCGTGTTCGCCCGGACGGCACTACCCTGCCGCTGAGCTCCGAACGCGAGGAAGACGGCGCCCAGCAGCGCCAGCCCGATGGCTAGGAGGGGCACGTCTGCTGGTCGGCCCTCTCCAGCCGGTACTTGCGATGCGCTGCGGTGAAGTAGGCGTAGAAGGCGATCAGGTGCAGGACGCAGCCTGCAGCGAGCAGGGCCTGGGCGACGATCAGGAGCCACTGCTGCCCGAACCCCTCGACGCGATGGAGCAGGAGCAGCGGCGCACCGACGAGCAGGAGCGTCGTCCGGACCTTACCTACCGTGACGACCTCCAGGTGAAGAGGCCCGCGGAAGAGGATGAGCGCGTTGATGATGATGATCGCGTCCGGGATGACGATCGTCCAGACGAGCCACGCCGGTGCTATGCCGGCGACCACGAAGGTCACCGCTACCACCATGAGGGCCGTGCGGTCGGCCACCGGGTCGAGCCATTTCCCCACCACCGAGACCTGGTTGAGCCGCCGGGCGACATACCCGTCCACCCAGTCCGTGCTTCCCATGATCACGAGGGCGATGACCGCCGCCCCGTATCGCTGCTGGGTGATGAGCCAGACGAACAGCGGGACGATGAGGAAGCGGATGACCGTGATGAGGTTGGGCAGGGTCCACGGCGTCGCGAGTTCGGCGCCCTCGCTGCCGGGCTGTGCGCCAGCCCCGATCAATTTCATCACCCGTGCCTCCCCACCCCATTATGCAGGCAGGCGGCCCGTCACCCGTGACTCCCGCTGCAGGGCGCGAGTCGATTCACGGGCGAGGGGCCGCCTCGCGGTTATGCGTCTGTGGTGCGGGTGGAACGCCGGCACAGCCGGGACTACTTGCTGAGGAGCCTGCGCAGCATGACGAGCATCGCGACGACGGAACCGGCGAGGACGCTCAGCGGCTTCCAGCGGTCAGCGAGGCTGGTGTTGTGCGGGACGTCGCGACGGACTGCGACGGCAGCAACGTTGTCGCGGCTCCTGTCTCCACCCGTCGAACCGGTCTTCGTTCCGCCCTGCTGCGAACGGTGCTTGGCGCCGTTGAGGCGGGCCTTGACGTCGACGCGTGCCCCGAGCGAATCCCTCGCATCGGCGATGTGGGTCCGGCGTTCGCCCGAACGGCCTCGCAGTTCCTCGTACGAGGGCGTGGGTACCTTCGGCTTCGCGTCCTTGTCGTCGTCCTTGCGGTCCTTGTCGTTCTTGTCGTCCTTGGGCTTCTTGATATCGAGCGTGGCGGGATCGAAGCTGCGGCCTTCCTTGAGGACGCCGAGGTCGTAGCGCAGACCCCGGATCGCGTCCTCAGGCACCAGCGGGAGTTGTTTCTTGAGCCGCGAGACTCCGATCAGAGCGAGGATGCCGCCGATGACGAGGAAGAGGACGGCGACCAGAAGTGCAGCCAACCAGGCCGGCATGATTTCGGCGAGGCCCATGACGGCGGCCACGACGAGGGCGACGGCGAAGAACAGGACGAAGACGAGGGCCACGACGAGGAACGCAGCGGCAATGCCGGCTTTGATCCCCTTCTGCTTCATCTGCTGGACCGCGATCGAGAACTCGTCGTTAATCTGCCGAGGCGTCAGCCGGGCCAGTAGCTTGATGAGCCCAAACAGCGAGACCGAGCCTGAGATCCGCTTCCCGCGCGTACTAGCCGAGCTGTTCATAGGCCCTGCCTCCATTCGTCTATATCTTGCTGGACATTCGCTGAACCAAAATTACCATCGGGCGGGCGAGCCGGTTCCGCTTGGTGGTCTTCGCTTCGAAAGACCCCGCACCCGACCTTCGATGAGGTAGTGCGCCGTCCTCACACCGAGCTGAGCTCCGCATTGTCCTCGAGGTCCTTGCCCGCGAACTCGGGGAGGTGGGAGCGGACGAAGACGAAGGACAGGACGGCGAAGATCGTGAACGCGGCGTACATGATCCACAGTCCGAGATTCTCGCTGACCCAGGGGAAGGTCAGCGTGACGATGAAGTTGAAGACCCAGTTGACCATCGTGGCGACGCCCAGTGCGATCGACCGGATGCGGTTCGGGAACATCTCGCCGAGGGTGACCCACATGACCGGCCCCCAGGTGGCGGCGAAGAAGATCACGAAGAGGTTCGCCCCGACGAGGGCGATGGGTCCCCAAACACCGGGCAGCGTTAGCTCCTCGCCGGTTCCCTCCGCCTGCAGGAAGGCGAGCGTCGCGGCGAGCAGGCCGACGGACATACCGACGGAACCGATCAGGAGCAGTTTCCGACGCCCCACCCTGTCGACGAAGAAGATGGCGACGAAGGTCATCGCGACGTTGATGACCGAGGTGATGACCGACGTGGTGAACGAATCGCTCTCGCTGAATCCGACCGACTTCCACAGCGTCGTCGAGTAGTAGAAGATCGCGTTGATCCCGACCAGCTGCTGAAGCGCGGCGATGGCCATGCCGACCCACAGGATGGGCTGCAGGCCGAATGCAGGTCCCCTCAGATCGCGGTAGTCCGCGCGGTCCTCGCGTTCGAAACTGTCGCGGATCGAACGGATCTTGCCCGCGGTGTCCCGGACACCGGAGACCCTCGAGAGCACGCGTCCTGCCTCCTCATCCCTGCCGGCCCGGATCAGGAACTGCGGCGATTCGGGGATGATGAGTGCCAGCACGCCGTACACGATGGCCGGAACCACGCCGACGAGAAGCATCCAGCGCCACGCCGTCAGACCCCACCAGAGCTCTTCACCGGCACCACCGGCGGCGTTGGCGAGAGAGGCGTCGGACAGCAGTGCTGCAAAGATGCCGACGGTGATCGCCAGCTGCTGCACGGAAGCCAGGGCGCCGCGCCACTTCGACGGTGCGATCTCCGCGATGTAGCCGGGCACGATCACCGAGGCGATGCCGATGGCGAGCCCACCGATGAGGCGCCACGCCATGAGGTCCCACTCGGAGAAGGCATAGGCCGAACCGGCAGAATTGACGGCGAACAGGATCGCGGCGGCGACCATGACTTTCTTGCGCCCCCAGCGGTCGGCGAGGCCACCGGCGAACCAGGCTCCCGCCGCGCATCCGAGGAGGGTGATCGCGACCGTGAAGCCGAGGACGCTCGAACTCAGCCCGAAATCGGCCTGGATGGAGTCGACCGCCCCGTTGATGACGGCGGTGTCGAACCCGAACAGGAGCCCTCCGACGGCGGCTGCGACCGTGATCCCGATGACTCTCGCGAGATGCTTGGATGACTGCTCTGTTACCGGGCCGGCGTCGTGCTCGCTCATGTTTCCGTTCTTCCTGCTCGTTCGGTGTCTGCTCACCCTACGTCAATCGAAAGCATGCTTAGTGAAGGGGGTGGCGCTACCGTTTCATCCCCGGGGCTCGGTCAGGGTTGACGCGGGTCTTAGGATAAGAGGGATATTGATTCGCCCCAGCAACCAGTTCGCCGTCCTCCCGACGGCCGGTTGCGAGCCGCTCCGCCGTCGTCGCCGGGCCGCCGCTGCAGTCGATGCATCCCCGCTTCGCATGTCCGTTCCATCTCCTCCCCACCGGCAGTACGACAGTTCCGTTAGGCAGCATCTTGAGCACTATCACCCACCCAGGCGACACCCTCTCCCGGCGCGAGAAGATCATCTACGTCTTCATCCTCGGGACACTGACGGCACTCGGTCCGTTCACGATCGACCTCTACCTTCCGGCCTTCCCTGCGCTGCAGTCGGATCTCGCCGTGACGGAGGCCGCGGTGCAGCTGACGCTGACGGGCACGATCATCGGCTTTGCGGGCGGTCAACTGCTCGTGGGGCCGCTCAGTGACAAGATCGGACGGCGCCTGCCTCTCATCATGGCGACGACCCTGCACGTCGGCGCTTCGATCGGCGCGGCGTCGTCCGAGGACATCAACATGCTGATGCTCTTCCGGGTCCTCCAGGGCATCGGTGCAGCGGGCGGCGGCGTGGTCGCGATGGCCATGGTGCGCGATCTCTTCGGCGGCTACACGCTCGTGCGCATGCTGTCCTATATGGCGCTCGTCAACGGGATGGCACCCATCTTCGCGCCGGTGATCGGTTCGCAGTTGCTGCTGTTGTTCCCGTGGCCCGGCATCTTCTGGTTCCTCGCGTGCTACGGCGTCCTGGTGATCATCGCGGTGTCGATGTTCATCATCGAGACCCTGCCGAAGGACAACCGCCGCCAGTCGGGGCTCACGGTGATCCAGCGGTATCGAGCAGTGCTGAGCGACCGCATCTTCATCGGCATCCTGCTGGTCGGTGGCATGAACTTCTCGGGGTTGTTCTCGTACCTCTCCGCCTCGCCGTTCCTCTTCCAGGGGCCTTACGGACTCAACGAGCAGCAGTACGGCCTGCTGTTCGCGATCAACTCGCTCGGCATCGTGTCCGGCGTCCAGATCAGCTCGAGGGTCCTGAGGCGGGTCGGTCCGCAGTGGGTCATCGCGGCCGCGACAGTCGTCCAGCTCACCATGGCCCTGCTCATCTTCGCCTTCGACCAGCTGGGATTCGGGTTCTGGGGCACGGCCCTGCCGCTCTGGTTCTACATCATGGCTTCGGGTTTCATCTTCCCCTGCGTGCAGGTCCTCGCACTCATCAACAACGGGGCACAGGCCGGCACGGCAGCCTCGCTGCTCGGAGCGGTGACCTTCGGGACAGCGGGTGTCGTGTCTCCGCTGGTGGGCCTGCTCGGTGAGGGCATCGAGTCGGCGACGCCGATGGCGCTGGTGATGTCGGCGTGCATCGCCCTTGCCGTGGTGTTCATGTGGACGGTCGTACGACCCCGGACGGTGCCGGCCCTTCAGTAGCCCCGGCCCTGCCCTCCGGACTCACGCGGCAGCGGACTCCGCTTCCGCGGGCAGTGCCTCGGCGGTCTTCGCGATGTTGCGCGCCATGGACTTGAAAATGAAGCCGTGGAATGGGAGCACCGCGAGCCAGTAGAGCCTTCCGGAGAGTCCCTGGGGGAAGAACACGGCGCGCTGGTAGTAGGAGCTGCCGGAGCCGTCAGGCTTCACCGAGAATTCGAGCCAGGCACGGCCGGGCACCTTCATCTCCGCGCGCAGCCTCAGGCGCTCACCGCGCACGAGTTCCTCGACGCGCCAGAAGTCGAGCGCCTCCCCCGTGAGCAGCTCCTTGGCGTCGCGACGTCCGCGGCGCAGGCCCACTCCCCCGGCGAGCTTGTCCATCCAGCCACGGGCTGCCCAGCCGACCGGCCAGGAGTACCAGCCGTTCTCACCGCCGATGCCCTCGACGACGCTCCACAGCTTCTCGGTCGACGCCGTGGAGCTATAGGTCTGGACGTCCGTGAAGACCGTGTGCCCCGCCCACTGGGGATCGGATGGCAGCGGGTCGGCCTCGCTGTCGATCTGCGAGGCGCCAGCCCAGCTCGTCTCCACCTCTCCGCCCCGCATCCTGCCGAGCGCCAGGTCGACGGACCGGCGGTAACCGGTCAGCCCGCCCTCGGGCACGGCGATGTGCTGATCGATGTCATGTTCGGCCGTGACGGCGTCGTGCTGCAGGGACTCGATCAACGGCATGGCCATGGCCCTCGGGATCGGCGTGACCAGGTTCACCCAATGACCGGCGAGACGCGGGGTGAGAACCGGCAGGGCCAGGATCTTGCGCCGCGGCAGGCCAGCAGCCTCGGCGTACTGATTCATCATCTCGGCGTAGGTCAGGACCTCGCGCGAGCCGATGTCAAACGTCCGGTTCAGGGTGACGGGGAGGTCGAGCGCGCTGACGAGGTAGTGGATGACATCGCGCACCGCGATGGGTTCGATATGGTTCAGCACCCACTTCGGCGCGGGCATCACGGGCAGGACGTCGGAGAGGTGGCGGATCATCTCGAAGGAAGCGGAACCCGAACCGATGACGACGCCGGCCTGGAAGGCGATGGTCGGTGTCCCGGACTCCAGGAGGATCTTTCCCACCTGGGTTCGTGAGCGCATGTGGGTGGACAGCTCGACCCCCTCGGGGTGAAGCCCGCCGAGGTACACGATCCGTCGGACTCCGGCGGCGGTCGCCGCTTCCGAGACGACGGTCGCGATGGAAGCTTCACGCTTGTCGAAGTCCTTGCCCGAGCCCATCGAGTGGACGAGGTAGTAGAGCGTGTCGACGCCCTGGCTGACCTTGTGCATGGTGTCGCTGTCCTGGAGATCTCCCTGCACGATATCGACCGACCCCGCCCAGGGGACGTCCTTCAGCTTCTGCGGGGAGCGGACGATCACACGGACCCTGCGGCCATCCGCTACGAGCTTCGTGACCAGTCGACCGCCGATATATCCCGTCGCTCCGGTGACCAGGATGAGCTTGCCGTCCGTGCCGTCAGTGTCCATATCCACAGCCTACGCCCGCCTTCTGACACCTTCTCTGGGTAACTCCGCCGGCGGACCCGCGAAAGTTCATTTTGCGCCGGGCCGGCGCCAGGACGTCGTCCAGCGGGTGGCCGCGCCGCGGCAGGCGACTCCGGGCACCGGGGTAAAAAAAAATGCCCCTGACCGGTGTTTCCACTGGTTCGCCCCTACACCCGGGTTGCTCCCCTCTGCTGCTGAGCCAATTTCGGTGGACGACGTCCTCAACCGGTCAACGCACCGCTGCTACCTTCCTTGCCAGCGTAAGCGGATCTTCCTCACGGCGAGTTGGTTGCTGGCCTACGCTTTGGCGTCTTCGCCGAGGTGGCGGTATATGGTGCCGCGGGAGACCCCGAACGTTTCTGCAATCAGGGTGCATGATGTACGTCTTTTCGTCGTACATTGTCCGAGCCGGCGGGCCTTCCTCGGTGTCACCCTGCACCGGCCACCCCCTTTGCGTCCGCAAGCCCGGGCCATAGCTATCGCGTCCTTTGTGGGGTAGGCACCTGAGTGAGCTACAAGTTCTTCTCCGACAGACCGACGATAAGATCGATTTCGACGGCAGCGTCGACCGCAAGCCCTGTAACACCAACACACGTTCGTGCCGGCAGAGGTTCGGAGAACCAAGTCACATACTCCTGATTGAACGAATCATAGTCAGCGAAATCAGTCAGATAGATGCGGACCATCAAGGCGTCATCAAGGGTCGCGCCGCAGGCTGCAAGGACTGCAGTCAAGTTCGAAAGGACTTGACGCGTCTGCTTGACGATGCCACCGGGCACGAGCTTCCCGGTAGTTGGATGAGTGGGCATTTGGCCCGTCACGAAGAGCTGGTCGCCCCACCGGACTACATGAGAGAACGGCCCTACCTGTGGGGGAACGCCATCAGCGGGCGCAAAGGACAAGGCTTGTTTTTTCGACAACTTCCTACCTCCAACACAATCGTGATCCTCAAGAACCCGACCTAGCGGGAGAATGTTCCCTTCGCTGGTCTTACCCGGTCAACGCACCGCAGCTGGCTTTGTTTGCCAGCGTAGGCGGATCTGCCTCACGGAGGGGTGATTGCTAGCCTGGGTTTTGGTGTTTTAGCCAAGGTGGCGGTATATGGTGCCGCGCGAAACCCCAAACGTTTCTGCAGTCTGCTGAACCGTGTACGTCTGCTCGTCGTACATCGCTCGTGCCTGCCTGGCATTCGTGAGCGTCATCTTGAATCGACCGCCGCCCTTGCGCCCTCGAGTTCTGGCCGCAGCTAGCCCGTCCTTTTGTACGTTCCACGATGAGGTCGTGTTCGAACTCGGCGATCGCCGCGAGCATATGGAAGAACAAGCGACCGCCCGGGGTCGTCGTGTCGATGCCTTGGGAGAGTGCCTTCAGGCCGACGCCCTGCTTCTCAAGTCCGCCAGCAACTTCTGGAACTTTTGGTCCGCGAACTCGGCGCCACCTCGAGCAGGATCCGGAACTCGGACAAACCCTGAACCAGTCTGATGGACCGGTCCCCCGCAGGAGTGGAGGACGGAGCTGACAGCCACCTGGGTCAGACGAACCAGAGCTATCGCATTGAAGCTTCTAGTCTTAAAATAGGGTGATCAGTTTCACATGAGGCGCAGGACAAGTCGGAACCGTCCATGGAGTGAGGGTTGCAGCGTGCTTGAACGTCCAACCCATCCCTTGCGACCGCTGGTTCAACCCGGACGGTGTCTTCCTCAACGGAAGCAGAGCAATCGGCGTGGCGGCGGGGGCATCTGCTCCCATCCTGCCACCAAGCCCTTGGAACCCATCTCGAGTTATATGAAGCATCTCAAGATGCCTAGGACCCGAACATTGGAGTTAGGGAGACTGTTGTGAGTGAAATTCGTTCAGATGGAGTCGATCACCTGAAAAGGACGATTGACTGGAAACAGGGGCTTGCCATTGCCCTTGGCGTGCCCCTGCTGATTTTGCCCTCCTTGGGCTACCTACCGATTTACGTGTCTGCCGCAGCAATCCTTGTCTGGGGACTGTCCGTCCTTCAGGGCTTCATGCAGAGCACCGCCTACGCCGAGATGGCCACCACTTTTACGAAGGCTTCCGGTTTGCCCGGGTTCGCGCAGCACGTGTTTCGCACCGAGAACTACAAAGGCAAGTACGACAAGGGCAAACTGATTGGCGGCTTCAGCGCCTGGAGCTACTGGTTTGCCTGGAACCCCGTCCTGGCGATTTTCGCCATCCTGGTCGGCGGTTACCTGCACGGCCTGTTTCCGGTGCTCGCTGAGACGTTCACCGAGTACCAGCTCGCCCTACTCTCAGGTCTGGTGATTTTCACCGGTCTATTCATTGTGAACTGGTTCGGCCTCAAAGATGGCGCCATCCTCGGCTACATCCTGGCAGCATTCTCGTTAGTACCGCTGATCATTCTGACCGTCGCACCTTTCGCCACAGGCAACGTCGACTTATCCAATATCACCGGCAACTGGTTGCCCGCTGACTGGGCTTGGGACGTGCATCATATCCTGATCCTCTTCGGCATCTTCGCCATCGCTCAGTGGAGTGCCGCGGCATGGGAGACCGCTGCCATCTATGGCCCTGAATACAAGAACCCTGGCAAAGACGTGCCCAAGGCACTCTTCGCTTGCGGCATCGTCTGCTTCTTCTCGTTCGTACTGGTTCAAGCCGCGGTGATCGGTGTGCTTGGGGTCGACGGTGTGATGGCCGAGCCGGTTTCACCGCTGATCCCGGTCGCCCAGGCCGTCTTCGGCACTGCCGGTACCGTCATCACCATCATCATGCTGATCGCCGCCATGATCCTGATCATCCAAACGGCCTACCTCGGTTCTTCCCGCGCCATGCACTCCATGGCGGCGGAAGGCAACCTTCCCAAGGTCTTCGGCAAAACGAATCGGCAGGGAACACCGTTCGTTGCCATGCTGGTGATCGGAGCCTTCAACCTGCTGCTGATTTCGATGGGCTCTCCCGCAGCGATCCTTGCAGCATCAGCGATTGGATACACATGCGCTAACGGCATCAGCCTCTTCGCGTATGTAAAGGCAAGGAGGCACCCATCCTTCGCCAGCCTAGAGCGACCCTTCCAAGCACCCAAGGGCTGGAAGAATGTCGCCTTGATCTTCGGCCTGTTCAATCTGCCTTTGTGCCTGATCGGCGTGGTCTACCTCAACAGCTTGGAGATCGGCTGGGGTTCGACCTGGGTGGGCTTCGTCGTACTGTCCCTCTACATTCCCATCTGGTTCTACTCCCAACGCGAATCAAACCGTTCGCGAAGAGACGCAGCCACTGTTCGCTCCTCCAATCCCGAGGCACCTGATGCGACCGGCTTACACCACTCTCAATGAGCTATCGCGTCTATGGTTTGCCATCCCTGAGTGACATACATAGCTTCAACGTCCTGATGAGGTCCTAAGCCCTCATGGGTGGGCGGAGTTGCTCAGATGTCGAAGCCCGAGACCGGACACAGTTACCCCTAAACATCTGGCCTAGATGAGTTGAGAGGCGTAGCGTTGTCAGTGAAGTAGAGGTGGCTAACCCACATCGGTTGGGGTCAACAGGACCACTTGAACCGGTGCTAGGAAGCAAGTAGGCCAGGGGCTCGCGATGTTCTCAGGAACGCCCTCACCGGTCAGGCAACCGGAGAGACGACGCACGCCAAGGAACGCGACGTGCTCTTCTTCCCCAAGGGCACGGCCGTCAAGTTCGAAACCCCCGACTACGCCCTGGGGTTCTTCGCCGGCGACCGCAACTTCGCAGCCTAAACCAACCATGCATCCGGGATCCGTGCTGCCCGCGGCAGCTGCTGGTTTGGAATCGGGTTTCCGCGGTGTCATCTGTGTGGCGTTCGGTTCATCAGATGGCACCGCGGGTCACGAAACCGGTGGACGGCCCAAACTTGATCTTCGCTTCAGGTCCGCAAACCCTCAAGCCCTGTCGGATCTGAAGGTCGTGCTGGGAGCCTCGCGCGTCGGGGCCCGACTGGTCCTCGCCGGTCCGCCGGCCGACATCCACGCAGCCGCCTCGCTGGCCGCGGGTTGTGGGTTGACCGACGATGATGTGGCCTGCTGCCGCCGTGTTGGTGGGTATCTGGGATTCTCAGCGCACGCGGAGGAGACAACATGACAGTGACGGCTCTCGCAACCGGTATCCATCCTGCGGTGGAAGGCGGCCTTCAGTTGGAGGTGAGGGATGTCAGCAGGCAAACGGACTCCATTGTCAGTATCACATTCGGTGACCCGTCAGGTGGGACGTTGCCTTCCTATGTTCCGGGAAGCCACCTCATCGTCCAGTACGCAGATGGAGGCGCGAATGCCTACTCCCTCACCGGCTCAGGCAACAGTCCTACGCAATACACGATCTCCGTCCTTCAAGTCGAAGGGGGCGCTGGCGGCTCTTTAGCCATGCATCGTCTCGCCATCGGTGACCGGGTTCATGTGTCCTTGCCCCGCAGCGCTTTTGCTCCCGCGGCAACAGCTACGCACCATCTGCTGATCGCCGCGGGGATCGGCATCACCCCGGTGCTCTCCCACGCCCGGTACGCCGCCGAATGGGGTACAAAAGCATCCCTGATCTACGTTTACCGGCCTGGCGCGGGGGCTCACGTCGAAGAAGCGAGGGAACTGCTCGGACCAGCCCTGACGGAGTGCAGTGACCGTAGGAGTTTCCAGACGACTTTGATGGAAGCTCTCGTGAATCAGAAACTCGGAACCCACCTTTACGTCTGCGGGCCGACAGCCTTCATGGACGGAGTCCTCGACCAGGCGCAGGACCTTGGCTGGCCCAAGGGATTGCTGCACTCAGAAGCCTTTGGTGCTGCCGAACTCGATGCCGGCGAACCGTTCGCGGTCAACCTCGCCCGCAGCGGTGTCAGGTTGGAGGTTCCGGCTGGCGTCTCATTGCTGGAAACCCTCGAGAACGCAGGAAAAAGTATTCCGAATATGTGCCGTAAGGGTATTTGCGGTGAATGTGTCTTGCCTGTCCTTCGTGGGAAACCCCTGCACCGGGACCTTTACCTGACGGACCAGGAGAAGGCCGAAAACACCACCATCATGTGCTGTGTCTCGCGCAGCGTAGACGAAGAATTGGAGTTGGACCTGTGAGTATCACCACCGGAGAAAAAAACTCGGATACCTCTGTCCTGCCCGAACGAATCCGGCGCTTTCCCTGGCCTTTCATCGCTGAGAATTATCGCTACAGCGCCAACGTCGAACCGGCCCACAAGGTAGTGAAGACCGAAGTGGGTGAATGGGGGGGCTCCCTGATTGACATCGACGAGTACTACCTCGAGGAACTCAAGGAACGCGACGCGATACTGGACAGAGACCCCTCTCGCCTCCAGTTCCTTCCTCACATGCGGCCCGCTATCTGGGACGCCATAACCACCCTGCTGCCTGCCATGGCAAAGGACTACCCAGACACGATGTCCTTCACCAGGGAGGATAAGAATTGTCGCTGGCGCAACGACCTGCAGAACCTGGACGTACAGTTCACCGTCGGCGACGATGACTCACTTCCGATGGGTCCGCTGCGGTTCCTCGGCAGCCAGATCCAGGACGACATGGCATTCCTGGACAAGCGCGAGGACGCTCTGTGGCTCGACGCAGGAATCATCACCTTCGCCGCGGACTGGTCGATCGGATTCGACACCGGCATGAAGTTCCACGAGATCCACGGCCCCGTCCCGCGGATCACTGAAGAACGCATCGTGAGCCGTGCCGAGCAGTTCCTCCTGCGCCTGCAGCCCGGTGAGCAATACCGCAGGACCAACTGGACGATGACAATCGACCACCGCCTGGACACCTCTACCGAAACATACCCGCAATGGGCCCATGACCGCAGCACCCTAGCTGAGGACCCCAACCTGCCGGAGCGGCTCCACCTACGGGTCGAGGTACAACACCTCGTTTGCCTTCCACACACCGGAACTGTGTTGTTCCTGATCCGGTCCTATCTCCTGCCCCTCACCGACATCGCAAAAGTACCTGCTTGGCGGGAAAACCTCGGCCATGTCCTGGCCGAACTTCCGGACGACATGGCCGAATACAAGGGCTTCATCCGATACCGCACAGCGGCATCTGACTGGCTACTAAACGCTTAAGCAGCACTGCAACCCACGTTCACTCACTGTTGGCCGATACAGCCAACGAATCGTCCCGCAGAAACGTTCATTTCTAACCAGAAAATCACCTTAGGAGATAACGATGAGTATTGATAGTGAAGTCAGCACTGCAGTGGGAGTGGCGCATCCTCTTGATCCGCTCTCTGCTGCGGAGATTTCCCGGGCGGTTGCGATTTTGAAGGATGGGCCGGCTGCGGCGGATTCGTTCCGTTTCATCAGCGTGGAGTTGCGTGAGCCTGCGAAGGAACTGCTTCGGGCTGGTGGTGACATTACCCGTGAGGCTGATGCGGTCCTCGTCAACCGTGCCGAGGGGCGTTCCTACGAGGCGATCGTCGATCTTGATGCCGGGTCCGTCGATACCTGGACGCAGCTGGCTGCGGGTATCCAGCCGCCCTTCATGCTCGATGAGTTCTTCGAGTGCGAAGAAGCCTGCCGGAAGGACCCGACGGTCATTGCGGCCCTTGCCAAACATGGCATCACTAATATCGATCTGGTGTGTTTCGAGCCATGGTCGGTGGGTTACTTCGGGGAAGACGTCAACGGACCGCGTCTGATGCGCGCCCTGGTCTTCGTCCGTGACGAGCCCGACGACAGCCCGTACGCGCACCCGATCGAGAACTTCATCGTCTTCTATGACCTTAGTGCCGGTGTCGTGGTGAAGGTCGAGGACGCCGAGGTGATCCCGGTCCCTAGGGCTCGTGGTAATTACCTGCCCAAGTACGTCGGCCCGGCCCGGACCGATCTGAAGCCCATTTCCATCACCCAGCCCGAAGGCCCGTCCTTCAAGGTCACTGGTAACCATGTCCAGTGGGCCAACTGGACGTTCCGTGTCGGATTCACCCCCCGCGAGGGCCTGGTCCTGCACCAGCTGCGCTACCAGGACAAGGGCGTGGAACGCCCGGTCCTGAACCGTGCGTCCCTGTCGGAGAT
>NZ_JAXCIC010000009.1:0-84205 GCF_035985055.1 Arthrobacter sp. PL16
CGTCCCCGGATGCCCATTCCCCACCTTCTCCACCGCATCCGCGGCCAGAACACGAACCGTATCAACCGCCCTCTGATCAAGCTCGGTCCAGGTCAATTCCTGCTGTTGCGTCTGTGGCACGTTTCCGGGCCCCTCTCTGTCCGGAACGGCCATCTAGCTGTTGACGGGAAATGCCTCCAGGCACGCCGTCAGGCTGGCCGTTCACCATTGAATCCTGCAAAGTTCGGCTCCGACCGGAGACAGCACTGAGCCCGGGTGACTCATTCCGGGCATGCTTCCACAGCGGGCTTTCAAACCAGACTATCCCTTCGGGCCTGCGTTGGGCCGTGGGAGTCGAAGAATGTCGTTCCTCACACCAGGACATTGCGCGCGGGACGCGTAACGGCTCCCATTGTCGGTTCAGTGCCTTCCATCGCTACCGCCGCCATAGGGCGACGGTAGCGAACGGTAGCGATGGCGGGAACGTCGGCGCGGGCGATCACGACGGCGACGGCGGCGGAAGCGGAAAGGGCTCCGATTTCTACACGGCGTAAAAGGGTATGATGGGCACTGTCTTTTACTCCGGAAGAAACGAAAGTGTTGCCTTGTGAAGACCCAGCAGGTTCCTGCTCCGGCGCGTTCCCCGCAGGCCCGTCAGGGTTTCGGACGCAAAGCGAAGGCATACCTCGCTCTGACGAAGCCCCGCGTGATCGAGCTTCTCCTGGTGACCACTCTTCCCACCATGATCTTCGCCCAGGGCGGGTTCCCTCCGCTCGGCCTGATTCTCGCGACGATGGTCGGCGGAGCGCTTGCCGCCGGTAGCGCAGGAGCCTTCAACTGCTACATCGACCGTGACATCGACAAGCTGATGCACCGGACCGAGAACCGGCCGCTCGTCACGGGTGAGGTCACGCCACGTGAAGCCCTCGTCTTCTCCTGGATCCTCGGCATCGTCGCGATCGCGGTGCTCTGGTTCGGAGCGAACCCGCTGGCGGGCATGCTCGGGATCGCCGCCATCTTCCTGTACGTCGTGGTGTACACCGTGGTGCTCAAGCGCCGCACCTCCCAGAACATAGTCTGGGGCGGGGCCGCAGGGTGCATGCCCGTCCTCATCGCCTGGGCCTCGGTCACGAACTCGGTGGACTGGCCCGCCGTCGTGCTGTTCCTCATCATCTTCCTGTGGACACCGCCGCACTACTGGCCGCTTTCCATGAAGTACAGCGACGATTACAACGCGGCCAACGTACCGATGCTCGGCGCCATCGCCGGCGCGCGCGTCGTCTCGGTCCAGGTGGTCCTCTACGCGTGGGCGATGGCAGCATGCTCACTCCTGCTGATCCCCGCCGGGGCCGGCTGGGTCTACTCCGTTGCCGCCGTCATCGGTGGTGCGTGGTTCATCCGCGAGTCCCATCGCCTGTACTCCCTCGCGCAGCAGGGCGAGCTGACCAACAAGGCAGCCATGAAGGTCTTCCACGGGTCCATCAGTTACCTGACGGTCCTCTTCCTGGCCCTCGCCGTCGACCCGTTCGTCGGATCGGCAGTTCTGCCCTGATCCGGACGGCCGGGGCGGGTCCGACAGCGAGCGAGCGCCGGGGCACCGCTGTTCCCCTAGGCTGGCAGTCATGGACTTCACCGGCCTGATCGCCTACCCCGTCACACCCTTCCAGGAGGACGGTTCCGTTTCGCACGGGGACCTCCGCAACCACATCGAGGGTCTCGCGGCTGCGGACGTCGATGCGATCACGGTCCTCGGATCCTCGGGCAGCTTCGCCTACCTCGACCGGGGGGAACGCGCGGAGGTCGCGAGGACCGCGATCGACGCCGTCGCCGGCCGGGTGCCGGTTGCTGTGGGTATCAGCTCCGTCGGCACCCGTGAGGTACTCGAGGCGGCCGTCGACGCCGAAGCGGCGGGTGCTGCGGGACTCGTCCTCTCTCCTGTCTCCTACGTACCCCTCACGGATGACGAGGTGCTGGCCCAGGTGCGCGCGGTCTGCGCAGCGACGGACCTTCCGATCTGCCTGTACAACAATCCGGGTACCACCCAGTTCGACTATTCCCTGCAGGTGGTCGCCGAACTCGCCGCCATCCCACAGGTGGTCGCCTTCAAGGACACGGCGGCAGACGCGCGGACCTTCAACGCACGGCACCGCGAATTGGAGGCCCTCGTTCCCGGCCCCTTCAGCCACGGGGTAAGTGGTGACGTCCTCATGCTGACGGGCGAGGTGCCGGCTGATGCATGGCACAGCGGCCCGGCCGCGATCCTCCCGAAGTACTACGCGCGCCTGCGCCTTGCCGTCGTCGCCGGGGACCAGCGCGAGGTGGACCGCGTGCGGCACGTCCTCGGTCCGCTGGTGGACCACGTCACGGGCCTGAGGAAGATCAGCGGTCTCCATCTGCTGGCGCGGGCCTGCGGGATCGCTGCCGGTGATCCGAGGCCTCCGCTGCTGCCGAGCCCGGGGTCCGAGTTGCGCGAGCTGGGCCGCCTCCTCGATGTGCTCGAGACCGAGTTCGACGACGACTGAGCGGTTCGATTCGTCACCACCGGCCCTGCTGGCGCGAGTGGCGTGGGCGCCAAGAGCCTAGGCGACGGCCTGCGGGAGCCTTGACGGCGCGGTACTGCCGGGAAGGGTCCTCCGCGTGGTCCCCGTGTAGTGCGCGTGGATCGCCGCCGACATGAGCAGAGACGCCCCGAGCATGTGCAGCGCCACGAGGACGACCGGCAGGTGCAGGAAGTGCTGGGTATAGCCGATGGCTCCCTGGGCGAGCACGACGGCGGCCAGCAGGAGGAGCGCCCTGCGCAGCTTCCCCTCGACCTGGGCGCGGTAGGCGACGACGACGGCGAGCGCCACCGTGGCCACGAGCAGGTAGACCGGTAGCGCGTGGAGCCGTGTCATGAGGTCGGAGTCGAGCCCGTTCCGGGCGGCGCCCTGGTCTCCTGCGTGGGGCCCGGATCCCGTCACGATCACGCCGAGGACGACGGCGACCGACGTCAGCACGGTCGAGGTGACGAGGAGCTGCCGCAGCAGGGGAGGGGCGGCAGGTGCGCGGTGGAGCCGGTACTGCTCCGTGGAGAGGCGGGCGCGATCGACGAGGACGGTCGCGAGCGCCACGAGGATCATCGAGACGATGAAGTGGAGTCCCACGACCCACGGGTTCAGGCCGGTCCACACGGTGATGCCGCCGATGACGGCCTGCGCCGGGATGCCGAGGAAGAGTCCGACGGACAGGCGGAACAGGTCCTTGCGCTCCCGCCGGAGGCCCAGCACGGACACGATCATGGCGACCGCGATGATGACGAGCACGAAGGTCAGGAGCCGGTTGCCGAACTCGATCACGCCGTGGAAGCCCATCTCGGGCGTGGTCACGATCGACTCCGGCGTGCAGCGCGGCCATTCCGGGCACCCGAGCCCCGAGGCCGTGAGCCGGACCGCACCGCCGGTCACGACGATGGCGATCTGCGAGACCAGGGACGCTATGGCCAGGCGGCGCACGAGTGGCGTGGTTGTCCGGGGTAGAGCGTCCGTGAATCGGGAGAGCGCGGGAAGAGTCATGTCATCAGCTCCATTTGAACCAGCGGATGGCCGCCAGGCTAGCGAGGGAGGCCCAGGCGAGAAGCACCAGGCACGCGATGGGATCGAGGACGCCGTCCAGCAGGGCGCTCCGCAGTCCGTCACCGAGAGCAGCGGATGGCAGGACGGAGACGAGCGGCTCGACGGCGGTGGGAAGGCCGGATGCCGGGATGATGATTCCTCCGGCGGCGGCGAGGAGTATCCACACCAGGTTGGTGACGGCGAGTGTGGCCTCCGGCCGGAGGGTGCCGGCCACCAGAAGACCCAGGGCGGTGAAGGCAGCGGATCCGACGAGCAGCAGGAGTGCCGCCGGCAGAATACCCTCGGGCCGGGGGGACCATCCCAGCAGCACGGCCGCACCACCGATCACCACGAGCTGGACGGCCAGGACCGCGACGACGGCTACCGCCTTGCCGAGGATCAGTCCGGATCGGCCGAGTGGTGTCGTGGACAGGAAGCGGAGGACGCCGTATCGCCGGTCGAAGCCCGTGGCGATACCCTGGCCGGTGAAGGCCGTCGACATGGTGCACAGGGCGAGGACGCCGGGCGCCGCGATGTCGATGCGGCTCGGTCCATGAGCGTCCAGCAGCGGAGTAATCACCAGGGCGGCCAGTGCCAGGAGCGGCAGGACGATCGCGAGCACCAGTTGCTCCCCGTTGCGGAGCATCGCCAGGGATTCGTACGCGCCTTGGCGCAGGATGCGCGCAGGCAGGCCGGCAGCAGATCCACTCGTCGCCCTCGACGGCGACGTGGCCGCTGCGCCCTGCGTACCGGACGTCGCCCTCATCGGATGCTCCGTCCGGAGATGTCGAGGAAGACGTCCTCGAGGGAGCGGGGGGCCAGGGAGATGGTCGTGGGCATGACTCCGCATGCGGCCCACCACTGGGCGAGGTGTGCTACGTCGGAAGCGGTGAGTTCTCCGCGGAGGACGTACTGCCCGGGCTCCGATTCGAGTTGGCGCAGGTGGGGGAGGAGCTCGGGCGGGAGCGTGAGCCCGGGCACCGTGTCGAACCGCAGCTCGCGCACGCCGTCGGAGTCCTTGTCCGCCGTGAGCTCGGCGACCGTACCCTCCGCGACGGTCCGGCCACCCTCGACGATGTACACGTAGTCGGCAAGTCTCTGCGCGTCGTCGAGCAGGTGCGTCGTGAGGATCACAGCGAGTCCGTCGGCTCGGAGCTCACGGATGAGGTCGAACACGATGGTGCGGGACTGCGGGTCGAGTCCAGCGCTCGGCTCGTCGAGGAACACGACCTCCGGCCGACCCACGAGGGCGCAGGCGAGGGCCAGCCGCTGTTTCTGCCCGCCGGAGAGCCGCCGGATGGAGACGGCGCCGAATTCGTCGAGGCCGAGCCGTTCGGCGAGGGCGTCGACGGGCAGGGGGGCGCTGTACATGGACGCGACATGGCGGAGAAGTGCGAGAGGTCGCACCGACGGCGGGAGTCCGCCGTCCTGCAGCATGACTCCGACGCGCGCCCGGAGGGCCGGCGATGCCCGGTAAGGGTCCTCGCCGAGAAGGCGCACGAGCCCGCCGTTGGCACGCTGCAGGCCCTGTGCGCACTCGAGGGTCGTCGTCTTACCTGCTCCGTTCGCGCCCAGCAGCACGGTGACCGCTCCGTGCAGGGCGCGGAGGTTCACGCCGTCGAGCACACGTACCATCCGGCCGTCGAGGGCGCCGACAGGGCCGAAATCCTTGATCAGGCCATCGATCTCGAGGGCAGGGGCGGTAGTCGGCACGCCATGATTCTACGTCAGGTAGTAGTCCGTCGAAGGGTGCCTGATGGGTAGCCTCGCCTAAGTGGTGTGACGGAATACATTACGTCATGCTTATGTTGTGTATTTTGTCGCCAACGGAAGGATCGGACTGTGACCGCAACACCGCGTGCCGCCGTTGCGCCCTCCGGTGACGTCCTGGCCCACAGCGCGCCGGAACCTGAACTGACAGCGCAGATCGTCTCCCCCGATCCCGACGAGCGCACGCGTGACCGCGTGCTGTCGGCGGTCCTCGAGCGCGGTCCGGTGAGTGCTGCCGAGCTCGGCGACCGCCTCGGATTCACACCGGCCGCCATGCGCCGCCACCTGGATGCGTTGTCCCATGACGGGCTCATCGAGGTCAAGCGGGTCCGGAGTTCCGCGACCGGCGCCGGTCGCCCGGCCCGTCGCTACGTCCTCAGCCGACGCGGACAGACCAAAATGGGAAACGACTACCTCGATATCGCCATAGCCGCCCTGAGCCAGCTCGGCGAAGCTGCAGGTCCCGAGGCCATCGAGGAATTTGCCCGCATTCGCTTCTCCGGAATGGAGGAGCGCTACCGTCCCCTCGTCGAGGCCGCAGGCCCGGATGTGGAGGCGCGTGCACGTGCCCTTGCAGGGGCGCTGAGCACGGACGGCTTCGTCGGATCCACCAAGACCGTCGGGCTTCCCCAGGGACGCGGAGCCCGCACCGCCCCACATGCCATCCGATCCGCGATGCCCAGCGTGCAGCTCTGCCAGGGACACTGCCCCATCCAGGGACTGGCCTCCGCCTTCCCTGCGTTCTGCGAGCAGGAGACCGGCGTGTTCGCCCGCCTGCTCGGCGTCGACGTCCGCCGCCTCTCCACCTTGGCCGGTGGCGGCCACGTCTGCACGACCCACATACCCCTGGGACGGACGACGGCGGCTCATGCCGCACCGGCCAGCCCGGACGCTCCCGGGAACGCCGCTCAACCGGCCGCCCCTGAAGCCGCGCCGCCCAGCACACCAGCAACGTTATCCATCCATCAGCAAGGAAGGCCATGATGACGGATCAAGTAGACCGCAAGCCAGCCGCGTCGGCAGTGCCGGAGTCGGTGATCAGCGACATTCTGGAGAAGAACCCGGAGCTCGAGGGCATCGGCACCTACCAGTACGGCTGGGCTGATAAGAACGAGGTCAGCGACAACGCGCGCCGTGGCCTGAGCGAGGACGTCGTCCGCGACATCTCCGCGAAGAAGAACGAGCCCCAGTGGATGCTCGATCTCCGGCTCAAGGGCCTCAAGTACTTCGACCGCAAGCCCATGCCCGCCTGGGGTGCAGACCTCTCCGGCATCGACTTCGACAACATCAAGTACTTCGTGCGCTCCACGGAGAAGCAGGCCAACACGTGGGAGGACCTCCCCGAGGACATCCGCAACACGTACGAGAAGCTCGGCATCCCCGAGGCGGAGCGTGCGCGCCTCGTCTCAGGCGTCGCGGCGCAGTACGAGTCCGAGGTCGTGTATCACCAGCTCCGCGAGGACCTCGAGCGCCAGGGCGTCATCTTCCTCGACACGGATACCGCACTGCGTGAGCACCCGGAGATCTTCAAGGAGTACTTCGGCTCGATCATCCCCGTCGGCGACAACAAGTTCGCGTCGCTGAACACGGCCGTCTGGTCCGGCGGATCCTTCGTCTACGTCCCCAAGGGCGTCCACGTCGAGATCCCCCTGCAGGCCTACTTCCGCATCAACACCGAGAACATGGGCCAGTTCGAGCGCACGCTGATCATCGCGGACGAGGACTCCTACGTGCACTACATCGAGGGCTGCACCGCCCCGATCTACACGTCGGACTCCCTGCACTCGGCCGTCGTCGAGATCGTGGTCAAGAAGGGCGCCCGCGTCCGGTACACCACCATCCAGAACTGGTCGAACAACGTGTACAACCTCGTTACCAAGCGTGCGATCGCACACGAGGGCGCGACGATGGAGTGGATCGACGGCAACATCGGTTCGAAGGTCACCATGAAGTACCCGGCCGTCTACCTCGTGGGGGAGCACGCCAAGGGCGAAACCCTGTCCATCGCCTTCGCAGGCGAGGGACAGCACCAGGACACCGGATCGAAGATGGTGCACATCGCACCCAACACCAAGTCCTCGATCGTCTCGAAGTCTGTCGCTCGCGGCGGCGGTCGGGCCGCCTACCGCGGACTCGTCCAGATACGCGAGGGTGCGAAACACTCCGCGAACACGGTCCGTTGCGACGCGCTCCTGGTGGATACGATCTCGCGGTCGGACACGTACCCGTACGTGGACATCCGTGAGGACGACGTCACCATGGGCCATGAGGCCACCGTCTCGCGCGTCAGCGAGGAGCAGCTGTTCTACCTCATGTCCCGCGGGCTTCCCGAGGACGAAGCCATGGCCATGATCGTGCGCGGCTTCATCGAGCCGATCGCACGTGAACTGCCCATGGAGTACGCGCTCGAGCTGAACCGGCTGATCGAACTGCAGATGGAAGGGGCCGTAGGCTAGCGATGGCTGAAACCACCCACACGGAATTCACGCCCAACACCGCACCCGAGGGCGAGGTCACCGATCTCGGTGACCTCGACGAGAAGGCCCGCCTCGGTGCACCGTCAGGTGCCATCGACAGGTCGGCTGCGATCGACGGCTTCACGGAGCAGGGCGAAAGTCTCTCCGCGCAGAACGCCGGCAGCGAGCAGCTCGGCCTGAAGAAGCACAGCCACGGCAACGCGCCCGTAGTTCCCGAGGCGTCCCGGGGAGAGCGTCGCAGGTCCTTCGACCTCGCCGACTTCCCGACGCTCACGGGGCTCGAGGAGGACTGGCGTTTCACGCCGCTCAAGCGTCTCCGCGGCCTGCACACCGAGGAACTGAACGGCTCAGCCCCGTCGATCGAGGTCACGGGTGCGGGCAATGTCACCGTCGAGACCGTCGGTCGTGGTGACGCCCGCCTTGGAGCGTCGGCGACCCCCGAGGATCGCGTGTCCGCAGCAGCATGGCACACGTTCACCGAAGCCACGGTCATCACCGTTCCGAAGGAGACGGTGGCCGACGGCGAGGTCATGGTCAGCGTCACGGGCACGCACGCCGAGGCAGCTGCCCAGCACATCCTGATCACGGCCGAGGCATTCTCCAAGGCCGTGGTGGTCATCGACCACCACGGGTCTGCCACACTCGCGCAGAACGTCGAGATCGTCGTCGGTGACGGCGCGGATCTCACGGTCGTCAGCGTCCAGGAGTGGGACGACGACGCCGTACACGTCTCCTCGCAGCAGGCGAAGATCGGCCGCGACGCGCGCTACAAGCACGTCGTCGTCAGCCTCGGCGGTGATCTCGTGCGCCTCACGCCGTCGTCGATCTTCACCGCTCCCGGCGCCGAGGTCGAGATGTACGGACTGTATTTCGCCGACGCCGGCCAGCACCTCGAACAGCGCCTCCTGGTGGATCACGCCGTACCGAACTGCAAGTCCCGCGTGACCTATAAGGGAGCGTTGCAGGGTGCGGGTGCGCACACTGTCTGGGTGGGTGACGTCCTCATCCGCAAAGCGGCCGAAGGCACGGACACCTACGAGACCAACCGCAACCTCATCCTGACGGACGGCGCGCGCGCGGACTCCGTCCCGAACCTCGAGATCGAGACGGGTCTCATCGAAGGTGCGGGCCACGCCAGTGCCACCGGCCGGTTCGACGACGAGCACCTCTTCTACCTGATGGCCCGCGGCATCCCCGAGGTGACCGCACGGCGGCTCGTGGTGCGCGGGTTCCTCAACGAGGTCATCCAGCAGATCAAGGTGCCCTCCCTCGAGGAGCGGCTGTCCGAATCGGTGGAGCGCGAGCTCGCCGCAGGCAACCTCTGATGGCCGTGGAACCCCGCGGCGAGCTGATCTGCAACGTCGACGACATCGAGGTCAAGCAGGCTCTGCGCGTCCTCATCGACGACTATCCCGTTGTCGTCGTCCGCGACTCCGACGGGCAGATCCACGCGCTGGGAGACACCTGTTCCCACGCGGACATCTCGCTCTCGGAGGGCGACGTCGAGGGCTGTGCGATCGAATGCTGGGGCCATGGTTCCCAGTTCGACCTCCGCAGCGGTGCGCCGCTGCAGCTCCCGGCGTACGAGCCGGTCCCGGTATTCGCCCTAGAGATCCATGACGGCAACGTCTACGTCGATGTCTCGAATGTCACCAACGGAGCGCCGGCACCGCAGTTCGGCTGACCGCCGCCGCACACGCACTTCCTGCACACTTCCTGCACAGCAGGCGAAGGAGAAAGAACACGATGTCCACACTTGAAATCAAGGACCTGCACGTCAGCATCGACACCGAGCAGGGCAATGTCCCTATCCTCAAGGGCGTCACGCTGACGATCAACACCGGTGAGACGCACGCGATCATGGGCCCCAACGGCTCCGGCAAGTCGACCCTCGCCTCGACCATCGCCGGCCACCCCCGCTACAAGGTCGACGGCGGAACCATCACCCTCGACGGTGAGGACGTCCTGTCGATGAGCGTCGACGAGCGCGCACGGGCAGGCCTGTTCCTGGCCATGCAGTACCCCGTCGAGGTGCCCGGCGTGACCATGACGAACTTCCTCCGTACGGCCAAGACCGCGCTCGACGGCGAGGCGCCAAGCCTGCGTCACTGGACCAAGGACGTGAAGACGGCAATGGCGCAGCTGCGTATCGACGCCGACTTCGCCCAGCGCAACGTCAACGAGGGCTTCTCGGGCGGCGAGAAGAAGCGCGTCGAGATCCTGCAGCTGGAACTCTTCCGACCGCGCTTCGCCATTCTCGACGAGACCGACTCCGGGCTCGACGTCGACGCACTCAAGGTCGTCTCCGAGGGCGTCAACCGCGAGCACTCGAAGGGCGAGATGGGCACGCTGCTCATCACGCACTACACGCGTATCCTCCGCTACATCAAGCCTGACTTCGTCCACGTGTTCGTCGCCGGGCGGATCGCCGAGCAGGGCGGGCCCGAACTCGCAGACCAGCTCGAGGCAGAGGGCTACGATCGGTTCACGGCGCAGACTCCGGTCGAAGCCTAGGACCACTCCGATTTCCCGGTCTTCGCTGCCGGGACGCTCGAAAGGAACAGTTCGATGAGTGATGTGCAGCAGGCGCAAACCGCGCTTGACGACGTCGAGGAAGCGCTGCGGGACGTGATCGACCCGGAACTCGGCGTCAACATCGTCGACCTCGGCCTTCTGTACGGCCTGAAGTACGCCGACGACGGCGCCCTCCTGATCGACATGACGCTCACGACGGCAGCGTGCCCGCTGACCGACGTGATCGAGGAGCAGGTCGGTCAGGCTCTGGACGGCGTCGTCGATGAATGGCGTCTGAACTGGGTATGGATGCCGCCCTGGGGTCCCGAAAAGATCACCGAAGACGGCCGCGATCAGATGCGGGCCCTGGGCTTCAACATCTGAGCAGCATCACAGGCACCCCGCCTGTCGAGGGGCGGTTCCAGCGAAGGCTGGGGCCGCCTTTCGTCGTTTCCGAGGGAAGTGGCTGCCCGGGCCGGTGCCGTCAGGCGCCCGGGTCGTGGGGATCCATGCCCCTGTCCCGGTCGCCGTCGTGCTCGCCCAGACCCCGCGCGGCAAGGGCCTCACCTGTCCGGTGCGCGTACGCGACGGCGCCGATTACCAGGGGAGTGACGGCGACACGTGCATTCCTCTCGAGGCCGCGCGCCCGAGCCGCCTCGCGCACGTCCATGAACAGCCCGGCGAGGTAGGGGATGCTCCGAAGCATGATGGACAGGGCGAGGGCGAAGCGCTCCGGGTCGGCGCCGACCACGCGGAACGGCCGGACGAGCCTGACCACTCCGTCGAGCAGGGACTGCATCGGGGTGGTGAGCGTCACCGCTCGGGCCGCCAGGAGGCAGGCGGTGATGCCCCCGACCACGGTGAAGGCCCGGAGCCAGCCCTGTGCCAGGCCCTGGTACAGGGCCAGGATCGCCAGAACCGGCGCCGCCGGAGCGAGCATCCGCAGGATGCGCAGGGGCGAGAGATGCGCGCCGATCAGGAGTGCACACAGTGTCACCGTCAGGGTGATCGCCGTCGTCGACGGCGATCTCCAGGTGACGACGGCGACGGCGCAGGCGAGTGAGGCGACGGCCTTCAGGGACAGGGGCGTGCGGTAGAGGAACCCCTGACCGTGCTGGTAGAGGCCCAGCGTGCTGCCGTACCCCCTCATGGCCCGTTCGTCCGGTCCAGGCCCGGCGCGTCAGCGGATCGTCCTGCCAGTGCGCGATAGCGGGCGACGGCGTCCGGGGGCGGACCGTCGAACACGATTTGCCCGTCGTCGATGACGAGGGTCCTCTCGCTCTCGAGCGCGAAATCGAGATTGTGGGTCGTGAAGACGACCTGCTGATCGAGCCCTGCGATCAGCGCACGGACGAGGGCGTCGTTCCGCAGGTCCAGCAGCGTGGTCGGCTCGTCGGCCACGAGGACACGGGGTTCCACGGCGAGGACCACCGCGAGTGCGAGGATCTGCCGCTCGCCACCCGAGAGGTCGTAGATGCTGCGGTCGGCGAGGTGGTGTACACCGAAGCGCCCTAGGACCTCTTCGCCGCGGCGCCGGCGCTCGGCCGTCGGCAGCTTGCGGACCCTGAGCGAGAGCTCGACGTCCTCGCGTCCCGTGGGCATGACGAGTTGGGACAGGGGATCCGTGAAGACGAAGCCGACCGACTGCCGCACGGCGCGGGAGTCGGTCCGGGTATCCCTGCCGAAGACAGCGACGGATCCCGCCGAGGGTGTTCGGAGTCCGTTGATGAGACGCAGCAGGGTCGACTTGCCCGAGCCGTTGGCGCCGATGATCGATACGCGCCGCTCGGACAGCGTGAGCGTGAGCGGCTGCAGCAGCATCCGCTGGTCGTCGTCGGACCGGACCTCTGCGGCCCGGAACTCAATCACGCCTCGACCAGGATCTACTCACGGGCTGCTTCCACTACGCGCGCCGCGAGAGGAGGCGCGGGAATGCCCGGTGGACCGATACCGCGAGCAGGGCGGCGAGGATGTTCTTGAGGACGTCGCCAGGAAGATAGGCGGCATCGATGAGGATGGCGTCACGGAGGGGCAACCCGGCATTGACCATGAGTCCGGCCACGCCCAGGGGATGGATGGTCAGCAGGCTCGCTGCGAGGCACGCCAGGAACAGCAGTGCTGCCCGGAAGCGCGTGGCCCTGCGGATGATGACAACGGCGAGGAGCCCGGCGACGAGGGCCGCAAGAGGGAAGGCCACCAGGTATCCCGCCGAGGGTCCCGCGAGCACGCCGAACCCGCCACTGAAGCCGCTGAAGACCGGTAGGCCGATGAGTCCCGCGACGAGATAGAGCAGGACGGCGGCGGTCCCGCGGGCCGGACCGAGTACGACGCCGGCCAGCATCACCCCGAGTGTTTGCAGGGTGATGGGCACGCCGAGCGGACCCACCGGGATACCGGGTACGATTGCAAGGGCGGCGATGAGGGCGGCGAAGACCGCGACCAGCGAGAGATCGGTGGTGTCCCACCGCTTGCGGGATGACGATCGGCTGCTGCCGGCCGGTCCGGCGACGGTCTTCTCGGTCGGCTGCATGGCTCACGCTCCTTCAGCGGGCCGGAGTCGCACCGGTTGCTCCGGTGATATGTCGACTTCCTCCAGCCGTAACTGCTTCTGTACCGAGACTAGCGCCGGTCACCAGGGAATCCTTTGTGGGATTCCTACAACAAACGCCGTCTCTGGCACCATCGAAAGGCCTCATCGTGATCAACGTGTCGAACCTGGAGCTGCGGGCTGGCGCCCGCCTGCTCATGGACGAGGTGTCCTTCCGCGTGGACAAGGGTGACAAGATTGGACTCGTCGGCCGCAACGGCGCCGGCAAGACCACCCTCACCAAGGTGCTGGCCGGAGAGGCGCTGCCGGCCGGAGGCACGGTGACGCGTTCAGGTGAGATCGGCTACCTGCCCCAGGACCCGCGCACACCGAACATGGAGCAGCTCGCCCGGGACAGGATCCTCTCGGCGCGGAACCTCGACGCCGTCGTCACCGAACTCCGTCAGGCGCAGGAGGACATGGCCAGCGACAAGAACTCAGTGCGCAACAAGGCCATGGCACGCTACGACCGCATCGAGGCCGCCTTCCTCGCCGGTGGCGGTTACTCCGCGGAAGCAGAGGCAGCGGCGATCTCCTCGAACCTCTCACTGCCCGAGCGCATCCTGAACCAGCCCCTCAAGACGCTCTCCGGCGGTCAGCGCAGGCGTGTCGAACTGGCGCGCATCCTCTTCTCGGGTGCCGAGACCATGCTCCTCGACGAGCCCACCAACCACCTGGACGCCGACTCCATCACCTGGCTGCGGGACTTCCTGAAGAACCACCAGGGCGGCCTGATCGTGATCAGCCACGATGTCGAACTGCTCGAGGCGACCGTCAACAAGGTGTTCCAGCTGGACGCCAACAGGGGGACGATCGACATCTACAACATGGGGTGGAAGCGCTACCAGCTCCAGCGCGAGACGGATGAGCGAGCCCGGAAGCGCGAGCGCGCGAATGCTGAGAAGAAGGCGCAGGTCCTCATGGATCAGGCCAACAGGATGCGCGCCAAGGCCTCGAAGGCCGTAGCCGCGCAGAACATGGCGAAGCGTGCCGAACGCCTGCTCGGCGGGCTCGATGCGGTCCGCACCTCGGACCGCGTGGCAGCACTCCGGTTCCCCGAGCCCTCTCCCTGTGGCAAGACCCCCATGACGGCGGAGGGACTCAGCAAGTCGTACGGCTCACTGGAGATATTCACCGACGTCGACCTGGCGATCGATCGCGGATCGAAGGTCGTCATCCTCGGACTCAACGGCGCCGGCAAGACCACGCTGCTGCGGATGCTGGCCGGCGTAGACAAGCCCGACACCGGACAGGTCATCGCGGGCCATGGACTGAAGGTCGGGTACTACGCACAGGAGCACGAGACGCTGGACACGCAGCGCTCGGTCCTCGAGAACATGAAATCCTCCGCGCCCGACATGCAGGACGCCGAGGTGCGGGGCATCCTTGGATCGTTCCTCTTCTCGGGCGACGACGTCGACAAGCCCGCAGGCGTCCTCTCCGGTGGCGAGAAGACGCGCCTGGCTCTGGCCACGATCGTGGCGTCCTCGGCCAATGTCCTGCTGCTCGACGAGCCCACCAACAACCTCGACCCCGCGAGCCGCGCGGAGATCCTCGGTGCGCTGAAGAACTACAGCGGAGCCGTGGTGATGGTCAGCCATGATGAAGGCGCCGTGGATGCGCTCGATCCCGAGCGCGTGGTCCTGCTGCCCGACGGCATCGAGGACCTCTGGAACCAGGACTACCTGGAGCTCGTCACCCTCGCCTGACGGACCTGACGGACCTGACGGACCTGACGGACCTGACGGACCCGACGGACCCGACGGACCTGACGGACCCGACGGACCTGACGGGCCTCCGGAACGCGCCGGGGGGCCAGCGGGCCGAGCGCGCGTCCCGCGCTAGCGGATCCCCTGGGCATCGAGGATGGCGTCCTCGTCCTCCTCCGAGGAGGGACGACGGCGCCGTCGGACCGGTCGGTGGGTGGCTGTTCCGTCCTGTTCGGCGTTCGTCCTGCGCTGCAGCCGTGCGGCATAGCCCAGTCCCACGAACGCGAGGACGCCGAATGCGAACCATTGCAGGGAGTACGAGAGGTGTGGGCCCTCGTCGATCGAGGGTTTCGGAGCCGCGACCGGTGTCTGCGCGGCTCCCGGCCGCTCGAGTGCGAGGAGGCCGTAGGCGGCATCCTGGAGTGGATAGTCCAGCCGCTCGGACAGGGCGGCGAGGTCGATGGACGCCACCTGCCCCTCCGGTGCGCCGCGGTTGACCGAGGGCTCGCCCGGCTTCATCCTGGCGGTGACCTCGACCTGACCGGCCGGCGGTTCCGGTACCTCATCCGGGCGTCCTGCCTCGGCATTGCCGATCGGCAGCCATCCCCGGTCGATGATCACGGCCGTGCCGTCGTCGAGCTTCAGCGGCGTGAGCACCTCGTACCCCGGCTGCCCGTTGAGAGGGCGGTTGCGCGCGATGACCTGGTTGGCGACGTCATAGGTCCCGGTGAAGGTGATGGGGGTCCATTCCCGCGACGGTTGATACCGGTCGAACCCGTTCTCGCCCGGCACGTACCGCTCCGGGGTTGCGTCGTAGTTCGCCTCGATGCGCTGGATGTTCTCGACGACGGCCTCGCGCCGGTCAAGCTGCCAGCGACCCAGGCCGACGCAGCCCGCAGCGAGCACCATCACCATGACGAGCCACCCGAACCAGCGCACGGAGAAGAGGAAGCGGTACACCTAGCGGATCTCCGGCGGATGGTTGGCGGTCAGGGGGAGGGTCTCCTTCCACAGACCGCGCTCCCGGAGGTACTCCTCGAACCACTCCACATGGGTCGGGCAGGACGCCCAGGCCTTCCGGCGGTCGGGGGTGTGGATGCGCGGGTTGTTCCACAGGAGCTGCCAGGAGGCGTCGTCGCGGCACCCCTTGCGCGAGCAGACCGGGCTCGCTCCGGCCGCACGCTGGGGAGCCGCGAACAGACCGAGGCCCGCGGTCGAGGCGACTGCGGGTCCTTGTACCGGTGGCACCTCAGGCATCTGTACCCGGTTTGCCGTAGCCGGCGGAATGCGAACCGTGCTGCGCGGGGTGAGCCGCGTCGTCGATGATCTCCCCGCTCAGCACGTCATCATCACCGTCGTCGGGACCGGCGTCGACGACCCTGGCCTCGATCTCGCGGACCGGCGCACGATCGATCAGCGCATCGCTGTGCCTGATGTTGCTGGTGTCACCGCCGCCATTGGCGACGATGACGGCGAAATAGGGCAGGAAGACCGCACCGGCGATCATGACCCATTGCAGCCAGACGTAGGGAACCACGAAAACGAGGATGAAGCAGATGAGGCGGATGCTCATCGATATGGTGTAGCGGATCATTCGTGTTCGCATCTCATCGCTGTGCGATTCACGTGCGTCTGAAATGCTGTGGACGTCTGTGTTGTGCTTCGTTTGCTTACTCATCACACTCCAAAAAGACTGCCTCTATTATCTCACTTCGGGCCTGGTTCCCGAAGTCGAGGGATGCGCCGCTAGGATCGTCGGGATAGTTTGACGCGTCGCCGCAGGCAAGACCCGTGGAAGCTCGGAAGCTCCGCCGGCTCGTGCGCGCGATCGCCGATATGGACAACGTGGACCCCTTCCGGCCCGCAGACAGAGGAGTTCTCCCCGTGGCACCTGGTGCAGACAACACGACGACGGCCACCGGCCGCAGCGTCCTCATTACCGGAGGAAACCGCGGGATCGGTTTGGCTATCGCCAAGGTATTCGTAGCCAACGGCGACAAGGTTGCCATCACCTACCGAAGTGGTGACGTTCCTGAAGGGATGCTCGGCGTCAGGGCCGATGTCACCAGCGAGCAGCAGATCGATGCCGCTTTCACCCAGGTCGAGGCGGAGCATGGTCCGGTGGAGGTCCTCGTCGCCAACGCCGGAATCACGCGGGACACGCTGCTCATGCGCATGACCGAGAGCGACTTCACCGACGTCATCGACACCAACCTCACCGGTGCCTTCCGCGTGGTGAAGCGGGCGTCACGCGGAATGATCCGCCTCAGGCGCGGCCGCGTGATCCTCATCTCCAGCGTGACCGGACTGTACGGAGCGCCCGGCCAGATCAACTATTCCGCGTCGAAGGCCGGGCTGGTGGGCATGGCCCGGTCCCTCACCCGGGAACTCGGCTCGCGGGGTATCACGGCCAACGTCGTCGCGCCCGGATTCATCGACACCGACATGACGGCCGAGTTGCCCGAAGCCACGCGGAAGAGCTATCTCGCCACCATTCCCGCCGGACGCTTCGCCTCACCGGAGGAGGTCGCGGGCGTCGTGTCCTGGCTGGCCGGCGACGCCGCCGGCTACATCTCGGGTGCGGTCATCCCGGTCGACGGCGGCCTCGGCATGGGTCACTGAGGCACCGCCTCGCCATCCCGCGCGATCTTCTCCCAACACTGCAGCTCTCCACACCAACCCCCACCCCAAGGAGCACCATGGCCACCCTCGAGGGAACCACAGCAATCGTCACCGGATCATCCAGGGGCATCGGCGCCGATGTCGCGCAGCTGCTCGCAGCGCAGGGCGCCGCGGTCGTCGTCAACTACCGCCAGAAGGCGCCCCGCGCCAACAAGGTCGTAGCGGGCATCGAGGCTGCGGGTGGCAAGGCCGTCGCGGTCGGCGCGGACCTGACCACGCCGGAGGGTCCGGCCGCGCTTGTCGATGCGGCCGTCTCGACCTTCGGGGGGCTGAACCTGCTGGTGCTCAACGCCTCGGGCGGCATGGAGACGTCGATGGGCGAGGACTACGCCCTTCGCCTCAACCGCGACGCACAGGTCGCCATGCTCACGGCTGCCGCCGATGTCATGCCGTCCGGCTCACGCGTCGTGTTCATCACGAGCCACCAGGCGCACTTCATCGAGAAGGTCGAGACGATGGAGGCCTACGAGCCGGTCGCCCGCAGCAAGCGGGCCGGTGAGGACGCACTGCGGGACCTGATCCCCCGACTCGACGAGAAGGGCATCTCCCTCGTCGTCGTCTCCGGCGACATGATCGAGGGCACGGTCACGGCGACCCTGCTCGATCGCGCCACCCCCGGAGCCATCGAGGCCCGCCGCCAGGAGGCGGGGCGCCTCTACTCGGTGGCGGAATTCGCCACCGAGATCGTGAGGATGGCGACGGCCGACGTCCCGACCGGCCACACCGAGTACGTGGGCGGTGCCGAGGACTTCATCGCCAAGAGTTGATTCGGGCCGGAGACGCTGCGCTTCCCGCAGTCCTGCCTCGCGAACGGTCCAGGGCGGGACGATCCAGGGCGGGACGATCCGAGGCAGGAGGGCCTGCGCGACAGGTCAGAGACCGGCGAAATGGCGGACGACGTCGAGGTCCGGCAGGTCGAGCGCGGCGTCCGAGGCTGCCCGGACAGCGGGTTTGGCGTTGAAGGCCACGCCGAGCCCCGCCGCCGCCAGCATGTCGAGGTCGTTCGCGCCGTCGCCCACGGCGATCGTCGAGGACAGGTCCACACCGGCGCGATCAGCCTCGGCCCGGAGCACCCGCTCCTTCTCGCGGCGGTCGACGACGGCACCGGACACGCGACCGGTGAGGACGCCGTCCTCGATCTCGAGATCGTTCGCGCGTGCGAAGGACAGACGGAGCCGCGCCGCCAGCGGTCCCAGTACCTGCGAGAAACCGCCGGATACGACGCCGACGGTGTGCCCGGCATCAAGATAGGCCGCGACGAGCAGTTCCGCACCGTCGCTCAGCTCGATCCGGCCGACCACCTCGTCGATCACGGACGCCGGCAGGCCTTCGAGAGCGCGTACCCGGTGGTGCAGGGATTGGGTGAAGTCGAGTTCGCCGCGCATGGCCGCCTCCGTCACTGCGGCCACCTCCGCCTCCCGCCCGGCATGCGCGGCGAGCAGTTCGATGACCTCCTGCTTGATGAGCGTCGAGTCCACGTCCATGATCAGCAGCTTGGGGCCGGGCAGGTAGACCGGTGCCGGTACGACGGCAGCGTTGATCCCGCTGGAGGAACTCCAGGCCGTCAGGACCGAGCGCAGGACGTCGGGCCCGGTGGAGAGGCGCAGGTCCAGGGTCAGGGTGTCGTAGGTCGGCGATCGCTGAAAAGCCTCGTTCCTGATGGCGGCGCCGAACTCGTTCAGGGCGGTCACCAGCTGGTTCCGGTGGCCATCGTCGAGCTGCGGCGCGAATGCGACCACCCTCGTGTCTACCGACATGCGTATGCTCCCTGTCTGCGCCGCTGTCGGCGTCGTCTGCTGTGGTGATCGACGTAGAACGGTTCGTGACGTCGACGATGCCAACGCCCCTCGTCCGACACCCGCTGCTTCGGATCAACCCGGCGGGGGCGATCAACGGCATGGAAGACCGGCCTCGCAGGTTCGGCGGTTTCGCCACGGAGCCGCTCCTTAGCCTAGTGTCTAGAACCATGTGGAACGTTCTGGAACTGGCGGGCGTGAGCCTCATCAGGGGCGGCAAGACCCTTCTCGACGAGATCGACTGGCAGGTCGGCGCGGGGGAGCGCTGGGTGGTCATGGGACCCAACGGAGCGGGCAAGACCACCCTGCTCCAGCTCGCGGGTGCACGCCTGCATCCCACTCGCGGCGTCGTCGGAATCCTCGACGAGGTCATGGGCGCCGTGGACGTCTTCGAACTCCGCCCACGCATCGGGCTGGCCTCGGCGGCGCTCGCGTCGCAGGTACCGGACCACGAAACCGTCCTGAACGTCGTCGTCACCGCCTCCTACGGTGTCACCGGCCGATGGCGCGAGCAGTACGAGCGTCTCGACGAGCGCCGCGCCTTCCGGCTGCTGGACACGTGGGGCATGTCCCGGTTCATGAATCGCCCCTTCGGCTCGCTGAGCGAGGGTGAGCGCAAGCGCGTGCAGATCGCCCGGGCCCTCATGGCCGATCCGGAACTTCTTCTCCTGGATGAGCCCGCAGCCGGGCTCGACCTCGCGGGGCGGGAGGACCTCGTGAAGCGGCTGACGGAACTCGCCCGCGACGAGGATGCGCCCGCAATGGTGCTGGTTACCCATCACCTCGAGGAAGTGCCGCCCGGATTCACCCACGCCCTGCTGCTGCGTGACGGGAAGATGGTGTCCGCCGGTCCGATCGGCGTCGTCCTCACCGAAGAGAACCTGAGCGCTGCCTTCGACGTCGCCCTCAAGGTCACCGAGGAGAACGGTCGCTACAGCGCGGTCGCCCGGGCGTGATCTCCGCCCCTGACGGCCGCTCGGCAGCGGCAGGGGCGGCCTGATGCCGCTCGTACACCTCGACTCGGCCGATGATCCCCGCCTGTCGGACTACCGAAACCTGACGGACGTCCAGCTGCGGCTGGCCAAGGAGCCCGCCGAGGGGCTCTACATCGCAGAGAGTCCCAAAGTGCTGCGGCGTGCGATCGACGCCGGGCACGCGCCGCGATCCTTCCTGCTGGCGCCGAAATGGCTGCCCGACCTCGAGGACGTCATTGCACGGTTCCCTTCCGTCCCGGCCTTCGTGGCGCCGGAGGCCACCCTCGAAGTGATCACCGGCTTCCGCCTCCACCGTGGCGCTCTCGCCGCCATGCAGCGGCCGGGATCTCGCCCCCTGACGGAGGTCCTCGCCGGCGCACGCCGTGTTGCCGTGATCGAGGACATGGTGGACCACACCAACCTCGGAGCCGTCTTCCGCTCGGCGGCTGCGCTCGGTATCGACGCCGTCCTGGTCAGCCCGCGCAGTGCCGATCCGCTGTACCGACGGGCCGTCCGTGTCAGCATGGGCAGCGTCTTCCAGGTGCCCTGGGTGAGGCTCACGTCCTGGCCCGGCGAGCTCGCCACGGTCCGGGCAGCGGGCTTCACCCTTGCCGCCCTTGCGCTCGTCCCCGGAGCAGTTCCACTCGGAGCATTCCCCGCGCAACGGCACGAGCGGCTCGCCCTGCTGCTCGGCACCGAGGGCAACGGTCTCAGCTCCGGCGCCCTTGCCGAGGTGGACGTAGCCCTGACCATTCCCATGCACGGCGGCGTCGACTCGCTGAATGTCGCGGCAGCAGCCGCGGTCGCGTTCTGGGAGTGCCGGTACGACGCCGGCGCAGCTGCTATTTCGTGACGCAGGTGCGGCTGCGCTAGTATTGACAGCTGGCACAATTGCCAACCTTTCGTACCCCCCGTGCCTGGCAAAATCCAGGCAACCAGAGAAGGTAGTCCCGTGAAGTCTGATATCCACCCCAAGTACCAGCCCGTCGTGTTTCGCGACCTGGCCTCCGACCAGGCGTTCCTGACCAAGTCGACGGTCGGCTCAGCCAAGACCATCGAGTGGGAAGACGGAAACACCTACCCCCTCATCGAGGTCGAAATCTCCTCGGAGTCGCACCCGTTCTACACGGGCAAGCAGCGCATCATGGACTCCGCCGGGCGCGTCGAGCGCTTCAACGCCCGCTTCAAGGGCTTCGGCGGCAAGAAGTAGTCCCGTTCTTTCACACCACAGGACACACGGGCGCACGCGCTCCATCCTTCAGGAAAAGCCACGCCGCTCCGGCGTGGCTTTTCCCGCTTAACGCACCGAACACGCGCACAAGGCCGCAACCCGCAGCGGGTCAGCACCAAGGAGGTCCGCAGCATGGAACAGGAATCGGACACGGATCGCCTGCATGGCGAGTTCAAGACGCCCGGCGGGAAGCTCACTGCCGTGGACCTCTCCATACGGGACGGGCGCATGGTCGATGTCTCCGTCAACGGGGACTTCTTCCTCGAGCCGGACGAGGCCCTGCTCGACATCAATGACGCACTCGAGGGGCTGCCCGCCGATACTGCGCCGGGCGAGATCGCGGCTGCCGTCACGGCCCGCCTCGATCCCTCGGTCGTCCTGTTCGGCTTCTCCGCGGGAGCCATCGCGACGGCCGTCCGGCGGGCGCTCGGCAGGGCTACGGGCTTCGCGGACCACGAGTGGGAGATCATCCCTCCGACGCCGCTGTCCACTCCCATGCATGTCGCCATGGACGAGGTCCTCACGCACGACGTCGGAGCGGGTGCACGCAACCCGACGATCAGGTTCTGGGAGTGGCAGTCACCGTCCGTGGTGATCGGCAGCTTCCAGTCCGTGCGGAACGAGGTGGACCAGGGAGGCGTGGAGCGGCACGGCGTGACAGTCGTGCGGCGGATCAGCGGGGGAGGAGCCATGTTCATGGAGCACGGCAACGCCATCACCTACTCCATCTACGTCCCGCAGTCCCTCGTGGACGGCTTGAGCTTCGCCGAGTCCTACCCCTTCCTCGATGCCTGGGTCATGGAAGCGCTGGAGCGGCTCGGCATCAGGGCCTGGTACCAGCCACTCAACGACATCGCGACGGAGGTCGGGAAGATCGGCGGAGCCGCGCAGAAACGCCTCGCCAACGGCGGCATGCTGCACCACGTCACCATGAGCTACGACATCGACGCGGACAAGATGCTCGAGGTACTGCGGATCGGCAAGGAGAAGATGTCGGACAAGGGCACCAGGAGCGCCAAGAAGCGCGTGGACCCCCTGCGACGGCAGACCGGCAGGACGCGCGAGGAGATCATCGAGGTGATGATCTCGACCTTCCGGCAACGCTTCGGCGCCGTCGACGCCACCTTGTCGGAGGATGAGCTCCGCCGCGCCGAACATCTGGTGGAGCGGAAGTTCGGCACGGACGAGTGGCTCTACCGCGTGCCCTGAGCCTGAGCGGTCAGGGCTCGCACGAGGTGGTCCCGCTCCTCGAGGATGATGCGGCGGAGTGCGGCCGGGGCATCGGCGTTGGCGTGCAGCCAGTCATCCGTCCGCACGACGACGGGGTGGTCCGCGGGTTCTCCGTCGAGGTCCTGGCGACCCGGGTACAGGCCCCGGACGATCCTGCCGGCCATCTCTATGCCGCGGGTCGCCCATACGCCGCGGATCGCCCGGAAGTAGGGTTCCTCGTACTGGCCGATGAGGTTCCGCGAACCCAGCATGAAGCCCTCGATCGCAGCACTGAGGAGTTCGTTCGACAGGCGCGTACCGTGGACGGCCTCCTCCCAGGTGGCTTTCTTGATCCAGGCATCCGGTATCGCCGCGGACGCCAGCGTGAAACCGACCCTGCCGGACGCCGTAGCGTCCGCGGTCCTCTCCGCCTCGAGTTCACCCGGAAGTACACGCTGCTGGGCTGCGAGCCCCTGCAGGAAGAACCAGCGGAGTTCGGCGTCGAGCCGCAGCCCGCTGACGTTATCGTCGCCGTCGAGCAGAGCGCGCAGGTGGTCCGCGGGGCGCGGTGCGGTGCGCGCTGCGGCCGCCAGCGCCCTGGCCCAGGCGAGCTGGTGGTCGGACCCTTCGTCGGCGCCGCGGAGTCCGTCCCACAGGAAGTTCCCCACCCGCTCGCGCAGGGCGGCGCGTTCCACCGCAGGGGCGAAGCTCTCGACCGCGGTCCGCGCATTCGCCAGCAGGACCTGAAGGACGCCGACGCCCGTCTCCGCGGGTGCGGCGAGCATCACGGCATCGAGGTAGGCATGGACCGGCAGGGCGGCATCCCTGGTGCTCGACCACAGGGCGGTGAGGCAGGTGGCGCGAGCAAGCGGATCCTTCAGACGGTGGATAGAGGTCAGAAGCGTCGAGAGGGACCGGTCGTCGAAGGAGAGCTTGGCGTAGGTGAGATCGTCGTCATTGACGAGGAGCAGATCGGGCTGCCTCCTGCCCGTCAGCGCCGGTACGAGCGTGCGTCCGCCCGTGACGGTCACGGCCTCCGATGCGGATCGGACCAGCCAACCGTCGGCGTCGAACGTGTAGAGCCCGACACGGATCCGGTGGGGGCGGGGCTCGTCGAGGCCTGTCACCGGGTCGACAGCGTCCTGCACGAGTGCCACGCCACCGTACGCGCTCCCGTCGACCGTGACCTCTGCCCTCAGGGACGGCACGCCGGAGGTCTGCAGCCAGGACTGCGACCAGGCCGTGAGGTCCTGCCCTGTCGCGTCGGTCAGCACGTCGAGCAGGTCCATGAGGGTCGTATTGCCGTATTCGTGCTTTCGGAAGTACTGGCGTGCGGCAGCGGTGAAGGCATCACGGCCGACGAACGCCACGAGCTGCTTCAGCACCGAGGCGCCCTTGGCGTAGGTGATGCCGTCGAAGTTCTGCTTTGCCGCTTCGAGGTCCGGGATGTTCGCGACGATCGGGTGCGTCGTCGGAAGCTGGTCCTGCACGTAGGCCCATGCTTTCCGTCGATTGGCGAAGCTGACCCACGAGGTGCGCCAGCGGGTGGCTTCGGCGAGGGCGAGGGCGCCCATGTAGTCCGCGAAGGACTCCTTCAGCCAGAGGTCGTCCCACCACGTCATCGTCACGAGGTCGCCGAACCACATGTGCGCCATCTCGTGGAGGATCGTGTTCGCCCGGCCCTCGCGCTGGGCGTCCGTGGCGGCGGACTGGAACACGTAGTTCTCCGTAAAGGTCACGAGCCCCGGATTCTCCATGGCGCCGAGGTTGTACTCCGGCACGAAGGCCTGGTCGTACTTGCCGAAGGGGTAGGGGTAGTCGAAGACGCCATGGAAGAATTCGAGGCCGCGCTTCGTGGTGTCGAAGATCTCCGGTGCGTCGAAGGACGGGGCGAGTGAACGGCGGCAGTAGAGGGCCAGGGGCACCTCGAGGCCTTCGCCCGCGGTCCCGGCCCCGCCCGTCCAGGTGTCGGTCTCCCGGTGGTACGGCCCGGCGAGCACAGTGGTGATGTAGGTCGAGATCCGGCGCGTCGGTGCGAAGACCCACCGCGACGTGCGGGCACCCGGCTTTCCGACCGGTTCCACGCTGGTCTCGATCCCGTTCGAGGCAACAGTCCAGTCGCTGGGGGCGAGGACGCTGAAGGAGAACGAGGCCTTCAGGTCCGGCTGCTCGAAGTTCGCGAAGACACGGCGGGCATCGGCCGGCTCGTACTGCGTGTACAGGTAGGTCTCGTCGTCCGCGGGATCGACGAACCGGTGTAGCCCCTCCCCGCTGGAACTGTAGAGGGCCTGACCCGTCACCACCACGGTGTTCTCTGCGGCGAGGTCGTGCAGGTGGATCCGGGCGCCGTCGCTGACGGCGGAAGGGTCGAGGGTCCTGCCATTCAGCTCCACAGCGGTGACGTCACCGATGAAGTCGAGGAAGGTCCCACCGCCGGGCTGCCGGCAGGTGAAGACCACTGTGCTGGTGGTCCGGTAGCTGCGCGCACGGGCATCACGCGCCTGGGAAAGATCCAGTTCGACGGTGTAGCTCTCGGTCTCCAACAGCGCCGAACGGGCGGCCGCCTCGTCGCGGCGCAGGTTCTCGTTCTCCATCGGGCCATTCAACCACGCCCCCGGCAGCCGCCGATCCGGGTACCCGTCGCTTTGTTTCAGGCACGTCGACGCGACCTGTGTCCGCGTGACCGTCCATGTATCGGCAGGTTCTGCACGGGGCAGCACGTGCCGTCCTCGACTGGCTGAGGACGCAGATGGACTACGTGCAGGGCGCTACAGGAGTGTAGACCGACGCGCGCGACGGCGAGTGGCGCGGCTAGGATCCGACCAACAGCGGACCCGTCGGCGATTTCCATGTCTCGGTGGCCCACGGGCGCGACTACCGCGACGTGTCGCCCCTGAAAGGCATCCTGTCCGGCGGCGGAGGGTTGACGCTCAACGTCACGGTGGCCATCACCCGCCTGGCCCGAGTCGCTCGTGACGACAAAGGCCCCGGCACGTGCCGGGGCCTTTGTCGTGGATCGGATGCCGCCTCAGCCGGGCTCGATGACCTGGCCCTTGCTGATGATGGTCAGGCCTGACTCCGTGACGGCGAAGCCCCGCCGGCGGTCGAGCTCGGCGTCCACCCCGATGCGCGCCCCGGGCGGGATCCGGACGTTCTTGTCGACGATGGCCCGCCGGACCACGGCGCCCGCGCCGACGTTCACCTTGTCGAGCAGGACGGACCCGGTGACCTCGGCCGATTCCGCGATGAACACGTCCGTCGCCAGCACGGAGCTCTGGACGGCTCCACCGGACACGACTACACCGGCGGAGACGATCGAGTCGTGGGCCTCGCCCGACTTCCCGGAGGAGCTGCGCACGAACTTGGCCGGCGGCGAGACGCTCTGGCGCGTGTAGATGGGCCACTGCAGGTTGTACAGGTTGAACAGCGGCAGCGGCGAGATGAGGTCCATGTTCGCGTCGTAGTACGAGTCCATGGTGCCGACGTCGCGCCAGTACTGGCGGTCCCGGTCCGTGGCGCCAGGGATGTCGTTCTGCGTGAAGTCGTACACCGCCGCGTCGTTGCGCTCCACGAAGTAGGGGATGATGTCCCCGCCCATGTCGTGCTTCGTGTCCAGGCGCGCGGCGTCGTCCTCGAGGGCCTTCACGAGCGCGTCCGTCGTGAAGACGTAGTTGCCCATCGAGGCCAGGAAGCTGTTCGGGTCGTCGGGCAGGCCGGGCGTGGAGTCCGGCTTCTCGACGAACGCGGCGATGCGTCCCGGATCGCTCTGATCCACCTCGATCACGCCGAACTGGTCCACGAGGTTCATGGGCTGGCGGACGGCCGCGACGCTCACGGACGCACCGCTCTTCACGTGGGCGTCGACCATCTGCGCGAAGTCCATGCGGTACACGTGGTCGGCGCCGATCACGACGACGATGTCGGGCTGCGCGTCGTGAATGAGGTTCAGGGACTGGTAGATGGCGTTCGCGCTGCCGAGGAACCAGCTCTTGCCGCGGCGCTGCTGGGCCGGGACGGACGCGATGTAGTTGCGCAGCTGGGTTGACATGCGCCAGGTCTCGGAGATGTGCCGGTCGAGGCTGTGGGACTTGTACTGCGTCAGTACCACGATCTGAAGGTAGCCGGAGTTCACGAGGTTGGATAACGCGAAATCTATGAGCCGATAGCTCCCCGCGAAGGGTACGGCCGGTTTGGCCCTGTCCGCGGTCAGAGGCATGAGCCGCTTACCTTCTCCGCCTGCCAACACCACGGCAAGTACTTTCTTCGGTGCCACTTCTGACCCCCCGCTCTTCTTTGAGTGTTCTGCGTCCACGACCGGTGGTCGATCAAGCGTAGGTCTACCCGTCCCGGAACCCTTCCGGTCACTTCACACTAGAGGACTCCGACGCACTGCACTACGTTGGGTGAGTGCGAGTAGACATTGTGACCAAGGAGTTCCCGCCCGAGATCTATGGTGGCGCGGGGGTGCATGTAGCGGAGCTCAGCAGGGTCCTCGCGCCACAGGTGGACCTCCGGGTCCATGCGTTCGGCAAGCCCCGTCCGGAGGACTACCACGGCGCCTCGGTGCTCTCGTACGGAGTTCCCGAGGGCCTATCCGTAGCCAACGCCGCCGTGCAGACACTCGGGACCGACCTGCAGATGCTGTCGGCCATCGGGGGCGCCGACCTCGTGCACTCCCACACCTGGTATGCCAACATGGCCGGCCACCTCGCATCGCTCCTGCACGGCATCCCGCACGTACTGAGCGCCCACAGCCTGGAGCCCCTCCGCCCGTGGAAGGCCGAGCAGCTCGGCGGCGGATATGCGGTGTCCTCCTGGGTGGAGAAGACGTCCTACGAGGCCGCGGCCGCCGTCATCGCGGTGTCTGCCGGCATGCGGGCGGACATCCTCCGCAGCTACCCCGACGTCGACCCCGGCAGGGTGCACGTGGTGCACAACGGCATCGACGTCGCCCAGTGGTCCCGTGATGCGGGGGACGACGCCCTCCTCGCCCACGGGATCGACCCCGACCGGCCGAGCGTGGTGTTCGTCGGTCGCAATACCCGGCAGAAGGGCGTCCCCTACCTCCTGCGTGCAGCGGCCCACCTTCCGGCCGACGTGCAGCTCGTCCTCTGCCTCGGCGCCGCCGATACCCCGGAGCTGGCAGCTGAGACCGAGGTGCTCATCGCGAACCTGCGGGAGCGGCGCGGCTCCGTCATCCTCATCGAGAAGATGCTGCCCCGGCGTGAGGTCATCCAGATCCTGAGCCACGCGACCGTCTTCGCCTGCCCCTCCATCTACGAACCCCTCGGCATCGTCAACCTCGAAGCCATGGCGTGCGGGGCCGCCGTCGTCGCCTCGGCGACCGGCGGGATCCCGGAGGTCATCGACGACGGCGTGACCGGCACCCTCGTACCCCTCGAGCAGGTGCAGGACGGCACCGGGACTCCGCTCGACCCGGAGACGTTCGTCGCCGACTTCGCGGCCGCACTGAACGTGCTGCTCGGCGACCCCCAGCGGGCCGCGGCCATGGGTGCCGCCGGCCGCGAGCGGGCAGAGCGCCACTTCGACTGGGGATCCATCGCGGAGACGACCCTCGACGTGTATCGCAGCGTCCTCTGACGACCCTGCCGCTCCGACTACCCTGCCGCTCGGAACACCTCGACGCTTCGGCATCCTGTCCAGGCACTCCACCGGCTGCCGGTGTCAGCGCCTGGCACGGGCGGCTTTGTTCGCTTTCTTCTCCTTGGCGACGCGGGCCAGGAGTGTCTTCTCGTCGATGGGTGCGTCTCCACTGGCACGACGGCGGCGCATGTACTCGGCCGCTTCCTGCTGGCGCTGGTCCTCGACCCCGGTGGCAATTGTCGACCGCAAGTGCTCCTGGCCGTAGCCGAAGGCCTCCACGAGATCCAGGGCGTGGGGGCGGATCTTTGCGAGCAGCCGGTTGATGTAACCGTCGAGCGTCCGTGCGCGCTGCGAGGACAGGCGGCCGTTCATGAGGAACCAGGCCAGGTCCTTCTCGATCAGGCACAGGCCGAACAGGTCGCGGAGTCGCGTGACGACCTCACGTGTCCCCAGATCCTCGATCTTCTTCAGGCCGCGCGTGAATGCCTCCCACTGGAGGAGCTCAGCGTGGGCGTGCGCCACCTCGATGAGCTCGTTCTGGTGCTCATTGAAGAGCGCCGCTGACTTTTCCTGGGACTTGCCCCTGGCCCCGCGCAGCACGCCCGCGAGTTCGGCCACGCGCGTCTGCACCCGGTCGGTGAGCAGTTCGTGCTGGGTATCCTCGTCGCGCAGGGCGATCGCCGACTTCTTGCCGGATCCGGTGTCCGCGACGGTCTGGGCGACCCGCCGGAGTCCGGAGCGGTGCAGGGTCCTCCCCGCAGCCTGCGAGACGGCGTAGCGGGCGAGGACTCCGAAATCGACGCCCTTGAACTCCTTGGCGTAGTCGGTCAGGAGGCGCTTCGCCACGAGTTGCAGCAGGACGTTGTTGTCGCCCTCGAAGGTCACGTACACGTCGAGGTCGGCGCGCAGCGACGCGAAGCGGTTCTCGATGAGGAAGCCCTGGCCGCCGGTGGCCTCCCTGCACTCCTGCAGCGTGTCGAGCGCCAGCCAGGTGCTCAGTGGCTTGAGTGCCGCGGCAAGGGTCTCGAGGTCCTGGCGGTCCTCGTCGGTGTCGTGTCCGCCGGAGAACACGTCGTCGAACTTCTCGAGGAGTTCCTCGTGCGCGAAGGAGGCGGCGTAGGTCGCCGCGAGGCGGGGCAGGAGCCGGCGCTGGTGCCGCTGGTAGTCCATCAGCACCTCTTCCCTCAGATCCGAGGAGGCATTGAACTGGCGCCGCTGGGTCGAGTAGGTGATAGCCGCGGTCAGCGCGAGCTTGCTCGCGGCCACGGCGGCACCGTCGAGCGAGACGCGGCCCTGCACCAGGGTTCCGAGCATCGTGAAGAACCGGCGGCCGGGGGAGGCGATGGACGAGGTGTAGGTGCCGTCCTCGGCGACGTCGCCGTAGCGGTTGAGTAGGTTCGTCCGGGGGACCCGGACGTCCGTGAAATGCAGCCGACCGTTGTCGATGCCGTTGAGGCCACCCTTGATGCCGTCATCCTCGCCCCCCACGCCCGGAGTGAAGGAGCCGTCCTCGTTGCGGAGCTGGACATAGATCCCGTGCACGCCGTGGTTCACGCCGTTGGTGATCAGCTGCGCGAAGACGACGGCCGCGCGCCCGTCGATGGCTCCGTTGCCGATGTAGTCCTTCCACGCTGCGCGGAACGGCGTATTGATGACGAACTCGTCCGTAGCGGCGTCGTAGGTGGCGGTCGTGGCGATGCTCGCGACGTCGCTGCCATGACCGGTCTCGGTCATCGCGAAGCACCCGGGGATTTCCATGTTCATGATTCCGGGCAGCCATGCCTCGTGGTGCTTCTCGGTGCCGAGGTGCATGACGGCGGAGCCGAAGAGGCCCCACTGCACGCCTGCCTTGATCTGCAGCGAGGGATCGGCGACGACGAGCTCCTCGAAGCCTGCGACGTTGCCGCCGTGGTCGTCGTTGCCGCCGAAGGCCTTGGGGAAGGCTCGGTGCACGGCTTGCTGCTCCACGAGGTAGTGGAGCTGGTCCAGGCAGCGGAGGCGGTGATCGTGGTGCGTGAGGCCCTCGATCTTGTGGACCTCCGGGCGGCCGGCGAGCTCACGGGCGACACGGCGCACGTGCGCCCATCTGCCCAGGAGCAACTCGCCGAGTTCCGCGGTGTCGACCGTGGCCTGCTCGTCGTCCCTGATGTCTGCAGTGGCGGGGATCTGCTGCGGTCTGGAGATGATCTGGGTCATGGCGTGTCCTTCGCTGGTGGGCGGGTGTCGAGGGAGGAAGCGGGAGTGGAAGCCGGGACGACGGGTGGGTTTGCGGTGTCCAGCGGCACGAACGCCTCGTAGCTGCTGACGCCGTCGAAGAGCCAGCCCGTGATGTGGCGGGCCATCTGACCCTCGGTGGGTTTGTCGGGTCCATCGGCCGTCGAGAGCCAGTGCTCACCTGCTGCCCTCACCATGCCGATGGCTGCGGCAGGCCAGTACTCGGGAGCGGCGTCGTCGGGACCGCTCGGCCGATCGGGGGAGAGGAGGTAGGCGCGCATGGGTCGGGACACCATCTCGGTGACCGCGGCGAGGAAGTGGGCGAGGGTGTCCTGGCCACCGTCATCGTTCGTGGTCGACTCCGCGATGCCGACCCGGGTCACGAAGGCGTAGACGTTCGGTGAGGTCCGTGCCATCTGCAGGTAGGCGAGGACCATGGAGCACAGGCCCTCCCGAGGCGTGGTGGCTGCCCTCGCAGCTTCGAGGACCTTTTGCTGCATCTGGCTGATGACCACCTCGGCCACCGCGCGCTGCAGGCCCGTCTTGTCGCCGAAGTAGCGGTAGTAGACCGATTTCGACGTGTCGGCGGCTGCAGCGATGTCTTCCATCGACGCCCCGGGGCCGAGTGCGTCGATCGCCCTTCTCGCGGCCTTGATCAGCTCGCGGCGTCTCTGCGCGCGATGCTCCTCCCAGCGGCTGAACCGGCCGTCCGGAGCCGATGAAACGGCGTCGGACGCCTTGGCTGAGGCGCTCTTGAGAGCGGAGGCAAGCTTCATGATACCAACCGTATCAGGTACGCTAGGTATCGGTAATCCACCCACTCGCATCAGGAGCTTTTCCATGGCAGATCAGGCCGGGGCGCAGAACGCTGCCCAGTCATCCCGCACGGCAGTCGTCATCGGCGGTAACCGCATCCCCTTCGCCCGCGCCGGCGGTGCGTACGCCTACTCCTCCAACAAGGACATGCTCATCGCGGCGCTCGATGGGCTCGTGGCCCGGTTCGGTCTGCAGGGCGAGCGCATCGGGGAGGTTGCCGCAGGTGCCGTCCTGAAGCACTCCCGCGACTTCAACCTGACGCGCGAGGCCGTCCTCGGTTCGGCGCTCTCGCCGCAGACGCCCGCCTACGACCTGCAGCAGGCCTGCGCCACCGGACTCGAGACCGTGGTGGGACTGTCCAACAAGATCAAGCTCGGGCAGATCGAGTCCGGCATCGCCGGGGGTGTCGACTCCGCCTCCGACGCACCCATCGCCGTCAGCGAGGGCCTGCGCCGCGTGCTGCTCGACCTCTCGCGCGCGAAGACCACGCCACAGAAGCTCCGGATCCTCAGCACGCTCCGCCCGAAGGATCTCTCGCCGAACGCGCCAGGCACCGGTGAACCGCGGACCGGCCTCTCGATGGGTGAGCACCAGGCCATCACCACCGCGGCCTGGAAGATCACCCGTGAGGCCCAGGACGAACTCGCCTACCGCAGCCACCACAACCTCGCTGCTGCGTACGAGCGCGGTTTCTTCTCCGACCTCATGACTCCATACCGCGGCCTGACCAGGGATGCGAACCTCCGCGCGGACACCTCGCTGGAAAAGCTGGCAACGCTCAAGCCCGTCTTCGGCAAGGGACTCGACACCCCGGCGACGATGACCGCCGGCAACTCGACCCCCCTGACCGACGGCGCCGCCCTCGTCCTGCTCGGCAGTGAGGAATACGCGACGGCCAACAACCTGCCGATGCTTGCGAATATCGTCGACGCCGAAGCGGCGGCGGTGGACTTCGTCCATGGCGAGGAGGGACTGCTCATGGGAGGCGTGCACGCCGTGCCCCGCCTGCTGGAGCGCAACGGGCTCACCTTCGACGACTTCGACTTCTTCGAGATCCACGAGGCCTTCGCCGGGACGGTCCTCAGCGCCCTGGCCGCGTGGGAGGACGAGGACTACTGCAAGCGCGTCCTCGGACTCGACGGCGCGCTCGGCAGCATCGACCGCTCCAGGCTCAACGTCCACGGTTCCTCGCTCGCGGCCGGGCACCCCTTCGCCGCGACCGGCGGCCGCATCGTCGCGTCGCTCGCCAAGACACTCTCGGAGCAGGGCGGACGAGGCCTCATCTCCATCTGCGCCGCAGGCGGCCAGGGCGTCGTCGCGATCCTCGAGGCGAGGAACTGATGGCCGACACGTACCTGGATCTCGTCAACACACCCCTGCCGGCGAGGATCGCCAAGGCCCTCGGCCTGCCGCGTCCGTCGGTGCTGCGCAGGTACACCCCCGGCGAGGTGCTCGCCTCGAAGCCCGTGCTGGTAGCCGGCTCCGGCCCGGGAGCGGATGCGCTTGCCGAGGAGTTGCTGGGCTGGGACATCGAGGTCCGGCGCCACGTCCTGCCCGGTGAGAAGCTGAGCGCCGCCGTCGTCGTGCTCGATGGTGCCACCCGGCCGACCGACCTCGCGGCTCCCATGCTCGAACTCGGGCAGGCGGTACGGATGCTCGTGGCGGGAGGGCGGGTCGTCGGAGTCTTCCGCTCGTCCGCGGATGCGCCCGGTCCCACCGAGGCGGCCGCCCGACAGGGCATCGACGGCGCCATCCGATCCGTCGCACACGAGCTCCGAGGTGGTGCGACCGCGAATGGCATCATCCTTCGCGGAGACACGACGACAACCGATCCCACGACGCTCGGGGCCCTGCGCTTCCTCCTCTCCGGCAAGAGCGCCTACGTCGACGGCCAGTTCATCGAGGTGCGCTCCGCCCCGGCCGAGAGCATCGCCGATCTGGCGGCCTCGACGACGGCGGTCGGCGAAGGGGTGCCCGACCAGCCCCTGGCAGGGAAGACGGCGGTGGTCACCGGAGCCGCCCGCGGCATCGGCGCGAAGATCGCGGAGGTGCTGGCCCGGGACGGCGCACGCATCATCGCCGTCGACGTGCCGGCCGCCGGTGAGCAGCTCGTGGAGGTGGCGAATCGCGTCGGCGGAACCGCTCTCCAGCTCGACATCACCGAGCCCGATGCAGGAGCGCGCATCCTCGACCACGTGGGCCGGCGCTTCGGCCGCCTGGACATCCTGGTGCACAACGCCGGTATCACGCGTGACAAACTGCTCGCCAACATGGATGCGTCCCGCTGGGACTCCGTGATTGCGGTCAACATCGCCTCACAGCTGCGGATGAACGAGCAGGTGCTCGCTTCCCCGGTCTTCTCGGACACGGGGCGCATCGTCAGCCTGGCCTCGACGAGCGGCATCGCGGGAAACCGCGGCCAGAGCAACTACGCCGCATCCAAGGCAGGTGTGATCGGTATGGTCCGCGCGCAGGCAGCGGTGTTCGACGGTACCGGCCGCACGATCAACGCAGTGGCACCCGGGTTCATCGAAACCGATATGACAGCGAAGATCCCGGCGCTCACCCGTCAGGTGGCACGCCGCCTCAGCAGCCTGCAGCAGGGCGGCCTTCCCGTGGACGTCGCCGAGACGATCGCGTTCCTCGCCTCCGATGCGGCGGCGGGAGTCAACGGGCAGGTGGTCCGGGTGTGCGGACAGAACCTGGTGGGCGCGTGAACGGGGCGCTGCCCGCCCAGGTCGAGCTGACCACGGTCCCCGGCCTCGCGGGCCTCTACAGGCAGGCACTCGCGCTCGCGGTGCGGAGGAGGGTGAGGCTTTCACCGACGCCGTCCGTCCTCCCCGCCGTGAGGCACAGGGTCGGGGGCGTGGCGGTGGACCTCGGCGGACTGACGCGCTTCCAGCACCTGCTCGGCTCCGCAGCGCGAGATGTGCTGCCCTCCGCCTACCTCCACACGCTCGCGTTCCCGGTAGCCATGAGCGTCCTCACCCGGGCGGATTTCCCGCTGCCACTCCTGGGTATGGTGCACCTGAGCAATGAGGTGCACCAGGAGCGCCAGATCAGCGCCTTCGAGAAGCTCGACGTCGTGTCGTGGAGCGAGGACCTGCGCCCGCATCCGGCAGGACTGCAGGTGGACCTCGTGACGGAGATCGGCGTCGACGGCATCCGCGTCTGGTCGGGCCGCTCGGTCTACCTCGCCCGCGGCATGCGGCTCGAGACCCCGGATCCGGGTGAGCGGGGTCCGAAGGACCGGCCCGCCTTCAGCACGCCCGCGACGACGGGCCTCTGGCGGCTCGACGCCGACACGGGCAGGCGGTACGCCGCAGTATCGGGAGACTGGAATCCCATCCACCTCAGCGGCCTCACAGCGAGGGCGCTCGGTATGAAGACGGCGATCGCCCACGGCATGTACCTGGCGGCGCGGATGGTGGACGAGGCCGTGCCCGCACCCGCCGGCCCCCTGGCCTGGCGGATCGACTTCGCGAGCCCCGTTCTTCTTCCGGGTACCGTGACGACGTCGTTCCTCCACAGGGGCACACGGGACGACGAGCGCATCGACGTCGTCGGCTGGTCGGCCGCCCGGCAGCGATCGCACTTCACGGGATGGGTTCGCGCGGAATAGTTTCATGCCGGGACCACCCTGTCCAGACAAGCGATGATTTTTGGAGGAGAATCTTCCGAAGTCGTACTTTTCGCTGGGCGCGGCCTCCGTCGTCCGGGCAGACTCCAGACACCAGCCCACGAAGGCAGGCCCCACTGCATGGAAAGAGGAGTTCGTGAACTCTAAGAGCCTCAAAGCCGGCATGATCGCCGCTTCGGCCCTGATGGCATCAGCGTTGATGGCCGCAGGTCCGGTTCAGGCGGCACCTACGGCGCCCTCCGCAGGCACCGTGTCGCACACCCAGAACGAGAGCCAGGTATCCCTGGACGCCTACTGGACGACCGACAGGATGAAGAACGCGAAGCCGGCCAACACCATCAACTCCGGATGGGCTGCGGAGGGCCGGTCGATCATGCCCAAGGCAGGGCAGGAATCAGTGGCGAAGGCCCCGAAGGAGACCGTCGTCGAAGCCCGCGCCACCGCCCAGACGGCGGTTCCCCACATCGGCAAGGTCTTCTTCAGCCAGGGCGGCCAGAACTACGTCTGCTCGGGCAACTCCGTCCAGAGCGGGAACCAGAGCACCGTGGCGACGGCAGGCCACTGCACGTACGACCTCTCCACCGGCTTCGTCACGAACTTCGTCTTCGTCCCCGCGTACAACAACGGCGCGGCACCCTACGGCAAGTTCACGGCACGCTCTCTGCATGCAGCCAATGAATGGGTGTCCCGCAACGACATCAACTACGACGGCGCCTTCGCCGTCATGAACACCCTGAACGGCAGGACGCTCTCGGCCACCGTCGGCGCGTCGAGCATCGGCTTCAACATGGCGCGTAACTTCGGCTACACCGCGTACGGATACCCAGCCGCCTCGCCCTTCAACGGCGAGCGACTCTACAGCTGCTCCGGCACGGCCTCGGCCGACCGCGTCGGCGGTACCCAGTCGCAGGGCATCCCCTGCGACATGACCGGCGGATCCTCGGGCGGCCCGTGGTTCGTCGGATCGGGCGCGGGCGGCACCCAGAACTCCGTCAACAGCTTCGGCTACAACACGCAGAAGAACGTCATGTACGGGCCCTACTTCGGTAGCTCCATCCTGGCGGCCTACACAACGGCGGCCAGCCGGTAGCCCAGCGCCACCAGCGCAAACATCGGCATGAGCAGGGCGGTTCCCCTCGGGGAGCCGCCCTGACGCCTTCCCTCGACCCTGCGAGGACTCCGTATTCGCCACCCTAGACTGGAGCCATGACCGGCATCACCATCGCTGACAGGGCGGCCGAGCTCGACGCCGCCGACCCCCTCGCACACCACCGCGATCTCTTCATCGGTACTCAGGACGACGCCGTACGGGCCTATCTCGACGGCAACTCGCTGGGACGTCCGCTGGCGGTGACGGTGGACAACCTCACCTCGTTCATCAGGCAGCAGTGGGCCGGGCGCCTCATCCGGGGATGGGACGAAGGCTGGCTGGGGGTGCCCCAGCAAATCGGCGACCAGCTGGGCCGGGTGACCCTCGGCGCGGCCGCCGGCCAATCCATCGTCGCGGACTCGACGAGCGTCCTGCTGTACAAGCTTGCTCGGGCCGCGGTGGCTGCCCGCCCGGACCGCAGCGAGATCGTCATCGACCGCGACAACTTTCCCACCGACCGCTTCATCGTGGAGGGTATCGCCCGCGAGCGGAACCTCACCGTGCGGTGGATTGATGTCGCGTACGACGGCGGGGCGACAGCCGGGGACGTCGCCGCGGCCGTCGGGCCGCAGACTGCGCTGGTCCTGCTCAGCCACGTGGCGTACCGGTCCGGGCACATCGCCGACGTGCCGGGCATCACGAAGATCGCCCACGACGCCGGGGCCCTCGTCCTCTGGGACCTCAGCCACTCCGTCGGATCCGTGCCCGCCGAACTGGATGCGTGGGATGTCGATTTCGCGGCCGGCTGCAGCTACAAGTACCTCAACGGAGGACCGGGCGCTCCGGCATGGGCCTACGTGGCGCAACGGCACCTGCCGACACTCGACCAACCGATTCCCGGGTGGCTGGGCAGCGCCGATCCCTTCGCGATGGGCGCCGCGTACCAGCCGGCAGACGGCATCCGGAAGCTCGTCTCCGGTACACCTCCCATCTTCGGCATGCTCGCCATGCGCGACATGCTGAACCTCCTCGAGCAGGTCGGCATGCCCTCGGTCCGGAGGAAGTCCGAACTCCTGACGGCCTTCGCCATCGAGGCGGTTGAGGAGCTGCTCACCAAGCACGGGGTGGTCCTCGCCTCACCGCGGGCGGCGTCGGAACGCGGCGGACACATCACGATCGACCATCCGGCCTTCGCCACGATGGTGCCCGGGCTGTGGGAGGACGGGATCATTCCCGACTACCGCAACCCTGACGGCATCCGGCTGGGACTGTCGCCCCTGTCGACCTCGTTCCGTGAGGTCGCAGTGGCGATCGAGGCGATCGCCGGGCGCCTGGAGAGCTCTACCGGCGCGGCTGCCGTTGAGTAGCGGACCGGCGAGCGGCTCCCTCGTGGGTCCTGCCCCCGTGCTTCTGTGGGAACGCATTACCGACGGCTTCACCCAGGGTGCTCCGCCCGAGCTCGGCCTCGCCGCGATCATCGCCATCGTGCTCGCGGCCGCAGTCCTGTCGCTGCCTCGGCGGTCATGGCGCTACTTCGGCCTCTTCGTCACCGTCGTGCATGAGCTAGGGCACGCGACGGCCGCGCTGCTGACACTGCAGCGAGTCACCGGAATCATCCTTCGCCTCGACCACTCCGGCACGACCACGAGCATGGGACGCCGCGGCTGGCGCGCCGCCTTCACCACCTTCTGGGGCTATCCGGTACCCGCCATGGTCGGCGCCGCGCTCGTCTGGAGTGCCGCCCACGGCTGGGCCGGTGCCGCGCTGTCGGCCGGGGCGCTGGTGCTGGTCGCTGCGCTCGTCCTGATCAGGAACGGTCAGGGCGTTCTCATCCTGGGCGGCAGTGCGGCAGTAGCGCTGGCGCTCGTCTGGTTCGGGGGCGGGGCCTCCGCGGGCTATGCCTGCCTGGTCCTCGGTATCGCGCTGCTGGTCGGTTCCTGCCGCGACTGGGTGAAGGTGATGCGCGTGCATGCACGACGACGGGATCTCTCGTCGTCGGACGCCTACCTCTTGCGGGGGACCACTGGCGTGCCGTCGCCGCTGTGGCTCGGCCTGTTCGCGCTGGTCATCGGTGCCGCGCTGGTCCTGGCCCTCGGACCGATCGCGCTGATCGCCGGGAGCGCCGGCAGTAGTGGTGCTGGAGCCTGATCAATCAGTTGCCGCAGTTGCGAGCGCGTCCCGAACTATAGGGAGCACCTCGTTGCCGGCACAGGTCGTCGAAGAGTTCATTGACGGCCTGGGAGATGCAGTCCCGTTCGTGGTCGGGTAGGTCGATGAGGCCGTGGAGGTATGCATTGACCTCGTACTCGTCGACGCCTCCGCCCATGCTGAAGTAGTGGAGCCAGAGCTCACCCGTGGAGATGTTGGCGCGTTGCATCGCGTCATAGGTCAGGGCGAACTGCTCCTGGTCGGGATTCGTCTCGTTCACGTCATCCATTCCATGCACTCGGGCCGCCACGGGCACCACAGGCTCAGGCCAGTGGTGAGGACAGCATACGCAATCGGGGTGATCCTGCGCACGGTCCCGAAGCCGTTGCCGCCCCCCGACCGCGGGTGTACAGCGTTGCAGGTCCTCGATCGACGGCCGTACGACGTGCATCGGGTCCATGGCTGGGGGAGCCCCCGATTCAACTCCTGGGGCGAAGTCGTGTTAGAGTCTTTCTCGTTGCTTTCGCCGGTTTCGACCGCGAAAAAACCACCCGCGCGGGTGGCGGAATGGCAGACGCGCTAGCTTGAGGTGCTAGTCCTCTTCTGAGGGTGGGGGTTCAAGTCCCCCTCCGCGCACAAAGAAAACCCCGGTTCGCCGGGGTTTTTTTGTGCCCTCGACCACGTGGAGCGCCATGTCGACCACGCGTGTGCCGAAATCCGTCACTCGTGGGAGCACGACTCGCATAGTTCTTTGCATGGCGAACATAGAGGAGAGGCCCCGCAAGAACGGCCAGACGGCTTACATACTGCGATGGGCGGACAAGCGAACCCATGAGCGGAAGTCTCACCGGTTCGCTGACGAGCACGATGCACGGCGGATGCGCTTGGTTTTGGAGGCCCATGACCATGACACGGAGCGGGCCTTGGAGAATGTGCGAAAGCACTACCAGTCGGTTTATATCGTGAGCGACATGGTAAGTGACCACATCGAAATGCGAACCTGGGCAAACGGCTACACTGTGCGGCGGTACAAGGGCATACTTCGCAGGCACATAGATCCCATTTTGGGTAGCGTTGCTGCTACTGATGTCGACTATCGCGATGTTGTTCGCTGGATCAAAAGCCTGCAGGGAAACGGTCTCGCACCCAAATCAATCTCGAATGCTCATGGTCTTCTGTCAGCTTCTTTCAAGTCCGCTGTTCGGGAGAAAAAGAGGCCCGATAATCCATGCCAGGGCGTCGCTGTGCCCCGAGACAGAAGAACCGAAGAGCCCGTTTCCTTCCTCACATAGTTGGAGTGGAGGCTACTGCAGTGCCACATCGAAGATTACCTACCCCTGTTCGTTTTCTTAGCGGCAACGGGAACGAGATTCGGTGAAGCCACTGCCCTCTACGCTCGAGACTTCTCAGTCTCTTCGGAGGGGCACACGTTGATCACAATCACGTGCGCTTGGACCCGAGACGAACAGAACCGGCCCGTCATGGGACCGCCGAAGACGTCCAAGTCGAAGAGGACTATCAACCTCGAAACTGGTATCGCCCAGGGCTTCTCACAACTGCTATTAGAATCCGCACAAACAGGGCGTCACCTTTTCGCCAGCGCTAGCGGCGGTCCGATCGACCACAGGCGGGCGTGGGAGGTTTGGGATCGGGCTGTGAAAGCCGCACGACTAAGCGGTCTCACCAAGCAGCCGCGAATCCACGACCTGCGCCACTCGAATGCGTCTTGGCTTCTGCAAGCAGGTTTAGACATCTATAAGCTTCAGATCCATCTGGGCCATGAGTCGATCACAACTACTCTCGATAGATATTCCCATCTTCTCCCGGAAGGGACGGTCGAAACCGCTGTTGCTATGCAGCGCGCTTTCGGTGCTTGCGAGGATGGCCTGCTCGATACCGTCGATCTCGTCATCGTTGAGCTCGGGGATGACGCGGTAGAGCGACTCGTCGATCATCCACCAGAGGTCGTTGTCATTGGTTGCGCTGCTGAAGCAGGTCGCAGTCCACGCGTCGTGGTCAATTCTCCTGGCGAATCCGGGCTCACGGTGGTGGTTGAAGGAGATGCGCGTTCGGATGGGAAGGTCGCGGAACGCGTCCCCGGTCTGGGTGCGTGGATCTTGCGAGAAGCTCATGAGGGTTCCTCCTGGTTGGGGTTTCTGCCCATGTGTGCGGACTGGCGGTGGCATCTCACCGTGCCCGGACGGTTAGACTCTGCGGCGTGTACTCATCGGCCGATGGTGAAGCTGTCGACGAGCCGGCCCGACGGGTCGATCGCCCTGCCGACGAGGTGGTCCTCGTAGACCAGCAGATCGACGTAGTGCAGCGTCGAGCTGCTTACCGCGGTGAAGTCCCGGCGACCGGTCGAACGCAGTTTCGCACCCGCTCCCGAAACGACATAGGTCACGCCGTCCTGCGGAGTCGAGCGCTGGTAGTCGTGGTCATGCCCGGCCAGCACGAGCGGGACGCCCGCTGCCGCGAACAGGGGACTCCACGCGTCGCGAACCGCCTGGTCGGAGCCGTGATGGCCGGCGGAGTACGCCGGGTGGTGCATCGCGACCACTGTCCAGGCCCCCGGTGGTTGCGGTTCCGCCAGTGCCGTTCGCAGCCATCTCGTCTGTTCCTCGTCCTCCACACGTACGGAATCCATCACGAGTACCCGTACCGGACCCACCTGTTCCGTGTACCAGGGGCTCTGGCGGCCGAGGTGTTCGAGGATCTGTCGTTGTTCACCGCTGTCGTAGTCATGGTTTCCCAGCACCGGCAGCAGTTCGGCACCGCGGTCGATGATCGGGGCGAACGGCTCGGAGACGAAGCGCTCGGTCAGCTCGGCCTCTCCGTCCTCGTAGATCAGGTCACCGAGCAGGATCAGCGCATCGTAGGGATCCTCCCGGCTCTCAGCGCGCATGCGATCGGCCGTAGCGTATTCGGCGGCGTCTCCGGTCCCGGTGTCGCCGGCAATCGCCAGGCGTACGATCGGTGGCTCGGCGACCGGCGGCACCGGGCCGCCGGCGCTGGCCGCGGGCCGGTCCCGGGAGAAGAATGGCGTCGCAAAGGCCGGCGGGTACAGCACGACGAGAACGAGAGCAGCACACGCCAGCACCAGTCCCAAGATGAGTGCGGCTCGCCGGTGCGCCATGGACCCAGTGTGCGCGGTGGACGGGAGTACCGCCACGCCGGTTTGCCCCTCAGAGGATGGCAGCCGCACGGACCAGCGCGGCGGAAGGACCCCTGCCCGGTCTTCCGTGACCGTCACGGCTGGGACGGAGAACACGAGGTCGCCGTCGCGGGAGACCAGGACTACATGTGGACGATGCTCGAGCTCATCGAGGCTCCATGTCGGGGCCACCCGTCATTCAAGACAGAGTGGATGCAGTCCTAGTGGCGGGGTGACTTGTCTCGACTGCTAAACCGGGGGAGGACGGAGTTCACGACGTAGCCGCCAATGAAGACGAAGGGCATCAGGGCGAACGGGCTGATGCGCAGGCCGAGTCCGGTGAAGCCCAGGGATGCGAGCAACGTCACCAGGAAGCTTGTGACGTTCACGATATGGCGCAGACGGCGGTCCGTCATGCGCTCAACCTCGCCCTGAGTGCGCGACGTCATCCGCCACCACATCTACGGAATCACCGGCATCGAGTCCGGGACCCGCGCCCGCTACCGCCGACTGCACGAGAACCACATCGAGGCCCCGCTCGGCTCCACCCCCGTCGACAAGCTCTCCCTCGGGCAGGTGCTCACTTGGTTCGAGGGGATGGGCGTCGCGGACAAAACCAGAAGAACATTCACGCGCTGCTCTCGGCCGCGCTCGAGACTGCAGTCCGCCAGCGCCACCTCACCGAGAACGTGGCCAAGGGGATCCGCGCGCCCCGCTCGAGCGTGAGGACGCGCGAGGGCGTGGTCCTGACGAAGGCCGACGTCGAGCACATTGCCGAGACGATCGACTCCCAGTACGCCACCCTCGTCCGGATCTTCGCCGCGACAGGGTTGCGCTTTAGTGAGGCGCCGGCGCGACATTCGCAAGGACGCCTCCGGCCGGTACACCGTGCATGTCACGAGGGCGTGGAAGCTCAGTGACAGCGGCTGGGCGATCGGCGGACCCAAGGCCCCCAAAAGCCGGCGGCAGGTGTCAATGCAGCTATCCCTCACCGAAATGATCGACCAGCAGCTGGCACCGCTGCGCAACGACGAGCTGGTCTTCACCAACGCCAGCGGGGGAGCGCTGCGCAACACCCAGTTCTACCGCTTGTTCGGGGCCCGACCATCGCCGAACTCACCGACCCCGCCGCGTCGCCTCGACTTGACCAGGCACCCACGCCGCACGACCTCCGACACACACGCGCCAGCTGGGTCATCGTCAAGGGCGTGCCCCTGCCCGTCATCCAGGCGAGGCGCGGCCATGAGACGATCCAAAACACGGTCGACACATACGGCCACCTCGCCAACGACGCCGATAGCAACGCCGCGGATTTCCTCGACTAGGACGGACGGTCCTAAGGGACTTGAAAACTCTGCTCGGCTTACTCTGCGACCTAACTCAGAGGGCTGAGGCGCTTGATGTAGCGAACTCGGACACTCCCGGTTACATGCCCGGATTGCGTGCATGTTGACACTGTCAACGCGTCAGCCGGGGCAGCCCGGCGGGGTGCCGTGCCGACCCGGCCTCGGTGTTCCTCCCATACCGGACACGGCAACGCCTGCCTACGACCTCCACCAGGACAGGGTAGGACAGTGAGGCCAGAACGATGAAGTACGGGGCATACAGATACAGGAACCTTGCCCTGGCCTCGAACAGCATCAGAAAGACGATGAGTCCCAGCAGGGCAATGCGGATTGCTGACACTTCGGGCCGCATCAAACTACGGGTGCGCAGGAGAAGCGGCGCAGCGACAAGGGCGAGTACGACGAACCATGTTCCCTGCCAGATCGACATCATCCACTGGTGGTTGGGGCGCTTGTTCCCGAAGAGGTCTTGGATGGCTTGGTCGCTCGGCTGCTGGGAGATGAAGTTGTCCGAAGTGACTCTTCCTTCGCCCCAGGTGAAGAAGGATCCGTCGCCCATGACCCACGCGAGCTTGTTGTTGAGGAACGCGGTGTAACCGAGTGGCCCCATGTCGGAGACCCGGTCGGCGTAGACGGCGAGGCCGGCGCGGAGTTTCGCTTCCGATCCTTTGACCGTAACTGTGTCGAGGTAGTCGCGTTGGTTGTAGGCTCCGTAGAAACGCCCGTACGGGCCTTGCGTGGACTGCGATCCGACTTTGAGGAAGTGCCCAGGGTTCATGGCGACCGGGTTGGACTGCAGGTCGAAGTTCACCGCAGAGTTGTTCCGCTCCATGTGAGCGATGAGTTTGTGCCCTCCATAAAAGCTTCCGCCGACGATCATGATGCCTAGCAGGAGGGACGCGGCGCTCTTCCTCGCGGGCAGTAGGCAGAGCGCCGTGATGGCAGCCGCGACCAGGCAGATGATGACGGTGGGTTTGATCCCGTATCCGACTGCGGCCGCGAACCCGGCAAGGACCCACAACGGTATCCGGACCGTTGCTTTGTTCGTCCTCCGCGCCCTTACTAGGAGGCAAAGGATCAGGGATGTGAACAGGACGCTGGTCGTGTCCGAGTAGAAGGTAGTCGCCCAGGGAGAGAGCACGAGGAGCGCGGTGCATGGGATCAGAGAGAAGGCTGCTGCTTTCCTGCCGCCGAGCATCCGCGTCGCATAGTAGGTCAGGATCGTGCCGGCGAACAGGATGATCCCGTTGAGGAACGCTGTGGCCATACTGAGGTCAGAGAAGCCGAGCGAGAGAACGTACTCGAAGTAGCTTGTCAGCAGCAGGGTTAGGAGTAGGTTGTTCGGGTTGATCTGGAAGTACGGGCTGACATGCTCTATAGCACCGGTGGCAAGCCCCGAGGCGTCCCAGAAGATGGCGTAAGAATCCCAGTCAGGTGGGATCCGCACCGCGTAGGAGACTCTCATCTGCACGGCGAGAAGCACGGACCAAACTGCCACCCATGCGAGTATGGTCAGCCACCGGTTCCGCGTGGCCAGAGGCGCGACCTTTGACACGGCCGAGAAGGCGCCCCCCATGATCGCGAGCACTGCCGCGCTGGCAGCGAGGGCCCATCCGGTGTTGTACGTCGACGCACCATAGTGTGGTGCCACCAGGTTCACGATGAGTGACCACAGCACGATCGCGCAGAAGGCGAGTCCCGCGAGAGTTGGAAGCCTGGCCGCCCACTGGCCGCCCACCCTGTGCGACAAGTGGCGCGCCGGCGCCATCGCCGGGTATCCATCGGATGAACGTGACAGAGAGCTGCGTTCAGTTATGCTCATCGTTTCCCCTTGAGACCCCAGACGTCGCCCTCAAGCATACGCAGGTCCCGCGAGCATCCCGATAACGACGAAAGTGCCCCACCCTCACGGAGAGGGTGAGGCGCTGTTGCTCGCACTCGCCAATGAGCTCGGTGGCCTGTACCCGGCTGCGGAGTCCGCGACCGAGCTCGAAGCCTTCGCGGGCGGCGTCGACTACTACGGCGGACAGCAGATCTACGACGTCCTCGCCGAGGCATCCGTCAACGTGAACCCCGACTTCACCTGGGGTCCCACGATGACGCAGACCTACACCGACGTGTCGGACGGGTTCGGCACTGCCATCGGCGGTTCCGGCACCCCATGGATGCCCTCGAGAACGGACAGCAGAAGACCATCGACGCCCTGAAGTCGCAATCCAGTCGTGGCCTGTTCATGCAAAGGCCGTCATCCTGCTAATTCCTGCACCAGCGCGACGTCGGTGATCACGGGCCACTTGCCCTCTCCGGGCTGATCCGGTGGCGGCAGTCGGCGGGCCCAGGTGGTTCCATGCGCACCGCGCTGTGGACCGGTATGAAATAGCGGAGGCGGCTCAGGCTCAGATCTCCCAGCAGGTTCCAGGCTCGGAGTGCCTCGTGGTGCCACTGCACGTGGCCTGCGGCCGCCGATACGAATGATGAGGACATGACTCGGCCCAAGAGCACGGCAGATGTTGTTCTTCACTCCGTCTGAAGCGTTACGGATTAGGAGACAGGGTCGCAGGACAGCAGTGGAGCGCCAGTGCGGGGGAGTAGCGATGTCTCGTCCTGGTGTGCTGGAACCTAGAGATCCATAGACGAAACCAAGCCGCACTTCTTCTATACGTACCTTCTCTATGGGAATTTCGGCGCCCGAGTACGTGGAGGTGGGAGTGCCGTCCTGACTGAGGCTTAGGTGCAGTTCATCGCCTGACGATCGCCGTTCTCGTGGTCATGCCACCCCGCCGGCGAGTGCAGCGAGCGGCCGCGGCGCAGCGCTCGGAGGAGATGATTCAATCGCCGTGATCGTGAAGATGCTGTGATCGTTCACGATCGACCTGGCGCTCGAGCGCTTCCTGGTGGCCGGTCGCAAGCTGGCGGAGCGCCAGGGAGATCAGGTCCCGCTGTGGCGTGGGGAGCTGGCACTCTCCGGCTGCGTACAGCCTGAAGTCCTTCTCGTTCGCGCTACCCGAGATGCGAAAGTACCCCAGCCACACAAGGGATAGATCAAGGTTCTCCTCGAGCACGATCTGCGCGAGTTGCTTCCTCTGCTCGTCGGCGTTCATCACATCCCCGTTCCATTGCTCTTAGCCTCCGTCCCTTGATGATTTCAGCACGAGCGGGGGAGCGGTGAGCCAACTTGTAGTTGACGCCGGCTGCTCGAGCGCGTTGTGTCCGAAGCTTCGGGCAGAAGAAGCAGGACAAGGCCCGCATTGGCACCTACTCGAGGCCTACTCCGTCGCCGACTCGACCTTGCAACGAGCCTGATGGAAACCCACCGGTCATATTCCTCGATCCACCGACGATTCGGCTCGATCCCAGGCGCGCCCGGAGGTGTGGCACACCGTCGAACAACCGGCAAGCCGAGGCACCACGGTCCTGCTCACCGCGCGGTACCTCGACGGGGCCGAACACCTCGACGACCGCATCGCGATCCTGCTCGTTACGATCGCCTCAGGCATCGCCTACGCCGAATGCCGGCTGTTCCTCGACATGCCGCGCGAAATCTTCGAGCGTTCCGATCCATGCCCATCGCGACGTCCAGGGTGCTCTGGGCGCACGCGCTCACCCCACTGGCAGCAACCTCGTTTCGGTCGTGGTCGTCGTCGCAGTCGCGCTGATTCAGGTATCCCACATCCGAGCATCCGTGATTGCCGGGTCGCGAAATGAGCTGACGTTAGGTCCCGTGTGCGGAATCGCTGCGTACCACACGGTTCCGCCCTGTTCTGCCCTGACTGGTTGTCAGTACACTGAGGCACATGACCGGGCAGGACCCATCCCCGCCTCGGGCCGCTGCGTCTCCACTCATCGGTAGCGATCGTCCTGAGGATGAAGTTCCGAGCTCCACTGCCGACAGGGACAGCGGGGTTTCTCGACCGGTCGACGGCGAGACGGTCGACATGGTCCTGCGCACCCCGGCGGAGCGGTCCCGAACGTTCACCGGCATCCTGGTGAACACAGGTCTTGCCAATATAACGACCAGCTTCCTGTGGTTCGCCCTGACGTTCTGGGTATACCTGGAGACGCGCAACGTGATCGCTACCGGGGTGGTCGGCGGTGCGTACATGATGTTGATCGCACTTTCCAGCATCAGCTTCGGCACGTACGTCGATCGATACCGCAAGCTGGCAGTCATGCGTTTCGCAGGCGGCTTCACCCTGGTGATGTTCGTGCTTGCCGGAGCGATGTTCCTGCTGACACCCACCAACTGGTTGCTGGACCTGACGCAGCCCTGGTTCTGGGTGTTCACCCTGGTCATCCTGATCGGCGCAGTCGTCGAGAACATGCGTAATATCGCTCTTTCCACGACGGTGACCATCCTGATCGAACCGGACCGACGCGCTAATGCCAATGGGCTGGTGGGCATGGTGCAGGGGCTGATGTTCATCATCACCTCGGTGCTCTCCGGACTCTCTGTGGGCCTGTTGGGCATGGGCTGGACGGTCCTCATCGCCGTAGCGCTCACAGCGTTGGCTCTTGCCCACCTGCTCACACTGCGCATGCCCGAGGAGGTGCGCCCGGCAGCGACCGATGCACACGGAGGATTCGACCTTCGTGGCTCGCTTGCCGCAGTGCTGGCCATCGCCGGCCTGTTCGCGCTGATCCTGTTCTCCACCTTCAACAATTTCGTTGGTGGCGTGTATATGGCGCTGATGGACCCGTACGGATTGGAACTGTTTCCGGTCGAGCTATGGGGGATCTTCTTCGCGCTCGGTGCGACGGGTTTCATCGTGGGAGGGGCACTGATCGGCAAGTTCGGTCTCGGTTCCAATCCGCTGCGGACCATGCTCGTCGCCGTGATCGCGATGGGCGTCCTTGGAGCGCTTTTCACGGTGAGGGAGTGGGCGTGGTTGTACGTCGCCGGAATCTGGCTGTACCTCGCCCTGGTGCCCTTCGTGGAAGCTGCCGAACAGACGGTGATTCAGCGGACCGTACCCCTCGAGCGGCAGGGGCGGGTCTTCGGATTCGCCATGGCCTTCGAGTCGGCCGCGGCCCCGGTCACCGCGTTCCTCGTCGCACCGATCGCCCAGTTCTGGATCATTCCGTACGCACGATCCGCTGAAGGCTCAGTGCGCCTGGCACCACTTCTGGGGGAGGGTGTCTCCCGCGGGATCGCCCTGGTGTTCTTCATCGCTGGAATCATCATGATCCTGGCTGCTCTTCTGGCTTTCCTCAGCCCCGCCTACCGGCGTGTATCGAAGTCCTACTCACGCACAGTTGAGAACCCGTCAGAACAGTCACCTCCGACATCCGCGATCGGTGAGGACGTCGAACAACGTCAGATTTGAGGCTGCAAGCAACCGGGTGTTACTGCGGTCCCCGTGAGGATGACGGCGTCGGGTCCGAAGCGCGAAGGGCGTGGGCTGCGGGTCCACTCCAAGCCGGATGATGTACGACCATCGACCATGGGACGGAAACACCGGGTGCCGTCGGCTGCTCGCCGCGGAAGCCATGGCCGCCCCTGCAAGGCCGCGACGAAGGAGATCCTGCCGGCCCGCACTCTCGGTAAGCTGGGAGAGCAACCGCTACCCAGGAGGACCACGTGGGCATTACCCCCGAAGATGAAGTCGTCAGGATCTGTCAGGAACTGATCCGCTTCGATACCTCGAACTTCGGCGACAACGCAGGGCCGGGCGAGCGGCAGGCCGCCGAGTACACAGCGGCCCTCATCGAGGAGGTGGGCCTGTCCACGCAGCTGTTCGATGCAGCGCCCGGACGTACCTCCGTCGTCGCACGCATGGAGGGCTCCGATTCGTCGCTGCCCGCGCTCGTGGTCCATGGCCACCTCGACGTCGTCCCGGCGCAGAAGGAGGATTGGACGGTCGATCCCTTCGGCGGCGAGGAGAAGGACGGGCTGATCTGGGGCCGCGGCGCCGTCGACATGAAGGACATGGACGCCATGATCCTGTCCGTCCTCCGCTCTATGCAGCGCGACGGGATCAAGCCGCAGCGGGACCTGATCTTCGGGTTCTTCGCCGACGAGGAGGCCGGCGGCGCCTACGGCGCCTCCTGGCTGGTCGACAACAAGCCCGAGGTATTCGAGGGTGCCTCCGAGGCCATCTCCGAGGTCGGGGGGTTCTCCGCGACCATCGGCGGCCAGCGGACCTACCTGCTCCAGACGGCCGAGAAGGGCATTTCCTGGCTACGGCTGGTGGCGCACGGTCGGGCCGGTCATGGTTCACAGATCAACACCGATAACGCCGTGACCGCCCTCGCCCGAGCAGTCACGCGTATCGGCGACTACTCCTGGCCCATCGAGCTGACCCCCACCACGCGGCAGTTCCTCGACGGCGTCACCGAGCTCACGGGTGTGGAGTTCGACCCCGACAACCCTGACATCCTGCTTCGGGAGCTGGGAACGGTGGCACGCTTCGTCGGAGCGACCCTGCAGAACACCGCGAACCCGACGGTCCTCAAGAGCGGTTACAAGCACAACGTCATTCCGGGCACGGCCGAGGCGCTCATCGACGTACGGACGCTCCCGGGGCAGCAGGACCAGGTACTCGAGATCATCCGCGGGCTCGCAGGTGAAGGCGTCGACGTCACCTATGAGCACAAGGACACCTCCCTCGAGGTGCCGTTCGCCGGGAACCTGGTGGACTCGATGATCGACGCGCTGCATGCCGAGGACCCGGGAGCCAAGGTGCTGCCCTACACACTCTCCGGTGGCACGGACAACAAGTCGTTGAGCCGCCTCGGCATCACCGGCTACGGCTTCGCGCCCCTGCAGCTGCCCGACGAACTCGACTTCACGGGGATGTTCCACGGCGTGGACGAACGAGTACCCGCGGACTCGCTACGTTTCGGCTCCAGGGTGCTCGCCCGCCTGCTCACCACCTACTGATCGGGCGGGACGGGAAAAGACCGGCATGACGACGTACCCAGGTGCAGCGGCGCAGCTCTTGACGGAGGACCTGCTCGATCGTTTCCGGGGGAGGGCCGGCGCCTACGATGCAGCGAACACCTTTTTCACCGAGGACTTCGACGAGCTCACGGCCGCCGGGTACCTGCGCATGCTCGTGGATGTCCGGCCGGGTAGTGCGGGCGGGATGGCGCGGGTTGCGGAGGCTCAGCGCACCCTTGCGTCCGCAGCGCCGGCAACGGCCCTCGGCGTCAACATGCACCTGGTGTGGACGGCAGTGGCCGGTCTGCTCGCCGACCGCGGGGACGACTCGCTGGAATTCATCCTCGAGGAGGCCGCACGGGGAGAGGTGTTCGCCTTCGGAGTTTCCGAGCCCGGCAACGACGCCGTCCTGTTCGACTCGGTGACCCGCGTCGAGCGCCTGGCCGACGGCGATTTCAGCTATACCGGGACAAAGGTCTTCACGAGCCTCTCGCCCGTCTGGACCCGTCTCGGCATCTTCGGGAAGCTCGCGGGAGAGGACGGCGCGGACGACGCAATCCTCCACGCCTTCATCCCCAGGGACATTCCCGGCGTCGACACCCTGGCGGACTGGAACCCGCTCGGGATGCGCGCCACGCAGTCGAACACGACGCGCTTGACCGACGTACGCGTGCCGCCCGGAGCCGTGTTCCGGCGGCTGCCCGTCGGACCGAACGCCGATCTGCTGGTGTTCGGGATCTTCGCCGCGTTCGAGAGCCTCATCGCGTCGGTGTACCTCGGCATCGCCGACCGTGCACTGGAGCTGGCGACCGAGGCGCTCCTGAGTCGCAGGAGCCACGTCGCGGACCGCCCACTGTCCGACGACCCGGTGCTCCGCAACCTCCTCGCCGGCGCGGGGATGCGAAGGACGGGAGTGGAGGCGGAGCTCATCGGCGTCGTTCGTGATCTCGACGCGCAGTCCGACGTCGGCTCATCATGGTTCCCGCGCCTCGTCACGCTGAAGACGCATGCGGTCGAGGCGGCGGTGGAGGCAACGACGGTCGCCCTGCACGTAGGAGGAGGTTCAGGATTCTCGGCCGCGTCCGAGGTGGTCCGCCTGCATCGCGACGCGCTGGCGGGTCAGTTCCATCCTTCGACCGAGGAGTCGGCGCGGGCGACGGTTGCGACGTCGCTGCTTGGCCCGCCCTCCGCCTGAGCCTGCCCTGGCCCGCCACGTCGGGCGGCCGGAGCCTGGTTGCGAGCCCTACGAACCCTAGGCCGTGCGTTCGACGCGCAGGACCTTCCGCCTCAACCAGTACCGACGGCTGCCGCCCATGAAGATGCAGCTGCGCTCCAACTCCCACTTGCCGTACTCGGCGTGTTCGGTCACGAGTTTCCGGGCTGCAGGCAGCGATTCACCGGCGTGGACGGTGAGTACCAGATACTCGTACTGCCGTCCGTAGTCCCGCTCCCGGACAGCCGTCGCGTTCAGAAAATGTTCTCGCATATCCCTCCAATTCCGCTCACTTTACCGATAACGTCTAGGCCATGAGCATAGATCCGCGTGTCGCGCTCCAGTCCCTCGTGACAGCCCTCGAAGAGCATCTTGCAGCCTCGGCTTCGCGACGGCGGGAGGATGACCCCGCAGTGGAAGCGGCCTATCTCGGTATAGCCGATGCCTTCGAAGTCTATGAAGAAGCGCTCTACGACTCCTTCGGCGAAGTGACGCCGCTCGAAATCTACGAGGAGTCGGACGACGAGGGCGAGGACGACGATAATGAGGACGCCGACTACGCGCCGGACCTCGTCGATGCCGAGGTGGAGCCCTAGGTCCCGAGTGCCGAGTCCTGAGCCGACGAGGGGATCGGTCAGGACATCGAGATGTCCGGTGCTGACAGTTGCGGGGGAAGGCGTCAGGCCATGAGCGCCGAGACCTCGTCGAGTACCTGCGAGATCGGCTCGGCCACGGGCGCGCTGCTGGTCTGCAGGATCTCCTTGAGCTGCTGCGGGGTCCGCGCGCCGATGATGGCCGAGGCCACACCGGGCCGGTGTAGCAGCCACCGGAGCGCCAGTTCGTGGGGCTGCAGGTCGAGCCCACGGGAGGCGGTGCACAGCGCCTCCGTGATGCGCTGCGGTTTTCCAGCGAGGTAGGGCTCCACGTAGGGCGCCCAGACGTCCGACGCGCCACGGGACTCGGAAGGGATCCGGCCCCGGTACTTTCCGGTCAGGACGCCCCGGCCGAGTGGGCCCCAGGCGAGGATCGCGGCACCGAACGCCGTTGCTGCGGGAAGGACGTCCCGTTCGATGCCGCGATTGACGAGGGAATACTCCACGTCGTTGACGAGGAGCGGGAACGACGCCGTCGCCGCGGCCCGCGCGAACTCCCACCCCGCGTAGTTGGAGACACCCACGTAGCGGGCGCGGCCCGACGCGTAGGCGGTCTCCAGGGCGCTGAGCGTCTCGTGCAGCGGAACGGCGGGGTCGGGGGAGGGGGCGAGCCACAGGTCGGCGTGGTCGGTGCCGAGGAGGGAGAGGGAGGCATCGAGCGAATCGAGCATCCCCCGACGGGACGCATCGAGGCGTCGACTGCCGGATCGGGTGGTACCGCCCTGCACCACGAGGACGAGCTCCGAGCGGGCGACCGTGTCATTGATGAACCCGCCGAGCATCGCCTCGGCCTGGCCCTCGCCATAGCGGGCGGCGGTTTCCACGAGGGTGCCGCCGGCGTCGGCGAAGAGGCGGAGCTGCTCGCGGGCGCCCTCCTCGCTGACTTCCTGGCCCCAGTTCATGGTCCCGAGTCCCAGAGCCGAGACGGTCAGGCCGCTCGCTCCCACGTTTCGCCGTTGCATGCAGCCAAGCCTAGGGCCTGTGCCCGGCCTCATGGCTTAGGGTCGAAACCGTGCATTGGATAGAAGCGGTCATCCTGGGGTTCGTCCAGGGCCTTACGGAGTTCCTGCCCATCTCGTCGAGCGCCCACCTGCGGATCGTGGGTGAGCTCCTTCCCAACGCCCAGGACCCGGGGGCGGCGTTCACCGCCATCACGCAGCTCGGGACGGAGGCCGCCGTCGTCGTGTTCTTCTGGCGGGACATCGTGCGGATAGTGAAGGCCTGGTTCGGTGCACTGCGGGGCAGGGTGCCGCGGAATGACCCGGATGTCCGCATGGGCTGGCTCGTCATCCTCGGCAGCGTGCCCATCGTGCTGCTGGGCCTCCTGTTCCAGGACCAGATCGAGGGGTCGTTCCGCAGCATGTGGATCGTCGCGACGATGCTGATCGTCTTCGGCCTCATCCTGGCCGTGGCCGACCGCGTGGGACGCCAGACGCGGGACCTGCAAAGCCTCACCTACAAGCACGGCATCCTGTACGGGTTGGCGCAGGCACTGGCCCTCGTCCCGGGCGTGTCGCGCTCTGGCGGAACCATCACCGCCGGCCTGCTCATGGGGTACACCCGAGAGTCCGCCGCCCGCTACTCCTTCCTTCTTGCCATTCCGGCAGTCTTCGGCAGCGGAGTCTTCCAGCTCATCAAGAGCTACGACGAGGCCGGGCCGTATGCCCTGCCCGAGACGGCGCTGGCCACCGTGGTGGCGTTCGTCGTCGGGTTCGCGATCATCGGCTGGTTCCTGAAGTTCGTCACAACGCGCGGCTACGGGCTGTTCGTCTGGTACCGCATCCTGCTCGGTCTGGCCCTGTACGTCCTCCTCGGGTTCGGCGTCATCAGCGCCTGATGGCGGGCCGTAAGGTAGAACGTGTGATTGCGTGGAAATCGACTCCTGTCCCAGAACTCGACGGAACCCAGTCGGGCATCAGCCTGTTCGACACGGCGACGCAGGAACGGACTCCGCTGGAGGTGCATCCGGACCGCAGCCTGTATGTCTGCGGCATCACCCCCTACGACGCAACCCACATGGGCCATGCGTCCACTTACGTCGCCTTCGACCTCCTGAACCGCACCTGGCGTGACGCCGGCTCTGTCGTTTCCTACGTCCAGAACGTCACGGACGTCGACGATCCCCTGCTGGAGAGGGCCACCGCGACCGGCGTCGATTGGCAGGACCTCGCAGCGGATCAGATAGCCCTGTTCCGTGAGGACATGGAGGCGCTGAACGTCCTGCCGCCCGATCACTACATCGGTGCAGTCGAGGCGATCGACTGGATTATCCCCGCCGTCGAGGGACTCGTTGCCCGCGGCCTCGCCTATGCCGTCCCTGGCGTGGGCGGCGAACCCGACGGCGACATCTACTTCTCCCTGGACGCTGCCGCCGTCCTCGACGAGGACGACGCCGACCGCTGGTTCCTCGGTCAGGTCTCGCACCTCGACGTCGAAACGATGGTGGCACTGTCCGCGGAACGCGGAGGCGACCCGACGCGCCCCCACAAGCGCCATCCGCTCGATCCGCTCCTCTGGCGCACGGCCCGGACGGGGGAGCCGCAGTGGCCCGGCGCCACACTCGGAGACGGCAGGCCCGGATGGCACATCGAGTGCGCCGTGATCGCCCAACGGTTCCTTCCGGCGCCCTTCACGGTGCAGGGCGGCGGTTCGGACCTCGTGTTCCCGCACCATGAGATGAGCGCATCGCATGCGTGGGCGGCGGCCGGCACTCCGCTGGCGCAGCACTACTCCCACGCAGGCATGGTCGGCTACGACGGCGGGAAGATGAGCAAGTCGCGTGGCAACCTCGTGCTGGTCTCGAAGCTGCGGCGGTCCGGCGTCGACCCGGCGGCCATCCGCCTCGCCATCCTCGCCCACCACTACCGCTCGGACTGGTCATGGACGGATCGCGTCCTCGACGACGCCGTCGCCCGCCTCGGGACCTGGCGGGACGCCGCGCACCTCGCGTCCCCGTCCGACGTCGCCATGCTGCTCGACGGGGTCCGCGGTCACCTGGCCGACGATCTCGATGCGCCCTCCGCGCTCTCGGCCGTCGACGCCTGGGCTGTCACCGCCCTCGCAAGCTCCGGAGGCGGCTCAGGAAAGGGCTCCGGCCGGCAGGGGTTGGCCGACGTGCTGGACGCCCTGCTCGGGGTGCGCCTCTAGGAACAGGTCCTGCGAGGGGAACACGCATGGCGAGCAGTGGCCGAAGGGCTACTGCTCGCGGCGCCGCTTCTTGAGGTACCGCTCGAACTCGCGGGCGATCGACTCCCCGCTCGCTTCCGGCAGGTCGACGGTATCCTTGGCCTCCTCGAGCTGTCGCACGTAGGCGGCAACCTCGGGATCCTCGGTGGCGAGCTCGTCGACCCCGCGTTCCCAGGCCTCCGATTCCTCCGTCAGCAGGTGGGTGTCCACCGTGATCTGGAGGATCTCCTCGAGCTTGTTGAGCAGCGAGAGCTGGGCCTTGGGTGACGGCGACTGACCGACGTAGTGGGGTACGGCGGCCCAGAGGGACATGGTGGGGATGTCCGCGAGGAGCCCCATCTCGGCGAGGACGCCCACGATGCCGATGGGCCCCTCGTAGGTCGACGGCTCGACCTCGAGGCTTTCCCGGACGAGGTCGTCATCGGAGGTGACCGTCACGGGGATGGGACGGGAATGGGGCACATCGGCCAGGAGCGCGCCCACGAGGACGATGCAGTCGACGCTGAGCTCCTTGGCCAGCGCGACGAGCTCCGCGGTGTACGCCCGCCACTTGTAGGACGGCTCGACGCCGTTGACGAGGATGAGGTCGACGGCGGAGTCCGGGACGATGGCCTTGCTGATCCGTGTGTTGGGCCACTTGATGCGCCGCTGGCCCGAGGAGTTCCGCTTGATCATGGGGCGGGTGAACTGGAAGTCGTAGAACTCGTCGGCGTCGATGGTGGAGATCCGCTCGCTGCCGAAGAACCTGCCCATGTACTTCAGGGCATCGCTGGCCGCCTCGCCGGCGTCATTCCAGCCTTCGAAGGCCGCGAGCATGATGGTGATGCGCCGCTCGGGTTCGCCGGCATCCTGGAAGAGGTCCTGTACGCCGGTCGGCTGGTTTTCTTCGAAGCTGTCCACGTTCACACCCTAAGCCCCGGCGTGCAGCGATGTCAGGCGACGCTGGACGGCTACGCGGAGAGCTGACGCACGGGCCTGTCAAGGGGTCGCCGTAGACTTGGATACATGGCAAACCACCCCACCGGCAGCGTCCACACCCTTGCCCGCATCGAGCTCGACCCGGACGGGACCGGCTCGGTTAGGAACTTCCGCGGCCTGCAGGGCGTACTGTGGGACATGGACGGGACGATCGTCGACACCGAGCCCTACTGGATCCGCGCAGAGAGGGACCTGGTCGAATCCTACGGCGGAACGTGGACCATGGACCAGGCCACGGCTCTCGTGGGCCAGGCGCTGACGTTCTCGGCAGGCCAGCTCCAGCAGGCGGGCGTGGACCTCGGGATCCGGGCCATCATCGATCTCCTGACCGACCGTGTCGCCGACGATGTCCGGACCGAGGTCCCCTGGCGCCCTGGCGCACGGGAGCTGCTGGAAGCTCTCCGCCATGAAGGTATCCCTTGCGCGATGGTCACCATGTCCGAATCCCTCCTGGCGAACGCCGTCGCATCACGGTTGCCGGAGGGCACTTTTTCCCATCTCGTCACGGGTGACCGGGTGAGCGCGGGGAAGCCCGACCCGGAGGCCTACCAACTGGGCTTCGACCTCCTCGCCGCTGACCATCCCGGACTCACCAAGGATCGGGTCGTCGCCATCGAGGACTCACTGCCCGGAGTGACATCGGCCCTCGCTGCCGGCCTCGTCACCCTGGCCGTGCCCCATTTCGTGCCGCTGCCGCCCGACGACCGACGGACCGACTGGGACAGCCTCGAAGGACGCACGCCGGCCGACCTCGCGGGACTGCTCGTTCCCAACCCGGACACGGCCGCCCTGGGGGCGGAAGCATGACCAGCAGCCCCCCACCCGCGAAGGCGGAAGCGAGCCCGGGGCTGTCCCTCGGACGCATCGCGGGGATCCCGGTCGTGCTTGCGTGGTCATGGTTCGTCATCACGGCGTTCATCGTCCTCGTCTTCGGTCCGCGCGTCGCGAACGCCTTCCCCGGCATCGGCGCCGGAGCCTACGCCGTCGCCCTCGGGTATGCGCTGCTCCTCGCCGCGTCCGTCCTGCTCCACGAACTAGCCCACGCACTCACTGCCCGGGCCTTCGGCTGGCCCACGACGCGGATCGTGCTGAACCTCTGGGGCGGTCACACGCAGTTCGCCAGCTTCAACGCGTCGCCCGGGCGGTCCCTGCTCGTGGCACTGGCGGGTCCTGCGGCGAACTTCGTCCTCGCGGCTCTCGGCTGGGGCATCCTCCAGGCCATGACTCCCGGCTCGGTCGCCTATTTGCTGACGACCATCCTGATCTGGGCCAATCTCCTCGTGGCGGTGTTCAACGTGCTGCCCGGCCTGCCGCTGGACGGTGGACGCCTTGTCGAGAGCGCGGTCTGGAAGGCCACCGGCAGCCAGGAGAAGGGCACTGTCGCAGCGGGCTGGGGTGGCCGCATCCTCGTGGTGCTCCTGCTCGGCGTCGTCGTGGGGCTGCCGCTGCTGCAGGGCCGCTGGCCGGACCTCACCGTCATCATCATCGCCGTGGTGATGGGCGCCTTCCTATGGATGGGTGCCACCGCCGCCATCGAGAACGCTCGGATGCGACTGAGGCTGCCTGCGATCAGTGCAGGCAGGCTGCAGCAGCGCGCCCTGGGCCTTCCCGCCGGGACCACCGTCCTGGCAGCCCGCCGACTCCTGCGTGAGAACCCGGGCGCCGCCGTCGTGCTGACCGGCGCGACGGGGGTGCCGGAGGCGGTGGTCGACGAAGCCGCGCTGCTCGCGGTTCCCGAGGAGGCAGCGGGCACGACGGCGGTCAACGCCGCCGCACGGCGCCTCGCCACGGGCGCCTACGTTCCCGAGTGGGCCGAGGGCCAGGAGCTCGTGCAGTTCCTCGCCCGGCTCGAAGGCAACGAATACGCGGTGCTCGACCGCCAGGGCGCTGTCACCGGCCTGCTCCATCAGCGGACCGTCGTGCAGGCCATTACCGGCAAGGGCACGCCGGGCACCTGATGCGCGGCGCGGACCCTGCCGCTTTCCGGTGCCCTCCGGCCGACCTGATCAGCCGACGAGTCGCTGTTTCCCCGACCATACGTAGTACTGCCTCATCCATGCCGGTCAAGCCGGCACCTGTCGAAGGACCACCATGAACGACACTCCGACCACGAACCCGACCGCTTCGGGCCCACACGGAGCGGCAGTACGCCGCGGCCCGTTCCGTCCCGGCGAGCGCGTGCAGCTGACAGACGAGAAGGGCCGGATGAACACCATCACCCTCACTCCCGGCGGCGCATTCCATACGCACAAGGGGTTCCTCCAGCATGACGCGCTCATCGGCACCGTCGAAGGCACGATCCTCGAGAACACCAGCGGGCAGCTGTACCAGGCGCTCCGCCCGCTCCTGTCCGACTTCGTGCTGTCCATGCCGCGAGGCGCGGCCGTCGTCTACCCCAAGGACGCCGGCCAGATCGTGACGATGGCCGACATCTACCCCGGATCGCGCGTGGTCGAGGCCGGTGTGGGTTCGGGCGCCCTGTCCATCTCGCTCCTGCGTGCAGTCGGAGATTCGGGCTACCTCCACTCCTTCGAACGCCGCGAGGAATTCGCCGACATCGCCCGCGGCAACGTCGAAACCATCTTCGGCGGGCCCCACCCGGCGTGGCAGATCACCCTCGGGGACTTCCAGGAGCAGGTGGTGGAGCATGAGGCGCCCGGCTCCGTGGACCGCGTAGTGCTCGACATGCTCGCACCATGGGAGTGCCTTGAAGCCGTGGCCACCGTCCTCGCCGCAGGCGGCGTCTGGATCAGCTACGTCGCGACCGTCACCCAGCTCTCCCGCACGGCCGAGGCCATCCGCGCCGACGGGCGATTCACCGAGCCCGAGGGCTGGGAGTCCATGGTGCGCGGCTGGCACCTCGAGGGCCTCGCAGTCCGTCCCGACCACCGCATGGTCGCGCACACCGGCTTCCTCCTGACAACGCGCAGGTTGGCCGACGGCGCGGTCGGCTTCACGCCGAAGCGTCGCCCCTCCAAGACGGGGTTCAGCCAGGAGGACCTCAACGCCTGGACACCGCAGGCCGTAGGAGAGCGCGACGTCTCCGACAAGCGCCTCCGCCGGGTGGCCCGGGATGCCGCCTCCACCATCCAGCGCGGCTCCCTGTCCCCGGAGGAGGCGCAGGCACGCCGCGACGCCATCGCCGACGGCGGAACGGTCGAGTAGGCCCGACGACGGCAAACCGGGGTCGGGACGGACGCCGGGGGGAAAGGTTCGCGACCGTGGCCGACGTCGGAAAGCGCGGCAAGAGGCAGCATCACCAGCGCGTCGGCGGCGTCGAAGATACCGCACGGGATCGCAGGGTCGATGCGGGCGTTAACAGTGCACTGCGCGGAGGGGGGTCTGCGCTAAGGTCGAAAGACAGCTGACGGAAAGAACCTAAGGTGGCGAACCGAAATGCCGGAATCCGAAGACAACGCTCCCGCAGCTGATCTCGGGGGAGGGACGCCGCAGGTGGACGCAACCGTGGCGCAGCGCCAGTTGAATATTCTGCGGGACAAACTGCGCCATATCGATCGACAGCTCGCGGCTGCCACCCAGAACAACGGGAAGCTCGTCGGGGCCCTCGAGTCCGCCCGGACGGAGATCGTCAGGCTCAAAGCCGCCCTCGAGAAAGAGGGCGCTGCTCCCTTCAGCTTCGCCACCGTCATGCAGGTCAACCCGAGGCGACCCTCCGAGCCCGGCACCACCACCGAGGCCACGGTGCAGGACACCGCGGACATCCTGCAGTCCGGGCGTAAGCTCCGCGTCACGGTGAGCCCCCTCATCAACGTCCGACAGCTCGCTGCCGGTCAGGAGGTGCTGCTGAACGAGTCGCTCACGATCGTCGCCGCGCTCGGCTTCGAGCGGGCGGGTGAGCTGGTCACGGTCAAGGAGCTCCTGGGCGCGGACCGCGCGCTGGTGGTGGGCCGTACGGACGACGAGCGCGTCATCAAGCTCAGCGGACCCCTGCAGGCGGAGAAGATCCGTGTCGGTGATGCTCTCGCCGTCGATACCAAGTCCGGCTACGGCCTGGAGAAGGTGCCCCGGAGCGAGGTGGAGAATCTCGTCCTGGAGGAAGTACCGGACATCGCCTACGGCGACATCGGTGGCCTCGGCCCGCAGATCGAGCAGATTCGCGACGCCGTCGAACTGCCGTTCCTGCATCCGGACCTCTACCGGGAGCATGGGCTGAAGCCCCCCAAGGGAATCCTGCTCTACGGTCCTCCGGGCTGCGGCAAGACACTGATCGCGAAAGCCGTCGCGAACTCGCTGGCCGCCCGAGCCGCCGAGCGTGCCGGCGTCGAGCAGGTCCGCAGCTACTTCCTCAACATCAAGGGGCCGGAACTACTCGACAAGTACGTCGGCGAGACGGAGCGCCATATCCGGCTCATCTTCGCCCGGGCACGGGAGAAGGCGTCGGACGGAAGTCCGGTCGTCGTGTTCTTCGACGAGATGGAATCGCTCTTCCGCACGCGCGGCACAGGTGTGTCGTCCGACGTCGAGACCACGATCGTCCCGCAACTGCTGAGCGAGATCGACGGCGTGGAGAAGCTCGAGAACGTCATCGTCATCGGTGCATCCAACCGTGAGGACATGATCGATCCCGCGATCCTCCGCCCGGGTCGCCTCGATGTGAAGATCAAGATCCAAAGGCCCGATGCCGAGGGTGCGGCCGAGATCTTCGCGAAGTACATCACCCCCAATCTCCCGCTGCACGCGGACGACCTCGAGGAGAACGGTGGGGATCCTCAGACCACCATCGCCGAGATGATCCGCCGGACCGTCGAGCAGATGTACTCGACGGACAAGTCCAACGAGTACCTCGAGGTGACCTACGCCAACGGCGACACCGAGATGCTGTACTTCAAGGACTTCAACTCGGGCGCGGTCATCCAGAACGTCGTCGACCGCGCGAAGAAATACGCAATCAAGGACCTGCTCCTGGATGGCAGCAAGGGACTGCGCATCGAACACCTGATGCGTGCCGTGATCGACGAGTTCCGCGAACACGAGGACATGCCGAACACCACGAACCCGGACGACTGGGCGCGCATCTCCGGCAAGAAGGGGGAGCGGATCACCTACATCCGCACCATCGTGCAGGGCAAGGCGGGCCAGGAGCCGGGCAAGTCCATCGAGACGACGGCGAATACGGGTCAGTATCTGTGATGGACACGGGTGGACGGCGGGCCCGTTTTCCGGGAGGGCTACCGCCCGTCGGTCAGGGGATCTCGGTCCACCGGGTCATGGGGACAGAGACGGAGTACGGCATCATCGCGCCCGCGCTGCCGTCCGCCAATTCCACCCTGCTGTCCTCCCAGGTGGTCAACGCCTACGCTGCCACGCTGCGTGAGGGGCTCGGCAATCTCGCCGGAACGCGCTGGGACTATACGGACGAGACCCCGCTGACGGACGCGCGCGGCTACCGGATGGACCGCGCACGTGCACACCCCAGCCAGCTGACCGACGAATCGGAGGAGCTGACCGCAGAACAGATCGCCCTCGAGCGGGGCGAACCTGCCGAGGCCGCTGTCCTCATGAATCTCGTGCTCAACAACGGGGCTCGGCTCTACGTCGACCACGCGCACCCCGAGTACTCCTCGCCCGAGGTGACGAATCCGCTCGACGCCGTCCTCTGGGACAGGGCGGGGGACCTCGTCGCCATCACCGCGATGGAACGGATCGCTGCCACACCGGGCTTTTCGCCGGTCATCCTGTACAAGAACAACACGGACAACAAGAGCGTGTCCTACGGCTCCCACGAGAACTACCTCGTCCCGAGGAGCGTGCCCTTCTCGAGGCTGGCGGAGGCGCTGATCCCCTTCTTCGTCTCCCGGCAGGTCATCTGCGGTGCCGGGCGCGTGGGCCTCGGTCCGCTCAACCAGGAGCCGGGCTTCCAGATCAGCCAGCGCGCCGACTTCTTCGAGAACGAGATCGGACTGGAGACCACCGTCCGGCGCCCGATCATCAACACGCGGGACGAACCGCACGCCGTTGCGGAGAAGTACCGGCGCCTGCACGTCATCATCGGTGACGCGAACCTGCATGAGGTGTCGAACTACCTGAAGGTGGGGACGACGGCGTTGGTCCTCGCGCTCATCGAGCAGGGACTGGCGCCGGTTCCCGTCCTCGAGGACCCGGTCGAAGCCCTTCACGCCATCAGCCACGACGCGTCGCTGACGACCACGGTCCGACTGACGGACGGCCGGACGATGACAGGGGTAGAGCTGCAGGAGCTCTACTGCGAGGCGGTCCTCGCCGCCCTTCCCTCGGACGCTGACGAGCAGACGCGCGACGTCGTCGACCGCTGGCAGGCATTGCTCGTCACTCTGCGGCGGGACCCGATGGATGCTGCCCGGCACGTGGACTGGATCGCGAAGCTGAAGGTGCTCGAGGCCTACAGGGCGCGGGACGGGCTCGCCTGGACGGATCCGCGCCTGGCGCTCGTCGACCTGCAGTACGCGGACCTCCGACCCGAGCGGGGCATCTACCAGCGCCTGGCACGGCGCGGCGACGTCGAGCTGCTCGTCGATCCGGCGGACGTAGCCCGGGCCGCCGTGGAGCCGCCCCGGGACACGCGGGCCTACTTCCGGGGCCGCTGCATCGCCGAATATCCGGCGCAGGTCGTCGGTGCGAGCTGGGACTCGCTCATCTTCGAGCTCCCCGGCGAGCGACGGCTGCAGCGCGTGCAGACGAGGGAGCCGCTCCGGGGAAGTGCGGCGCTCACCGAGGAGTTGTTCGATGCTGCAGCCGACGCCGAGGACTTCCTTGCCCGATTGTTGAGCGGCCCTGATCGTCGCGTGTCACCATAGGAACCTGATCACCGAACCGATCACGACCACGACCACGAAAGGTCTGCCATCATGGCTTCACAGGACCGCATCACCACCGGCGGCTCGTCCTCGGAATCGGAGGAGGAGCTCCCCGAGCCCGTGCCCTCTGCTCCCGCCGCGCAGGAGTCCACCCAGACGCAGGGGGTCGACGACCTGCTCGACGAGATCGACGGTGTCCTCGAGTCCAACGCGGAGGAATTCGTGCGCGGATTCGTGCAGAAGGGCGGCCAGTAGCGGATGCTTCCGGATGATGCAGCAGCAGCGGTTCCGCGGGCCGCCTCGGCCTCCTTCGCCGACTACCTCGGAACGCATCATCCCGGGCTGCTGCCGTCCAACCGGACGCTCGGTCCGGGAACCGCTTCCACCGACGCCTCCCACCTCGCTCCGCACGCCACGACGATCGTCTCGCTGACGTTCCCCGGCGGCGTGCTGATGGCCGGTGACCGCCGTGCCACCATGGGCAACGTGATCGCGAGCCGTCATATCGAGAAGGTTTTCGCGGCCGATCGCTATTCCGTCCTCGGTATCGCGGGGAGCGCCGGTATCGGGCTGGACCTGACGCGACTGTTCCAGGTGGAGCTCGAGCACTACGAGAAGATCGAGGCCACCCTGATGAGCCTCGACGGCAAGGCCAACCGCCTCGCGGCCATGGTTCGTCAGAACCTCCCGATGGCGATGCAGGGTCTCGCCGTCGTCCCCCTCTTCGCCGGCTTCGACACCGACCGCCATGTGGGGCGGCTCTTCTCCTTCGACGTCACCGGCGGACGGTACGAGGAGCAGGAGCACCACTCGGTCGGCTCCGGATCGGTGTTCGCGCGGGGATCACTCAAGAAGCTGTGGAGCCCGCGCCTGGACGAGGCATCGGCCGTGCGCGTGGCCGTCGAAGCGCTGTACGACGCCGCCGACGACGACTCAGCGACCGGCGGACCGGACGCCGTGCGCGCACTGTGGCCGGTGGTCTACGTTGTGGACGGAGCCGGGACGCGTCGGATTCCCGACCGTGACCTCGAGACCGTTGCGCACACCATCATCGACGCCCGTTCTTCGGCGGGCCGGGAGGCATAGGTCATGACACAGCAGTTCTACGTCTCGCCCGAGCAGCTGATGAAGGACCGCGCGGACTTCGCGCGGAAGGGCATCGGCCGGGGCCGATCGGTGGTCGTGATGAGCTGCCGGGACGGCATAGCGCTCGTCGCCGAAAATCCTTCTCCCTCGCTGCACAAGCTGGGCGAGATCTACGACCGCATCGCCTTCGCTGCGGTGGGGAAGTACAACGAGTTCGAGAGCCTCAGGCAGGCAGGCGTGCGGTACGCCGACGTCCGGGGATACTCCTACGCGCGCGAGGACGTGACCGCGCGAGGGCTGGCCAGCGTCTACGCCCAGAGCCTCGGAGCCGTCTTCACCGCCGAGAGCAAGCCGTTCGAGGTGGAGCTCGTGGTCGCCGAGGTCGGCCATAGCCAGGACACGGACCACCTGTACCGCCTGACGTTCGACGGTTCCATCGCCGACGAGCCGGGCTTCGTGGTCATGGGCGGAGCCGCCGACTCCGTCGTGGATGCCCTGCGCAACTCCTGGTCCGCCGACCTCTCGCTCCCGGAGGCCGTCCGCGCGGCAGCGCAATCCCTGAGACGCGAAGGCGCGGGTACCGCTGTGCCGGCCGACGCGGAGCACCACGTTCCGCCTGCGCTGGATCCGTCGCTGATCGAGGTCGCCTTCCTCGAACGGGATCCGGACACCCTGCGCGGAAGCCGCCGCGCTTTCCGGCGCATCGGCGGTCCGGAACTCGAGAATCTGCTGCAGCATGGACAGGACACCTGATGGACCGTCGCATCTACGGAGTCGAGACCGAGTTCGGCATCTCCTACTCGGGGCCGACGTCACGGCCGCTCTCACCGGAAGAAGTAGCGCGCTACCTCTTCCGCAAGGTCGTCAGCTGGGGGAGGTCCTCCAACGTCTTCCTGACCAACGGCTCGCGCCTCTATCTCGACGTCGGATCACACCCGGAGTACGCCACAGCCGAGTGTGATGATCTCGCGCAGCTGGTCGCTCACGATCGCGCGGGAGAACTGATCCTCGAGGATCTCGTGGCGGAGGCACAGCGCAAGCTGGCCCATGAGGGGTACGACGGCCAGATCTATCTTTTCAAGAACAACACGGACTCCGCGGGCAACTCCTACGGAAGCCATGAGAACTACCTCATTCCCCGCAAGCTCGAGTTCGCCCGGCTCGCCGACATCCTCATCCCCTTCCTCGTCACGCGGCAGCTCCTGGTCGGCGCCGGCAAGGTTCTGAAGACGCAGACGGGTTCCCTCTACGCCTTCTCGCAGCGGGCTGACCACCTGTGGGAGGGCATTTCCTCGGCCACCACCCGTTCCCGACCGATCATCAATACGAGGGACGAGCCGCACGCGGACGCGGAGCACTACCGCCGGTTGCACGTCATCGCCGGTGATTCGAACATGTCCGAGACCACCACGCTGCTGAAGATCGGTTCCGTGGACCTGCTGCTGCGCATGGTCGAGGCCGGTGAGCTGATGCGGGACTTCCGGCTGGAGAATCCCATCCGCAGCATCCGTGAGATCTCGCACGACCTCACGGGCCGCCAGCTCCTGAAGCTCGCCAACGGCCGGCAGATGACGGCACTCGAGATGCAGCGCGAATACCTGGCGCGAATGACGGCGTTCGTCGGCGAGCACGGTGCGCACAATGACCACGTACCCACCATCCTCGACCTGTGGGAGCGGGTTCTGGATGCGGTCGAGACGGGCAATACCTCAGCGATCGACACGGAGATCGACTGGGCGATCAAGAAGAAACTCATCGACCGGTACCTCGCTCGTTCCGGAGGCGATCTCGACTCGGCCAGGGCAGCACAGCTGGACCTGACGTACCACGACATCTCGCGGTCCCGCGGCCTGTTCTTCCTGCTGCAGGCGCGGGGGGAGGCCGCGCGGGTCGTCGATGACACCGCCGTCAAGGAGGCGGTGGACCACCCGCCGCAGACCACCCGCGCCCGGCTGCGTGGCGAATTCGTCCGCCGGGCCAAGGAGGCGAACCGCGACTACACGGTCGACTGGGTACACCTCAAGCTCAATGACAGGGCACAGCAGACCATCCTCTGCAAGGACCCTTTCACCTCCGTCGACGAGCGGGTGGAGGCACTCCTTCAGCAGTTGTGACGTGTCGCACGGCCGGTATCGGGCACCGCGTGGTCCCGGGAAGCGGGCTGCCAGGGCTTTTCAAGGAGAAACTGCACAGCCGGAGCCGTTAGGCTTGTCAGGGCCCTTTGTTCTGCAGGCAGCCTGAACTGGACATCAATCTGAAAGTAGTTCTGTGCGAAAAGTACTAGCAACCCTCCTTCCGCTGCTGATGGTGGTCACGGCCTGTGGCGGCACGACGACGGGAAATTCGGCGGGCGCCGCCGAGGTCTTCGACACGATCAAGGTGAGCGGCGGGTCGGACGAGGAAGCGCCGAAGGTCGAATTCGAATCACCCCTCGACATCAGCGGCGTAGCGGCGAAGACCGTTACGGAAGGCGATGGCGACGCCGTCGAGGCCGGGGAGCAGATCCGTTACAAGCTGGTCGCACTCAATGCCACGGACGGCGAGATCCTCGGCGAGACCTACAGTCAGGGCGACCCCCAGGTCCTGCCGGTCGACGACACGCTCAAGGAGCAGGACGCCGAACTCTACGAGGTCCTGGTCGGAACGAAGATCGGCGCGCAGGTCGCCTATACCCGCCCTGCGCCTGAGCCCGCCGAGGGGCAGAGCGCGACGCCGGAGCAGCTGATCGTCCTCAAGGTCATCTCCGCCGAGCAGCCTCCGCCCGAGCCCGAGGTCCTCTCGCCCGAGGACGTCAAGAAGCTCGACGACGAGGGCCAACTGCCGACGTTCACCTTCGGAGACGATGGCGCTCCTGCGGTTAAGATCCCCGAGAACGAGCCCGCGGACGATCTGGTCGTCAAGGTGCTCGAGGAGGGCGACGGTGAAGTCCTGACGGACGCCGATACCATCTCCGCGAACTACACCGGCTGGACCTACGCGGACGGCGAGAAGTTCGACTCGAGCTTCGACCGCGGCGAAGCAGCCTCCTTCCCGCTGAACGGTGTCATCACCGGCTGGACGAAGGGCCTGGCCGGACAGAAGGTCGGCTCGAAGGTCATGCTCGTCATCCCTGAGCCCTGGGCCTACCCCAACGCCCAGGAGGGCCAGCCCTCCGGCACGCTCGTGTTCTACGTCGAGATCGTCAGCAAGGAAGCGGCGCAGTAGTCCTGCGCTCTCCGCAACCCACAGCTCCAGGAAAGGAATCCATGTCCTTCGGACAGCGCGACTTCGACCGGCAGAAGCCGGAGATCGACTTCCCCTCCCACGACGTCCCCGCCGACCTCGTGATCGAAGACATCATCGAAGGGAAGGGCGACGAGGCGAAGCCCGGCAACACCGTGTCCACCCACTATGTGGGCGTCGCGTTCTCGACGGGTGAGGAGTTCGACGCCTCGTGGAACCGCGGTGCGCCGCTCGACTTCAAGGTCGGCGTGGGCCAGGTCATCCAGGGTTGGGACCAGGGGCTCCTCGGCATGAAGGTCGGCGGTCGCCGTCGGCTCGAGATCCCGTCCCACCTCGCCTACGGTCCGAGCGGGGCCGGTTCGGCAATCGGTCCCAACGAGGCACTGATCTTCGTCGTGGACCTCCTGGCGGTCCGCTAACACCACGGGCCGGCCGTCCCGGCCCAGTAATACCGCAGCTCCGTCCGGAAGGGACGCAGGTCAACCCAGGTTGGCGTGCGTCCCTTCCGCCGCTTCCCCGAAGGTAGGGTTTCACCGTGTCCGCAAAACGTACCGAACGCCTCCTCACACTTGTGATCATGCTGCTCTCGAGCCGGCGTGGGTTCACGAAGGAGGAATTGTTCCAGGAGATCGATCTCTATCGGGAGGCGACGTCGGTCGCTGCACGCGAGAAACTCTTCGACCGGGACAAGGCCGCACTCCGCGAGCAGGGCATCCCCCTGGAATCATTCAGCGAGGACACCCTCTTCGACAACGACAACACGGTGCAGCGCTACCGCATCAACGCCGAGGACTACCGGCTCGGCGGAGTGACCTTCCTTCCGGAGGAGTACGCCGTCCTCAACCTGGCCGCCGGAGTATGGGACCAGGGATCGCTCGACTCCGCCGCGTCGCGCGCCCTCAGGAAGCTGAGCTCCCGCAGCGTCGACGGCGGTACCGCGCTGACTCCGCTCATCCAGCCGCGCATCACCACCGACGCCCCCTACTGGGACGTCGTCTGGCTGGCCCTGACCTCCCGAGCCCCCATCCGCTTCCCGTACCGGGCTGCAAGCACCGGGCGCGAGGAAGTCCGCACGGTGCACCCCTGGGGCATGGGAGCGAGGTTCGGCCACTGGTATGTGGTGGGCTACGACACCACACGCAGGGCCGAACGCTTCTTCCGCCTGTCCCGCATGACCGGAGAGCCGGTCCTGCTGAAGGGGACGTTCGACGTCCCAGCCTCCTTCGACATGAACCAGACGCTCTCCTCACTATCGCGCAGCGAGCCCGACCGGACAGCCGTCGTCGCCGTCCGGCCCGGATCCTGCCAGGTGCTGCGCGTCCGCAAGGATGCCGAGGTCCTGCAGACCGGGGAGGAGTGGGACATCCTCCGCGTGCCCTACGCGGCATCCAGCCCCATGGCGGCCATCATCGCCGGGCTGGGCGTCAATGCCAGAATCGAGGAACCACAGGAGTTGGCCGTCGAGGTGTCGCGCCTGCTCGGGAGCGCCTACGACGCCGCTCTCGCCGCGCCCGAGGACCTTGAGATGACCGAGGGGGTTCGTCCGGCTCCCAGGCGGAAGTCCTCGTCGCAGGACCACCTGCTTCGCCTCCTCGACCTGGTGCCCTACCTCCTCGCCCACCCGGGGTCCGAGATAGGGGAGACCGCCAGGAGGTTCGACGTCTCCGAGAATCAGCTCACTAAGGACCTCGACCTGCTCTTCGTCAGCGGACCGCGGCACTACCCGGACGGCCTCATGGACGTGAACATCGAGGACGGCAGGATCTACCTCACCAACGCGCGCGACCTCGCGGAACCCGTGAAGCTGAGCATGGACGAAGCATGCTCCCTGATCGTCGGACTGCAGGCACTGCGCGAGCTGCCCGGCATGCGCAACAACGAGGCGATCGTCAGCGCCCAGACCAAACTGACCGCCGCCGCAGGCGACGCCGCCCACATCGGCACGGCTGTCGCCACCAAGCTCACGGAGGACGACATCGATCCGACCCTCGAGGTGCTGCAGGCCGCCCTCCAGTCGGGCGTACGGGTGGAGGTGGACTACTTCGTGCCGACGCGTGACGAGATCACGCACCGCCTGCTCGAGCCCATCCGGATCTTCCTTCACCAGGACACCTGGTACCTCGAAGCGTGGAGCGTGGACTCCGACGGCCTGCGGAACTTCCGCCTCGACCGCATCCAGAGCGCGGCCCTGACCGACCAGCCCGCAACGGCCAGTGTGGACGAGGAGTCCCTCACCCGCGACAGGCGGACCGTGTCCCCCTATCGCTCCGGGGCGGAGGACCACACAGTGACGCTCGTCCTGGAACCCAGGGCCCGCTGGATCGCGACCCAGTACAACGCCGACGCCATCCTGGAGTTGGGTGAGGACCGCCTCGCCGCGCGTCTGAGGGTGGCATCGAGCTCATGGATTCCCGGCCTGGTCGCGGGACTCGGAGGGCTGGCCGCCGTCGTCGCCCCGGAGGAATTGCGCGATGAGACCCTCCGATGGCTGGAAGCAGCCCGCGCCCATCAGGCACTGGCCTAGACTGAAGCCATGCTGTGGTGGATGTGGATCGTGCTGTGGGTTGCGCTGGTGGCCGTCAGCGTGATCTTCCTCGTGGCGGTCGGCTTCCGCGTCTTCCGACGCGGGATGCGAACGCTGGGTGAATTCGGGGAAGCCATGGACCGGCTCGAGATGAACGTACCGCCCGACGACGGCGTCACGACGTCAGCCCTGGGAGTGCCAGGAATCGCCGTACCGGCCGTGTTCTCCGCCCCCAAGGATGTCCGGGCAGCCCGGGAGCAGGCGAAAACGGGTCGGTTGGACGATCGTCGCAGCAGGCGGGTCAGGAAGCGCGTACTGCGCGGACAGCCGCAGCTCCTGCAGGACATGCCCCACCTGTGACCTAAACTGTGGTGGGGATCAACGAGAGGAATTGGGCATGAGGCTCGAAGGCTGGCACATCGTCATCATCATCGTTCTTGCGATCGTTCTGTTCGGAGCGCCGAAACTCCCGGGCCTGGCCCGCAGCGTCGGTCAGTCCCTGCGGATCTTCAAGTCCGAGGTGAAGCAGATGAAGGACGAGAACAACACCGCCGAGTCCGATACGGCTCCCGTCGAGGGCAGGGTGGTCAACAACCCCGCGCCATCGACGTACGACCCCACGTTCCAGACGCCCAGGCAGCACCCCGGACAAGAGCCCCCGCACTACCAGGGCAAGGGGAGCGTCGACGGGCACCCCGATGGGCGCTCAGAGGGGCATACCCAGGCGGGACCGTCCCAGCAGAGCGGCACCTCGAACACCAAGCTGTAGGCGGAGCACTCTCCCGTGACACCCGCGAAGGTCCGTGCGCGCAGGAAGGGTAACCCCGAGGGGCGGATGGCCCTGAAGGAGCACCTGCGCGAGGCGCGGAACCGCCTTTTCAAGTCCGCTATCGCCGTCCTCGCCGCAACCGTGGGCGGCTTCTTCCTCTATGACCCGGTCCTGAAGGCGCTCGGCGCTCCGATCGTCGCGATCAACGACCAGGAGGGCCGGACCGCCTCCCTGAACTTCGACACCGCGGCATCCCCGTTCGACCTGATGATCCAGGTCGCGATCTTCCTGGGCGTGGTGATCTCGAGTCCGGTCTGGCTGTACCAGCTGTGGGCGTTCATCACTCCGGGGCTGAAGACCAAGGAACGCCGCATCGCTCTGGGTTTCATCGCCGTCGCCGTCCCGCTGTTCCTGATGGGCATCTACCTCGCGTGGCTGATCCTGCCGAATGCGGTGAGGGTGCTGACCGACTTCACACCCGACGAATTCTCCAACCTCATCAGTGTTTCCGTGTACTTCGCCTTCGTCCTGCGCCTGATGCTGGCGTTCGGGGTCGCGTTCCTGCTCCCCGTAATTTTGTTCGGGCTCAATGCGGTGGGACTGGTGTCCGGCAGGCAGATCCTGAAGGCATGGCGGATCACCGTGTTCCTCGTGTGCCTGTTCGCGGCGATGGCCGCTCCGGGTGGTGACGCGTTGAGCATGTTCTACCTCGCAGTGCCGCTGCTGCTGCTGTTCTTCGTCGCCATCGGGCTCTGCCTGCTCAACGACAAACGCCGGGCCCGGCGCGCCGCTGCACGCGAGGCGGAGGTCGAAGCGACGGTCGACACCGCAACACCCCTCGACAGCCTCTAGACGCCCTGTCCGAAGACACGGTGGGCACTCCTCCCGCAAGGATGATCCACCGCCGCACGCTCTGCGCGTATACGGGGCGCCCTATCCCACCGAACGTCTAGGGTGGAAAGATGAGCACCCCCGCGGAGAGATACGCAGCTGCAAAAGCCCGCACGGAACACTCACGGACCCAGCTGTCCCACTTCGAGCGAACGCTGGACTTCGAGCTCGATCCATTCCAGCGGGAGGCCTGCACCGCGCTCGAGGCGGGACGGGGCGTACTCGTCGCGGCGCCGACCGGAGCGGGCAAGACCGTCGTCGGCGAGTTCGCCGTCTTCATGGCGTTGCAGCGCGGACTCAAGGCCTTCTACACCACGCCGATCAAAGCCCTCAGCAACCAGAAGTACTCGGAACTCGCGGCCGTGCACGGCAACGACCGCGTGGGGCTGTTGACGGGTGACACGAGCATCAACCCCGACGCGGACGTCATCGTGATGACCACCGAGGTACTGCGGAACATGCTCTACGCCAATTCCGATGCCCTCGACAATCTCGGCTACGTGGTCATGGACGAGGTCCACTACCTCGCTGACCGCTTCCGTGGTGCTGTGTGGGAAGAGGTGATCATCCACCTCCCCACCGAGGTCAAGCTGGTGTCCCTCAGCGCAACGGTGTCCAACGCCGAGGAGTTCGGGGCCTGGCTCGATACCGTCCGCGGAGATACGGACGTCGTCGTGTCCGAACACCGACCGGTGCCGCTCTGGCAGCACGTCATGGTCGGACACAGCCTGATCGACCTGTTCGCGGGTGATATCGCCTTCGACGAAGCCGCGCCGGCCGGATCCGAGGTTGGAGCACGGGATCAGTACGAGGTGAATCCCGAACTGCTCGACCTCGCGAGCAACGAGATCCGGCTCAACCAGCGAGCGAACTGGGGCGACGGCGGGCGGCGCGGGAAGTCACGGAACGGGCGGGGCGGCCCGCCACAGCAGACTGCCGTTCGGAGGGCCACGAGGCCCCAGGTGATCAGCGCGCTGGATCGGGCGGACCTCCTGCCGGCGATCACGTTCATCTTCTCCCGGGCGGGCTGCGAGGCCGCCGTGACTCAGTGCCTGAACGCAGGCCGGTGGCTCACCACGGAGGACGAACGCGACGAGATCAGCGAGACCATCGACTCCGCCACGACGGACATCCCGCGGGACGATCTCGAGATCCTCGGGTTCTGGACCTGGCGCGAAGGGCTCATCCGGGGCTTCACGGCTCATCACGCCGGTATGCTTCCGACCTTCAAGGAGATCGTCGAGCGCCTGTTCGCCGCCGGTCTGGTCAAGGCCGTCTTCGCGACGGAGACCCTCGCGCTCGGCGTGAACATGCCGGCGCGGACCGTCGTGCTCGAGAAGCTCGACAAGTTCAATGGCGAGGCCCACGTGAATGTCACGGCGGGGGAGTACACGCAGCTCACGGGCCGCGCGGGACGTCGAGGGATCGACGTCGAGGGCCATGCCGTCGTGCTGTGGCAGCCCGGAACGGACCCCGGCGCCGTCGCGGGACTTGCTTCGCGCCGCACCTACCCCCTGAACTCGAGCTTCCGTCCCACCTACAACATGAGTATCAACCTCATGGCGCAGTTCGGCCAGGAGCGGTCGCGGGAGATCCTCGAGACGTCCTTCGCCCAGTTCCAGGCCGACCGGTCCGTCGTCGGCCTGGCGAAGCAGGTCCGTAGCCGCGAGGAGTCCCTGAAGGGTTACGAGAAGTCGATGACGTGCCACCTCGGCGACTTCCGCGAGTATGCGAACCTGCGGCGGGAGTTGTCGGAGCTCGAATCGAGCGCCTCACGCGACAGGTCCCGTACCCTGCGGTCTGCTGCTGAGTCATCCCTCGAATCGCTGCGGCCGGGAGACGTCATCGACGTACCCGGCGGCCGTACACAGGGTTTCGCCGTCGTGCTGGACAGCGACACCTCCCGGGAGCCTCGACCGACCGTGCTGACCCTCGAGACGCAGATCCGTCGCGTCGGCGTCCAGGACCTCGACGGACCGGTGGAGGTCCTCTCCCGGATCCGCATCCCGAAGCATTTCAGTGCGTGGAGCCCGAAGGATCGGCGCGACCTGACGTCATCGCTCCGGAACGCGCTCCAGGACAAGAGACCGCCGCGACAGGGGGCGGACCGTGTCGCGGCCGGGCACTCGGCATCGGCCGCAGCGGAGGAGCGAGCCATCACCGAACTCCGTCGTCGCCTGCGGGCCCATCCGTGCCACGGCTGCAGCGAGCGGGAGCAGCACGCCCGCTGGGCTGAACGATGGTGGAAGCTGCGCCGTGAGACGGACAAGCTCGCCGGTCAGATCCGCGGCCGCACCAACACGATCGCGAAGACGTTCGACCGCGTCTCGGAGGTCCTCGGTCACTACGGCTACCTGGAGTACACCGGCGACACCGTCATGGTGAGCGCCACCGGACAGAAGCTCCGGCGTATCTACGGGGAGAAGGATCTGCTGATCGCCCTGTGCATCGAGGCAGGTGCCTTCGACGACCTCGATGCCGCGGAGCTCGCGGCCATCACCACCGTGCTGGTGTATCAGGCCAAGCGGGAGGAGCGAGGGGTGCGTCCGGTGATGCCGAGCGTATCGCTGGAGGGTTCGGCCGAGACCATCATCCGCCAGTGGTCCCAACTGAACGACGTCGAGGAGCAGCACAGGCTGCCCGTCACGAGCGAGCCCGAGCTCTCGCTGGTCTGGCCCATGTTCAAGTGGGCCCAGGGCCGGTCCCTGCAGGCCGCCCTGAGCGGGACGGAGCTCGCGGCCGGTGACTTCGTGCGGTGGTCGAAACAGGTCATCGACCTGCTCGACCAGGTGGCGAAGGTACCGGACCTTCCCGGCGGACTGCAGCCGACCTGCGTGCGGGCCATCAGGCTGGTTCGTCGGGGCGTGGTGGCATACTCGAACATCAGTGAATAGGTACCTCTCCCGGTCAGGTCCGCCGACGTCCTGACCTCCTCCACAGAAAGTCTTCCAGCATAGCCATGCCCATGTCCCAGCGCCCCCTCCCCGTCCTCTACCGCAACGGCTCCGTCTACAGCCCCGCCGATCCCTTCGCCACGGCGATGCTCGTCGACGGCGGGACGGTGGCGTGGGTGGGAACGGAGCACGCAGCCGCGAACCTGACCGGGCCTGACGTCCGTACCGTCGATCTCGACGGTGCGCTGATCACCCCGGGGTTCGTCGATGCGCACACCCATACGACGGAGACGGGCATCGCGCTCGGATCGCTCGACCTCACCTCCTGCCGCTCGCTGCAGGAGCTCCTCCAGGCGGTGTCCACCGCCTCGGCAGCCGGGGCCTCGACGATCCTCGGGTTCGGCTGGGACGAGTCGCAGTGGCCCGAGAAGCGCGTGCCGACCGCCGCCGAGCTGGACCGGGCGGGCGACGGCGCGCTCGTCTACCTCGTGCGGGCAGACATCCATTCGGCCGTGGTATCAGGCACCCTGGCAGCCGGACTGGGCCTCTCGGCCGTCGACGGCTGGAGTGACGGGTTCGTGGTGCGTGCGGCCCACGAGGCGGCTCGGCAGGCTACCCGCAGCCTGACCGTGGACCAGCGCCGCAGCTACCAGCAGGCTGCACTCCTCCATGCGGCGTCCCGCGGGTATGTCGCGTTGACGGAGATGGCGGCCCCTCACATCGCCCCGCGAGAGGATCTCGAGACGCTGCTGTCCATCGACGGGCCGGACCACGAGCTACCGTTGCCGGAAGTGATCCCGTACTGGGCCGAGCTGACCCCCTCCCGCGCCGGCGTGCGCGACCTGATGCGGGGGTTCGGCGGAAGGCTTGCGGGCTTGGCCGGCGATCTCAACGCCGACGGATCGATCGGGTCGCGGACCGCAGCCCTGCGGGAGCCCTACAGCGACGATCCAGGCTCACAGGGGAGGCTCTACCTCAGTGCCGACGAGGTCGCGGCGCACCTGCTCGCGACAACCGAAGAGGGGGTCCAGGCAGGCTTCCACGTCATCGGCGATGCCGGGCTCGACCTCGTCCTCCGCGGTCTCGAGCGGACCGCCCAGCAACTCGGCGTGGAGGAGGTCCGACGGGCGCGTCACCGCCTCGAGCACGTCGAGCTGGCCGATGACGCCGCGATCGCCTCACTTGTCCACTTCGGCGTCGCGGTGAGCGGCCAGCCCGTCTTCGATGCCCTGTGGGGCGTGGACGGGGGCCTGTACCACCAGCGCCTGGGGGAGCGTAGCGGTGGAATGAATCGCTTCGCCTCGTTCCTGTCCGCGGGCGTCCTGGTGGCGCTCGGGTCGGACAGCCCTGTGACGCCCCTCGACCCCTGGGCCTCGGTCCGTGCCTGCCTCCGGCACAGCACTGCATCGGAGAATATCTCGGCCAGGGCTGCCTTCATCGCACACACCAGGGCCAGTTGGCGGCTGTCCGGCCGCAGTCCGATGATGGGTCAGCTCGCCCCGGGCACTCCGGCGTCGTTCGCCGTCTGGAAGGTCGACGAACTCATGGTCCAGACGCCGGACAACCGGGTCCAGTCCTGGAGCACGGATCCGCGTGCAGGTACGCCGCTGCTTCCCGCCCTGGACACGGAGAACGCACCCCTGTGCCTGGAGACCGTTCATGACGGGAAGCGATTGTACGCGGCGGACGGCTTTCAGAACGAGTAGCAGAAAGCACCCTGCACGAGGTTTTTTCGGCGGGCGAGCGACCATGGTCTGACCTGCAACGAAGCACGTTTTCGCAGGTCAGGGCTTCGTTGACACGTACTCCACAGCACGTAAGCTTTTGCCCTACGGGTTAGAAGAACTTCTGCGGAAGGGAACCTGGCCGGTCTCTACGAGCGCAACGCATCGGCCTTCTTCAATGGCGCGTGTTGCCACTCGGATGGAGCCGGCACTCACAGGGGCGGGTCCACGCATCATAGAGAACAGTGCCGTCATCAGGGTCGGTACCGGTACGAAGATGTGTGGATCTGCCCTGGACCCGGTTCGGTGGATCCTTCCGGCGCGATCATGGCAGTCGCCTATACTTACGAACTGGCTCCGCCTGCGGAGCAGTCCGTGCGCGATGCGCATCATCGATGGAAAGGCCCACCTGCGTGCGAGTCGTCACGATCATCCCCACCTTCAACGAGATCGAGTCACTCCCGCTGACCCTCGCGCGTCTGCGTGCCGCAGTACCGGCGTCGGACGTCCTCATCGTCGATGACAACAGCCCCGATGGAACCGGCGAGCTCGCCGATCGGGCTGCCGCAGCCGACGATCAGGTCCATGTACTGCACCGTCTCGGCAAGGCGGGCCTGGGCGCCGCCTACATCGCGGGGTTCCGCTGGGCACTCGAGCGCGATTACGACGTCCTGGTCGAGATGGACGCCGATGGTTCCCACAGGCCGGAGCAACTGCAGAGCCTCCTCGACGCCGTGGACCGCGCGGACCTGGTGATCGGGAGCCGGTGGGTGAGCGGCGGCAGCGTCGTGAACTGGCCCGCGCACAGGAAGCTCCTGTCCCGCGCAGGCAGCACGTATTCGCGCCTCCTGCTGGGACTGCCTGTCCGCGACGTCACCGCGGGCTTCCGGGCTTTCCGCCGCTCGACCCTCGAGGCGCTCGACCTTTCCGCCGTCGCGTCGGTCGGATACGGTTTCCAGGTCGACATGACCTTCCGGGTAGCCAGACTCGGCCTCACCATCGTCGAAGTGCCCATCACCTTCGTGGAGCGTGAACTGGGGGCGTCCAAGATGAGCGGCAACATCGTATTCGAAGCGATCGCCAACGTCACCCGCTGGGGTCTGGCAGCCCGCTGGAACAAGCTGATCGGGCGTCCCTGACCGTTCCCGAACCACGAAAAAGGCACCCGCTACCAGCGAGTGCCTTTTCCATGTCAGCTCATAATGCTAGGCGGAGCGGCGCTCTCCGCGGCGCTCGCGCAGGATCGTCAGGCGATCCTGCAGGATCTGCTCGAGTTCCTCGACCGAGCGACGCTCGAGGAGCATGTCCCAGTGTGTCCGGACGGGCTTGTCATTGGAGGTGTCGGGCTTCTCCCCGTCGACGAGGAGCGCTTCCTTGCCGGTCTTGGAGACCCAGGTAGCAGGGATGTCCGCCTCGGACGAGAAGGTTACGAAGACCCGCTCCCCGTCCTCGCAGCGGTATTCGACCCTCTGACGGGGTGCAGGCTCGACGCCGGATTCCGTCTCCATCGACTGCGCTCCGAGGCGCATGCCTCGCAGGCTGCGATCACTCATGTTGTTCTCCTTGTCACCGTGCCCCTCGTGAGGCGAGGAGTCGTTGCCGCTGTTTCTCGACGCCGATGCCGGTCCTTCGTACCTGCCGACATCTGCGATACCTCTCGCGCCCACGGGTGCGAGGGAAGTCCTTTGTATAACACCGCCTGCCCCCGGGATGTTCCTGAGGCCGGGCAAACACCTAAGTGTACAGGTCCGGTGTCGTAGGGCGGAGGTCAGGACCTCCGTGCGAGCACCTGGACGGTGAAGCGCGCCGCGACATCGAGCACGACGGACTCCTCGGTCCCGGGCCGGCCGCCGCCGCCGCCGCCGCCGTCAGCGTCTGCATGCCGCGCCGCCGGCCCCATCACGAGCGCAGAGCGGGCAAGTCCGTACGGCAGGGACATCGAGTAGTCGAGCTCCACCCGGTCCGCCTCGACGAGGCTCCCCTCGAATGAAGCGAGGACGTCGTCGGCCTTCTGTGCCGGCACGGACAGCAGGGGACCCACCGCGTGGAGTCCTGCGAGGTGGCCCGGCCTGGGCGTCACGACGACGACACACCCGCCCGGTGCGAGCACACGCACGAATTCGGCCGGATTCCGCGGTGCGAAGACGTTGAGGACAATATCCACGGTTCCGTCGGCGAGCGGAAGCGGACGCCACACATCCCAGACGATGCTGATCCCCTCGGGGAGCCGCCGGGCGGCGCGGCGAAGCGCGACCTTCGAGACGTCGAGCGCAATGGGAAACACACCGGGAAGAGCGCGTGCCAGCCCCTCGAGGTAGTAGCCCGTGCCTGCTCCTGCATCGAGGGCGACGGCGGCCGGCGGAGAGCGGCGCAGGACGGCCTCCACCACCGCATCACGCAGCGGGAGGTAATGGCCCGATCCGAGGAAGTCCTCCCTCGCGTCGACCATCTCTGCCGAGTCACCCTCGAACGGTGATCCCCGGCCGGTCAGCAGGTTCACATAGCCCTGACGGGCTGTGTCGAACCGATGCCCGCGTGCACAAGCGAGGGTACGGCCGTCCTGCTGGAGGTACTCGGAGCACACGGGGCAGGTGAGGATGCGGTGGGGCAGGGCGGGCATCGTCCCATCCTAGGGAGAATCGATCGGTCCTTCCTGCCCTGCACCGTTGACTCAGGCCACTATTTCGGGTCTGATCAGGAGGGTGAAACCAGACCAGATCGAACTCCTGACCACCACGGGCGCGCCAACCCTTCATCCGGACGGTTCCCGCCTGGTCGTCGCCGCCACCCGTCCCGATTTCCGCGCCGACGAATATGTCGGCCAGCTGTGGGAGATCACACTCGACGGCGGCCGACGCCGGCTGACCCGCGGCTTCCTCGACACCTCGCCCGAGTACTCGCCCGACGGCGAACTGCTCGTGTTCCTGCGCGCCGAACCGGGAGGCAAGCCCCAGCTCTTCGCGGTACGCTCTGCGGGCGGCGAGCCGGTTCAGCTGACGGACCAACCACTCGGCGTCGGCCGGTTCCACATCTCTCCGGATTCCACCACCGTCGTCTTCACGGCACGCGTTCCCGAGCACGGTCGCTACGGAACAGTCGACGGCGTGAGCGCCGGCCTCGAGGACCCACGCCTCGTCACGCAGTACAAGTACCGGATGAATGGCCTCGGTTACACGACGGACAAGCGATCGCAGCTCTTCACCGTAGCGATCCCCGACCCCGACGCCGAGCCCTACATCACGGCCGTCGGCAGGCTCGGCAAGAAGCCCGTCGACGGGCCCGGCGCGCTCGAGCAGCAGGGGGCGGTGCCATCCGCCACCCAGCTGACCACAGCGGATGCCGACCACCTCGACCCGGCCTTCTCGGCCGACGGCCGGCAGATCTTCTTCACCGCAGCACTCGCGGAGGACGCGGATTCGACGCTCGTGTCGGACATCCACTCGATCGGCCTCGACGGAGGTACCCCCCGGCAGCTGACCAACCTGGGTGGGGCTACCCTGCTCGGCTGCGGTACCGCGCGTCCCAGTGCCGACGGCACGTCGGTGTTCTTCCTGGCCTCGGACCTCTCGGCGTCAGGACTCGATTTCGTCGCGCGCAACACGGCCCTGTACGTCCTGCCGACGAACGACCCGGAAGCCTTCCGGCGCCTGACCGACCCGGAGACGGTCGACTTCGGCGATGTGCAGGAACTCATCGCGGGCGGTCCCGACTCGGTGCTCGCGTTCAACCGCACCAGGGGTATGGGTGAGCTGCTGCGGATCTCGTCAGTGGGCGAGATCGAGATCCTGGTCTCCGGTCCCACCGTCGTGACGGGCGCCGCCACTGCGGGCAACACCGTCATCGTGTCCATCACCGACCCCTCGACGTCGGGTGACGTCGCCGTCGTCGAAGGCGGTTCGGTCCGTACGCTGTCCGATTTCTCCGCCGCCCTGCGCACGGAGACGCGCATCGGGGAACTGCAGGAGCGCACCTATACCGCGCCGGACGGAACGCCCGTGCACGGCTGGGTCGTCATGCCGGAGGGTGAGGGACCGCACCCCGTCCTGCTCGTCATCCACGGCGGTCCCTTTGCCCAGTACGGGTGGGGCTACTTCGACGAGGCCCAGGTCTACGCCGCCGCAGGCTACGCGGTGCTATTGTGCAACCCGCGCGGCGCGGCCGGCTACGGCCAGGAGCACGGCAGGGTCATCAAGGAAGCGATGGGCACGGTGGACCTCGACGACGTCCTCGCGTACCTCGATGGCGCGCTCGCCGAGTTCGACGCGATGGACGACGAGCGACTGGGAGTGATGGGCGGGTCCTACGGCGGCTACCTGACGGCCTGGACGATCGCGCACGACCACCGCTTCCAGGCGGCGATCGTCGAGCGCGGATACCTTGATCCGCCGTCGTTCGTGGGATCGTCCGACATCGGCTGGTTCTTCTCGGAGCAGTACACCGGGACGGATCCGACGCACGTCGAGAGCCAGAATCCGTTCGCGAAGATCGGCAACGTGCGGACGCCGGCGTTCGTGATCCACTCCGAGGAGGACCTGCGCTGCCCCATCGAGCAGGCTCAGCGCTACTACACGGCCCTCAAGAAGCAGGGGGTGGAAACCGAGATGCTGGTGTTCCCGGGTGAGACCCACGAGCTCTCGCGGTCCGGTTCGCCCTGGCATCGCAGGCAGCGGTTCGACCATATCCTCCGGTGGTGGGCGAAGTACCTCCCGACGGCAGCCAACTCCTCGGATCCCGCGGCCCGATAGGGAGGCAGTAGCGGTGGGGACACCGGTCGATCATCGGCGTAGCGGGTCAGAAGTCCAGGCCCCGCCGTGCCTCGTCGATGGTCGGCTGGGCCCACCGCCCGTGTTCCTCGTTCGCAGTGAGTGAGCGGAGGATCGCCCGATCGAGATAGAGCTGCCCGTTCAGGTGGTCCGTCTCGTGCTGGACGATACGCGCCGGCCAGCCCTCGAAGCCGGCTGTCACCGTGATGCCGTTCGGCTGCAGGTACGTGGCCTTGATGCTGCGGTGGCGTTCGACCACGGCCTGGTAGCCCGGCACGGAGAGGCAGCCCTCGTAGAACGCGTCGACGGCGTCCCCGTCCGCTTCGTAGCGTGGATTGATGATCACCGTGAAGGGCAGGGGCGTGCGCAAGCGGGCCGCCGCAATCGCCTCGTCCTGGACGCCCTGGTCCTCGAGGACGGCGATCCGCAGGGGGATACCGATCTGCGGAGCAGCAAGACCCACGCCCGGGGCAGCGTGCATGACGCGCCGCATCGTGGAGATCAGGCGGCCGAGGAGCTCGTCGTCGAGCTGTCCCGCAAAGTCCTGTGCAGGATGGCGGAGGACCGGATGGCCTGCCGCCACGATCGGCGGGAGCTCTGCGTCGAGGACTGCCTCGACGTGTGCGACGAGCGCCCCGGGCGCGGTGAAGGACGACGTAACAGGCGACGGCGACGGGAACTGGTTGCTTGGAGCATCGGCACTCATGCCTCCAGATAAGCACAATCCCGGACAGGTCCGGGTCCCGGCGCCATTGCCGGTTCGCCGGTGGCGCAGGACAATCAGACGTGCCGGTCCTCGGGGTGAGGCTCGGTCCGGGATACCGGATCCGATGGCCGAGCGGCAGCACGGCGGATGGAGGCAGGATGAGCACGGCAACCGCGGACGACCAGCAGGCAGCGGAGCACACGGCGGACAGCCATGACCTGATCAGGGTGCAGGGCGCGCGGGAAAACAACCTGAAGGATGTCACGATCGACATCCCGAAACGGCGACTGTCGGTGTTCACCGGTGTCTCGGGCTCAGGCAAGAGCTCCCTCGTCTTCAACACCATCGCCGCCGAGTCGCAGCGCATGATCAACGAGACCTACAGTGCCTTCCTGCAGGGCTTCATGCCGACCCTGGCCAGACCCGATGTGGACGTCCTCGAGGGACTGACGACGGCGATCATCGTGGACCAGGAGCGCATGGGCGCAAATCCCAGATCCACCGTCGGTACGGCGACCGACGTCAACGCGATGTTGAGGATCGTGTTCTCGCGCCTAGGACAACCGCACATCGGGTCTCCACAGGCCTTTTCCTTCAACGTCGCCTCGATCAGCGGAGCCGGTGCCGTCACGATCGAGCGCGGCGGCTCCACCATCAAGGAGCGCCGCAGTTTCACCATCACGGGCGGCATGTGCCCGCGGTGCGAGGGTATGGGTTCCGTCACCGACATCGACCTGACGCAGCTCTATGACGAGACGAAGTCGCTGAACGCGGGGGCTATCACCATCCCCGGCTACAGCATGGAGGGCTGGTACGGCAGGATCTTCAGCGGCTGCGGTTTCTTCGACGCCGACAAGCCCGTCCGGCAGTTCACGAAGCGGGAGTTGCAGGACCTCCTCTACAAGGAACCGACGAAGATCAGGATCGACTCGATCAACCTGACCTACGAGGGCCTGGTGCCGAAGATCCAGAAGTCGATGCTGTCCAAGGACCGTGAGTCGATGCAACCGCACATCCGGGCCTTCGTGGACCGGGCGGTGACCTTCACCACCTGCCCCGCCTGTGACGGGACGCGGCTCAGCGAGGCTGCACGGTCATCGAGGATCGACGGTGTCAGCATCGCCGACGCGTGCGTGATGCAGATCAGCGATCTCGCCACCTGGGTGCGGGGGCTGAGCGAACCCTCCGTCGCACCGTTGCTGAAGGCGCTGGGGGAGACCCTCGACTCGTTCGTCGAGATCGGTCTCGGATACCTCAGCCTCGATCGCCCCTCGGGCACCCTGTCCGGCGGCGAATCGCAGCGGACCAAGATGATCCGCCACCTCGGGTCCTCCCTGACAGACATCACCTACGTCTTCGACGAGCCGACCATCGGCCTGCATCCGCACGACATCGAGCGCATGAACGGTCTGCTGTTACGCCTGCGCGACAAGGGCAACACCGTGCTGGTGGTCGAGCACAAACCGGAGATGATCGCCATTGCCGATCACGTCGTCGACCTCGGTCCGGGAGCCGGTACCTCGGGTGGAACGGTGTGTTTCGAGGGCACGGTGGTGGGGCTCCGGGGCAGCGGAACAGTCACCGGACGACACCTCGACGACCGTGCAATGCTCAAGAAGACGGTCCGCCCGCGTCGGGGCGTCCTGGAGGTCAGGGGCGCCACCTCGCACAACGTGCAGGATGTCGACGTCGACATTCCGCTAGGCGTGCTGTGCGTGGTGACGGGCGTAGCGGGTTCCGGGAAGAGTTCGCTCATCCACGGCTCGGTGTCGGGGAGGGACGGCGTGGTCGCGGTCGATCAGACGGCCATCAAGGGTTCGCGCCGCAGCAACCCCGCAACCTACACCGGCATGCTGGAGCCCATCCGCAAAGCCTTCGCCAAGGTCAACGGCGTCAAACCGGCTCTGTTCAGCGCGAACTCCGAGGGCGCATGCCCCACCTGCAACGGAGCCGGAGTCATCTTCACGGACCTCGCCATGATGGCGGGCGTGGCCACCACCTGCGAGGTCTGCGGTGGCAAGCGATTCATGGCCGAGGTGCTCGAGTACAAGCTGGGAGGCAGGGACATCAGCGAGGTCCTGGCGATGCCGGTCACGGAAGCAACCGGGTTCTTCGCGGTGGGCGAAGCGAAGGTACCTGCTGCACATGCCATCCTCAGCAGGCTGTCCGACGTCGGCCTCGGGTACTTGAGCCTCGGGCAACCCCTGACAACGCTGTCCGGCGGTGAGCGCCAGCGTCTCAAGTTGGCCACCCATATGGGCGAGAAGGGGGGCATGCTGGTGCTGGACGAACCGACGGCCGGCCTGCATCTCGCCGATGTCGAGAACCTGCTGGGACTGCTGGACCGGCTGGTCGACGCCGGCAAGTCCGTCATCGTCATCGAGCACCACCAGGCGGTCATGGCGCACGCGGACTGGATCATCGACATCGGTCCGGGCGCCGGCCACGACGGCGGAAAGGTCGTGTTCGAGGGGACACCGGAAGAGCTCGTGGCCGCACGGCCGACGCTCACGGGACGTCATCTGGCAACGTACGTAAGCGCCTGAGCGGACGGGCGCCTGAGCGGACGGTTGCCTTACCGCCGCCCGCCAGGAGGCCACTACGTTTGGCCCAACCGTTGAGGAACCGCGAGGGGTCGACCGTAGTTCCGCGAGGCGTCGACCGTAGTCCATAGCTGGGCACCGACGCAGCCGCCACCCAGGAAGCGGCGCAGGACCTCACCGCGGCCCACTAGCGCAGGCGCCCGCTCTTCGGTCGAGCGGCCGAAGCCGGCCACGGCGGTCATCGTGGATCCGACGGCCGGCTCCTCGCAGTGAGGAAGGTCTACGTAGCGGTCCCCGCCTCGCCCGCCAGCACTTCTCTCACGGTCGCCAGGAAGCGGCGCCGCTTGTAGGTCAGCAAGCCGCCGGCAACCACGAGTGCCCCTGTGGTGAGTGTGAGGAGGCCGGCACCAGGATTGGCGGAGAAGTGCTTCGCCAGGGCGGCCATCGTGATCGTCGCCGGCGGACCGAAGACACGCCCGGCAGGTGCAGCGGCGCTCGCGGGTGCGCGTGGGTCATTCGCGCCTCCTCCTGCTGCCGACGGCACGCCCGCGTCGTGGTGCAGCGTGTCCCGCTCGTCCTCGATGACCGGTGTCACGGGAACGCTCTGCTCGGAGAACAGGGGATCGGTGCCACTGCCGAACGGGGCGACCTGGGTCTGGTAGGTCTCACCGTCCTCCAAGCCGTCCACCACCACGGGTCCGGCACCTCCCACCGTGTCAACAGCCGTACCCTCCGGTGTGGGGTTCACGGGTGCGGGGTTCACGGGTGCGGGGTTCACGGGTGCGGGGTTCACGGGTGCGGGGTTCACGGGTGCGGGGTTCACGGGTGCGGGGTTCACGGGTGCGGGGT
>NZ_JAXCIC010000010.1:0-83655 GCF_035985055.1 Arthrobacter sp. PL16
CTTCGCCTCTTTGCGCTGTAACCTTCAATGTTTGACTTGGTGTCCTCTTTGTGGCGCTACTCCCTCTTTACGGGGGGGCACCCCCCCAAAAAATCGGGACGTTGGTGGGGAAACTAGACGGGCACCCCGCGGGGGGGGGGGCCCCTTCTCGTTGTGGAGTACTAGTTCTTCGACAGCGCACTTTCCTTGTGAGCGGCCTTCTTGCCGGACTTCGAGCTCTCCACCGTGTAGTAGGGCTCATCCTTCGACGCCTTGAACTTCTGGTCGTCGAAGGTGAACTCCTTGTCGTGCTTCTCCACGATCTTGCCCTCGGTCTTGCCCTGGGACGTATTCCAGGTGACCTTGTCGCCCTTGCTGAATGACATGGCGCTCCTTCCTCGAGGCGGTGATGCTTCCGAGACTCTCACCCCCCGCTCGAAAAAGAAAGCCTACTGATCAAGGTGGGTCGGGGCGAACAACCTGATGAGCGTCTCCACCACGACGACATTGGGACCCTCGGCCGCAAGGCTCTGGCGGAGCGCTTCACCGATGTCCTCCGGCGCCACCCGCTGGGCGGGCACACCGAACGATTCCGCGAGCGCCACGAAGTCCGGGCGCGCGAGTTCGGTCGCCGTCGCCTTACCGAATGCCCCCTCCATGTACTCGCGGAGGATGCCGTAGCCGCCGTCGTCGACGATCAGCCAGGTCACGGGGATGTCGTGCTGCCGCGCGGTTGCAAGTTCCGCGATGGAGTACATTGCCGAACCATCACCGGACACCGCGAGGACCCGGGCGGGCAGTCCCTTTGACTCGAGGCCGACGGACCCGCCGATGGCGCCGGGGAAGCCGAAGCCGAGGCCGCCGGCACCCTGCGCCGAATGGAACTGCCCGTCCCGGGAGTCCCAGCAGCTCCAGGCCCAGTAGGCCGAGATGGTCATGTCCCAGAACGTCTGCATCCCGGCCGGAACGGCTTCGCGGATGTCCTGCAGGAAGGTGCGCTCCTTGCCGAGGTCCTGCGCCTCGAGCCGGTCTGCCACCTTCGCGAGGGTCGCGGACACCAGGGCCACGGCGTCGTACCCGGGTTCACGGTCCCGGGCAAGGGGCTCCAGCGCCTCGTCGAGTGCCGCGAGCGCCTGGCCGGCGTCCGCCCGGATGCCCAGTGCGGGTCGGTTCGATTCGAGCACGCGCGGCTCGGCATCGATCTGGATGATGCGTCCGCGCGGCTCCATCGTGAAGTAGTTGGAGGTGACCTCACCCAGTGACGAGCCGACCACCAGGAGCACGTCTGCGTCCTCGAGCACCTCAGTCACGTGACGGTCCTCGACCCACGATTGCAGGGACAGCTCATGCGTCCAGGGGAAAGCACCGTTGCCGCCGGGTGAGCAGACCACGGGGGCGCCGAGCTTCTCGGCGATCGACAGCAGCCAGGCTTCGGCCCTGCCGCGCCGCGTGCCTCCGCCTGCGACTATTGCGGGCCGCTTCGAGTCCTTCAGCCAGGCGACCGCCTCGCGCGTGAGCTCGATGCGCGGCGGATTGTCGAACGGCTCGGCGAGTGCGTCCTCGACCTGGGGCACCATGACCGGATCCAGCAGCACGTTCTGCGGGACCTCGACCCAGACCGGGCCCTGGGGCGAGGACACGGCTTCCGTCCACGCGTCCTGGATGGCGGAGGGGATGCCGGAGGCGTGCTGGATCAGGCGCTGGCTCTTGGTGACGTTGGCCGCGGATGCCTTCTGGTCGTCGAGCTGGTGCAGCATCCCCTTGCGGCGGGCCCCGAGTCCCTCAAGCGGGATCTGACTGGCGACGACGACCATCGGCACGCCCGTCGCGTACGCCTCCTGGAGCCCCGCGAGCGACGTGAGCGCGCCCGGACCGGTCGAGAGGAAGAGGACGCCGACGTCACCGGTCGCCCGGGAGAAGCCATCCGCGGCGAAGGCGGAGTTGTTCTCGACCCGCGAGGAGACGAACCGCAGGTCGGAGCGGGAGAGGGCGTCGAACAGGCCGAGGGCGTGCTGGCCCGGGATGCCGAACACCGTCGTCGCACCGAGGGCGGACAGCGTCTCGACCACGAGGTCGCCACCGTTCCGCTGGCCGGTGACGGGAGTGGGGGGCGCGGAGGCGGCGCCGTCCGTGATGTCCATTACCGGTCCTCAGGGGTCGTGGCGGGCGTCAGGGTGTCGGCCATGAGGGTGACGAGGTCGTACGCGACGTGGGACGCGGCGACACCCGTCAGCTCGGCGTGGTCATACGCGGGAGCCACTTCGACGACATCAGCGCCGATGAGGTTCAGGCCACGCAGCCCGCGGAGGATCTCGAGCAGTTCACGGCTCGTGATGCCACCGGCCTCGGGGGTTCCCGTACCGGGAGCGTGCGCCGGGTCGAGCACGTCGATGTCCACCGAGACATAGAGCGGGCGGTTGCCTATCCGGGCCCTGAGCTTGTCGACCACCTCGTCGACGCCCTGGCGGTACACGTCCGACGACGTCACGATCCCGAAGCCGAAGCGGCGGTCGTCCTCGAGGTCACGGACGCCGTAGAGCGGCCCGCGCGTTCCGACATGGGAGATGGCCTCCGTGTCGAGGATGCCCTCCTCCACCGCACGGCGGAACGGTGTGCCGTGGGTGTATGCGGCGCCGAAGTAGGTGTCCCAGGTGTCGAGGTGCGCGTCGAAGTGCAGCATCGCCACGGGTGTACCGGCGCGTTCCGCCGCCGCCCGCAGCAGCGGCAGGGCGATGGTGTGGTCGCCACCGAGGGTGACGAGGCGGGTACCGTCCGCCGTGAGGTCCAGTGCGTTCTGCTGCACCGTCTCGATGGCCTCGCCGATGTTGAAGGGATTCACGGCCATGTCGCCGGCGTCGGCGACCTGGACGCGCTCGAACGGGGAGACGTCGAGGGCCGGGTTGTACGGCCGGAGCAGCCGCGAGGCCTCCCGGATGTGGTTTCCCCCGAACCGGGCTCCGGGCCGGTAGGAGACACCGGAGTCGAAGGGGACGCCGACGACGGCGATGTCCGCGCGGTCCACCTGATCGAGCCGTGGCAACCTCGCGAAGGTGGCCGCTCCTGCGTACCGGGGGATGCGGGAGGAATCGATAGGCCCGAGGTGGCCGCCCCCGGTGACGCGTAGCTCTTCCATGGTGTTCGTCCTATCTGGGCCGCTTCGGCGTGAAGTTGCCTAATATGCATCAAAGGTTTTGCTCAAGGCTATTCGGGCCGTCGAGCAGGGTCAAGGATCACGGCCCCGCAGGCTGGTGGGCCTGCACCCATAAAGGAAGCGTTAAGACGCCCGGATACGCGTCGGCGCAGGCCTACCGTGATGCTGTGAGCTCCTCTGTACGCACTAAGACACCTATTCCGGCCGCGACCCAGGGCAGGAAGCGCCTTGAGCGCTGGCTGCTCGACGAGTCCAGCCGGCCCGCGTCGCCCCAACCCGAACCGGAACGGAAGCAGTCGTGGTGGAAGGTCATGTGCCTGACCGGCGTCGACTACTTCTCGACCCTCGGATACCAGCCCGCCATCGCCGCCGCCGCGGCCGGGGTCCTCTCCCCGCTCGCCACCCTCCTCCTCGTGGCCGTGACCCTCTTCGGAGCACTCCCCGTCTACAAGCGCGTCGCCTCGGAGAGCCCGCGGGGTGAGGGCTCCATCGCGATGCTCGAGAAGCTGCTGCCGAAATGGCGCGGCAAGATCTTCGTGCTCGTCCTGCTCGGCTTCGCCGCGACCAGCTTCCTGATCACCATGACGCTGTCCGCAGCGGACGCCAGCGCCCACCTCATCGAGAACCCCTTCGCTCCCTCGTGGCTGGAGGGACAGGAAGTCCTCATCACGGTGGTGTTCCTCGGCCTGCTGTCCGGGGTCTTCCTGCGCGGGTTCCGTGAGGCCATCGGCATCGCCGTCGGCCTCGTCGCCGTGTTCCTGCTGCTCAACCTCTGCGTGATCCTCGTCTCCGTCGTCCAGATCATCGAGCAGGGCGGCCTGGTGGAGAACTGGTGGTCGGCGCTGACCACCCAGCACGGCAACCCGCTCGTCATGATCGGCCTCGCCGTCCTCATCTTCCCGCGCCTGGCCCTCGGCCTCTCGGGCTTCGAGACCGGCGTCGTCGTAATGCCCCAGATCGAGGGCAAGCCGGGCGACACGGAGGAGAACCCCGCCGGCCGCATCGCGGGCGCACACAAGCTCCTCACCTCGGCGGCCCTCATCATGAGCGGCTTCCTCATCACCTCGAGCTTCGTCACCACCCTGCTGATACCGGCGGCTGCATTCGAAGAGGGCGGACCGGCCAACGGCAGGGCGCTCGCCTACCTCGCCCACCTGTACCTCGGTGACGGTTTCGGGACCGCCTACGACATCTCGACCATCGGCATCCTGTGGTTCGCAGGCGCCTCCGCCATGACCGGCCTGCTCAACCTCGTACCGCGCTACCTGCCGCGCTACGGCATGGCTCCGGCATGGGCCAAAGCTGTCCGTCCGCTCGTGCTGGTCATCACGCTCATCGCCATCCTCGTCACGTTCTTCTTCAAGGCCGACGTCGAGGCGCAGGGCGGCGCCTATGCCACCGGCGTCCTCGCGCTGATCACGTCCGCCTCGGTGGCCGTCACCCTGTCGGCACATCGCAAGCACCAGCGGGGGCTCACCCTCGGCTTCGGCATCGCTACCGTGGTCTTCGTGCTGACGACGGCGGTGAACATGATCGAGCGCCCCGATGGCCTGAAGATCGCACTGTGCTTCATCCTCGGCATCATCGTGATCTCGTTCATCTCCCGCTCACGCCGGGCGTTCGAGCTCCGGGCGACGAGTATCAGGCTGGACGAGGCGGCGCTCTCCTTCGTCAGCGCACAGGACGACGGCGACATCCTGCTGATCGCGCATGAACCGAAGCGCCTGAGCAGTGCAGCGTACCGCCACAAGCTCCAGCACGCGTGCTCGGTGTCGCACTTCCCCCGTACGTCGAAGCCGCTCTTCATCGAGGTCACCGTGGACGATTCCTCCGACTTCGAGACGGAACTGCAGGTGCGCGGCGTCGTACGCCACGGGTACCGCATCCTCGAGGTCCACAGCTCCAACGTTCCCAATACGATCGCGGCAGTGATGCTGCACATCCGCGACATCACGGGTCTCATGCCCCACGTGTATTTCCGGTGGACGGAGGGCGATCCCGTCGGCAACCTCTTCAGGTTCCTCGTCACGGGTGAGGGCGAGATCGCCCCTGTCACGCGTGAAGTACTGCGGGCAGCCGAACCCGACGTGACCAAGCGCCCCTGGGTCCACGTCGGCTGAGGCCGCTACTTACCCGAGGCAGCCGGTACGAGTGTCCAGAGCACGACGGCTTCGCTGCCGTCCGGGTTCAGCCACGTGTGGGGCTCCCGGCCCGGGAAGGTGAGGGTGTCGCCCGCCTCCAGGTCATACCTGTCGTTCGAGAAGATGACCACGAAGCGCCCGGCGACGACATGCAGGGTCTCCACCTCGCAGTCGACCGAGTAGAGCTCGTCCTCGCCCCGCCCGTGCGGTTCGACGACGGCGCGTATCATCTGGAGCCTTCGCTCGGACCTGGCCGTCATGAGTCGCTCGTTGATGCCCTGACCGCCGAGGCTGATCCGCGGGGCGTCGTCGAGCCTCGTCAGGTGTGTCTCCGGCACGAGGAACAAATCGCCGATGGAGATCGACAGGACCTGGCAGAGCGTGACGAGCGACGCCACGGACGGCGACGTGAGATCGCGCTCCACCCTGCTGAGGAAGCCCTTGGTGAGGCCTGTGGCGGCAGCGACCTGCTCGATGGTCATGCGCTGGGCCTGCCGCGCCGCCCGGATCCGGGATCCGATGACGACAGGAGCATTGGTGGGCTCGACGGGCAGGGCCTTCATGCGTGTCCTCTCCTGGGGCAATCAAGGAAGCATAACCGTCACACCGCGAGGACGAGACGTCATCCCCGCCGGCCATGATTGACGCGTGACCCGCGTCACCGGTAGCTTACGGGGCAACAACGGTTGACCTGTAGGCATCCGGGCACGTTTCCCGATCGAAGGGCTCCTCATGCAAGCACTGAACATCGCCATCGTGGTGGCTTACCTCGTCGCCATGCTCGGGTTCGGCTGGTGGGGCAAGTCCCGGACGCGGAACGCCAGCGACTACCTCGTGGCGGGACGCCGCCTCGGACCCTTCCTCTACACCGGCACCATGGCCGCCGTCGTCCTGGGAGGGGCATCGACGGTCGGCGGCGTGGGACTCGGCTACCAATACGGCATCTCCGGGATGTGGCTCGTGGTGGCCATCGGCACAGGTGTCCTGCTCCTCAGCCTGCTGTTCGCCCCGACCATCCAGCGCCTGAAGATCTACACCGTGTCCCAGATGCTCACACTGCGCTACGGCCACCGGGCCACACGCGTGTCAGGCATCGTCATGCTCGCCTACACGCTCATGCTCTGCGCTACCTCGACGGGCGCCTACGCGACCATCTTCGTGGTGCTGTTCGGCTGGGACCGCGCACTCTCCATCGCCGTCGGCGGAACGATCGTGCTCATCTACTCGACGATCGGCGGCATGTGGTCGATCACCCTGGCCGACATGGCCCAGTTCATCATCAAGACCATCGGCGTCTTCGCCCTCATGCTGCCCTTCTCCCTCGCAGCGGCCGGCGGATTCTCCGGAATAGCCGAGCGCGCGGGCGGCGAGTTCTTCAGCATCACCGGCATCGGCGCGCAGAGCATCATCACCTACTTCGTGGTCTACACGCTCGGACTGCTGATCGGCCAGGACATCTGGCAGCGCGTCTTCACCTCGAGGACACCCGAGATCGCCCGCTGGGGCGGCTCTGCAGCCGGCATCTACTGCATCCTCTACGGAGTGGCCGGCGCCATGATCGGCATGAGTGCCAGCGTGATCCTGCCCGCCATCGAATCCCGCGACGACGTCTACGCCGACATCGCACTGAACGTCCTGCCGATCGGCATCGGCGGGCTCGTCCTCGCCGCGGCCGTGGCCGCCATGATGTCGACGGCATCGGGGGCTCTGATCGCCGCCGCGACGGTGGCGCGCACCGACGTCGTACCGTTTGTGGCCGGCTGGCTCGGCAGGGGCGGCGCGAATGGACGCAGCGAGGAGCGTTCGACGTCGGATCACGACGTCGCGTCGAGCCGGTGGTGGGTCCTGGGTCTCGGCCTGGTGACGATCGCCCTCGCCGTGATCGTGCAGGACGTCGTCGCGGCCCTGACCATCGCCTACGACATCCTCGTGGGCGGGTTGCTCGTGGCGATCCTCGGGGGCCTCGTCTGGCGCCGGGGCAACGGGATCGGCGCCGGCGCGTCCATGGCCGCGGGGACCCTGGTGACGCTCGGGGTTATGACCTTCCTCGAGGTCAACGCCGAGAACCAGTACGACGGCATCTACGCCAACGAGCCGATCTACTTCGGCCTGGTCGCCTCGCTCGTCGTGTATGTCGTCGTCTCGCTGGCGACCCGTCCCACCGACGCGTCCGTTATGGAGGCGTGGGACCGACGCGTCGCGGGCGAGGTGCCCGACGACGCGTCGGTCGAACCTTCCCGTTGACCCGGCACCCGGGAGGAGGTCCGGGTAGGAGTCACAGCCGCCAGGTCGATAAAGCGACGATCAGTGCCCCGCGATGGAGGAGCCGCCGTGGCGCCCGTGGCGACCCGCGGGGCCGCCCTCGTTGTCCCTGTCGCCGTCGTCGCGCCCTTCCACCCTGCGATCCTGTGTTCCCGGACGGTCTGTCGATTCCTCGGCTGCCACGCCGGCAGCGGCCAATGCGGCACCCTGCTCCTCCTTCGGAGTCGAGCTCAAGCCGTGACCGGTCTCGTCGAGGGCCGTGAGCTTCTCGGCCTCCTCGACCTCCTCGTCGGTGATGCTGTCGTCCTTCTCCTGGTTCCAGGCCTTGATCGCGGCCCAGCTGACAGCCGCAACCGGAACGGACAGGATGGCTCCGATGATGCCGGCCAGGATGGTGCCCGCGGTCAGGGCCAGCAGGATGACGAGGGCGTGCACCTGGAGCGTTCGTCCCATGACCACCGGCTGCAGGAAGTTGCCCTCGAGCTGGTTGACGACGATGACCACGATGATGACCATCAGCGCCACGAACGGCCCGTTGGCCACCAGTGCGATCAGCGCGGCGAGGACACCGGCGAGCGTGGCGCCCACGAGGGGGATGAAGGCACCGATGAAGACGATGGCGGCCAGGGGCAGGGCGAGCGGAACCCCGAGGACCAGCAGTGCCACCCCGATGAAGACGGAGTCGACCAGGGCTACGATGGCCGTGCCGCGCACATAGCCACCGAGGACGGCCATGCTGCTGTACCCGACACGACGGGCCTTGACGAGGCGCCTGCCCTTGAAGGCACGGAGCATGAAGGCCCAGATCTTCTCTCCGTCCTTGAGGAAGAAGAACAGGATGACCACCATCAGCAGGGCTCCGGCGGTGAAGTTACCGGCCGCGCTGAGGCCGGAGATCGCGCCGGCGCCGACGGTGCTGCTCGTCGCGAAGTCGACAGCCTGGTCCCGCGCCTGCTGGATCTGGGCGTCATCGATGGGGATGGGGCCGTTCTGGACCAGGGCGTAGAGCTTGTCGAAGCCCTCCGTGGCCGAGGACGCGAGCTCACCGGCCTGGCCTACGACGGCGAGGATGATACCGGTGATCAGCCCGCCGAAGACGACGAGGAGCAGGAGGAACGCCACCGTTGTCGCGAGGGACGGCCCCCAGCCCTTTCGTCGCAGCCAGTTCACGAAGGGTCCGATCGCGGCCGCGAGGATCAGAGCCAGGAGCATCGGGATCACGACGAGCCGCACCTGGATCAGCGCGTACACGGCCACGACGGCCAGCGCCAGGAGCATGAGCACCTGCACAGCCCGGATGCTGGCGTTGCCGAGGCTGTCGCGCCATGGGCCCTTCGGAGCGGACGCTTCCGCTCTCGCACGCGTGGGTTGTGTCATGGACTGTCACCTTTTCCTTCGGCACGAGGGCCATTGTCGAGTAATTGCGTGCGCACCTCGCGTCGGAGGATCTTGCCGATCTGGGACCGGGGCAGGTCCTCCGCCTGGATGATGGTGCGCGGGATCTTGTAGGCGGCGAGGGCGCCGCGGCAGTGGGACCGCAGGGCGTCGACGTCGAGGACGGTATCGGGGGCCAGCACGACGACGGCGGCCACGTCTTCGCCGCCGCCGTTCCGTGGCAACCCGACGACGGCTGCGTCGATGACGCCCGGATGGGACCTCAGGGCGTCCTCGACCTCGGTGGGAGCCACGTTGAAGCCACCGGTGATGATGAGCTCCTTGATGCGGTCGACGATCGTCAGAAAGTACTCGTCGTCCATGCTGACGATGTCCCCGGTCCGGAACCAGCCGCCGTCCAGCAGTGCCGCCTGGGTCTCGTCCGGCCGGCGCCAGTAGCCCTGGAAGACCTGTGGCCCCCGGATGAGCAGCTCCCCCGCCTCTCCGGGTAAGCGGTCGTTCAGGGGGTTCTCGGGGTCGACGATGCGCACATCGGTGCCCGGGAACGGGACGCCGACGGTGCCCGGACGGCGCGTGGGGCCGATGGGATTACCCGCCGCGACCGGCGAGGTCTCGGTCAGTCCGTATCCCTCGATCAGGTAGCCTCCCGTGGCCGCCTCCCAGGTCTCGACGGTCGAATGCGGGAGGTTCATGGCTCCGGAGATCGCGAACCTGATACTGCGGAGGTCGGTCCCCCGTTCCGCCGCTCCGGCCGCGAGTCGCTCGTAGATGGGCGGGACGGCAGGCAGGAAGGTGGGCGGGCTCTTCCTCGCCGCGTCGAGGACCAGCTCCACGTCGAAGCGGGGGAACAGGACGAGCTTCGCGCCGATGCTCATCGCGAACGTCAGGCACAGGGTGAGGCCGTAGGCATGGAACATCGGCAGCACGGCGTAGACGGTTTCGCGCCCGGCTTCGAGCCCCGGGACCCAGGCTGCGCCCTGCGCGGCGTTGGCGAGCAGGTTCCTGTGCGTGAGAACGGCGCCCTTGGGTACGCCCGTGGTGCCGCTCGTGTATTGCAGGACGGCGGTGTCCGCAGCATCCGGACGCGGATGTTTCGGAGGGAGGGGACGGTGCCGGAGCAACTCCCGCCACGGCACGACCTTCCGCGGACCGGTCGGCTTCTCCGCCGTCGTCAGCGCTTCCCTCGCCTCGCGCGCCCGGCGGACGGGTAGCCTCAACGCGAGCCGGCGGGACACCGGCAGTGCACGGGTGAGATCGACCGTGACCACCGAGGTGACGGGGATGTCCGCGGGCAGCCGCTGGACCCTGGGTGCCACGCGGTCCCAAACGATGGCCACCTTCGCCCCGTGGTCCTCGAACTGGTGCCGCAGCTCGCGATCGGTATAAAGGGGGTTGTGCTCGACGGCGATGGCCCCGAGGCGCAGCACGGCGTAGAAAGCGATGATGTGCTGGGGACAGTTCGGCAGGACGAGCGCCACGCGGTCGCCTGCGGTCACACCGAGCGAGCGCAGGCCGGCGGCGGCGCGGCCCACGGCGTCTCCGAGCTCCAGGTACGTCGTCGTGGCACCGAAGAACTCCAGCGCTGTCGCCCTTCCGTACGTCCGCACCGAGTCCTCGAGCAGATCGGGGAGCGTGCCCTCCGGCACGTCGAAGGAAGCGGGCACGCCGGGTGCGTAACTCGCGACCCACGGCCGGGCTGCCAGATTCATAAGCCTACTTCCTGTTATTCCTTCGACTGTACCGCGCAGCGCCGGGACTCGGTACCCGAGCCTGCCGGAACGGACAGGCGGTGCATCGACCGGGACGGGCCGTCCGGTAGGATGGTGGGTCGAAGGGGAGTAGCTCCGCGTCCGCAGGATGTGCGGCCTGTCGACATACTGGCGCCACCGGCGCCCGGCATTCCACCGGTTCGACCGGCGAGCGAGACCTTCGGCCGACACGACGTACTGCGTACCCCGGCCGGAGCTTCCTGCTTCGGGGTGGGGTGCGCACGCACCCGAGCACCCGGAGCATTCCCCGTGACGATTCCCGAGCAGTCCCCCTCCCGCACCGACGTCAAGCGTTGGCGCCAGTACCTGGCCGACGAGAGGGGCGAAGCCGCCACCTATCGTGACCTGGCCCGCCGCAGGACCGGCGAGGAGCGTGAGATCCTCCTCGGCCTCGCCGAGGCGGAAGGCCGCCACGAGGCACACTGGCTCGCCCTCCTCGGCAACGACGTCGGCCGTCCACTCCGGCCGTCCGTGCGCAACCGGATCCTCGGCGTGCTCGCGCGGCAGTTCGGATCGGTCTTCGTCCTCGCGCTCGCCCAGCGGGCAGAGGGCCGTTCCCCCTACGCGACGGACCCCTCGGCAACGAGCGCCATGGTAGCCGACGAGCAGATCCACGAGGAGGTGGTGCGCGGCCTCGCCACCCGTGGCCGCAACAGGCTGTCCGGCAACTTCAGGGCCGCCGTCTTCGGCGCCAATGACGGCCTGGTGAGCAACCTCGCCCTGATCATGGGCATCGGGGCCACCGGAGCCTCCACCTCGTTCATCCTCTTCAGCGGTCTGGCAGGGCTCCTGGCCGGCGCATTGTCGATGGGCGCTGGCGAGTACGTGTCCGTCCGATCGCAGAGGGAGTTGCTGTCCGCCACGCGCCCCACGCAGATCACCCTGACGGCGGCGAAGGAACTGGACATCGGTGCGAACGAACTCGCACTCGTCTATCGGGCACGCGGAATGACTCCGGCCGCCGCGGAACACCGTGCCGCCGAGCGGCTCGGGATTTCCAGCTGCGACTGCGACCCGAGCTTCTCGCTGCAACCCGAGGCGGACGACGCCGTCGACGAACACGAGGCCGTCGGCACCGGGCTCGGGGCCGCGGCCTCGAGCTTCTGCTTCTTCGCGTCCGGCGCCGTCATCCCGGTGCTGCCGTACCTCGTGGGGCTGAGCGGGGTTCCGGCCGTCGTCGTCGCCTGCGTGCTGGTGGGGCTGGCCCTGCTGGCCACCGGCGCCGTCGTCGCCCTGCTGTCCGGAGCCTCCCCGCTCCGCCTCGCGCTGCGGCAGCTCGCCATCGGACTCGGCGCGGCCGGGGTGACCTACCTCCTCGGCCTGCTCTTCGGCACGTCCGTGGCCTAGGCGGCGCCGCGCTCCTGCAGCACGTAGTCCTCGAGCTTCCCGAGGGTCGCCTCGATGCTCGCCGGGTGCCTGCGCGTGAAACCCAGGATCCGGAAGATGAACCTCCAGCGCACCTCCCTGCCGTCCCACTCCTCCCGCACGAGGGTCGACTCCCCGCGCGGCTCCAGTGTGTAACGCCAGACGTGTGCCGAGAAGTGCCGCCATGCGATACGGCGGCCCTCCTCGAACTCCACCACACGGTTCAGGATCTTGTAGGACGCGCCGATGCGCATGTCCATCCCGAACCTCGCACCCAGCGACAGCCGGGCCGGGCCGTTGGGCTGCTCGCCGCGCACCGTACCCGAGCCGTCGATCACGCTGTGCAGGGCGGGCGTCGCGAGCACCTCGAAGATGCGGTCCGACGGAGCATCGATGAGGCGCTCGCGGGAGATGAGGTAGGCCGGGTCCGTGCCGGCTGTGGGTGTCATGGGGCCATTCTGCCCGGTCCTGAAGGACCCGCCGCCCCCTGCCGGTGCCGCAGGCCTTCCTCGCGGCGGGCCCTTCCGGGGGCGCACCTGCGGTCAGGGCTTGAGCAGCACCTTGATCGCGCGCCGCTCGTCCATCGCCCTGTACGCCTCGGCGGCGTCCTCGAGCGGCATCTCGACGTCGAACACCCGGCCCGGGTTGATGGTCCCGTCGAGCACATCCTTCAGGAGCTCGGGGATGTACGTGTGCGCGGGGGCCATGCCGCCGCCCACCGTGATGTTCTTCGCGAAGAGGACTCCGATCGGCAGCTCCGGCCCGCCGGCGGGCACCCCGACGAACCCGAGGTGGCCACCGGGACGCGTGCTCCGCAGGGCCTGGTCCATGGACTCCTTGGTCCCCACGCACTCGAGGACGGAGTCCGCGAGCACTCCCCCGAGCAGTTCGCGCACCTTCTGCACGCCCTCGTCGCCGCGCTCGGCAACGATGTCGGTGGCGCCGAACTCACGGGCGAGGGCCTGGCGATCCTCGTGGCGGGACATGGCGATGATGCGCTCTGCGCCGAGGCGCTTGGCGGCGAGCACTCCGCACAGCCCGACGGCGCCGTCCCCGACGACGACGACGGTCTTGCCCGGACCCACGTTGGCCGACACTGCGGCGTGGTGTCCGGTCGACATGACGTCGGAGAGGGACAGGAGGCTTGCCGTCAGGGCGGCGTCGGGCTCGGTCACGCCGTCGACCTTCCGCAGGGTGCCGTCGGCCTGCGGCACCCGGACGGCCTCGCCCTGGCCGCCCTGGAGGAAGTCGCCGTGCTCGTCCGTGCTGCCCCAGCCCGCGAGGTGGTCGCAGGCCACGGTGACGCCATTGAGGCACTGGGGGCACTTTCCGCAGCTGTCCACGAACGGAGCGATCACGAAATCGCCGACCGACAGCTCACGGACGTCGTCGCCCACCGACTCGACGACGCCGACGAACTCGTGGCCGATCGCCTTCGGCTCCTTCGTCGGCCGGACGCCCCGGTAGGGCCACAGATCCGACCCGCAGACGCAGGACGCGGTGACCCTGACCACGGCGTCCGTCGGGCGGATGATGGTCGGATAGTCGCGGTCCTCGACGCGGATATCGCCGGGCCCGTGGATGATGGTGGCGCGCATGTTGTCTCCTAGAAGCTTGCCTGACGCAATCGGTAGTCCCCTTCGCCACCCTACAAGCCGCGCCCTGGTACCCCCTACCGATTCATCGCACCCTCCCCGTGCTTGAACTGGTGCTCCCCTTGCTTCAGCGTCCTGGGGTGCACCGGAAACGCAACAGCCTCCCCCGCACGTGCGCGGGGGAGGCTGTAGGCGGTGTGCTCGCGTACTAGAGGGTTGCGTAGACCTCGCGGAGCAGCTTCGCGGTCTCGGACGGCGTCTTGCCGACCTTGACGCCGGCCGCCTCGAGAGCTTCCTTCTTGGCCTGCGCAGTCCCGGCCGAACCGGAGACGATGGCGCCTGCATGGCCCATGGTCTTGCCCTCCGGAGCCGTGAAGCCGGCTACGTACCCGACGACCGGCTTGGTGACGTTGGCCTTGATGAACTCGGCGGCACGCTCCTCGGCGTCCCCACCGATCTCACCGATCATGACGATCGCCTTGGTCTCGGGGTCGGCTTCGAACGCCGCGAGGGCGTCGATGTGCGTGGTGCCGACAATGGGGTCGCCGCCGATGCCGATGGCCGTGGAGAAGCCGAGGTCACGCAGCTCGAACATCATCTGGTAGGTCAGGGTGCCGGACTTCGAGACGAGGCCCACGCCGCCCTTGCCGGTGATGTTCGCGGGCGTGATGCCCACGAGGGACTCACCCGGCGTGATGATGCCAGGGCAGTTCGGCCCGATGATGCGGGTGACCTGCTGACCGTTGGCATCGACCTTGGACTGGGCCAGGGCCCAGAAGGACGCCGAGTCCTGGACCGGCACGCCCTCGGTGATGACCACGATGAGACCGATGCCGGCCTCGATGGCCTCGACGACGGCGTCCTTCGTGAAGGCCGGCGGCACGAAGACGATCGACACGTCGGCGCCGGTCTCCTTCATGGCTTCCTCGACCGTGCCGTACACGGGCAGGGTCACGTCACCGTGGGTGACGGTGGTGCCGGCCTTGCGGGCGTTGACGCCCCCGACGACCTGCGTCCCGGCCTTCAGCATGAGGGCGGTGTGCTTGGTGCCCTCGCCGCCGGTGATGCCCTGGACGAGAACCTTCGAGTCCTTGTTGAGATAGATAGACATGTGTCAGAACCCTTACTTTCCGTAGGCCAGCGCGGCGGCCTTGTCGGCGCCTTCGTCCATGGTGTCGGCGATGGTGACGAGCGGGTGGTTGGCCTCGGCGAGGATGCGACGGCCCTCCTCGACGTTGTTGCCATCGAGGCGCACGACGAGGGGCTTGTTGGCTTCGTCGCCCAGCATCTCGAGGGCCTTGACGATCCCGTTCGCGACGGCGTCACACGCAGTGATGCCACCGAAGACATTCACGAAGACGCTCTTGACCTGGGTGTCGTTGAGGATGACGTCCAGACCGGCTGCCATGACCTCGGCGGACGCTCCGCCTCCGATGTCCAGGAAGTTGGCCGGCAACACCCCGCCGTGGGCTTCGCCTGCGTAGGCGACGACGTCGAGGGTCGACATGACCAGACCGGCTCCGTTGCCGATGATGCCCACCTCGCCGTCGAGCTTGACGTAGTTGAGGTCGTTCTCCTTGGCTTTGGCCTCAAGGGGATCGGCGGCGTCCTTGTCCTCGAGGGCGGCGTGGTCCGCGTGGCGGAACTCGGCGTTCTCGTCGATGGTGACCTTGCCGTCCAGGGCGACGATGTCGCCCTGGCCGGTCTTCACGAGCGGGTTGACCTCGACGAGTGTCGCGTCCTCCTTCACGAAGACGTCCCACAGCTTCAGGATGGTGGTGATCACTCCGTCGCGGATGTCGGCGGCGAATCCGGCCGCGTCCACGATCTCCTCGGCCTTGGCCTGGTCGATCCCGGTTCCGGCATCCACGGCGATGCGCGCCAGCGCCTCAGGGCGTTCGACGGCGAGCTGCTCGATGTCCATGCCGCCCTCCACCGAGCACATGGCCAGGTAGTTGCGGTTGGACCGGTCGAGCAGGACGGAGAAGTAGTATTCCTCGGCGATGTCCGCACCCTGCGCGATCATCACCCTGTGGACCGTGTGCCCCTTGATGTCCATTCCGAGAATGTCCGAAGCGTAGGAGAAGGCCTCGTCGGGGGTCTTGGCGACCTTGACTCCGCCGGCCTTGCCGCGACCGCCGGCCTTTACCTGGGCCTTCACGACGACGACGCCGCCGATCTTCTCGGCTGCTGCCTTTGCTTCTTCTGGGGTGTGCGCCACGATGCCGGCGAGCACGGGAACTCCGTGTGCCTCAAAGAGATCGCGCGCCTGATATTCAAACAGGTCCACGGGCTAGAGTCCTTCTACGTCGAAGTAGGTTTACAAGAGGGAACTTTAGCCCCCTCGGGCCTGAGACCTTTTCCAGACTATCCGTTTAGTGAGTAAGGCCACACTTCTATCTTTTGTAGAGAATGGGGCCCTGCTGGTAGGGATCCCTCCCGGCGAATCACCCTGTCCGGTCCACCTTGGTGAGGGGTGCGTAGCGCAGGAGCAACCGCTTCTCGCCGACGTCGAACCGGACCTTCGCCACGGTCTTGTCACCGGCGCCCTCGACGGACAGCACCGTGCCGTTGCCGAAGCTCGCATGGTTGACGTGATCGCCCACCGACACCGAGAGGACCTCCTTCTGGGGTTGGACACGTCCCACGGCCTTGGCCGGCCCGGCGCCGCCGGAGAACCCGCCACCGCTGGCCCCCCAATAGGATCCGCTGAACCGCGGTCCGGTGATGCTCCCGCCGGAGCTGAACGCCTGTTTGGCGGCACCCTCGCGCTTCCAGTGGACGAGCTCCTCCGGGATCTCGCTCACGAATTGGCTCGCCGGGTTGTACTGGCTCTGGCCCCACATGCTGCGGACCTCGGACCGGGTGATGTAGAGGCGCTGACGGGCGCGGGTCAGACCCACATACGCCAGGCGCCGCTCCTCGGCGAGCTCCTTCGGATCGGTGGCCGACCGCTGGTGCGGGAAAATTCCCTGCTCCATGCCGGTCAGGAACACCACGGGGAACTCGAGGCCCTTGGCGGTGTGGAGCGTCATCAGGGTGACGACGCCCTGACGCCGCGCTTCCTCGACCGCACGCTGGACATCGGTCGCGGACCCGTCCGGGGCGTCGGGGATCTGGTCGGCGTCCGCCACGAGGGAGACCTGCTCGAGGAAGTCCCCCAGCGTTCCCTCCGGGTTGTCGCGCTCGAACTCGCGCACGACGGCCACGAGCTCGGCGAGGTTCTCCACGCGCGACTCGTCCTGAGGGTCATTGCTGGTGCGCAGCTGCTCGAGGTAGCCGGTCTGCTCCAGCACTGCCTCGACGGCCGCCGACGCGCCCGATCCGCTGGCCACCTCCGCGAGGTCGTCGATCAACTTCACGAAGCCGACCACGGCATTGACGGAGCGGGTGGCCATACCGGGCGCCTGATCCGCGCGGCGGAGGGCCTCCATGAAGCTGATCCGTTCACGCTCACCGAGCGCCGCGACGGCGAATTCGGCGCGGTCACCGATGCCTCGCTTGGGTTCGTTGAGGATACGGCGCAGGTTGACGACGTCGTCCTGGTTGACGAGGACGCGCAGGTACGCGAGCGCGTCCTTGATCTCCTTGCGCTCGTAGAAGCGGGTACCGCCGACCACCTTGTACGGCAGGCCGACGCGCAGCAGGATCTCCTCGATGGACCGCGACTGGGCGTTCGTGCGGTAGAAGATGGCGACGTCCCCGGGGCGGATGTCCTCCTCGTCCTGGAGGCGGTCGATCTCCTCGGCGATGAAGCGCGCCTCTTCGTGCTCGTTCTCGCCGACGTAACCGACGATCTTCTCGCCGCTCCCCTCGGCCGTCCACAGCCGCTTCTCCGGCCGGTTCGGGTTGCGGGAGATCACGGCGTTCGCCGCACTGAGGATGTTCTGCGTGGAGCGGTAGTTCTGCTCCAGCAGGATGGTGCGGGCGCTCGGGTAATCGTTCTCGAACTCGACGATATTGCGCACGTCGGCGCCGCGGAAGGCGTAGATCGACTGGTCCGAATCGCCCACGACCGTGAGCTCCGCCGGATCGTCGCTCGACTCCCCGGGCACTCCCACGATCTCGCGCACGAGTGCGTACTGCGCGTGGTTGGTGTCCTGGTACTCGTCGACGAGGACGTGGCGGAAGCGTCGCCGGTAGTAGTCGGCAACCCCCGGGAAGGCCCGGAACATGTAGACGGTCTGGGCGATCAGGTCGTCGAAGTCCATCGCGTTGGCCTGGCGCATCCGCTGGGCGTAGCCCGTGTAGACCTCGGCGACTGCCTGCTCGAACGGGTCGGAGAGGTTGACGGTCGAGGCGAAGGACTCCTCGTCGATCAGTTCGTTCTTGAGGGCTGAGATCTTGTGCTGGACGGCCTTGGGCGGGACTTTCTTCGGGTCGAGGTCCAGGCCCTTGGCCACCAGGGTGATCAGGCGCAGGGTATCCGCGGAATCGTAGATGGAGAAGTTCGAGTTGAGGCCCACGGACGCCGCCTCCCGCCGGAGGATCCGCACGCACGAGGAGTGGAAGGTGGAGATCCACATGCGCTTCGCCACGTCGCCGATCAGGGCCTCGATACGCTCCCGCATCTCCGCCGCGGCTTTGTTCGTGAAGGTGATGGCGAGGATCTGCCCCGGGTGGGAGCGGCCGGTGGCCAGCAGGTAGGCGATGCGGTGACTCAGCACGCGTGTCTTCCCGGAACCTGCGCCCGCGACGATCAGCAGGGGCGAGCCACCGTGCTTCACGGCCTCTTCCTGCTGCGGATTCATCCCCAGCAGGAGCTCGCGCGCACGGTGCTCGTCGACGCCGACGCGCGAGGGCACGTGTTCGGCCGCGGGGTCTCCGGACCGGGACGTCGTCCTCGCCGTGGTTGCCATGGCGGCCTCGCGTGCTTGCTTCTTCTCGGCGGGCGTGGGCGGGGAGACGTAGGGGTCGAAAAGCATGTCCATGGTGCTTCAAGTCTAGGCCGTGCCCCCGACACTCCCTCTCGCGGGACGCCGGACACGACACTGTCCTCGCCGGAGAACCGGCGAGGACAGCGCACCGAGCACCCGTCGACCTACCTGTCGATCTGGAGCTCGTCCTTCTCCACGCCCAGTTCCAGTAGCTTGCCGCTCTTGCGGTCGGCGAGGTACTCGCGCATCTCCCGCTTGATGACGGGTAGCAGGAAATAGACGCCGAGCAGGTTGATGAAGGCGCATACGAAGAGGGCTGCGTCGGCGAAGCTGATGACCTGGCTGAACGTCAGGACGCAACCCGCGACGGTGAAGAACAGGAAGATGACCTTGTAGACGACCTCCGACGTCCTTCCCCGCCCGAACAGGAACTCCCAGGCCTTGAGTCCGTAGTAGGACCAGGTGATGAGGGTCGAGTAGGCGAAGAGGATCACTGCGATGGCCAGGACGATCGGGAACCACGGGAGCACGGTGGCGAAAGCGTCCGAGGTCAGGGTCACGCCGTCGGGGGTGTCCCCGCCGCCCTGCACCTGGTCGATGCCGGCCTGGAGGCTCGGTGCTCCAGCGATCACGATGGCGAGGGCCGTCATGGTGCAGATCAGGACGGTGTCGACGAGCGGCTCGTACAGTGCGACGAAGCCTTCGCTGACAGGGCGGCGGGTCTTGACGGCGGAGTGGGCGATGGCGGCGGAGCCGACGCCGGCCTCGTTGGAGAACGAGGCTCGCTGGAAGCCGACGATCAGGACGCCGAGGATGCCGCCGGCGATGCCCTGCGGGTTGAAGGCGCCGCTGATGATCGCTCCGAAGGCAGCCGGAACCTGACCGATGTTGACGATGATGACGAAAAGGCAGGCGAGCACGTAGATGCCGCCCATGGCCGGCACCAGGCGGGAGGTGGTAGCCCCGATGGACTTGATACCGCCGAGGATGACGATCGCGACGAAGAACGCGAGGACGACGCCGAAGATCAGGGCTGCTCCCGCACTGCCGAGGAAGCCGTCCTCCCCGCCCGTGACGTTCTGCACCTGGGCAAAGGTCTGGTTCGCCTGGAACATGTTGCCGCCGGCGACACCAAAGATGAGGATGGCGACGGCGAAGATGCCGGTCAGGATCTTGGCAGGGATACGGCCGAGCTTGTGGAAGGCGATCGGGAGGTATTTGAACGGTCCTCCGCTCACCGTGCCGTCCTCGTGCACCTCTCGGTATTTCACTCCTAGCGTGCACTCGGCGAACTTCGTCGCCATGCCGATGAGTCCGGCGCAGATCATCCAGAAGGTCGCACCAGGCCCACCCAGGGCCATGGCCGCACCGACGCCGGCGATATTGCCGAGGCCGACCGTCCCCGAGAGTGCCGAGGTGAGCGCCTGGAAATGGGGGACCTCACCCGGATCGCTTTTGGAGGAATAGCGTCCACGCACCACTTCGTAACCCACCTTCAGGCCCCGGATCTGGGGAAATCCGAAGTAGATCGTGCAGACGATGCCGGCGATGATGAGCCAGGCGACGACGGCGGGGAAACTGACGTCACCGATGGTGATGGGGAAGAAGACGATGCTCGAAAAGATCTCGGTCGGTCTCGCGAAGGCGTTGTTGATCGCCTCGTCGATGGCCGCGAGCCATCCGACGTCCTCTGTGACTGCCATGGGTAGTGCGGAGGAGATATTCGTCCCACTAATGAACCCTGCTTCCGGCATGAAGGCAATCACGCACTTGTCGGACCGTTGAGCCTTGTCATCCGAATCCGTCCGAGAGGCTGTTCGGAGCCGACCGGAATGCATGACGGAGATCACCCATACTGGAACGGTGGCAAAGACGAGGGCACAGATCGCACGCAGGTACGCTTCCCGCGCCCCGGCGCCCTCCCCCCCCGGGCCGACCGGTGGACGCAACAGCCAGAAGAACAACGGGACCCTCGTCCTCGTCGCTGCGGCGGCGGCCTCGCTGCTCCTCTTCTGGTACTTCCACCTGCTGACCCTGGGACAGATGACGCAGCTCGCCGACGGCCTCACCATGCCGGACATGCTGGTGGGCGGGTACGACGCCGGCTACGTGCAGCGCCTTCGCGACGCGATGGACGACGACGCCCGCGGCCAGTTGAGTTACCTGCACAAGACGGCCGGAACTCTTTTCCCCCTCATTTTCGCGTTCGCCTGGCTGCTCCTCGTACAGCTCAACGCAGGGCGACGGTGGCTCCGCTGGGTACTGTGGTCGCCCGTGATCCTGTTCGTCGTCGTCGACCTGTGGGAGAACATCGCCATCGACGCCGTGCTGGCGCAGGCCTCGCCCGACGCCGGTGCCGTGGCCCTGGCCTCGACGCTCACGGTCCTGCGCTGGACACTGCTCGTGCTGAGCCTCGTGGCGGGCGCGGTGTCCGTCTTCCTGCCGCGGCACCTGCGTGCCCGTCCGGACGGCGCGGACACCACGACACGGAACGGGTAAGCTGGGACCGCCGGATCGGGAATGCACCGTTTCCGCGCCTCTGTAGCTCAGTAGGATAGAGCGTCCCTCTCCTAAAGGGAAGGTCGTCGGTTCGAATCCGGCCAGGGGCACGAGCGTTAGGCGGCTACCGCCGCACAGCGGGGAGGATGGGCTTCTGCCCATCCTCCCTTTTCGTCGGGTTCGTTCCTCGTGGCCGGTGCAAGGTCGGAGTGGGCGGAAAGGGGTGGGCGTGTGATGATCACCGTCACCGCCCTGTGCCTCCTCGACGAGGCGAACCGCTTGCTGCTGGTGCGGAAGCGCGGGACGTCGATGTTCATGCAACCCGGCGGGAAGCCGGAGCCGGGCGAGACTGCTGCGCAGACCGGAGTCCGGGAGCTGTCCGAGGAACTCGGCCTCACCGTCCCGGCCGAGGAACTCACGCTGATCGGCACCTGGGAAGGGCCGGCGGCTAACGAGGCCGACACCCTCCTCATCGCCACGGTGTTCCTCTGCCCGTTGACGGCGGAGCCCCGTCCCGCTGCTGAGATCGAGGAACTGGACTGGCTCGATCTCGGACAGGCGTCCGTACGCCACGACCTTGCCCCACTGCTGACCGACTACGTCATCCCCCGCCTGCGGGACCGCCGGGACGCGCGAGCCTAGACGCCGGTCAGCGCCTCGGGCTCCTCATCCATCGCCACGTTCTTCTGCACGGCGAACTGGGTGCGGTGCAGTTCCTCGTACCGCCCTCCCAGCGCGAGCAACTCGTCGTGCGTCCCGCGCTCCACGATCGAGCCGTCCTCGACCACGAGGATCAGGTCGGCGCTCCGGATCGTGGACAGGCGGTGTGCGATCACCATCGCCGTGCGACCCTCGAGCGCTTCGCTGAGCGCCGCCTGCACGGCCGCCTCCGACGTCGAGTCGAGCGCCGCCGTCGCCTCGTCGAGGATGACGACGCGCGGCTGCGCGAGCAGGAGCCGCGCGATGGTCATGCGCTGGCGTTCGCCACCCGACAGCCGGTAGCCGCGCTCACCGACCATGGTGTCCAACTGGTCGGGCAGTGACCGGACGAGAGTCTCCAGGCGCGCACGCCGGACCGCGTCCCAGACCTCGTCCTCCGTGGCCTCGGGCCGGGCGAGGCGAAGGTTCGAGAGGATGGTTTCGTGGAACAGGTGCCCGTCCTGCGTGACCATACCGAGGGTGTGCCGCATCGACGCGAACGTCACGTCCCGCACATCGGTGCCGGACAGCCGGACCGCGCCGCTGTCGACGTCGTACAGGCGTGCCAGGAGCTGGGCGATAGTGGACTTGCCGGCTCCCGAGGTGCCGACCAGGGCGACCGTCTGTCCGGGTTCGATCCGGAAGGACACCCCGTGAAGCACCTCGTCGCCGCCGCGCGTATCGAGCGTCGACACCTCCTCGAGGGACGCCAGCGAGACCTTGTCGGCGGACGGGTAGGCGAAGCGGACGTCGTCGAACTCCACGGTGGCGGGACCCGCAGGGACGGTGACGGCGTCGGGCTTCTCCCGGATGAGCGGCTCGAGGTCGAGGACCTCGAAGACGCGCTCGAAACTGACGATGGCGCTCATGATCTCGACCCGCGCGTTCGCCAGGCTGGTCAGCGGCGCGTACAGCCTCGTGAGCAGGAGGGCGAGCGTGACGACCTCGCCGGTATCGAGCTGGCCTCTCAGGGCGAGGAAGCCGCCCAGGCCGTAGACCAGGGCCAGGGCCAGGGCGGAGACGAGCATCAGGGCCGTGAAGAAGACGAACTGCAGCATCGCGGTCCGCACCCCGATGTCCCGCACGCGTGCCGCGCGGACGCGGAACTCCTCGGCCTCCTCGTCCGGCCTGCCGAACAGCTTGACGAGCGTGGCGCCGGGGGCCGAGAACCGCTCGGTCATCTGCGTGCTCATGGCCGAGTTGTGGTCGGCGGCCTCGCGGCGGAGGGCGGCGAGGCGGCTGCCCATGCGCCGCGCCGGGACCAGGAAGATGGGCAGCATGACGACGGCGAGGACCGTCACGAGCCAGGAGGTACTCAACATCACCGCGAGGGTGAGGACGAGCGCCACGAGGTTGGTGACGACGCCGGAGAGGGTTCCGCTGAAGGCCTGCTGGGCGCCGATGACATCATTGTTCAGGCGGCTCACGAGGGCACCGGTCCGCGTGCGCGTGAAGAAGGCGATCGGCATCTTCTGCACGTGATTGAAGACGGCGGTGCGGAGGTCGAGGATGACACCCTCACCGATGCGCGCCGAGTACCAGCGCGTCACCAGGGACACCGCGGCGTCCGCGACAGCCACCAGCGCGATCACGACGGCGAGCCGCACGACGGTGCGGACCTCGCCCTGCGCCACGATCACGTCCACCACCTGACCGGCCAGGACCGGCGTGGCGACGGCGAGGAACGCCCCGGCGACGGACAGGACGATGAAGAGGACGAGCTTGGACCGATAGGGCACCGCGAAGGTGAGGATGCGACGCACCGACTCCTTCGAGAAGCCATGCTTGCCGTCCTTCGCCGTGGAGATCTTGTACAGCGAGCTCCAGGCCGCGCCTTCCATGCTCATAGCTTTTCCTTCCATGGATGCCAGTTCCAGCTTAGGCCGCTGGTTCCTGGACCCCCGCCGCAATACTTCGGAACAATAAGTACATGCTCCGGTGTTCACCTCAGTAGTGTTCGACTCCGGTCCCGGCCGGGTGGAGCGGATGTACCTAGGCTTCAAGCCTTCGTCGGTTCCTCCCATTCCCACCCGCCGTGCCCGTTCCACCAGACCGAAGGAATTCCCATGAACAACCGCCTGTCCATCCTTGGTGCCGCTGCCGCCCTCACCCTTGCGCTCGCCGGCTGCGGGTCGTCGTCGACCCCGGCAGGCGAAGGAGGATCCTCGGAATCCGCGGCGTCGAATTCGCTGCAGGAGATCCAGGACTCCGGTGTCCTCACCATCGGCACCGAGGGCACGTACAAGCCCTTCAGCTTCCACGAGGACGGCAGCGGCGAGCTCACCGGCTACGACGTCGAGGTCATCACCGCCGTCGCGGAGAAGATGGGCGTCGAGGCCGAGTTCGAGGAGACCCAGTGGGACGCGATCTTCGCGGGCCTCGAGGCCGGCAGGTTCGACGTGATCGCGAACCAGGTCTCGATCACGGACGAGCGCAAGGAGACCTACGACTTCTCCGAGCCCTACACGGTGAGCTCCGGCGTCATCGTCACCAGCGCCGACAACAACGACATCTCCTCGTTCGAGGACCTTTCGGGCAAGACGACCGCGCAGTCCCTGACGAGCAACTGGTACGAGCTCGCGACGGAGAGCGGCGCGAACGTCGAGCCCGTCGAGGGCTGGGCGCAGTCGGTCACCCTCCTCGAGCAGGGCCGCGTGGATGCGACCATCAACGACGAGCTGACCTACCTCGACTACCAGAAGACGAACAACAACGAGGGCATCAAGATCGCGGCCACCACCGACGAGACCTCCGAGAGCGCGGTCGCCGTCGTCAAGGGCAGCACGGAACTCGTCGACGCCATCAACACGGCCCTCGGCGAACTGCGGGCCGACGGCACGCTCACCGAGATCTCCGAGAAGTACTTCGGCTCCGACGTCAGCGAGTGATCCCGTCGAAGGGCCGGGGAGGGCCGCTCCCCCCGGGGTACGGGGGCGCACCGGCCGGAGGAGCTGACTGATGGACTGGGAACTGCTGCGCACGTCATTCTGGCCGATGCTCTCCGGCGGCCTGGCGGGCACCATCCCGCTGTCGCTCGCCTCCTTCGCCATCGGCCTCGCGCTGGCGCTCGTCGTCGCCCTCATGCGTATCAGCGGGCAGCCGGTCCTCTCGGCCGTCGCGCGGTTCTACGTCTCGGTCATTCGCGGTACCCCGCTGCTCGTGCAGCTGTTCGTCATCTTCTACGGGCTTCCCTCGATCGGGCTGACCATCGATCCGTGGCCGAGTGCGATCATCGCGTTCTCCCTCAATGTCGGCGGCTACGCGGCCGAGATCCTGCGCGCCGCCATCCTGTCCGTGCCCAAGGGCCAGTGGGAGGCGTGCCACACCATCGGCATGTCCCGCACCCTGGCCCTGCGCCGGGTCATCCTGCCGCAGGCAGCACGCGTGTCCGTGCCGCCGCTGTCGAACACCTTCATCAGCCTTGTCAAGGACACGTCCCTGGCGTCCGTCATCCTCGTGACGGAACTGTTCCGCGAGGCCCAGCAGATCGCCGCTTTCTCGCAGGAGTTCATGCTGGTCTACGTCGAGGCCGCAGCGATCTACTGGGTCTTCTGCCTCGTCCTGTCCAGCGGCCAGTCCGCACTCGAGAAGAGGTTGGACCGCTATGTCGCCCACTGACCCGCTCCTTCCGCCCCCCACCGAAGGACCGCTGCTGACCGTCTCGGGCCTGCAAAAATCCTTCGGCGACAATCAGGTCCTGACGTCGATCGACCTAAACCTCGACAGCGGCCAGGTCGTGGCCCTCGTCGGCCCCTCCGGTTCCGGCAAGACGACCGTCCTGCGCTGCCTCAACGGGCTCGAGACGCCCGACGGCGGGACGGTCGCCTTTCGGGGCGGGCCGTCGCTGGACTTCGCCGGCAGGGTGTCGAAGAAGGACGCACTGTCCCTCCGCGATCGCAGCGGCATGGTCTTCCAGAACTACAACCTCTTCCCGCACATGACCGTCCTCGAGAACATCATCGAAGGCCCTGTTCAGGTGCAGAAGCGGTCTCGGCGGGACGCCGTCGCGGACGCGGAGCGGCTCCTCGACCGGGTGGGCCTCGCGTCGAAGCGGGACGACTATCCCTTCAACCTGTCCGGCGGCCAGCAGCAGCGCGTGGGGATCGTCCGCGCACTGGCGCTCCAGCCCGATCTGCTGCTCTTCGACGAGCCGACCTCGGCCCTCGATCCCGAACTGGTCGGCGAAGTGCTGACCGTGATCAAGGAGCTGGCCGAGGAGAACTGGACCATGGTGATCGTGACGCATGAGCTCGCCTTCGCGCGCGAGGTCGCGGACGAGGTGGTCTTCATGGACGGCGGAGTCGTCGTCGAGCACGGCCACCCCGACCAGGTGCTGCGCAATCCGCGCGAGGAGCGGACGCGCCGCTTCGTCCAGCGCCTGCTCAATCCGTTCTAGGCGCTTCCCCGCCCAGCCCTCAGGCCGTGATGCGGTCCGGGTGCGAGTAGCAGTTCAGGGACGTCCCGCGGCTGAATCCGACGAGCGTGAGTCCGGTGTCGTCCGCCAGGTCAGCCGCGAGCGACGACGGCGCGCTGACGGCTGCCAGCACCGGGATGCCCGCGAGCTGCGCCTTCTGCACCAGTTCGAAGGACGTCCGGCCCGAGACCTGCAGGATGGTCCCGCGAAGGGGCAGCATCCCCTCCCGCAGTGCCCAGCCGACCACCTTGTCGACGGCATTGTGCCGGCCCACGTCCTCCCGCAGGCACAGGAGCTCTCCCTCGGCGGTGAAGAGACCGGCGGCGTGCACGCCGCCCGTCCGGTCGAAGAGCTTCTGGCTGGCGCGCAGCCGGTCGGGCAGGGATGCGAGGACCCCGAGGTCGACGGACGCGGTGTCCTCGCGGAGGTCGAACCGGGACGATTTCCGGACAGCGTCGATGGACGCGGTACCGCAGATGCCGCAGGAGCTCGACGTGTACACGTGGCGCTCCATGGCCGTGTCCGGCAGTTCGACACCGGGCCGGAGCTGGGCCTCCACAACGTTGAAGGTCTGCTGGCCGTTGTCGTCCACGCCGGCGCAGTACCGGAGGCTGGGAAGCTGGCCCGGCTCCCAGACCACGCCCTCGGACACCAGGAAACCGGCCACGAGGTCGAAGTCATCACCCGGGGTCCGCATGGTCACGGTGAAGGCCCGACCGCCGAGGCGGATCTCCAGAGGTTCCTCCCCCGCCAGGACGTCTTCACGGCGCCCTGTCTGCGCTCCGATCCGGAACTTGGTGATGCGGCGACGCTGCGTGACCCGGTTCATCGACTCTCCTTATCTCGGCCCTATGATGAGGTTAGTTGACCCCAGACACCACGTGGTGCGTCGACTTCGACACGAGGATGTGGACAGCGTGGCAACCAAGGCGCCCAAGGACAATATCGACGAGTCCGAACTGGCGGTGGGGGCCCGGAAGACGCGGGCGGTAGGACTTCCCGCGGTCATCAATTCGCTGAAGATCTCGATCGACCAGATGGGCCCTGTCCGCAGTGCCCAGACGCTCCTCGCCGTCAACCAGGTCAAGGGTTTCGACTGCATGGGCTGCGCCTGGCCCGAGGGCGACAAGCGGCACACCGCCGAGTTCTGCGAGAACGGCGCGAAGGCCGTCGCCGAGGAGGCGACGCGCCGCACCGTTCCGCCGTCGTTCTTCGCCGAGCACTCCGTCGAGGATCTCCTGACCCACGATGACTACTGGCTCGGCCAGCAGGGACGACTCACGCACCCCATGCTGCTCGACGACGGCGGCACGCACTACCGTGCCGTGTCCTGGGACGAGGCGAACCAGGTCATCGTGGACGAACTCGGAGCACTGGACAGCCCGGACGAGGCGGTCTTCTACACGTCGGGACGCACCTCCAACGAGGCCGCCTTCCTGTACCAGCTGATGGTGCGGGGTATCGGCACGAACAACCTGCCGGACTGCTCGAACATGTGCCACGAGTCCTCGGGATCGGCGCTCAACGAGACGCTCGGGGTCGGCAAGGGCACCGTGTCGCTGCTCGACCTCGACACCGCGCCGCTCATCATCATCGCCGGGCAGAACCCCGGCACCAACCACCCCCGCATGCTGACGTCGCTGGAAAAGGCGAAGAAGAACGGCGGGGCCATCGTGGCCATCAATCCGCTGCCCGAAGCCGGCCTCATGCGGTTCGAGAACCCGCAGAACCCGCTGGGACTGCTCGGCACGCGCTTCGGCGGCGGGACCGCCCTGGCCGACGACTTCCTGCAGATCCGCATCGGCGGTGACCAGGCCCTGTTCCGCGGCCTCGGCAAGCACCTGCTCGAGCGCGAGGAAGCCACGGGCACGGTGTTCGACCACGCCTTCATCGCCGAGCACACCCTCGGCCTCGAGGACTATCTCGCCAGCCTGCGCGAGACCAGCTGGGACGAGATCACCACGGCGAGCGGCATCTCCAAGGCGGAGATCACGAAGGTCGGCGACCGCATGATCGCCTCCCCGGGCACGATCGTCTGCTGGGCCATGGGCCTGACGCAGCACAAGCACTCCGTGTCCACCCTGCGCGACGTCGTGAACGTGCTCCTACTGCAGGGCAATGTCGGCAAGCCCGGCGCCGGCGTCTGCCCGGTCCGGGGCCACTCGAACGTCCAGGGCGACCGCACCATGGGCATCTTCGAGCGCATGCCTGCAGCCTTCCACGACGCGCTGGACAAGCGGTTCCGCTTCGAGTCGCCGCGTCGGCACGGCTATGACACGGTGGCCGCAATCCGTGCCATGCGTGACGGAACGGCGAAGGTCTTCATGGGCATGGGCGGCAACTTCGTCCGGGCGACGCCGGACACCAACGTCACCGAGCGGGCACTGCGGAACACGCGGCTGACCGTGCAGGTCTCGACGAAGCTGAATCGCTCCCACCTCGTCACCGGCACGCGCGCACTGATCCTCCCCGCCCTCGGCCGCACGGACAAGGACACCCAGTCCGGCGGCGACCAGCGCGTCACCGTCGAGGACTCGATGAGCGCGGTGCACGCGTCGACCGGACGGCTGAAGCCCTCGAGCTCGGAGATGCGCTCAGAGATCGCGATCGTCTGCGAGCTCGGCGACCGCCTCTTCGCGCGGGAGGACAGCCCCTTCCGGAACAACGCACCTCAGCTCGACTGGACGGCCGCGCAAGCCGACTACCGCGTCATCCGCAGGCACATCAGCGCGGTGATACCGGGCTTCGACGACTTCGAGGACCGTATCGACAAGCCCGGCGGCTTCGTCCTGCCGAACGGCCCGCGTGACAGCCGGACCTTCACCACCGCCACGGGCAAGGCGAACTTCACCGCCAACATCCTCGAGTACCCGCAGGTCCCGGCCGGCAGGCTCATCCTGCAGACCCTGCGTTCGCACGACCAGTACAACACCACGATCTACGGCAAGGACGACCGCTACCGCGGCATCTCCAACGGACGCCGCGTCGTGTTCCTCAGCCCGGAGGACATCGCGGAGGCAGGGCTCGACGACGGCGACATGGTCCACCTCGTCTCGGAGTGGGCCGACGGCGTCGAGCGCCGCGCCGAGGACTTCCGCGTGGTCGCCTACTCGACGCCCAAGGGCTGCGCTGCCGCCTACTACCCGGAGACGAACGTCCTGGTGCCCCTTGACTCGACGGCGGACATCAGCGGCACGCCGACGTCGAAATCCGTGATCATCAGGGTCGAGAAGGCCGCCTGACGCGAGGGCAGCCTGACGAGAACGCCGCCTGACGCGAGGGGTGCCGGCCGGGAGATCGGCGCCCCTCGCCGCGCACCCGGAACCTGTCAGACGACCCAGGGCAGGGTCAGTGCCGGTACGCCGTCGCCCGCCTCGCAGCCTTCGGCCGGCACCACGAGGACGCCGTCCGCGGAGGCCAGCCCCCGCAGCATGCCCGACCGCTGATGGGTACTCGGTACTGCCCGGCCAGCTTCGAGGCGATACGGCACGAGTCGGCTCCTGCCGTGCAGGGGCTCGAAGGCGTCCGCGCTCGTCACCGTGACGGGATCGGACAGGGGAGACCCGCGGAGTCCGGCGAGCAGGGGTCCGGCCACGGTGAGCATGGCCATCATCGCGGCAAGCGGGTTCCCGGGGAGTCCCACGAGGAAGCGACCGTCCGGCAGGCGTGCCAGCAGTGTCGGGTGCCCTGGCCGCATCGCGATGCCGTCGATGATCATCTCGGCGCCCAGCTCCATGAGGGCCCGGCGGATGTGGTCCGCGGACGAGCTACCGGTTCCGCCGGTGGTGATCAGCACGTCGCCCGAGGCCCTCACCAGCGAGAACTCATCCGTGGCCTCGGCGCTGATAGCCGCCACGACGTCGTCGAGGTCGTCCTTCGCGCGGCCGGCGACGTCGACATGCCCGCCCAGCATCGCCACGAAGCCGGGCAGCTGCGGCCCGAAGGTGTCGCGGACCTGGCCCGCGTGGGGCAGCCCGTGGTCGATGACCTCGTCACCGGTCATGAGCAGGGACACGCGCGGCGCCCTGAGGACCGCGAGGGTGTCGTGTCCGCACACCGCGGCGAGCGCGATCTGCGCCGGATTCAGGACGACGCCGGCGGGTACCGCCTCGGAGCCTTCCTCGGCCTCCTCCCCCGCGGGCCGGACATGCTCGTGCAGCGACGGCTCGTCGGGGCGTGCGGACTCGTTGCGGTCCAGGACGTTCCCGCGGATCGCGCCATGCTCGGTCCTGAGGATGCCGACCGCGTTCTGAGGGACGACACCGCCCGTGAGGATGAAGGTCGCCTCTCCCGGGGCGAGTGACACCTCCCCGGAATCGGAGTGCGGGGATGGCCTTCCCCGGGGGTGCTCCTCCGGCTCGGCGTGACTCACGAGTGTCCAGGGCGCCTCCCCGTTCACAGCCCAGCCATCCATTGCCGATGATGCGTAATGCGGAATGGACTGCAGGGCGTGGATCGGTTCGGCGAGGGTCTGACCGAGGCCGTCCGCGAGGTTGACGGTCTGGAACGGCAGTGGTCTACCGGCACCGTGCGCGAGGGCCCGGGCGGTCTTCCAGTCGACGTTGCGCGCCGCGGTTGCCTCGCTCATTCGGAACCGCCGTCCGTCGCTGCTTCCGCGCACAGGGCATCGGCCACCGCCATGGCGGACCGCATGGCCACCTGTTCCTCCGCCTGACCGCTACCGACGGCCAGGCCGGCAGCGTATCCGACGACGAACGTCGTCAGCGGTGCCGCCGGACGCACCACGCCGTGGGCGGCCTTGCCGGCCAACCCGAGGACGGCATCGATATCGACCTCCGCCCCGTCGATCTCGAAGGCGGCAAGCAGCTTCCCGGTCCAGTCCTGCAGCAATTTCTGACGGTCGTCCATGGGCCCTCCGGGCGTTCTAGGGGACGTCGATGCCCAGCGCTCGCGCGTCATTCCAGGTGTCGACGTCGTGCGTCGTGCCCGGTGGAACCGGGACCGGTCTGGTCCTCACAGTAGCAAGGAGGCTGCGCATCGATAGATTGTCCGCGGTCCCGCCGGCGAGGACGGCGTCGATGCCTGACGTCAGGTCCGCGGTCCGGTACAGCGCGGCCAGCGGCTGGTCCCGGCCGTCGTCGACCGCTACCAGCGAAAATGAGTCGTCGGCGGCTGCCTCCGCGAGCAGGATGTCGAGCAGGCCACCGACACGGGGCATGTCGCAGGCGACAACAGCGCACCAGGGTGCCCGGGGGCCTTCGAAGCTCAGAAAGCCGGCGACGAGGGCGGCCGCAGGCCCCGCGAACGCGGGCTCCTCCCGCACGAACGTCGGGGACCCGACCAGGGCCGGCGTCGTTCCCGCACCCGGATCCGGACCGACGACGACCACCCGGCCGGCACCCGCGAGGGCGGAGCATGTCCGCTCGAGAAGGGTCTGCCCGTCGAGGATCAGTCCCGCCTTCGGGACGCCGCCCAGGCGGGAGGACCGGCCACCTGCGAGGACGACGGCGTCGAACCGGAGGGCGTTCGCCGTCATGCAGCGGTTTCCGCGAGGAACTCGGACCACTGGGGTGCGGGCTTCTCCAGTTCCCTGATCTGCCATTGGGGTCCACGCGGGGGAAGGGGGACGATCCGCAGGCTCCAGCCAAGGCTGCCCAGCGTCTTGTCACCCTTGGCGTTGTTGCACTTGAGGCAGCACGCCACGAGGTTCTCCCAGGTGTCCTTCCCTCCACGGGATCTCGGCGTGACGTGGTCGATGGTCGAGGCGGTCTTGCCGCAGTAGGCGCACAGATGATTGTCCCGGCGGAGGACGCCACGTCTCGTGGCTGTCACGTCGTGCCGGTACGGGACCTTCACGTACCGGTTGAGCAGGATCACCGAGGGCCTGCCCAGAATCTCCGTCGGTCCCACGATCGGCTCCTCGTCCTCGGCGACGACGCTCGCCTTCCCGGTAAGGACAAGTACCAGCGCCCGGCGGAACGTGACGACCGCCAGTGGTTCATACCCTGCATTCAGAACAAGAGTGCGCATACAACTTGCCTCTTTGCTGACCTGTTCCCCGCAACCGGTTGCCATCCCGGGGTTCGGGAGAAGTGCTTCGGATTGACACTGCAAGGGTAATCCGGAGACCGGGCGCGGGCTAATCGCCGCTATCGACCGGTTGACGTGCCGCGAGGGGTTGCTTCTGCTACCCCTTAACGGAAGAAGGACCGGCGCAGGGCGGCGGTCCTTCTTCCGACACGGTGTGTCCTGATCAGCCGCCGACGCGGATGTAGACGCCGCCCGAGCCGAGCTCGGCCGGTGCGATCGCCGTCGTATTGCCGTTGAACCCACCGTGAACGGCCTGGCCACCACCGATGTAGACCGCGATGTGGGCCACGCCCGCCCCGCCGTCCGCGTAGTAGATGAGGTCGCCCGGGACGGCTTCCCCGGCGCTGACGGTGCGGCCGAGGGACATGTAACCGGCCGGCCAGCCGTGGAAGTTGATGCCTGCTGCGGCAAGGGAGTTGCTGACCAGCCGCGTGCAGTCCTGCATAACCCCGAGCTGGCCCTTGGCTGCTGCGGCGATCTTGGCGGCCACTCCGGAGGAGGCGACCGGTGCGGGCGCCGGGGCACGTGCCGCAGCCGGTGCGGGCGCAGGAGCCGCGACAGTGACGGGAGCCGCAGCAGCGGCCGGCGCGGCGGGTTGGGCTGCAACCACGACCGGAGCCGCGGCAACAGCGACCGGAGCCGCTTCGACGACGGGGGCCGGTGCTGCCGGCGCCTCGACCACAGGGGCCTCGACCACAGGGGCCTTCTCGACGACGACCGGCTTGGCGTTGACCTTGACCGGCGTCTTGTTGAAGGAAAGCACCGTCGAGCTGGAGGCGACGACGGCCGGGCGGGCCGTTGTCACGGAAACGTTCGAGGTGGCGACCTCGCGCTGCGGCTGGAGATCCGCCGCATTGGCTGCGACGCCGCTGGTCAGGACGAGACCGGAGGCCGCGGCGATGACGGCGGCCTGGCGGCCCATCCCGCCTGCGTTGGTGGTGACTGCTTTGGCGAGGGCCGAGAAGCTGGCAGTGGTTTGCGCTTCTCCTCGGTGGCGGGCGATCGTGGCGCGTGAGGACATGAGGGAGTTCTCCGTGTGTGGGGTTCTAGCGGACGCGGACGAAGCTGGCGCCGGAAAGGGTGTGTGGGGTTCTAGCGGACGCGGACGAAGCTGGCGCCGGAAAGGTCTGACAGGCTGTGGAGGCCGGTGTTCATGCCGTTGAGGCCACCGCTGATGACCTGGCCGTTGCCGACGTAGATCGCGACGTGGCCGCCGGTGATGACGAGGTCGCCCGCTGCGGGCGTTCCGACGACATCGCCGAACTGGAAGAACTGGCCGGGAGCGAGATCGCCCACGGACTTGCCGACGGAGCGCAGAGCGGTCTCGACCATCGCGGTGCAGTCCTGGGCGACGCCGATCTGGGCGTAGGCAGAGGCAACCAGACCGGCACCGACACCCGACGACTGGACGGGAGCCGGCTGCTCGACAGGAGCGGCAGGGACTGCGGCAACCGGTGCTGCAGCGGGCGCAACAGGCACTGCGGCGGGAACCACGGTGACGGGAGCGGCGGCCGGAGCAGCGGCCACGACGGGAGCCGCAGCGACGGGAGCGGCTACGACGGGAGCAGCGGCTACGACGGCGACAGGCTCGGGAGCCTCGACCACAGGAGCGGGAGCTTCCTCGACGACCTCGGGAGCAGGAGTGACCTCGACGGCCACGCGCTCGAAGGAGACCTTCGCGTTGGCGGGAACCGTGATCTCCGCGGCTACGACGCGGTCGACGGTCAGTGCCGCAGAGGACTGCACCTCACGCTCGGGGGCGGTGACGCCGTGGGCAGGAAGGCCCGCGGTGAGGACGAGCCCGGAAGCGGCGACGATCACGGCTGCCTGGCGGCCGACCGATCCTGCATTCGACGTGACTGCGATGGACAGGGTGGTCAGCGGACTGACGGTCTTGGGCGCGCGATGGCGGCCCAGCGAAGAGCTGGTGGACACGTTGGATTGCCTCTCCCAACGCCTGCGAGGTGAGCTGTCGGATTCGGATGGGAGTCACCCGGCCACTGGTTGAACAGCGACTTAACCCCAAGGATCTCTTGTCAGAGATCCACAAATTGGTTCCCCCGCCTCTGCCATGCGATGGTGCGAACGGACCTCCGGCAATGGCAGAGCTAGGCGATTTGCAGGAGGGTGCCGGATCTAGAGCGAATTTGGCACGAGATGTAGGCTACCTGAGAAAGCTTCATATGTCACGTTCCGATCACGGAACGATATGTTTCTGGTGACGGTGGCTAGGTGGGGTATGGCTCAGCAGGCTGGAAATAGCTGGTGCGGACCTGCGGGATCGTCGCGTGACACTGTTTCCGGCGTAACGGTCGTGGCGTGGTCAGGCGACGGAGACGAAGACATGCGATGCGACCTCGGGCGGCAGCTCGAGGGCCCCCTCGACGCCTGGGACACGCACGGACACGTAGCCGCCTACGGATTCCAGGGCCAGCTGGGCACCCGGGCGCAATCCGCCCTCGTCGAGCTGCGTCAGGAGCTCCGGATCCACCTGGATCGGCTCGGCCAACCGAAGGAGCGTGACCTGATTCTCGGGTGAGTATGTGTCCATGGCGGACAGCAGGGTCACCACACCATCGGTGAACAGCTTCGACTGGACGCCGCCGATCGCCTCGAGTCCGGGGATGGGATTACCGTAGGGCGATTCGGACGGCTTCCCGAGGAGTTCATAGAGGCGGCGCTCCACGCGCTCGCTCATCACGTGCTCCCAACGACAGGCCTCGTCGTGCACGTAGGCCCAGTCGAGGCCGATGACATCGCTCAGCAGTCGCTCCGCGAGGCGGTGCTTCCGCATGACGCCGGTGGCGCGGCGCCGGCCCAGTTCCGTCAGCTCCAGGTGCCGGTCACCGGAGACGACGACGAGGCCGTCGCGTTCCATGCGCCCGATGGTCTGGGAGACGGTGGGGCCGGAGTGGCGCAGACGCTCGGCGATGCGCGCCCTGAGAGCTACGATGTTCTCCTCCTCGAGCTCAAGGATGGTCCGCAGGTACATCTCGGTCGTATCGATGAGGTCCGTCATCCGGGTCAGCTCCTTGGTGCGGTGCGGGTGCGCGGCTGGACTGCCTCACGCCGGTGGGTGCCACGGCCGCCACAGCCGGTTCCGCCCCACGCCTCCCAAGGTTAACCCATGCGGCAACAGGCCCGGCAATCAACCTGGGCGCGACGACGGCCGTCCGGGAACGCCGATCGGGGGTGTTCACAAATGGAGGCCCCCGGGCCTCTGGGGCACAATGATGGCGATACCCGCCGCCGAACAGCTGGAGCACCCATGAGCGAAACCCCCCGTGTCCCCCACCACCTCCTGCCCGCGGACGGCCGCTTCGGCGCCGGTCCGTCCAAGGTACGCAGTGGCCAGATCGATGCGCTCGTGTCCGCCGGCCAGTCGTTGCTGGGAACGTCCCACCGTCAGGCGCCGGTCCGCTCCCTGGTGGGCCGCCTCCGGGAGGGCCTGTCGTCGTTCTTCGGCGCACCGGAGGGTTACGAGATCGTTCTCGGTGTCGGCGGTTCGACGGCGTTCTGGGACGTCGCGACCTTCGGACTGGTGGACAGGAAGGCGCAGCACCTCTCCTTCGGGGAGTTCGGTTCCAAGTTCGCGTCCGCGACCACCAAGGCCCCCTTCCTCGAAACGTCGAGCGTCATCACCTCCGAGCCCGGCACGCGCCCGGACCCGGTCGCGGAAGCGGGGATCGACACCTACGCCTGGCCGCAGAACGAGACGTCCACCGGCGTCGCCGCTCCGGTTCGGCGGGTCGACGGCGCCGATGAAGGAGCACTGGTTATCGTCGATGCCACGTCCGCCGCCGGTGGCCTGGACGTCGATGTGTCCCAGGCGGACGTCTACTACTTCGCCCCGCAGAAGAATTTCGCTTCCGACGGCGGCCTGTGGCTGGGGCTCTTCTCCCCCGCTGCGATCGAGCGTGCTGCCCGGATCGCGGCCGGAGGCCGGTGGATCCCGGATTTCCTGAACCTGCAGACGGCCATCGATAATTCGCGGCTCAACCAGACCTACAACACGCCGTCGCTGTCCACGCTGGTGACCCTCGACGCGCAGGTCGAGTGGCTCAACGCCCAGGGCGGCCTGCCCTTCGCTGCAGCCCGTACCGCCGATTCGGCCGGACGTCTCTACGGCTGGGCCGAGGCATCCCCCGTCGCGAGCCCTTATGTAGTGCGTACGGAGGACCGCTCGAACGTCATCGTCACGGTGGACTTCGACGACTCCGTGGACGCCGCGCGCATCGCCGCGATCCTCCGCGCCAACGGGATCGTCGACGTCGAGCCCTACCGGAAACTCGGCCGCAATCAGCTGCGCGTCGCCACCTTCGTGGCGATCGAACCCGATGACGTGTCGGCGCTCATCGCCTGCATCGACTACGTGGTCGAGAACCTGCTCTAGGACTCCCGATGGGGGGCACGAAGTACTACGGCGATGTGTCCGCCGCTCCCGGTTCGTGATCCAGCCGGAGGCGGCGGGGCGCGGAGCGGTCGTAGCGGAGCCGGACCTCGTGGTACTTCCAGGCCCAGAAGATGCCGACTGCTGCGGCGACAAGGCCCGACGCCGCAGCGACACCGAGGCTCCATCGGGGACCGAACGTGTCGGACACCCAGCCGACCACCGGCGCTCCGAGGGGCGTGCCGCCGAGGAAGATGGCGAAGTAGAGCGCCATGACCCGGCCGCGCATGACGGGGTCCGTCGTCGTCTGGACGTAGGCGTTGGCACTGGTCATCAGTGTCAGCGCGCACAGTCCGACGGGCACCAGTGCCAGCCCGAACAGCCACAGGTTGGGCGCCAGGGCGGCCAGCAGGCAGGCGACCCCGAACGCCGCGGACGCCCCGAAGATGAAGCGCAGCCGCGGCCTCTCCCGTCGGGCGGACAGGAGTGCGCCCGCGAGGGAGCCGACCGCCATCACCGACGAGAGGATCCCGAAGACCCGGGCATCCTGGCCGAACTCGGTACGGGCCATGGACGCGATGAACACGGCGAAGTTCAGTCCGAACGTCCCGACGATGAAGATCGCGAGCAGGACGATCATCAGGTCGGGCCGGTGGCGGACATAGCTGAATCCCGCGCGGATGCGCCCCTTGCCCGGCGCCTGCCGCGGCTGCCTGTTGAGTTCCGACGTGCGGAGCGCCAGCAGTACGTACACCATCGCGCCGAACGTCAGCGCGTTGATCATGAACACCCAGCCCGGACCGACCGCCGCAGTGAGGAGCCCGGCGACAGCGGGACCGATCAGCCGGGCGCCGTTGAAGGAGGCGCTGTTGAGGGCGACGGCATTGGGAAGGTTCTCATCGCGCACCAGCTCCGAGACGAAGGCCTGCCGGGCCGGGGAATCGAAGGCGGAGACCACGCCGAGGGCCAGGGCGAAGGCGTAGACATGCCAGAGGACCGCGACGTCGAGGAGCACCATCAGCCCGAGCCCCGCGCCGAGGAGCGCCATGGCGATCTGCGTCATGGCGAGGAGCTTGCGCCGGTCCACCGTGTCGGCGATGAGCCCTGCCCACGGAGAGATCACGAGCTGTGGGCCGAGTTGGAGTGCCATCACGATGCCGAGGGCGGACGCGTTCTGCGGCGTCAGGATGTCGTACACCAACCAGTCCTGGGCGGTCCGCTGCATCCAGGTGCCGATATTGGATATCGAGGCTCCGATGAACCAGAGCCTGTAGTTGTGGATGCCGAGCGATCGGAAGGTACTCAAGCGGTCCCGTCCTCGTCTCGGCGCCACGGACAGGTCACTCGGAGTCGGGGTGTTCCGGAGCGTTGTCCGCCGACTCGCCCGGGACCACCGCGTCGGTGTAGGCACCGTCACTGTCTGCACCCTCGGTGTCGGTACTATCCAGGGCCTCGACCGGTGCGGGGCCGCCATCCTGCGATCCGCCGACCTGCGGCACGCCGTCGTCGGACTCGGAATCCTCCGGGCGCACGCGCTGGGACCACGGCAGCCATTCGGGGGCCACCAGGGAAGCCGCGGACGGAAGCAGGCCGACCTCGCATACAGTCACGTCCTTGCTCCGTGCCACGCGGGCCACACTCGCATACCACTGCCAGCCTCCGTAGCCGGGCAGGAAAGCCTCGAACCGGTGTGTGACGAGGCGTTCGCCCTCGATCACGGCGGACACGTGGCGGCCAATCTGGGACTCGGGTGCGACCTCGAGGACAGCGCTGCGGGCGCGCTCGACGGCGGCTTCGAGCACGGCATCCGACTTGGGGATACGGCGGGAGGCGCGGGGCTTCCTCGGCGCCTCGGTCGTCGTCGGCGCGACGGCGTCCCCCTCGGCGGGCGTCGCAGCGTCGTCGGTCGGGACGGCGCCGGCGGCGGTCCCCAGATTGGTCGAGGTCATGATGGAAGCCTACGCGTCGAGGTCGTCTGCAACCGCGCGCAGGACCGCCGCCACTTTCGTCCCGTGCCCCTTCTCCGGGTAGCGTCCCTTGCGGAGGTCATTGGACACGGCGTCGAGCAGCTTGATGAGGTCCTCGGTGATGACGGCCATGTCGTCCGCACTCTTGCGCGTGGCCTTGACCACGGACGGCGCCTGCTCGAGGATGCGTGCGGACAGGGCCTGAGGCCCACGGCGACCGTCAGCGACACCGAACTCGAGCTTGGTGCCGATCTTCACCTCGCTGACACCTGTGGGCAGCGCCGAGGAATGGAGAAACACTTCCTTGCCGTCGTCCGTGGCCACGAAACCGAAGCCCTTGTCCACGTCGAACCACTTGACCTTGCCGATGGGCACGTCGTCTACCTCTTCTTAGCTGACCGGGCGGCGTTCGCCTGCGGTGGTGGTCCCGGGTCCGTGGCATCGCCTGGTGTCGAGGCGGACCACCTCCGCCGGGGAAGTCTGTACCGCCTAGGATATAGCTTTCCCGGCGGCTCCCGGGTCGTGGTTCTTGTAGTCTTGGACGGCTATGCTCCCAGACGAATCGGCCTCCGACTCCCCCGCCCGCGACCCCCGGGATCCGCTGGCGCCCGACCTGACCGAGCCCGCCGGCCGCGGTCGGCACGTCCTCACGGTGCTCGCCGTCGTCTTCGCAGCCATCGGGCTGGTGTCACTCGCCGCCATCCTCGCGACGGCGTTCCTCCAGGGGACGGTATGGCCCGGATTCGTGCTCGCGTCCTACTTCTGCCTCCCCATCGCGTTCCTGCTCATGGCCGCCCTGGTCGTCTGGTCGGTCCTCGCCCGGCGCAGGTCCTGAAGCCCCCGGCCTTTCCACCGGTCATCGCCCGGCCCGCGTCGGCGATCTGTGGCTGCCGATCTGTCAGAGGTGACGGGTAGCCTTGATGTGATGTCCGCAATCCGAGCACTGGCCGAGCAGTTGGCCCACCGGAGCGATGACGACCTGCGCCGCCTCCTCGCCGTCCGGCCCGATCTCATCCTTCCCGCGGTGCCCGACTTCGCCGCGCTCGCCGCCAGGGCCTCTACCCGCGTCAGCCTTCAACGTGCGCTCGACACCGTCAGCCGACCTCAGCTCCAGGTCCTCGAAGCAGTCACGGTGCTCAGCGAGGACGACGGCGGCCCCGTGGCACGTTCGCGTCTGCTCACCGCCCTCACGGACGCTGATCCGGAGACCATCGACCAGATCCTCGCCGGCCTGGTGGAACGGGCGCTCGTCGCAGGTACCCCGACGTCGGGCTTCCTCCCCGTCGGTGCGCTGGCGGACGCACTCGGCCCGTATCCGGCCGGCCTCGGCCGTCCGTTCCGCACCCTCGCGCGGTCCATCCCCCGGTTCGGGCCGGCGCTCATCGGCGCAGTCGGGCTGGTCGCGCCCGAGGCGGACACCAATGACATGACCTCCGCTTCCGCTGCGCATGTCGTCGACGTCGTGACGGCTGATCCCACCCGGTGGGACAGCCTCATGGCGGACGCCCCCGACGGCGCGGCCGCACTCCTCGCCCGGCTGCGGGACGCACCGGTCGGCTCGACGGCGACAGCGGGTGACGGCGGCGTCGCACCGGCAGTGCAATGGCTCCTGGACCGCTGCCTCCTGGCACCCCTGGACGCCCTGCACGTCGAGCTCCCCCGCGGCGTCGGTATCGCGCTGCGGGGCCATGCCGTGTTCACTGCCCTGGACGTCGCGCCGCCCGTCACGGTCGAGCGCACCACGCGGACGAGCCTGCGGGACAACGCCGCCTTCGGTGCGATCGCAGAGACCCTCCGGCTGATGACCGCGCTCCTCGGCTCCGCCGCCGCCACACCGGTGGCCACGCTTCGCTCCGGCGGTGTCGGCGTCCGCGAATTGCGGCGCGTCCGTGATGTCCTCCGGACCACCGAAGGTGAAGCCGCGTGGTTGCTGGAACTCGGGGCCGCCGTCGGGCTGCTGACCCTCGACCCCGACGATTCGCGCTGGAAGACGTCGCGGCTCGACGCCTGGGAATCCCTCGATCGTGATGCTCAGTGGCTGCTCCTCGTGGAGGGGTGGCTGGCCGTGGATCGAGCGCCGGCCCTCGTCGGGTCGAAGCTGCCCGACGGCACGGCGATCAACGCCCTTGCCGCCGAGGCATCCCGTCCCGATGCTCCGATGGTGCGCCAGCGCCTGCTCACCGTCGCGATGGAACTGGCCGGTCAAGGCGGGCAGGACGATGCCGGCTCTAGCGACGCCCTGCCGGTCCTCACCGACCGGTCCGTCGTCAGCCTCGCTTCCTGGCACCAGCCCCGTCTCCAGCGACGCTTCGCCCGCCTGCTGCCCGGCATGCTGACCGAGGCGGCCTCCCTCGGGCTGACGGGCGGCGGAGCGGTCACGGATGCGGGCCGCCTCGTCGCGGCAGGGCTCTTCGAAGAAGCCGCGCTCGGCATCCGCGAAGCGCTTCCTGCGCCGGTCTCCCACGTCGTCCTGCAGGCCGACCTCACCGCCGTAGCGCCGGGGTACCTGCAGCCCGAGGTGGCCCGGGGGCTCCTCCGCATGTCCACGCCCGAGGGCCAGGGGCCGGCCACCACGTACCGCTTCTCCGCCGATTCGATCCGCTCGGCCCTCGACGCCGGCGAGGACGCGTCGTCGATCCTTGCGTTCCTGCGCACCCATTCCGCCACAGAGATCCCGCAGGCCCTCACCTATCTGGTCGAGGACACCGCCTCGCGGTACGGCAGCCTGCGCATAGGCCGGGCGGGCAGCTACCTGCGCACGGAGGACGACGCCGTCGCCGCCACTGTCATGGCGGATCCGCGAGCAGCCGTCCTCGGCGTCGTCCAGGTCGCCCCGACCGTCCTCGTCTCTCCTGCCTCGCCGCAGGAATTGACAGCACTTCTGCGTGACCTCGGGTTCTCACCGGCGTCGGACGCCGTTGCCGTGGCGCGGTCCGCCGACTCGGGGCAGCCCATCCCACCCGTCCGGATCACGCCGGAACAACTCAGGTCACGGCTCAACCCGTGGTCGGTGGCCGAAGAGGAGATCAGCGCGCAGCTGGTCGCCCTGCGGACATCAGGCCAGGGGTCCGCCGATCACGGGATCGGGTCCGACAGCGAGACGCTGCTCGGGCTCGAGGCACTGCGGGCCGCCATCCGGTCACGCAGCCGCATCCGCCTCGGCACCGCGGACAGCGAGGGGAATCACGTCCGGCAGGTCCTTGTTCCACTCTCGGTGTCGGGAGGCCGCCTGCGGGTTTTCGATCCCGAGAAGCAGGTGGAGAAAGTCGTGTCCGTGCACCGCGTCATGGACGTGGAAATACTTGAAGGGAGCCCCGCAGATGGTTGACGGGCCACTGATCGTCCAGAGCGACAAGACCATCCTGCTCGAGGTGGACCACGAGCAGGCCACGGAAGCACGCCATGCGATAGCGGCTTTCGCCGAGCTCGAGCGCGCCCCCGAACACGTGCACAGCTACCGCCTGACGCCGCTGGGGCTCTGGAACGCCCGCGCCGCCGGCCTCGATGCCGAGCGCGTCCTCGACACCCTCCTGAAGTACTCGCGGTTCCCGGTGCCGCACGCCCTCCTGATCGATATCGAGGACACCATGTCCCGGTACGGGCGGCTCCGTCTTGAGAAGGATCCGCAGCACGGCCTGGTGCTGCGGACCACCGACTATCCGGTACTCGAGGAAGTCCTGCACGCCAAGAAGATTCAGCCGTTGCTCGGTCCGCGGATCGACGGCGAGACCGTCGTCGTCCACTCCTCCCAGCGCGGCCAGCTGAAGCAGTTGCTGCTCAAGCTGGGGTGGCCCGCCGAGGACTTCGCCGGGTATGTGGACGGCACGCCGCACCCGATCGTCCTCGACGAGGCCGGCTGGACCCTGCGTCCTTACCAGAAGCTGGCGGTCGAGAATTTCTGGGCGGGGGGTTCGGGCGTCGTGGTCCTGCCCTGCGGTGCGGGCAAGACCCTGGTCGGAGCCGCGGCGATGGCCACCAGCCAGACCACCACGCTGATCCTCGTGACCAACACGGTGTCCGCGCGACAGTGGAAGGACGAACTGCTCAAGCGCACATCCCTGACGGAGGAGGAGATCGGGGAGTACTCCGGTGCCGTGAAGGAGGTGCGGCCCGTGACCATCGCGACGTATCAGGTCCTCACCACCAAGCGCGGCGGTCTGTACCCGCACCTGGAGTTGCTCGACGCGAACGACTGGGGGCTGATCGTGTACGACGAGGTGCACCTGCTCCCTGCGCCGATCTTCAAGATGACGGCAGATCTCCAGGCCCGTCGCCGCCTGGGGCTCACGGCGACCCTCGTCCGCGAGGACGGTCGCGAGGGCGAGGTGTTCTCGCTCATCGGGCCCAAGCGCTATGACGCGCCGTGGAAGGACATCGAGGCGCAGGGCTACATCGCGCCCGCCGACTGCGTGGAGGTCCGGGTGGACCTGCCGCGCGACGAGCGGGTCGCCTATGCGATGGCTGACGACGGCGACAAGTACCGGCTGTGCGCGACGTCGGACACGAAGTCGGACGTGGTCGAGAAGCTGGTCGCCGCGCACAAGGACGAACAGCTGCTCGTGATCGGGCAGTACATCGACCAGCTCGATGACCTCGCGGCCCGGCTCGACGCCCCTGTCATCAAGGGTGAGACCTCCGTCAAGGAGCGGCAGCGGCTGTTCGGCGCCTTCCGGGCGGGCGACATCCATGTGCTCGTCGTGTCCAAGGTCGCGAACTTCTCCATAGACCTGCCGGAGGCGTCCGTGGCGATCCAGGTGTCGGGCTCGTTCGGTTCCCGGCAGGAGGAGGCACAACGGCTCGGACGCCTTCTGCGACCGAAGGCCGACGGCCGAGCTGCCCGTTTCTACACCGTCGTCGCGCGGGACACGCTGGATCAGGACTTCGCCGCGAAGCGCCAGCGCTTCCTGGCTGAGCAGGGCTATGCCTACCGGATCCTCGACGCCGCTTCCATCGGTGACACCAAGCCCAGCGAATGAGCAGAGACTCTGCAGGCGGTGCCCAGCGAACTACCAGACAACGTGCGGATACTGGTGGGGTGAAGAAAACAGGTCCCGAAGCCAAGCTGCTGGTCGTCGACGACGAACCGAATATCCGTGAACTCCTCTCGACCTCGCTGCGCTTCGCCGGCTTCGAGGTAGTTGCGGCCGCCAACGGGCGCGACGCCCTCGCCGCCGCGGAACTGCACAACCCGGACCTCGCGGTCCTCGACGTCATGCTTCCGGACATGGACGGGTTCACGGTCACCCGGCGCCTGCGTGCTGCCGGCCGCCACTTCCCCGTCGTCTTCCTGACGGCTCGTGACGACACGGATGACAAGGTCATGGGTCTCACCGTCGGCGGTGACGACTACGTCACCAAGCCGTTCAGCCTCGACGAGGTCGTTGCCCGCATCCGCGCTGTCCTCCGCCGCACGCACCCGCTCGAGGACGACGACGCCGTCATCCGCGTCGACGACCTCGAACTGGACGACGACGCCCACGAGGTCCGGCGCGCCGGCGACGTCATCGACCTCTCCCCCACCGAGTTCAAGCTGCTGCGCTACCTCATGATGAATCCGAACCGGGTCCTGTCCAAGGCCCAGATCCTCGATCACGTGTGGGAATACGACTTCAACGGCGACGCGTCCATCGTCGAGTCCTACATCTCCTATCTGCGCCGGAAGATCGACAGGGCCTCGGACTCGGTCGCGCTGATCCAGACCAAGCGCGGCGTGGGGTACCTCCTACGCACCGCCGACAAGCGGTAGCGGGGGCCCTTTGGTCAAGCGCTGGAACGCGGCGTCGCTCCGCTCGCAGCTCGTCGCGATTATCATGCTGCTCATGATCGTCACGGTGGGCATCACGGGCCTGGCCACCGTGTCCCTCCTGCGCGAGGGGCTCGTGGACCGCGTCGACGCCGACCTCCTGACCAACGCCGGGAAAGTCGCGGAGGACATCTATGCGGAGGAACCTTCGTCCAACGGCTTCTCGCTCCGTTACTACGCCGCCATCCTCGACCAGAGTGGTGCCATCCAGTCGGCGAACCAGGCCGAGGATGTGACGGACGTCCCCGACTTCTCCGGGATGACTCTCGAGCGTTTCGCCGAGCTGGACGGCGAGGGCGTCGACCTGCCGAGTACGGACAGGGCCAGCGCCGACTGGCGTGTGAGGATCCTGCCCTTCGCCAACGGTCAGGGCTACCTGGCTATCGCCTCAAGGCTCAACACCGTGAACGAGTCCCTTCAGGAAGCGAAGGAGATCATCTTCACGTCGGGTCTCGTGACGACCGCACTCGCCTCGCTGATCGCCTTCGTCACGGTGACACGGCAGTTCGCGCCGCTCGCCAGGGTCGAGCGGACCGCCGCCGCCATCGCAGCGGGAGACCTGTCGCGTCGCGTGACGGTGGAGCGCCCCGCCACCGAGATCGGGCGGTTGTCACGATCCCTGAACGCCATGCTGTCGCATATCGAGCGGGCCTTTGCTTCGCGCACGGCATCGGAGACGAAGATGCGGCGCTTCGTTGCTGACGCCTCACACGAACTACGCACCCCGCTCGTCACGATCCGTGGGTACTCGGAGCTCTACCGTCACGGAGCGCTGAAGAAGGAGGAGGACGTCGCCGCAGCGATGGGACGGATCGAGAGCGAGGCTATTCGGATGGGCCAGCTCGTCGAGGACCTCCTGACACTGGCACGGATCGATGAGCAGCGCCCCCTCGAGGTCAAGCCCGTGGACCTCATGGTCCTCGCGCATGATGCCGCCTTCGACGCCCGCGCCACAGCGCCGGAGCGGTCCATCTCGGTCATCGGACTCGACGGCGGCGTGCCGCGGTCCGCTCCCACCAGGGGCGACGAGGCACGCCTGCGCCAGGTGGTGGCGAACCTGATGACGAATGCCCTCCGCTATACCCCTGAGGGCTCCCCGATCGAGATCGCCGTGGGCGTGGCTCCCGTGCTTCACGGCCACAACGATTCCGTCATCGAGATGCGCGATCACGGCCCCGGTATCTCCGAGGATGACGCCGCCAAAGTCTTCGAGCGCTTCTACCGGGCGGACTCGTCTCGCTATCGGGAGACCGGCGGCACGGGCCTCGGTCTCGCCATCGTCGCCGCACTCGTTGCGCAGCACGACGGCACGGTGCGGCTGGAGGAGACACCCGGAGGCGGCGCCACCCTCTCGATCAGGCTGCCCCACACGCCGGCGGATTCCTCCGACGACCGGGGTAGCGACCCGGTTGACGGCCCGGAGAGGGACGGGATCACTGAGAACGGTCCGGCGGCACCCGACGACCACGCATCCGGCATCACTCCTCCACAGGCGCCGTCGTGGAAGCCGGTTATCCACAACAACCGCAGCGACTCCTGATCGCCCGTTCCCGTGACCTAGCGTCGACAGTGTCAGGGAAGAGCGATCACACGGGAGCACAGCATGGCATTCTTCAACGTAGACACCGATAGCCTGGCCGCCAAGAGCAGCCAGGTCCAGGGCACCATCTCGAGGCTGCAGGCGGAGGTCAACACCATGCAGGCCGGGCTCCGGGAGCTCGAAGGGCTATGGACCGGCCAGGCGGCCACCAACTTCCAGCACCTCATTGTGCAGTGGCGAGCCACGCAGCAGCAGGTCGAGGAATCCCTCACCGGCATCAACGAGGCGCTCAACGTCGCCACCCAGCAGTACGCAGACGCAGAACAGAGCAACGCACGCATGTTCATGAGTTGATCCAGCAAAAAGGGCGGCACCCCCTGTCGGGAGTGCCGCCCTTTCCTGCTTGCGCGGGTGGCGCGGTCAGCGCCGGGAGGGGGCTAGAAGCCGCCCATCCCGCCCATGCCACCCATGTCGTCGCCGCCGCCGGCAGGTGCTGCCTTCTCCGGCTTGTCGGCCACGACGGCCTCGGTGGTGAGGAAGAGGCCGGCGATCGACGCTGCGTTCTGCAGGGCCGAACGGGTGACCTTTACCGGGTCGTTGACGCCTGCGGCGAGCAGGTCCTCGTACACACCGGTTGCGGCGTTCAGGCCGTGGCCGGCGGGCAGTCCGCGAACCTTGTCGACGACGACGCCGGGCTCGAGGCCCGCGTTGAAGGCGATCTGCTTCAACGGGGCGTCGATGGCAACGCGGACGATGTTCGCGCCGGTTGCCTCGTCACCCGTGAGCTCCAGGTTGGCGAATGCCTTCGCGCCAGCCTGGATGAGGGCAACGCCACCACCGGCGACGATGCCTTCCTCGACGGCCGCCTTCGCGTTGCGGACGGCGTCCTCGATGCGGTGCTTGCGCTCCTTGAGCTCGACCTCCGTAGCGGCGCCGGCCTTGATGACTGCAACGCCGCCGGCCAGCTTGGCCAGGCGCTCCTGCAGCTTCTCGCGGTCGTAGTCCGAATCGGAGTTCTCGATCTCGGCACGGATCTGGGCCACGCGACCGGCGATGGCGTCGGCGTCGCCGGCTCCTTCGACGATGGTGGTCTCGTCCTTGGTGACGACGACCTTGCGGGCGGTACCGAGCAGGTCGAGCGTGGCGGTCTCGAGCTTGAGTCCGACCTCCTCCGCGATGACCTGACCACCGGTGAGGATGGCGATGTCGGCGAGCTGCGCCTTGCGGCGGTCACCGAAGCCCGGAGCCTTGACGGCGACGGACTTGAACGTGCCGCGGATCTTGTTGACCACGAGGGTCGCGAGTGCTTCGCCTTCGACGTCCTCGGCGATGATCAGCAGCGGCTTGCCGGACTGCATGACCTTCTCGAGGACAGCAACCAGGTCCTTCACATTGCTGATCTTCGAGTTGACGATCAGGATGTACGGATCCTCGAGGACAGTCTCCTGGCGCTCGGCATCCGTGACGAAGTAGCCCGAGATGTAGCCCTTGTCGAAGCGCATGCCCTCGGTGAGTTCGAGCTCGAGGCCGAAGGTGTTCGACTCCTCGACGGTGATGACGCCTTCCTTGCCCACCTTGTCGAGCGCTTCGGCGATCAGGTCACCGATCTGCGTATCGCCGGCGGAGATGGACGCCGTGGCGGCGATCTGCTCCTTGGTCTCGATTTCCTTGGCCGAGGCGAGGAGTTCGTCGATGACGGCCTTGACGGCCTTCTCGATGCCGCGCTTGAGGCTCAGGGGGTCCGCTCCGGCCGCGACGTTGCGCAGGCCTTCCTTGACGAGGGCCTGGGCGAGCACGGTGGCGGTGGTGGTTCCGTCGCCTGCGACGTCGTCCGTCTTCTTGGCGACTTCCTTGACGAGTTCGGCGCCGATCCTCTCGAACGGATCGTCGAGCTCGATCTCCTTGGCGATGGACACGCCGTCGTTCGTGATGGTGGGCGCGCCCCACTTCTTCTCGAGCACGACGTTGCGACCACGGGGGCCGAGCGTTACCTTGACGGCATCAGCGAGGATATTGAGGCCTCGCTCGAGGCCACGGCGGGCCTCTTCATCAAAAGAAATGATCTTGGCCATAACGGCGTAGGTCCTTTCGGGGACGGTTGCATTTCAGCACATGATGCTTGCCTGCGTGTGGTGCCCGCGACGGCCGGGCAGCGCCTGAACGATCTCTTTCACGTTCCGGCTCCACCCCCACCACACAGGTTTGCCTGCTTCACCCACCACGCACAGCTTTAGCAGTCTGCGCGCGCGAGTGCTAACTCAATAATTAGCACTCCCACCCACTGAGTGCAACCTGTTGCAGCGCGTCCCGGCACCTCCTCCCCAGAAGGATCGGGCACGATCAGTGCCCGCCATGGCGCCGATTCCCCTCAGGGCATAGGTTGGGCGGACCACAAGCAACAGGAGGCATCGTGTCGACGCCAGCAACCGGCCCTGACAGCGGAAACCACGACGAGCAGGGCATGGGAGGCAAACCCGTCGGAGACGATCACCACACCCCCGCACCCGAGGCGGACGCAACGAGTACGGACGGATCGGGGGCGACCCCCGCGAACCCGTATACCCCGCCTTACTCCGCTACCCCGCCCTCGTCTCCCGAGGACTCCGCGGATCCGGGCACCCCTGGCGAGGGCGCTCCCGGCCAGGGTGGGGACGACGCCCGCAGCGGGCAGAGGCAAGGCACCTACGGACATGGCAACTATGGCGGAGGGTACGGACAGGGCACGTCAGGTCGGGGCAGCTACGGCCCCCCTGCCGATGCGCACAGTCCCTACCAGCCGAACCCGTATCCATCGCCGCCCTCCCACCAGGGACCGTACTCCCAGGGACCGTACTCCCAAGGCCAGTACCCACAAGGCCAGTATCAGCAGTCGCCCTCCGCTCAGGGTCCTTACAATCAGGGCGGGTACAACCAAGGGCCCTTCGGGCAGCCCTACGCTCCCCAGAAATCACGCGTGGTGGCGGGCATCCTCGGCATCCTGCTGGGATCCCTCGGCATCCACCGGTTCTACCTCGGCTTCACCACCATCGGCATCATCCAGATCCTCATGTCGACGGTAGGAGCGATCTTCACCTTCGGCCTGAGCGCCATCGCTGCGGGTATCTGGGGACTGATCGAGGGCATCATGATCCTTGTCGGGACCGAGCAGTTCCGGAGGGACGCGAACGGTATCCCGCTGAAGGACTGATGGCAGACCTCGGTTCGTCACCGGCAGAGAGCCGGGCCTACTGGAACTCGGGGCCGAGCACTACGGAGATGTCCGGCGAGATGTCCGGGTTGTCGACGGAATCCGAGATCCCGAGATCCGCTGCCACCGCTTCGGCACTGGCACGCTGCGCCTCGCCGTTGTAGAAGACCACCGAGGAGTCGAGAGGGGCGCCCGCCCAGTTGCCGGGAAGTGCTGAGCTCCAGCCCGCAGATTCCAGACGCCCGGCCGCAACACTGGCCAGGCCCGGCGCGCCGGTACCGTTGAGCACATTCACGGTCTGGGCGAGGTCCGCGTTCCCCGCGGGGTCCGCGCCGCTGGACGCCGTCGGCTCGTTGTCCGGCTCCTTCGTGGAACCGTCGTCGGGCCCGCTCGTGGAGCTCGCACTCGAGTCCGGGGCTGCCTCGGCCGATTCCGGGGGATCCGCCGTCCCTCCGGCCGGCGACCCATCGGCGCTCGAGGAGGCTGAGGTCATGGAAGCACCGTCGCCACCGGCGAAGAGGCCCAGGCGCGGGAGGATGAAGTAGGCACCCAGGCCGATCAGCAGGGCCAGGATCCCGACAGTGATCTTGAGCGCGAGGCCGCTTGACGAAGCGGGGACGAGCCGCTCGCGGTGGACACCCTGGCGCGCCGAAGCCTCCGGGACCTTGTCGAACTCGTCCCGCGGATGGTCTGTCATGGGTGAGGGGAGATCCTTCGTTCGTCGAGGGTGCGGGCAGGTCTAGATGTCCGCGCCGAGACGGCGCGCCGAGCGGGCCTTCTGGCGGGTCGATCGCAGGCGACGCAGCCTCTTCACGAGCATCGGATCGTGTGCGAGCGCTGCTTCCGTGTCGATGAGCGCATTGAGCAGCTGGTAGTAGTGCGTGGCAGACATGTTGAACAGGTCGCGGATCGCCTGTTCCTTGGCGCCCGAGTACTTCCACCATTCGCGCTCGAGTGCGAGCATGCGCTGCTCGCGGTCGCCCAACGCCAGCCTTGGATCCTGTCCGGAGGCCGGGCCGTCTACATGCCGCTGTGGTTCCGCCATGTCCGCTCCCGCCTTCCGTTCTTCGCCTTCTCGCACACGTGTCACCCCATGGTAGAGGGGAATTACACGCGTGTCATTCGCGGTAACCCCCGCAGTCCGGCACGTCAGAATGGGGGCATGGTCCACGACGACGGCGCACTCTTCGATCTTCCTGCAACACTCCCCGACAGGGCGTCCAACCGCCGAGCCGGCCCGCCGGGAAGGCCGGGGAACACTGCTCCCTCACCCAACGAGTCGGTCTTCCCGTTCGCGGCACCGGCCTCGATCGGTGATCTGGTCAGTCCCGATTGGGCCGCAGCACTCGAGCCGGTCGAGCCCGTCCTGCATCAGCTCGCAGCGTCCCTCGCCTCCGACCTCGACGCGGGGCACCGCATCCTGCCCGATGCCCGGGACATCCTGCGGGCTTTCACCACACCGCTCGACAGGGTGCGGGTGGTCATCGTGGGTCAGGATCCGTATCCGACCGCCGGCCACGCGGTCGGCCTGAGCTTCTCCGTGCATCCCTCGACGCGGCCGATCCCCCGCAGCCTCGCCAACATCTACCGCGAGCTGTCGTCCGACACTGGCTCCCCCGTGCCGCCGTCGGGCGATCTCTCCGGATGGGCGGAACAGGGCGTACTCCTCCTCAACCGCGTGCTGACGGTCCGCGCCGGCGAGACCGCATCGCACCGGGGCCGGGGGTGGGAACTCGTGACGGACGCGGCCATCCGGGCACTCGTGGCTCGGGGCGGTCCCCTCGTCGCCATCCTGTGGGGGAAGGATGCTCTCCGCCTGAAGCCCCTGCTGGGCACCACGCCGACGGTCGAGTCCGTGCACCCGAGCCCGCTCTCGGCCTCACGCGGCTTCTTCGGGTCGCGGCCCTTCAGCCGTGCCAATGCGTTGCTGGTGCAGCAGGGCGCCGATCCCATCGACTGGTCGAGGACCTCGGCCGGTCCTAGCTCGGCGTAGGCCCGTGACGAACTGGCGCGGCGTAGGCGCGTGACGAACTGGCGCGGCGTAGGCGCGTGACGAACTGGCGCGGCGTAGGCGCGTGACGAACAGGCGCGGCGTAGGCGCGTGACGAACAGGCGCGGCGTAGGCGCGTGACGAACAGGCGCGGCAGCACATCGCCCGGCCGGGAGGAGGACCGGTGGCCGCTGCCATCAACAGAACCACGGCGCAGAGCCCCCGGCACAGCAGTGCGAGCCGTCGGACGCCGGCGTCCCTAGCGCCGCCGGTTCCGCTGTCTCTCGTCGGAACTGAGCCTGCGCGTGAAGGGTCGGGCGAGGTTGTCACCGAGCACCACTCCCGCCGCGATCGCGAGCACCACGGTCAGCGCGTTGAAGAGCCCCAGGGCGCCGTCGTTCACCACCTGGGAGTCGAGGGTGAGCATGTACATGGACCGGAAGATGGTCAGCCCCGGGTAGAGGAACAGCACCGCGGGTACGGCGACGACGAGCTGTGGAGCCCCGAGGCGCAGGGCGACCACGCGGGAGAGCGCCCCGATCAGGATGGCGGCGAGGGCCGGGGCGAGCCGATACCCGACTCCCGCGGCCGTGGCGCTGATCAGGAGCAGGTACCCCGCGACGGCGACGAGCGACGTCGGGATCACCAGCTTCACGTCCGTCTGCTCGGCGATACAGATCATTGCCACGGCGATGAAGGTCAGCACGGCCACCACCGGCCACGGATATTGCGAGCCCGATGACTCGAGGACCTCGAGGGGCGGTATGCCCAGCGCGTTCCCTGCCACGAGGGCGACGGCGATACCGGCGACCAGTGCCGCGAAGATCAGGACTGCCGAGAGGAAGCGGCCAGCAGCTGTGACCGGGAACCCGTTGATGGCGTCCTGTGTGGCGGACACGAGCCGACCCGTCGGCAGGAGCAGGAGGATGCCACCCACCACCACGAGCGCAGGGGCGATCGGTACCTGCATCCACCAGAACATCATGGCGATCAGTGTCACGAGGACCGAGCAGGTGGCCACGGCGAAGAACTCCGGGACACGCCACTCGCCGAGTTTGCGGCCCACCAGGTCCACCAGGATGCAACTCACGAAGCCGATGAGTGATCCGAGCGGCGTTCCGCCGACGAAGGCGACGATGGCCGCAGCGAAGATGCCGAAGGCCGCGGTGACCATCCAGCGCGGGAAGGGTTTGGGTCGGTGCGTTATCTCGTCGAGCCGTTGCGCCGCCTCGGTCCGTGAGACGCCACCGCCGGCGATGTCCGACACGAGCCGATGGATGGCCGTGAGCCCGGCGTAGTTGTTGGTCCAGGAACGCACCACGCGCAGGACCGTTGTCGGAGTCTGGTCCTTGGCCGAGTAGTTCAGCACCACCGACTGGTTCGTGATGTCCACTTCGATGTTCTCCAGCCCGAAGGCAGCCGTCACGGCGATGATGCTCGTCTCCACCTCGAGCGCACCCGCTCCGTATCGGAACATGGTCTCGGCCAGGTTGAGGGCGAAGTCGAGCGCCTTGCGCGCGCTCGCGTCGGGGCCGCCCACGTGCATCATGGGGTTCGCGTAGGGACTTCCCGCCAGGCGTTCGACGATGCTCATCGCCTGGGTCGGTGGAGCCTCCCCCTGCACCAGCCGGCGCAGCATGGTGCGGGCGGCGGCGTTGGAACGGCCGGACGGTGGAACGCTGTGCGGGGTGGTGGGCAGCGCATCGGTAGGGCGGGACGCTGGTCGTCGCTGGCGACCCTGCTGTGCTGCCTTCGGCTCCGCCTTCGGGCGTTTCGGCGGGGCCGGCACCCGAGGGCCCTTACCTCCACCGGCAGCGCCCGCCATCTTCTTCTTCTCGTTCTCGGACGGATCGAAGGGACGCTTGATCACGGGCAGGGCCTCCGCCACGGGCGAAGGGTTGGTGGAAGGCGATCGGCCGTCCCCAGGTGTGGAACCGTCTTTCACAGCCGCCTTTCATGCGTGCTTCACCGCAGCAGTCCGCGATGGTAGGTCAGTAGAACGGCTGGTGGGTGCGCCGCCAGTGCACCTGGCGCGCAACACGTTCAGCGATCGTGTTCCACACACGATACTTCCAGCCGCTGACCACGAGGTCGTAGCAGCCGGCATAGTCCGTGACGGTCTTGGTGAAGCTCGTCTTGAACAGCCCGAGCCCGTGGTGCGGGTGGCTCGTGTCCTTGAGCTGGTCGCTCGGCGGGGTGCCGCAGAAGTCGTACTCGACAATCCCGAACTCGTCCTTGAGATCGTTGATGGCTGTCCATTGGACGAGGTGCGAGTCGCCGTACTGGGTACGGCCGGGACGCGACCCACCGTCCTTGTACGTGCCCTTCGAGCCGTAGTTGATGACGAACGCGCCGACCGAGGGCTGACCGTCCTCATGGACGAAGTAGAAGCGGCCCTGGCCTGCGTCCACGAAGTTCTGCCAGAAGCGGCTGTAGTACTCGAACGAGCGCATGCGGGCGGCGGATCGGTCTTCGATGTGCGACATCAGCGAGTACATGGCGCGGAACGTTTCTTCGGTCGGCTCCATACGCTGGACCTCGACGCCCTCGCGGATAGCCCTGCGGACCGCATTGCGCCCGCGGGAGTGCAGGTTCCGCAGCAACTGGTTGGACTCCGGCGTCGTGTCCAGGATGGCCGTGCTGTCATTGGGCTGCAGGTTGAAGGTCTTGACGAGTCCGGCCGCGCGGAAGGCCTCGCGCACCTCGGGGCCGTCGACGAGGTCCGGTTCGACCTTGATGGCGAAGACACTGTGCTTCTCCCGCCGCGCTAGGTCGGCGACCGCCTGCGCCGCTGCGGGCACGTGGGCCGCCTCGGTGACTGCCGGGCCCTTGATGAGGTACCACAGCGCCCCGATCAGGGGCACCTTCTTCTCGAGGATGAGCGTGTGGCTGGTGTACCCCCCGCCCTCGATCACCACGAACCTCGGCCTCCAGCCGTGGTGGGACTTGACCTCCGCGAACGCTGCGGACTGGAGCATGTTGCCCCCGCCGGGGTTCGCCGTGACGAGCGAATCCCAGTCCTGCTGCTCTGTCCCGGTGGCGAAACGAGCGCTGAAGTGGACCAAGATTCCTCATTCACTGGTGGGCGGCAACGGAAGGACGCCCTCAAGTCTAGCGGCTGCACATCACCCTCCCGCGTAGCATGACAGGAATGTTGCCTGAGTGAACGGATTGCCCTGTACTCGCCTGATCAGGGTGGTTAGCATCAGGATCATGGACTTCAGATATCTCGGAAACAGCGGACTCAAAATCTCGGAAATCACCTACGGCAACTGGCTGACGCACGGCTCCCAGGTCGAGAACGACGTCGCCACACAGTGCGTCCGCGCCGCGCTCGATGTCGGCATCACCACGTTCGACACCGCTGACGTCTACGCCAACACGGCTGCGGAGACCGTCCTCGGAGAGGCGCTGAAGGGCGAGCGCCGCCAGTCGCTCGAAATCTTCACGAAGGTCTGGGGGCCCACCGGGCCCAAGGGCCCCAACGACGTCGGACTCTCGCGAAAGCACATTATGGAGTCCATCGACGGGTCGCTGCAACGCCTGCAGACCGACTACGTGGACCTCTACCAGGCCCACCGGTACGACTACGAGACGCCCCTCGAGGAGACGATGCAGGCGTTCGCCGACATCGTGCGCCAGGGCAAGGCCCTGTACATCGGTGTCAGTGAGTGGACCGCCCAGCAGATCCGCGACGGGCACGCCCTCGCCAAGGACCTCGGCTTCCAGCTCATCTCGAACCAGCCCCAGTACTCGATGCTGTGGCGCGTCATCGAGGGCGAGGTCGTGCCGACGTCGGAGGAACTCGGCCTCTCGCAGATCGTCTGGTCCCCTGTGGCCCAGGGCGTCCTGACCGGCAAGTACTTGCCGGGCCAGCAGCCTGAACAGGGCACCCGAGCCTCGGATGACAAGGGTGGCGCCGACATGATCAAGCGCTGGATGAGCGATGACGTCCTTTCCGGCGTCCAGAAACTGGCGCCCATCGCCGACGGCGTAGGTCTCACCATGGCGCAGCTCTCCATCGCCTGGGTACTGCAGAACAGGAACGTCGCCTCTGCGATCATCGGGGCGTCACGGCCGGAGCAGGTGGAATCGAACGCCGTCGCCGCCGGTGTGAAGCTCGAGGACGACGTCATGAAGGCGATCGACGACGCGATCGGCGACCTCGCCGAGACCGACGTGGCGAAGACCGTCTCGCCCGAGACGCGCCCCGTCTGATGGCGGACCTCACAGTCGCGGTCACCGGATCGAACGGCAAGCTGGGGCGCAGCGTGGTGCGCGGACTGCGCGGCGCCGGCCACACCGTCCTCGAGCTGGATCAGTTCGGGGAACGCAGCCCATCCTTCCTCCGGATCGACCTGCGCGACTACGGGCAGGTGATCGATGCCCTCCTCGGCGTCGACGACATGCACACCGGACTCGACGCCGTCGTGCATCTGGGCGCCATCCCGGCCCCCGGCCTCCAAGCGGACTCGGCGACCTTCCACAACAACATGGCGGCCACCTACAACGTCTTCCAGGCATGCAGGCGGGCAGGCATCAAACGAATCGTCTACGCCTCGAGCGAGACAGTGCTCGGCCTGCCCTTCGACACCCCTCCGCCCTACATTCCGGTGGACGAGGAGTACGCGGCCCGGCCCGAGAGCACCTATTCCCTCGTCAAGCACCTCGAGGAGCAACTCGCGATCGAGCTGGCCCGCTGGGACCCGGAGCTGAGCATCACGGCGCTGCGGTTCTCGAACGTCATGGATCCGGAGGACTACGCCGAGTTCCCAGCCTTCGATGCCGATGCCCTGGCCCGCAAGTGGAATCTGTGGGGCTACATCGATGGGCGTGACGGCGCACAGGCCGTGGAGCGCGCCCTGCAGAACGCGGCGCCCGGCTTTGACCGTTTCATCATCGCGGCAGCGGACACCGTGATGAGCCGCCCAAGTGCCGAACTGGCCGCCGAGGTCTTTCCCGGAGTCCGGGTGACGCGGAAAGTGGGCCGGCACGAGACCCTCCTGTCCATCGACAGGGCCCGTCGCCTCCTCGGATTCGAACCCATGCACAGCTGGCGTGACCACGCCTAGACGTGCCGAGTCCTGCCCGGGCGACGGCGCCGACTGTCGCCCGGGCAGGATCATCAGTAGGCTGATGATCCAAGGATGCACAGCACCGACGAAAGGCAGAGAAGATGACAGAGAACCTTCCCGATGAGGAACTGACTATCGTGGGCGAGGAGCCCGAGGTGCCTAATGATTCGCTTGCCCCCGAAGCCTTCGACCCGGTCCTCGAGGGCCAGCCGGACAGCTACGAGGATGCGGCTGAGCTCAACCCGGACCGCTGGCAGGAGGATCCACTCCTGCAGGACGAGCCCGGCGCCACCGAGACGGGCGACGACGAGAGCGACTTCGACGAGAACGGCGTCTCCGGCGTCGGCGAGGAAGGCGTCCTCAGTGACCAGACCCTCCGCGAGGAGACGGCCGAGGCCCGCTACCGGCACGGGGACGAGCAGTATCCACCGGAGGAGCCGATGCTCGGCGAAGCCGCGGCGGACGTCGACTTCGGCATGATGGAGGACGACGAGGTCGATGCCAGCGATGATCCGGCGAATCGCGGCGGATCGCCGCTCAACGCCATGGACGAACAGGACATCAAGTAACGTCCGTCGCCGTCCCTCCGCTGCAGAAGCCCCGGGTCCAGCCCGGGGCTTCGTCATGTTCGCACCCGGCCACGCCAGGGTGCCGCCGCCCGGATGCCACCTGGCTCGGGCCGCACGCGCGCCTGATCGGCTACGTGACACCGAACACAGCCGGAATAGCACCCGGTGGCGCCCGGTTACCGAACAGTAGAACCGGCTCGCACCCCGATCAGGAAAGTAGGAACATATGAAACTGTTCTCCCCCCTCACGCTCGGCACACTGGAACTGCCCAACCGCGTCGTCATGGCGCCCCTGACCCGCGTCCGCTCCGGCGATGCCGGTATCCCCGGCGACATCGTCGTCGAGCACTACCGCCAGCGCGCCTCCCTTGGCCTGATCGTCAGCGAGGGAACCTACCCGAGCCACGCCGGACAGGGCTTCCCCGGCCAGCCCGGTCTCGTCGAGGACGAGCAGCTCGCCGGCTGGAAGCGCGTCACCGATGCCGTGCATGCCGACGGCGGCCGCATCGTGGCGCAGGTCATGCACGCGGGTCGCGTGACCCACCCCGAGACCAACGGTGGCTACCAGGTGGTCGCTCCGAGCGCCATCGCCATCGCCGGCACCACGCGCACAAGCACCGGGAAGCACCCGTATCCCGTCCCCCATGCCCTCAGCACCGATGAACTTCCGGGAATCATCGACGAGTTCGTGAGCGCCTCACGGAAGGCGATCGACGTCGCAGGATTCGACGGTGTCGAACTGCACGGCGCCAACGGCTACCTGCTGCATGAGTTCCTCTCGCCGGAATCGAACCAGCGCGACGACGCCTACGGAGGATCCCCGGAGAAGCGGGCGCAGTTCGTGATCGAACTCGTCACCGCGGTGGCCGCGGAGGTGGGGGCCGAGAAGGTGGGTCTCCGCATCTCGCCGGCCCACAACATCCAGGACGCCCTCGAGACCGAAGCCACCGATGTGCACGCCACCTACGGCACGCTGGTGGATGCGCTCGCACCGCTCGGCCTCGCCTATCTCAGCGTCCTCCACGCCGAGCCGACCGGTGAGCTCATCCAGGATCTCCGCTCGCGCTTCGGTGGCCCCGTCCTGATCAACAGCGGCTTCGGCGTGATCACGAACCGCGAGGAAGCCATCGCCATCCTCGAGGACGGCGTGGGCGATGCCGTCGTCGTCGGAAGGCCGGCTATCGCCAACCCGGACCTCGCACGTCGCTGGCGCGAGAACCTGCCGGAGAACGAGCCGAATGCGGCGACCTTCTACTCCACCGGAGCCGAGGGTTATACCGACTATCCGTTCTACGACGGTTCGGCTGACGCCAACTAGGCTTCGCCACGTCCCGACCGTCCCTGCTGCACGAGGAAGGCGCTCCCATCACGCGATGGGAGCGCCTTCCTCGCTTCGCTGGACCTGGGGGCGACGGCGGACGGAGAGCCACCCGATCACGGATTGTCGCTGCAGGACGGCCCAGCCGACGAGGAGCGCCACCGCCAGGTGTGCGTGCAGCATGAGCATCAACTCCGGGGAGTGCCCCCGGGGCGCTGCCGTTCCGATCGGGACATCACCGCCATGATGTCCGCCCGCACCGGGAACAGTCGACGACGGCGCATCCGCCAGTCCGCCGAGGAGCCAGTGAAGCACCTGCTGGGCTACACCGAGGACGAGCATCACGGCCCAGCCCGGAAGCCTGCCGTGCGACACGAGGGTGGCGGCCAGGACGGCCAGTGCGGCCAGCCCGAACAGGATCGGCGTATCCGGTAGATCGCCTCCGGACACCACGTGGGCAGCGAGGCCCAGTCCCAACGACGCCAGCCCCACCGCAGCCGACGAGAGAATACGTCGCGAGCGCCCGTCGACCCGGCACTCCGTGACGCTCTCGCTCTCCATGCCTCGATGGTAATCATGCCGACGATACCGCGTCACGCAGGGGTTGCGGGTTATGCCTGCAACGACAGATCCGTACACTGACGATAAGGGAGCTTACTTTCCCTCGAACCGAAAGGACGAGTGCATGTCAGAGAAGCCGAGTGACGACGAACGCCACCACAACGAAGCCCCTGCCGAGGGCGACCTCGACGCCGATCCCGAGGACATCAGGGTGCACACCGAGGATCCCGCCGAGGGCGCTGATCCCGCTGACTCGAACGGCTCCGGGAACTAGCACCCGCCGGCCGGTCCGGTAGCACCGGCTCGATAGCACCGCACGAGGGGAAGCGCCGGCCGATGGCCGGCGCTTCCCCGCTTGACCGTCATCCGCTGATCCCCCGAAGGAGTTGCCCGTCCGGATCAGCGATGCCGTCAGCGGGTGCCTTCGACGACCTCGCCGAACGGCACCTCCTGCGACAGTTCGGCCTGGCGATCCAGGGCGTGGCTGCTGACGAGGATTCCGTACTTCCCCTCGGCGAGGGACTGCTTCATGACCATGAGCACCGTCTCGGCGAAACCCTCGTCCTGGGCCTCGAGGAACGTGATGTATGCGGGCGGGAAATTCTCGGGAACTGTGAGCATGCCGTCCACGCTACCCGCCGCCACCCACGCGTGCCGAGGCTTTTTCAAGCCCGGTGACGACTCCATGAATCCTTCTCAGCGGCTCGCTCCGGGTGATAGACCATAAGTGTCCTTAGTATTCCGGCGCGGCGCCTGCACCGGATGAACCAGCACTCATACGACAGGGGATCTTCGTGACGAACCTACTCAGAGACCATGCCCAGCTGTTCGACTCTCCTGGACCATGGACCACCATCTACGTGGATGGCAGCACCGGCACCGTGGACGGCCTGGCCAACGACGAGATCCTTCCGCGCAGCGTCGCCCAGGAGATGAAGGACGCCGGCGCCCCGGAGCAGGACGTGGAGGCGGCGCTCAGAGCGCTCGGCACGTCCGCGAAGGGACTCCCCGATCCCGTGACGCGCTACGTCCTGGTGAACGACGGGACGGCCGTCGTCGACGAGTTCCTGCCCGGCGCCCTCGTGGGCCTCGCGGTGACAGCCACCGGACCCATCCCGGATCTCACCCCGCTGGTACGCCATACCCCCGAGGACTTCGCCTACATCGTCGCCGAGGTGGGGCACCACGGCGGCGAGGTGTACCTTCGTTTCGCCGACGGGGACGAGGCCCACATCACCTCCGGTGATCCGGATTCCGTGATCGAGGGAGACACCGACCACACCCGCAAGCTCGGCAGTGGTGGCTGGGCACACAAGCGCATGCAGCAGCATGCGGAAAAGGTCTGGAAGATGAATGCCGGCGAGGTCGCGTCGGAGATCGACCGCATCGCAGCCGAACACCGTGCACAGCTGATCATCGTCGCCGGTGACATCCGTGCCCGCCAACTGGTGGCCGACGAGGTCTCGCATGAGTCCCGGGCCAAGCTCAGCATCATCGAATCCAACACGCGGGCGGCCGGCGCGGATGAGGAGACCTTCCTCGAGCAGGTCCAGCAGCTCGTCGCCCTGACCATGGCGGACCGCCAGCGCGCTCTGCTGGAACGGCTCGCGGAGAAGGAGGGCCGCGGGACGCGGACGTCCGCCGTCGGCCGCGGTGCGGTGATCGCCGCCCTGCAGCAGGCACAGGTCGAATCCCTCCTCCTCGAGACGACGGCGTGGGATGGTGAGACGCTTCTGGCCCTCGACTCCGCTCCCTGGGTTGCGCTGTCCGAGGCGGACACCGCAGGAACCGGCGTGCTGGGCACGGTGCCGGCGGTGGCCGGCCTGCTCAGAGCAGCCGCACTCACCGATGCGCAGGTCACCATGTACCCCTCGGGTGCGTTGCAGGAGAAGCCCATCGCAGCCCTCCTGCGCTGGCCCACCGGCCCAGACGTACCGGCTGCGGGCTAGGCGCGATGGCAGAGGACGCGGAGCAGGACGTGGCAGAGGACGCGGGCTCCGTAGCCGACTTCGTGGTCCGCCACCTGACAGCCTGGCGGGTGGACAGGATCTTCGGCTACAGCGGGGACGGTATCAATCCCCTCCTCGGTGCGCTGCGTCGGGCCGGGAAGCCTGCCTTCATCCAGGCCCGCCATGAGGAGGCAGCAGCCTTCATGGCGGTGGCGCATGCCAAGTACACGGGCCGGGTAGGCGTCGTGACGGCCACGCAGGGCCCCGGCGCTGTGCATCTGCTGAACGGGCTGTACGACGCACGGATGGACAGCGTGCCCGTCGTCGCTGTCATCGGCCAGCAGAGTCGGACCGTCCTCGGCTCGGGCTACCAGCAGGAGATCGACCTGCACAGCCTCTTCAAGGACGTCGCCTCCGCGTTCCTCCAGCAGGTCTCCGACCCGGAGCAGCTACCCCTGGTCCTGGACCGCGCCTTCAAGGCCGCACTTGCCACACGATCGCCCGCCGTCGTGATCCTGCCGCACGATGTCCAGCAGGCACCGGCACCCGCGACACCCCATGAGCACGGAGTGGTGCCGTCGTCGCCCGTCTGGTCCCTGGGTACTGTCGCTCCTCGCGAGGGCGACCTGCACGACGCCGCAGCCCTCCTGAATGGGGGACAGAAGGTTGCACTGCTGGTGGGCCAGGGCGCAGCACACGCACAGCAGGAGGTCGTCGCCATCGCCGAACGGCTGGGGGCCGGCATCACCACGAGCCTGCTCGGCAAGCCCTTCGTGGACGAATCCCTCCCCTACGCCACCGGCACCATGGGCCATCTCGGTACCACCGCGAGCGCGCACCTCATGGACACGTGCGACACCCTGCTGATCATCGGCTCCAATGACCCGTGGACCGAGTACTACCCGGCACCCGGTCAGGCGCGCGCCGTACAGATCGACATCGACCCGAAGGCGATCGGCAACCGGTACCCGGTCGAGGTCGCACTGCATGGCGACGCCGCCGCAACACTCAGTTCCCTGCTGGTCCTGCTGCACCGACAGCAGGACCATTCGTACCGCACCGAGGTCGAGGAGCAAGTGGACCGGTGGCACCGCATCGCCGCAGAGCGTGCCATGACCCCGGCCGAGCCCGTGAACCCCGAGCGCGTGGTGCACGAACTGAACGCCGTGCTGCCGCATGACGCGCAGGTCGCGGTCGACGTCGGCAGTTGCGTGTACTGGTACGCACGCCAGCTCCGGCTGCCGCGCGGAGTGCCGGCCCACCTCTCCAGCACCCTTGGCTGCATGGGTGCAGGCGTTCCCTACGGCATCGCCGCGAAACTCGCCCGGCCCGAAGGCCCCGTCGTCGTGCTCGCCGGCGACGGCGCCATGCAGATGGCCGGGCTTGCCGAGCTCGTCACTGTCGCCCGGCTGTGGCAGGGCTGGACCGATCCCCGGTTCATCGTCTGCGTCCTCTCCAATCAGGACCTCGCAGAGGTCTCGTGGGAGCAGCGTGAGATGGAGGGCGAGCCGAGGTTCGGGGACAGCCAGGCACTGCCCGACGTCGACATCGCGGCGTACGCTCGCCTGCTGGGCCTCGAGGGCGTGCGGATCGAGGACCCCGACGACCTCGCGGACGCATGGCGGCGGGCCCTCGCGGCGGACCGCCCGTTCATCCTCGACGTCGTGACGGATCCGAACGTGCCGCTCCTGCCGCCCTTCCCGGCAGGGGCCGCGAAGCTCGAGGCCATGCAGGAGGCGCTCGCAGTGGAACGGAACAGCAGCGCGGCGGAACTCCTGCGTCGCTACGCGCACATCGAGGACGGCAAGGGCTCCCTGTCGACCGAACACTAAGGTTGCTGTCCACCTCCGCCTTCGGTAGCGTCGAGGGCGGACGTGGGGCCACCTGGTCGTCCCACGCTGCCCCAGGAACCCAGAGCCCGCTGCGAGGAGAAACCCATGACCGATGTCGCCAGCCAGCCACCCGCCGAGGGCGATGACCGCTCCGTCCTGACGAACCGCCAGGGCCACCAGGTCTACGACAACCAGAATTCCCGCACGGTGGGGGCCCGCGGCCCAGCCACCCTGGAGAACTACCAGCTCCTGGAGAAGATCAGCCACTTCGACCGGGAGCGCATCCCGGAGCGTGTGGTGCATGCACGCGGGTTCGTGGCCTACGGCAATTTCGAGGCGACCGGCACGTGGGGTGACGAGCCGATCGCCCGGTACACCCGCGCGAAGCTGTTCTCCGAGCCCGGCAAGAAGACCGACGTCGCCATCCGTTTCTCGACCGTCATCGGAGGCCGCGACTCCTCCGAGGCCGCACGCGACCCCCGCGGCTTCGCTGTCAAGTTCTACACCGAGGACGGCAACTGGGACATGGTGGGCAACAACCTCGCGGTGTTCTTCATCCGCGATGCCATCAAGTTCCCGGACGTCATCCACGCGCTGAAGCCGGACCCCATCACCTTCCGGCAGGAACCGGGCCGCATCTTCGACTTCATGTCCCAGACGCCCGAGTCCATGCACATGCTCGTAAATCTCTTCAGTCCCCGCGGCATCCCGGCGGACTATCGCCACATGCAGGGCTTCGGCGTCAACACCTACAAGTGGGTGAACGCCGACGGCGGAACGAAGCTCGTCAAATACACGTGGCAGCCGCACCAGGGCGTGAAGAGCCTCACCGAGGAGGACGCCGCCAACATCCAGGCGACGGAGCTCGGACACGCCTCGAAGGACCTGTTCGAGGCCATCGAGCGCGCTGACTACCCGAAGTGGGACCTGTACGTGCAGCTGATGGACGACGGCGACCACCCCGAACTCGACTTCGATCCGCTCGACGACACCAAGACGTGGCCCGAGCAGGACTTCGAACCGAAGTTGGTCGGCACCATGACGCTGAACCGCAACGTCAGCGATCACCACAACGAGAACGAGCAGCTCTCCTTTGGCACGGGGGTGCTCGTCGATGGATTGGACTTCTCGGACGACAAGATGCTGGTGGGCCGTACCTTCAGCTACAGCGATGCCCAGCGCTACCGCGTGGGACCGAACTACCTGCAGCTGCCCGTCAATTCGGCGAAGAACGCCTCCGTCCACACGAACCAGCGCGGCGGCCAGATGTCCTACGGGACGGACCTGGCGCAGGGGCAGAACCCGCACGTGAACTACGAACCCTCGATCACCGGCGGGCTGCGTGAAGGGCAGTACCCCGCTCATGACGACCAGGGCCCGGAGATCCACGGACACCTGACTCGGAAGCGCATCCCACTGACCAACGACTACCTGCAGGCGGGCCAGCGCTACCAGCTGCTCGAGCAGTGGGAGAAGGACGACCTCGTCGGCAACTTCGTGACGCTGATCGGCCAGGTCGCACGCGCCGTGCAGGAACGCATGGTGTGGCACTTCTACCTGGTCGACGACGAACTGGGGAACCGGGTCGGCGACGGCCTGGGCATCGGCCTCGACGAGATCAAGGATCTGCCGCCGCTCGCGAGCCAGACCCTGTCCGAGGACGAGCTCGCCCGCCTGAAGAACCTCGGTAACAACGGACCACGCAACGTCGAGGGCCTGACCATGACGCACTGCGTGCCGAACGAGCACGTCGTCGTCAGCCGGTAGACAGGCCGGACCACTCATGGAAAGGCGTCGGGGCCTAGCGCCGGCGCCTTTCCGCTGCGTTCCTGCTCAGCTGGGCCACTGCGGCCGCTGCGATGACGAGCGACAGCGCGACGACGACGAGCATCAGGTACAGCATCACGAGCGTGGTCATGGGCGAGGTTGCAGAATGGAGGATCCGCAACCCGCCGAGCAGCCCCACAGCCCAGAACAACCCGACCCCTGCCAATGCGTAGGCTGCACGCCTCGGACCACGATCGAAACCCATACTCCGGGCGCACTGCGCGAGGAGGCCTTGCCATTGATCCATGGTTCCATCATCGGGGGGACCGGCCCGGCCCGACGTCGGCAGCCCAGGTCGTGTCGCTCACATTGACAGGGCGCCGAGCTCGTGGTTAGCGGCCCGGGGTACGGCGCAGCCAGGGCAGCAGCCGCCAGCCACCGGTCACGCCCGTCACCTGCCGGTCGGCATCGAAGACGTTACCCGGTGATATCGGCAGCGATCCGCTCTTCAGGGCCATGGCCTGGTAGGCGCGGGCGATGACCGGCTCGTACAGCGCGGGGGCCAGGGCCCGGGCGTAGACGAACATCGACTGCACCCGCCCCACCTGTGTGAGCCGCCGGGGCCGCCGCGAGACCCGGACGATTGCACGGGCCACCCGCACCGGGTCCGTGACCGGCGGCAGGGGACGGACCGGCCTACCCGTGAAGTTGGCGGCGTGCTGGTGGATGGGGGTGTCGATCGTTGCCGGGAGGACCGCGCAGACGTGGATGTCGGGGACGTCCCGCAGTTCCATGCGCAGCACCTCGAGGAAACCGAGGAGTCCGAACTTGCTGGTGACATAGGGACTCACGAGGGGGGACGTGATACGCGAGTAGACCGAGGCCACCGACACGAGGACGCCTCGCCCCTGGCTGCGGAAGACGCGGAGCGCCGCCCGAGCCCCGTAGACCTGCCCCAACAGGTTCACCGCGATGAGCCGGTCGAAGACCTCGGAGGGTGTCTGCTCGAAGGTTCCGAAGCTGTAGACGGAGGCATTGCCCACCCACACGTCGATACGCCCGAACCGCTCGATCGCAGCCTCGGCGAGGCGGTCGACGTCGGCCTCGGAGGAGACATCCGTCCGCACGGAGATCGCTGTGGAGCCCCTGCCACGGCATTCCGCCGCAACAGCCTCGAGCGTTCCCTCGTCCCGACCTGCGAGGACGAGTTGAGCGCCGTCCTCGGCGAAGAGGCGTGCCGTCGCGCGTCCGATCCCGCTCGATGCGCCCGTGATGACCACGGTCACCGCTTCACCCATCACCCTGCCCCCTGATCGGACTGTCCGGATGATCGTTCCACAGCTCTCATTCGAGTCCTCGGCGGGGATGCGGGATCTTCAGGCGTAGGAGCCGGTCAGTGACCGCTCCGCCGGTCCTTGTCCGTCGTCACGTCCGGATCGAGCGTGTCCGCCTGTTCGACGTGGTGGGTCACTTTCTCCCGCAGCCCCTGGGCATCCGTCTGGCGCTCCTGGGCCTGCTGCCGAAGCCTCTCGGCCTCGAGTTCGGCCTGCTGCGCCTCTGCATCGGCCATCGAGGCCTTGGCTTCGCGCTCGCGCGCTTCGAGTTCCGTGGCCTTCGCCTTCTCGCGCATCTCCGCCGCGCGATGCCGATCCTTGTCCTGCTGGCGCTTGCGCTGGGCGGCACCGCGCTTGCGCGCGAGGAGCATCACGACGGCGATGACAGCCAGGAGGACGACAATCCCGACGATGATCCACACCACTTGACTTGTTTCCACTTCTGGCTCCCTCACTCGTCGACGGCGACGGGCCGCCGGGCTCATTACTAAGCGTGCTTACGAAAATGATGCCACAGGGTTTCCGCCTTGTCACGGGGTGGGCCGGCGCTGAAGTCACCCATGGCCGCAGGACAATGGTTCCATGCCCCTTTCGCTGACGATCCTGGCCGATACCCACCTGCCGAAGCGCGCGAAGATCCTGCCCGCGGAGGTATGGGCCGCAGTCGAGTCATCGGACGTCGTCGTGCACGCCGGGGACTGGACCGAGGCGCCGTTACTCGATGAACTCGAGGTCCGCGCACGCCGCCTGATCGCCTGCTACGGCAACAACGACGGCCCTGATCTCCGCAGACGCCTACCTCTGGTCGCGACGGCGGAGCTCGACGGCGTGCGCCTCGCCGTCGTGCATGAGGCGGGCCAGAAGCAAGGCCGGGAAGGTCGCATGGCAGCGCTCTATCCCGATGTCGACGTCCTCGTGTTCGGGCACAGCCACATCCCGTGGGACACCCGCGCACCGTCGGGGCTCCGGCTCCTCAATCCCGGCTCCCCCACGGATCGCCGGCGGCAGCCGTCCTGCACCTTCATGACAGCTGTTCTCGAGGCAGGTGCACTGGAGGTGACGACGCACAGTCTGCCGGTGCGCTAGCCCGGCTGCGATCCCCTGTCCAGAGGCCCGGTCAAGTGGGGATGCTTGCCCCTGCACCTGTTCGGTCAGTCAACAATCTGCCTAGGGTTTCAGGATGAGCATGACGAAGACCGGCGGCAGGACCGCCCCCTCCAGGCGTTCGAGCATCAAGTGGATCCTGATGCTCGGCGCCCTCGCCGCACTCCCGGCGATCACCACCGATATGTACCTTCCGTCCCTGCCTGTCGTCGCCGAGGATCTGGACACCACGCAGGCGGCGGCGCAGTTCACGATGTCGGGAATGCTCATCGGTGCCGGTGTCGGCCAGCTCGTGATAGGGCCCTTCTCCGACCGGTTCGGTCGCCGCCTTCCCCTGCTCATAGGTATCTCCCTGCATGTCGCAACCTCCCTCCTCTGCTCGCTCACCCCCGATATCGGCACCCTGATCGGGCTGCGGGTCTGCCAGGGGTTCTTCAACGCGGCCGCATCCGTGGTGGCCATCGCCGTCATCCGTGACCGCTTTGTGGGGTCGGACGCGGCCCGCCTGCTGTCCCGCCTGATGCTGGTCATCGGCGTGGCTCCGCTCTTCGCCCCGACGGTAGGGCAGGCTATCGCCGGGGTGTGGCAATGGCGGGCCGTCTTCTACGCGCTCGCCCTCATCGGCCTCTTCCTCGTCCTGATCGTGTGGCGCTTCATGCCCGAATCCCTCCCCCGGGAGCAGCGCCGCCCTGGCAACCCGCACCGGGTCGCGGGGAATTACGCATCCCTGCTCCGGGACCGGCACTTCATGGCCCTCGCCGTCATCCCCGGCCTCGGGCTCGCCGTGATCATGAGCTACGTCGTGGGTTCACCCTTCGTGTTCCAGGATCAGTACGGACTCAGCCAGGGGCAGTTCGCCGTCGTCTTCGCCATCAACGGCGCAGCGATCGTCGGGTCCGCCCAGCTCAATGCCGCCCTCGTGCGCCGCGCGGCCCCGATCAGGGTGCTCCGCGTCGCCGTGATCGTACAGATGGGCTGCGCCCTCATCCTGCTCGCCATCGTCCTGACGGGCTTCGGCGGGATCGTCGGGCTGGTGGCCGGGTTGTGGCTGGTCCTCGGTACGCAGGGCATGATTCCCGCCAACGCCTCCGTACTCGCCCTGCACAACTATGGGCACATGGCCGGAACAGCAGCGGCTGTCATCGGAGCCCTGCAGTCCGGCGTGGCAGGGCTGGTCAGCCCTTTCGTGGGCTTGCTCGGAGGCGATTCGGCGGCCATGGTGTGCGTCATGCTGGCCGCAGTATCACTGACGCTGCTGGTCCTTGCGACAGCGACACCCGCCTACCGGAAGGGCGGTTGGCGGGAACGGGACGGCATGGAGCCCGGGGCGACGACGACTGCCGGCGAGACCGAGGAGCGCGAGGCCGAGCAGGTCGAGGCACAGGGCCCCGACCAGCGGGGATGACCTCCCGTCTCAGCCGACTGTTCCCGGGTCTGCCGAGGCAGCCGCACGGACATCGGCGATCGCCTGATCCGCGCAGTCACGCCGTCGTCGGGAAGAGTAGTACACGGCCATCAGGGCCACGCCGAGCAGGAGTGCTCCCACTCCGATCACGAACGTCCCGCCGATACCTCCGATGACCGTTCGCCCGTAGCCCGGGTCGAGCATGGCGACCGCGGACAGGACGAAGGCCGCCGTCATCAGGAGGCCTCCCAGCAGCGGCAGGATTCCCCGGAACACCAGGTTGCGGGTGCTCGAGCGCAGCGTGTGCCGGAAGTACCAGACGCACGCGAAGCCCGTGACGCCGTAGTAGAAAGCGATGAAGAGCCCGAGCGAAGCGATCGAGTCGGCCAGGACGTTCTCGCTGACGAGGGTCAGGACGACGTAGTAGGCGGACGCGGTCACGCCCATCAGGATCGTGGAGAAGGTCGGAGTGAGGTAGACGGAGTGCACCGTCGCGAAGCGGCGCGGGAGCGCTCCGTGGGCAGCCATCGCGAGCGTCCCGCGTGCCGTGGGCAGGATGGTCGTCTGGGTCGCGGCAATGGCCGACACGAGGACCGCGACAACGGCGATCCAGGCCCACGGACCGAGCGCGGCCTCACTGATCGCGTAGAAGACGTCTGCGGCGTGCGCTTCGTTGCCGAGGCCGATCCCCTCGCTCCCCGTGCCTGCGAACATGATCACCAGCGCGCTCACCCCGGTGTAGGTGACGAGCAGCACCACCGACGAGATGATGGCGGCACGGCCCGGCGTGGTCCTCGGACTGCGCGTCTCCTCATTGAGCGCGAGGCAGGTGTCCCATCCCCAGTAGGCGAAGAGGGCAATCAGGACCCCGTACGCCGTGGTCCCGAGGCTCCCTATGGCGAACGGGTTGAACCAGTCCGCGCTGACCCGTGTGGCATCGAACGCCTGTCCCGAGGCCAGGCGCCAGGCCAGGAAGACCACGAACACCGCGAGCGCGACGTACTGGACGATGATCGTGACGCGCTGCATCTTCTCCCCGAGGTCGATGCCCCGATAGTTGGTCCAGGTCATGGCCGCGATGAACGCCACTCCGGTAGCGGTGACCAGCGCCGTGTTGGATGCAAGGCTCTCGTCCACCAGCAGCCACAGGTAGGTGCCGGCGATCTGGGCGAGGTTCGCGAGGACGACGATTCCCGACAGTGCGACACCCCACCCGCCGAGCCAGCCCGTGAACCGGCCGAAGGCGACCGAGGCCCAGGTGAACGTGGTCCCGCAGTCCGGTAGCGCGTTGTTCAGCTCGCGGTACGCGAACGCGATGAACAGCATGGGCACGAAGGCGAGGATGAATGCTGCCGGCGCGTGGACCCCGACCGCGAGGACGACGAAACCGAGGGTAGCGGCCAGGGAGTAGACGGGCGCCGTCGAGGACAGGCCGATCGAGACGCTGCCTGCAAGCCCCAGGTCGTTCCGGGACAAGCCCTTGTCCCGGAGGATCGGGAAGGACGTACCCGCGGTCATGGTGCGCCCACCGGAGGGGCGGGAGCGTTGATGACGTTCGGGACGAAGCGGCAGAAGTAGTCGGTCACGTAGCCGTCCGATTCGCGGATTCCCACGCCGACGCTCTCGCCGTCGACCACCCACGAACCGAGGACCGGCCGGTTGCCGTCCATCGACGGCAGCGGGTGCCAGGCCTGGTAGCACCAGCCCTCCGAGCCGTAGTCCCCGGGCTGCTCGAGCTCGATGCCGTAGGCATGAATACGGATGTTGTCCCCTTCGCGTCCGTGCAGCGGCTTCGCCACCCATTCGGACAGTTCACGTGGCGAGTCGAGATAGGCGGGCAGGAGGTTGGGGTGGTTCGGGTAGAGGTGCCAGAGAGCGGCGAGCAGGGCCTTGGTGGAGAGAAGCATCTTCCAGGCGGGTTCTATCCAGCGCGTCGACGTCGGCCAGGCGAGGATGTGCCTGCCGAACTCCTCCTTGATCATGAGCTCCCACGGGTACAGCTTGAACATGGTGGAGATGGGCTCGTCGTCGAGGTCGACGAAGAGCTTGCTGTCGGCGTCCCAGCCTATGTCGCCCATGTTGATGCCGACGGTGTTCCAGCCGCCCTGCATGGCGACGTCGCGCATGTAGGCGGCCGTCATCCAGTCCTCGCCGGACGTCTCGACCTCCGTATGGGCGACGTGCAGCGTGGTCAGCCCGGACGCCGCGTACAGCTTCTGCCAGGATGCGACGAGCGCTTCGTGGATGCCGTTCCACTGGTCGGACTCGGGCCGGACGTCCTGCAGCCAGTAGTACTGCGCGAGCGAGGCCTCGATGAGGCCTGTGGGGGTGTCCGCGTTGTACTCGAGCAGCTTCGCCGGGCCATAGCCGTCGTAGGCGAAGTCGAACCGGCCGTAGACGGCGGGGTCGGACTTCTCGAGGGACTCTGCCGCGAGCCGTAGTGCGTCCGCGCCGATGCCGATCGTGCCCATGGCTCCGGTGGCGAGATAACGGGCAGCGTTGAGGGACATCTCGTGCATCTCCTCGGTGACGGCTTCGAGCGTCTCCACTTCGCTCATCTCGAACTCGTAGTACGCCCCCTCGTTCCAGTATTCGATCGCCTCGCCGTCGGGCTTGATGGTCGTCGAGTAGATCAGGCCCACGCTCTCGATCTTCTGGCGCCAGTCCGGCCGCGGCGTCGAAGTGCGTCGCTTCACGTCATCCGCCAGTTCCGCCATTGCTGCTGCCGAAGCCGCCGCGCGAGACCGAGGAGGATCCGTCGGGTGTTACACCGGACCTGGACGTAGCACCGGGCGGTATGGAGTTCGTGCCTCCCGAGAGTCCGGAACCGACGGCCGGGATGCTACGGCTATTCGAACCCATGGCCAGAAAGTACCAGCCGTACAGGCCCGAGGACACGCCTCGGTCGCTGCAGCGATCGTCCTCCGCCCGTTCCTGGGTAGTGCGGTCCTGGCACACCTTCGCGTAATCGGCATCGATGACCTCGCCGTCCGGCGAACACCCGGTCAGGAGTGCGCTCGAGAGCAGGGCCGTCACTCCGAGGGCGACGCTCGAGCTCCGGCGGAGGCGTGCACTACCTGCTGTTCCGCGAACGAGTGCCCTCGCGGCGGCCGGGGGAAGCTGGGGATCCATGTCTACCTTTCTACCGGGGCTGCCCGGCTGTGTCATCGTGCTGGCTGCTCGAGTTCCATCCGCACCCTTGATATATACCCCCTGGGGGTATATCCTCCTCGTGTGGTGGCATTGCGCCCGTTCGGTTCGCAAGAAGCGCGACCGGTTCCCCGAGCGAACGTGCAGGGTCAACTCAGCGAAGACACAACACATCTGCGGGACCTCCCCTCCTTCTTCGGAAGTGACGTTGTTCGGCGAAAGGCCCGCCTTCGGGCGGGTTCACCCTTATCCCAACACCCTTGAGTCTGGAAACGTCCCCATGCCACAGGTCAGCCGTCACCTACCGCACCCTGCGTCAGAACGAACAACCGTACGACGGCGGCGGCCACGGCGCGCGCTGAAGGTCACAGGCATCATCGCTCTTGCCGCGCTGGGAGTGACTCTTGCATCCACAGCAGGCAACTTCTTCCTGGAACAGCACGAGAAATCGAGCCTTGCCCCCTACGGTGAGCTCGTGGAGGTCGCCGACGGCGCGATGAACGTCTACCGGGCCGGCACCGAAGGTGCACAACCTCTTGTCCTGCTCAGTGGCCTGGGGACAACCGCGCCCGCGCTGGACTTCGCGCCCCTGATCCGGGAACTCGACTCCTTCGACGTCATCGTCGTCGAAGGTTTCGGCTACGGCTACAGCGACCTGAGCGCACGGGAGCGGACCGTAGAGAACATCAGCACCGAGCTCCATGACGCCCTCTCCTCCCTCGACCTCGGCCAGCCCTACGTTCTGGCAGGACATTCCATCGCCGGCTTCTACACCCTCGACTACGCGAACAGGTATCCCGACGAAGTTACCGCCGTTGTCGGCATTGACCCCACCGTGCCCTTGGCCAAGGCGGGCACGGCTTCCTCGACCGGCGGCGGCATCAATGCCGGCCGGATATTATCCGCAATCGGCTTGGTCCGAACCGTGGTCTGGGTCGCACCCAGCCTGGCGGACCCGTCAAGCGACGCCGACTTCACAACGGCAGAACTCCAACGCATGCGCACAATGACGAGCTGGAACTACGGTAACGCGGCGGTCGACGATGAAGCCGCTCGAATGAGCAGCAATGCCGCAGCACTCGACGGAGTGACGTACCCCGACAACATGCCCGTTCTCAACTTCCTCTCCAGCGACAGCGTGGCCACCATTCCCGACTGGCTCGAGAAGCACGAGAACCAGCTCAAGAACGTCACTCACCACGAGATCGTCGAGCTCGAGGGCCCGCACTACCTGCACTGGACCCAATCGAAGGCCATGGCCGCGAAGATCACCGAATTCCTTCGTGAGCGCGCCATTCCCCGAGGCGCGATCGAACTGCCCCAGGGGAACTAGGACCGTCTCCCCGCAACAGAGCGACGCCACAGACGGGTCGGTGATGAATGCGGATGGGAGAAGAAGACGGGGCTTTCATCAGCAGTTCACCCGGTGTTGACCGCATGGACCGCCGCAGCATGGACCGTCGAGCGAGGGACCAACACCACGTCCGAAAGGGACATCACCTTATGGCTTATCGCTTGACCAAGACTCTCGTCACTGCTGTTGCAGGGCTGACGCTCGCCACCATCGCGCCGGCCGGCGTCGCACACGCTGCGCCCGCCGAGCGGACGAACGAGGTACCTGTCCTGATCGGACACCGCGGAGCGTCTGGCACCGCACCGGAGAACACCGTCGCTGCATTCAAGGACGGGCGCGCATCCGGAGCGGACTTCTTCGAGATCGACGTGCAACTGAGCTCCGACGGCGTTCCGTTCCTCTTCCATGACGACACGCCCGCCCGCACCACCGACGTCGAGGAGGTGTTTCCCGGCCGTGCGAACAACCCGGTCACCTCCTTCACCTGGGCGGAACTGCAACAGCTCGACGCCGGCTCCTACTTCAGTGACAAGTACGTAGGCGAGCGCATCCCTCATCTGGACGATGCCGCTCAGGTCGCGACGACGCAGACCGGCGTGTACATCGAGATCAAGTCACCCGTCTACTCGCCCGGGATCGAGCAGATCGTTGCCGACGAACTGCGCAACGATCCGACGTGGAGCCGGCTGGTCGCAGCCGAGAAGATCCAGGTCCTCAGTTTCGATGAGGCGTCGAACCGTCGTTTCGCCGCTATCGCGCCGGAGGTCGAGTTGCAGCAGCTCACCGGTGTGGTGCCGACGCGCGCGGTCGTCGAGTCCTGGGCGACCTTCGCGGATTCGGTGGGCACGGACTACCGAGTGCTCACGCCGCAGAATGTTGCCGATGTCAAGGGCTCGGGTTTGATCCTCGGTGTGTACACGGTGAATTCACCCGAAGCCGTGCAGTATTCGCTGGACCTGGAAGTCGATGCGGTCACCACCGATTTCCCGATCGAGAATCAACGCTTCCTTCAGGGCCAGCCGATGTTTCCCGGCGCGGGCGTCGAGGTCACCAGTTCGGTGAACAACCCCGTCGGGGACGACGTGCAGCCCGAGAACGGCGAGTACGTGCTGCTTCGCAACACCTCGGCAGCAAACGTTGACGTGAGCGGGGCGATCATCCGCGATGCAGCCAGCAGCATCCTGACGGTCGGTGACGGCTACGTCCTGGCTCCAGGCGCCGAGCTGCGCGTCTACACCGGACCCGGAACCAACTCCGCGCAGGCCTACTACAACGGCGGCAGCGTTTCCGTGCTGAACAACGGCGGCGATTCGGTTGCGCTGTGGATCGGCACGCGACTGCAGGACGTCTTCGCGAACTAGTCCCTGCGGCGTCGGACTCCATGAGTGCCCGCCGGCTTGATCCGAGCCGGCGGGCACTAGGGGTGCGCTTGACCAGTTATCGGAACAAGAGCAGTCGATCGAATCCCGACCCGACACCGCCCATGCCGTGACAGCCCGTCACGCCGACGGACGATGGCAGAGGATGAACTACACGCCGCCCGCTGACCTGATCGGTGAGCAACCGGAAGGCTGACCGGTTCGCCACCATCCTCGGTACATGGGTCGATGTACCATCGAAGGGTGGAAATCATCACCCAGTCCTCCGTTCTGGCCCGGTTCGGCTACGCACTGTCGGACCCCACCCGGTCCCGGGTCCTGCTGGCCTTGCGGGAGGCGCCGTCCTACCCGGGTGACCTTGCCGAGATGGCAGGGGTGAGCAAGCAGAGCCTGTCCAACCACCTGACCTGCCTGCGCGGGTGCGGACTGGTGGTCGCCGTCCCTGAGGGCCGGCGGGTTCGCTACGAGCTCGCCGACCGGAAGCTGGGCGATGCCCTCACCTCGCTCCTCGAGGTCGTCGCAGTCCGCGACCCCGAGTACTGCTGCACCACGACAAGTACCCACGTCGATGGAATGGCGTGCTGCTCATGAACACCCACACCTCATCGCACCGGGCGCCGGCAGCCCGGCGGGCGTCCACGGCTGGGCGGAGGGTGGTCCTGTCCCGCCGGATCCGGCTCTTGGTCGCGGCGACGATCACCTACAACGTCGTCGAAGCGGTCATCGCGATCAGTGCCGGCAGGATCGCGTCCTCGAGCGCCCTGATCGGTTTCGGCCTGGATTCCATCGTCGAGGTCCTCTCCGCTGCCGCCGTCGCCTGGCAGTTCGCCGGACGCGACCCCGAGGCGCGGGAGAAGACCGCGCTGCGCCTGATCGCGTTCTCCTTCTTCGGCCTCGCGGCGTTCGTGACCTTCGACGCCGTGCGGACCCTGCTCGGCGCCGGCGAAGCCCAGCACTCGTTGGTGGGCATCATCCTCGCCGCGGTCAGCCTCGCCGTCATGCCGTTCCTGTCCTGGGCCCAACGAAGGGCGGGACGCGAACTCGGCTCCCGGTCCGCCGTAGCCGATTCCAAGCAGACCCTGCTCTGCACCTACCTGTCCGGGGTCCTGCTCGTCGGACTGCTGCTCAACAGCACCCTCGGCTGGTTCTGGGCCGATCCGATAGCCGCACTGGTCATCGCCGCCGTCGCCATCAAGGAAGGCCGCGAAGCGTGGAAAGGCGACGCCTGCTGCGCGCCGACCTTCGGAACACCCGCAAACGACGGTAGCGCTGATACGTGCGGGAACATGCCGGCCGGCGGCACGGACTCCTGCTCCAGCACCGACACCACTGCAGAAGCGGTCACGCCAATGAGGAGCGCCTCCACGGAACCGGTTGCGTCGACGTTGACGACCCGGCCCTCAGGAACCGGTGCCACGGCAAGTACGCCAGCAGACCCTGACGTGGAGAAAGCCACAACGTCCTGCGCCTGTTGCACCCACGACCAGAGCGCCGCAGCAGGTCCGATCCTGCAATGACCGACGCGCTACCCTGACGCGGATCGACATCATGCGCGACCTGGACTGCGACCCGTATGCGGAATGCCCTCATCGGGCTCCATGCAAACCGCCCACAGCACGACAAAACCCTCCTGCAAGGTGATTACTTGGTCAGGAGGGTTCGACGAGCCTCCTGTCGGATTCGAACCGACGACCCCCGCTTTACAAGAGCGGTGCTCTGGCCAACTGAGCTAAGGAGGCGTGCTGGCCGGGCCAGCGGGCGTCGTCGTGCTCTGAACAAGAGCACTCTGAGCGCTCAATAAGGGTAGCCCAGCGCCGGCGTCGCGGAAAATCGGACTCCCCCTCGCACGTCGCCCACCACGCTCCCAGGGTGCACCAGCCGGCGACGACCGACCGCTGACGGTACAACCCGATAGAGTCATCCGCAGACCGAACTACTGCGATGGAGCCAGTTTTGAGCGCAGCACAACCTTCCACCACACCGGGCGTGAACCCCTCGTTCCCGACCGACGGGCAGTTCGGCGATTTCGACTTCATCGTCGTCTCGAATCGGCTCGCCGTCGACCGCGTGGTGGACGAGCACGGTGAGAGCTCCTGGCGTCGCTCCCCGGGCGGCCTGGTGACGGCACTTGCGCCCGTGATGGCCAAAGCCGACGGCGCCTGGGTCGGCTGGCACGGCGCCCCGGACGAAACCCTGGAACCCTTCGACGAATCCACCATGCACCTGGTTCCCGTGCCGCTCAGCGCTGAGGAGGTCGAGCTCTATTACGAGGGATTCTCGAACGCAACCCTCTGGCCGCTGTATCACGACGTCATCGCATCTCCCGAATTCCACCGCACCTGGTGGGACTCCTACCGCAAGGTCAACAAGCGCTTCGCGGAGGCGACAGCCTCGGTGGCCGCAGAGGGTGCCACGGTCTGGGTGCAGGACTACCAACTGCAACTCGTGCCGAAGATGCTGCGGCAGGCACGTCCGGACCTGAAGATCGGTTTCTTCAACCACATCCCGTTCCCTCCGCTGGAGATCTACGCACAACTCCCGTGGCGGAGGCAGGTGATCGAGGGGCTCCTCGGCGCGGATCTCATCGGTTTCCAGCGGCCGAGTGACGCGAGCAACTTCCTCCGCTGCGTCCGCCGGTTCAAGGGCTACACGATCAAGGCCCAGCAGGTGCAGATACCGCAGGGTGACGACGGCGTCCCCGCCTACGTCTCCCGAGCCGAGGCATTCCCCATCTCCATCGACACCGCGTCCATCACGGAGTTGGCCGAGCGTCCCGATGTGATCGAGCGGTCCCGCGAGATCCGGCGTGAACTCGGCGATCCCCAGTACATCCTGCTCGGTGTCGACCGGCTCGACTACACCAAGGGCATCGGTCACCGGCTGAAGGCCTACGGGGAGCTGCTCGAGGACGGCGCGATCACCGTCGAGGATGCCGCGCTCATCCAGGTGGCGAGTCCGAGCCGCGAGCGCGTGGAGCAGTACCGCCTACTCCGCGAGGACATCGAGAGTGCCGTCGGCCGCATCAACGGCACGCACGACACCATGAAGAACACCGCTATCCGCTATCTCCACCACAGCTACCCCGTCGAGGAGATGGTGGCGCTCTATCTGGCCGCCGACGTCATGCTCGTCACGGCGCTCCGCGACGGCATGAACCTGGTGGCAAAGGAGTACGTCGCGGCTCGCACGGGCAACACAGGCATGCTCGTCCTCAGTGAATTCGCGGGTGCGGCGGACACCCTCCGCCAGGCGATCCTCGTCAATCCGCATGACATCGACGGCCTGAAGAGCGCCATCGTGTCTGCCATCAACATGCCGAAGACCGAGCGGATGCGGCGGATGCGGCTCATGCGGCGGCAGGTCGTCCATAACGACGTCGAGCGCTGGTCGCAGGCCTTCCTCGACGCCCTGCATCTCGAGAGCGCCGACCATGGCGCTTGAGGCGGACCTTCGTGCTGCACTGAAAGCCCTCGCCCGGACGCCCCACCTCCTGGTCGCGCTCGACTTCGACGGCACACTGGCGCCGCTGGTGGAGCGCGCCGAGGACGCGCGCCCCCTTCCCGCCTCCGAGGCGGCACTCCGTGCACTGGCCGGTCTCCCCGACACGACGACGGCGCTGATCTCGGGCCGCGCGCTCGACAGCCTGCGCGCCGTCGCGAACCCGCCCGAGGTCACCATGATGATCGGCAGCCACGGCGCCGAGACCTGGACCGGGCCCGATGGTGATCCCCTCGCGCTGACACCTGCCCAGGTGGATCTTCGCGCCCGTGCTATCGAGGTCGTCGAACGGATCGTGGCCGCGCACCCCGGGACCCGCATCGAGTTCAAGCCGGCCGGCGTCGTACTGCACACCAGGACCGCCGACGACGACGTCGCCCGGTCCGCCGTGGCCGCAGCGCGGACGGAACTCGCCCAGCTCGACGGCCTCAGCGTCACCGACGGCAAGCGGGTGCTCGAGACCTCGGTGGTCAAGGCGGACAAGGGCCAGGGGCTCGCTGTGCTGCGTGGAGCCTCTGGCGCGACGGCAGTCCTGTTCGCGGGCGACGACGTCACGGACGAACACGCCCAACGGACGCTGGAACCGGGGGATATCGGCATCCGGATCGGCCCCGGCGAGACGGCCGCGGCCTTCACCGTCGCAACACCCGAGGCTTTCACAGAGGTGCTGGAGGAGCTGGTGTCCTTGCGTACGTCAGGTGCGCGCGGCTAGGGATCGTGTCATACTACGGGTGCGCGGCCATGGCCACCGGTACTGCTGGCGGGTCGCTCACCACAACTGAATAATCTTCCATTCACTACGGATCGTCGGGCACGTACCTGCCCGTGAAAAGGAACCAACACCATGGCAACGGTAACGTTTGACCAGGCTACGCGCCTGTACCCGGGCACCGAGAAGCCCGCCGTCGACAAGCTGAACATCGACATCGCGGACGGCGAATTCCTCGTCCTCGTCGGGCCCTCCGGTTGCGGAAAGTCCACCTCCCTGCGCATGCTCGCAGGACTCGAGGACGTCAACTCCGGACGCATCCTCATCGGTGACCGCGACGTCACGGATGTTCCCCCGAAGGATCGCGACATCGCGATGGTCTTCCAGAACTACGCGCTCTACCCTCACATGTCCGTCGCCGACAACATGGGCTTCGCGCTCAAGATCGCCGGCGTCTCGAAGGAGGAACGTGCCGAACGCGTCCGCGAGGCCGCGAAGCTCCTCGACCTCGAGGACTACCTCGACCGGAAGCCAAAGGCACTCTCCGGTGGCCAGCGCCAGCGCGTCGCCATGGGCCGCGCGATCGTGCGTAACCCTCAGGTCTTCCTCATGGACGAGCCCCTCTCCAACCTCGACGCGAAGCTCCGAGTGCAGACCCGCACCCAGATCGCCTCGCTGACCCGCCGCCTCGGGGTCACCACGGTCTACGTCACGCACGACCAGGTCGAGGCCATGACCATGGGTGACCGCGTCGCGGTCCTCAAGGACGGAATCCTCCAGCAGGTCGACACCCCCCGCAACCTGTACGAGCGGCCCAAAAATGTCTTCGTCGCCGGCTTCATCGGGTCTCCCGCCATGAACCTCCTCGAACTGCCCGTCACGGATGGCGGCGTCCTCTTCGGCGGCATCGTCTACCCGGTCCCCGGCAATGTCCTGGAGGCAGCGGTCGGCAACACCGTCACGCTCGGTGTCCGGCCCGAGGACCTGGTTCTCTCGGCCGCGGGCGAGGGCCTGCAGGTCGAGGTCGACGTCGTCGAGGAGCTCGGCGCTGATGCTTACATCTACGGCCACACCACGCTCGACGGCAAGAACCATGACATGGTCGTCCGCGTCGACGGCCGCCGCCCGCCGATGAAGGGTGACAGCGTGTACGTCCGCCCGGAGCAGGGTCACGTGCACCTGTTCGATACCACGAACGGACTCCGCCTGGCCGAGACGGTCTAGCTTCCTCACGGACTGCGCATCACGATCGAAGCGGTGGCGTCCGCCGGGCATCCTTATGGGGCCCGGTGGACGCCACCGCTTCGTTAACGCCAACTACGCTTGACGCAGGACCCTTTTCCGCTCTGACCCGAAGGCAGCACCATGACCGAGACCTCGAACGCCCAATGGCATGACGAGCCGACAGACTACGACCAGGCGGGCAAGCTGCCGCGACTGCGCTCCGCCTCCTCGGAGAGTCCGAACCTGGGCTCCCTGAACATCACTGCCGCTGCGACGGATCCCGAGTTGCTCGACCTTCCGTGGCATGTGGCCCTCGAGCAGTGGCCGGCCAGCGCCCTCGCTGCCCTGCCCCGCGGAATCTCGCGCCACATCGTGCGCTTCGCTCACCTGGGCGGTTCCGTCATCGCGGTGAAGGAGACCAGCGAGCACATCGCCCGCCACGAGTACCACATGCTGCGCAAGCTGCAGCGACTGGATGTGCCCTGCGTCGAACCCGTAGCCGTCATCTCCGGCCGCACCACACCCGAGGGCGATGAGCTCGATCCGGTCCTGGTCACGCGACACCTCAAGTTCTCCCTCCCGTACCGGGCCCTTTTCTCGCAGACGCTGCGCCGCGACACCCTGACACGGTTGATCGATGCCCAGGCATTGCTCCTCGTCCGCCTCCACCTCATCGGGTTCTACTGGGGTGACGTCTCCCTCTCCAACACCCTCTTCCGCCGTGACGCGGGGTCCTTCGCCGCCTACCTCGTGGACGCGGAAACCGGCGAACTGTATCCGGAACTGTCGACAGGACAGCGCGAGTACGACCTCGAGATCGCCCGCGTCAATATCGCCGGCGAACTGATGGACCTCGCCGAGGGCGGGCTCATCGAAGAGAAGGTGGACCCGCTCGCGACGAGTGAGCTGATCATGGACAGCTACCGCCGCCTGTGGACCGAGCTGACGGAGAAGGAATCCTTCGAGCTCGGGGAGCGCTGGCGCGTGGGCGCCCGCATCCGTCGGCTCAACGAACTGGGCTTCGACGTCGAGGAGTACGCGATCAAGACCGAAGCCAACGGCACACAGATCCAGCTGCAGCCCAAGGTCGTCGATGCCGGGCACCACAGCCGTCGCCTCCTGCGCCTGACCGGCCTGGACGCACAGGAGAACCAGGCGCGGCGCCTGCTCAACGATATGGACGCCTACCGCGCGGACAACAACCCGACGCTCGACGAGGAGTTCAGCGCCCACCTCTGGGTGAACGAAGTGTTCGAGCCTATCGTCCGGGCCGTGCCCCGTGAACTCGGCGGGAAGCTCGAGCCCGCGGAGGTGGTTCACGAGGTCCTGGAGCACCGGTGGTACATGTCCGAGCGTGAGGACAGGAACGTGCCGATGGCCGAGGCCGTGCAGTCCTACCTCGACGACGAACTGCGGCACCGACGCGACGAGGCCGAGATCATGCTGACTGCCGATTCCAGGACCATCGGCATCGATGAGGACTCGGGGTACGAGGACAACTAGGTCTTGAGAAAAGAGGAACCGGCAACCAATGGCTGCCGGTTCCTCTTCACATCCGAGGTGCTACGGGCAGGTGATCGTCTGGCCCTGCACAGTGACGGTCTCACCGGAGGCAACACCCTCACAGGCCGTGGCGACTTCCTGGATGAGCGGTGCGGCTGCGGCAACGAGTCCGATGATCAGGATCAGACCGATGGTGAAGAGCACGCCGATGATGATTCCGGCGAGGGCGAACCCGTTGCCCATTCCGGCCTTGCGGGACTTCACGAACGCCACGATGCTGATGATCAAGCCGACCGGGGCGATGAGGATGGCAAGGATGAATCCGACGATTCCCAATGTGCGGCCCGGGTTCTCCGCGGGTTGGCCCTGGTAGCCCTGCTGACCGGGGTAGTTGTTCCCACCCTGCTGGCCGTAGGGCGACTGACCCTGCTGGCCATAAGGAGTTGGATTCTGCTGACCGTAGGAGCCCGCATTCTGACCATACTGCGGCTGGTTCTGCCCATATTGCGGCTGGTTCTGCTGGCCGTAGGGCGAGTTGCCCTGCGATCCTGGATTGTTGTCAGACATGCTGCTCCCCGAGGCGTGATGGACAGTGACGGTGATTTCCGGCATTTTCTTGAACATTATCACTGGGCGACGGCGTCCCTCCGACCCCCCGAGGCAACGATCAGGAGACGATCGCCTTTCCCGGATTGAGGATGCCGAGTGGATCGAAGACCTTCTTGATCTCTGCCTGGAGCCGGAGGACCTCGGGTGATTGCTCCCACGCGAGCCACCGCCGCTTGTACTGCCCGACGCCGTGCTCACCGGTAATGGTCCCGCCGAGGTCGAGCGCACAGCGGATGGACTCGTCGAGCGCCGCTTCCAACCGCTCCTGCGCCTCGGCTCCCTCACTTCGCTCGACCCAGAAGGTGGGGTGCAGATTGCCGTCCCCCGCGTGCGCCACCACTTTCAGCTGCACGTTGTGGCGTTCCGCCATCGCCTCGAGTGCAGCGACGTAGTGCACCAGTTGCGACTTGGGCACGGCGACGTCCTCCCCCACCCGGTAGAGGTCGTCGACCTCATCGCCCCTGCTGTGCCGCCTCAGGTCGACCAGTCGGTCCGCTTCCTCCGAATCCTCCTCGCTGACGCTTGCGCCCAATCCGACGAGCGCGGTCCGGATGGCTTCTGCCTCTGCTGCAGCGCCGTACCCGTCCGTCCTGACGAGGAGCAGGGAGCCGCCGCGGCTCCGGAGATCGGAACCATGCGCGCCGTCGAGTGCCTCGAGCGTCCTTCCGTCGAGGAGCTCGAGGATTGCCGGTTGCACCCGGGCACGGCCGATAGCGAGCACGCCGGCAGCTGCAAGGGGAAAGTCGTCGAAGAAGGCGGCCAGGGTATGGACGGACCGCGGCAGGTAGCGGAGCCGCACGGTGATCCCCACGATGACGCCGAGTGTGCCCTCGGAACCCGTCATCAGCGCCGTGAGGTCATAGCCGGCAACCCCCTTGAAGGTCCGGTGTCCGGTGCTGATCAAGGTGCCGTCGGCCAGCACGACGTCGAGGGCCAGGACCGAGTCACGGGTGACACCGTACTTGGCGCACCGTAACCCGCCGGCGTTCGTGGCGACATTCCCGCCGATGGTCGACCACCGGTAACTGGCTGGATCCGGCGCATACATCAGTCCGTACTCGGCAACGGCATCGTTCAACTCGGCGTTGATGACCCCCGCTTCGACAACCGCGGTCTCGTCATCGGCGTTGATCTCCAGGATCCTGTTCATGCGCTCGAGCGAAAGGATGACACTGCCCGTTGTCGCGTGCGCACCCCCGGAGACTCCGGACCCCGCGCCACGGCTGACGATCGCTACGGCGTGACGGGTCGCCCAGCGCAGGAGCGCCTGAACGTCCGCGACGGTGTGAGCACGGACCACCGCGCCGGGAAGGACCGGCTCGAGCACCGGGCCCTGGTCCCGCGAGTACAGGGTCAGGTCGGCAGGGGCCGTCGACACACGACCCGGCAAGGCCCCGTCCAGTTCAGCAAGCGACGCCGCGTCGATCATGATCCCCCCATGAAACGCCGGTACCGGCCCAAAGCGGATGGCCAGAACTCCCGATAGAAGTCGTACAGGTCCTGTGGGTCGCCGCTCGTCCAGCCACTGTGCGTCAGGTCCAGCGTGGCACCGGAGATGCGGTCCGCATCCTCGACCGGCTGCACGCCGGGTGCGGAGCGGTGCCCCACCGAACTCTCGTCCGGTGTCATCTCCAAGCGGAGTTCCGTCGTCGAGTCGGAACCCGCGTGCCGCCACTTCAGTTCAAGCCAGTGCCCCGGCCTGGTATCGACAACCTCACCCCAGACATTCTCGTCATCCTGCGCTGACGTCTCGACCAGGGCGTTGTCCTCGAGGTCGAAGAAGCTTCCCTCTCCCCACCGGCTCAGCTCATCGGCAGGCCACCATAGATGGAGGTGCTCGGTCAGTCCGGCCCAGGCGTGATCGGCGGGAGCCGGCACCGTCACAGCCACTCGCAGGTCCTGCCTGTCACTCAACTCATCGTCAGCCTCGGGAGGGTGCGAGAACAATCCGCTCATGGTTCGACATTACCGCTGAGCGGGAATGACCTCCTACCGCCGTCCCGACACCTGAAGCGGTCGAGTGCCTGCTTGGGCGACCCGCCTGGGACCGGGCTACCTGGGTGGCGGGCCAGCCGTGTGCGCCCGGACGGGCCTGGGGCATTGGGCCTAGCTGCCGCGTGGGTGACGGGCTGTGTGGTGCTGGTGTGCCCGTAGGCCTGGGTGCCCTGGTGGTGGGGTTAACGTACGGAAGGCCCCGCACCTGGTGGTGTGGGGCCTTTCGTGTAATGGTTGTCCGGCGGT
>NZ_JAXCIC010000011.1:0-76126 GCF_035985055.1 Arthrobacter sp. PL16
GGTGCGGGGTTCACGGGTGCGGGGTTCACGGGTGCGGGGTTCACGGGTGCGGGGTTCACGGGTGCGGGGTTCACGGGTGCGGGGTTCACGGGTGCCGGGTTCACGGGTGCCGGGTTCGCTGGTGTCGGGTTCACGGGTGCCGGGTTCGCTGGTGTCGGGTCGACGGGTGCCGGATTCGCTGGTGTAGTTCCAGGCGCGGGCTCGGTGCCCGGCGTCGGCGTAACGATGACAACCTCGCCATCGCCTGGAGTGCCCTCGTCGACGTCGTCCTCCACCTCGTCGACGTCGTCCTCCACTTCGCCCTCACCGTCATCCGCTCCATCGGTTCCATCACCGAAGAGGAGCAGCTCGATGTTGTGAAGCGTGTCGGTGCCGTGCTCGCCGGTGGTGTGCCGGACGGTGGTGACAGATCCCGGTGAGCCCATGGTGCCGTCTCCGCCGCTGGTGGTGATGGTGTAGTTGAACTCGAAGTCCGAGAAGTACGCCGTGTCGGTTCCCTCGATGGCGGTGAGGATTTCCCTGACAACGATGATGTTCGCGGGGTCCAGGGTCCCTGCGAACACGGACTGCTGGAGGGTCGGGCCCGTGAGGGTTCCATCGGAGGTGCGCTGGTACTGCGCGTTCATCCCGGTGGCGCTGCCGATTTCGGTGGCCGCGTCGGTGGCATTGGTCCGGACGCTGAGCCGGACATTGAGGTAACGGTCGCCGTCGATGATGTCATCGGCGCCGCGGCCCTCGAGGAGGTCGCTGCCGCCGCCGCCCAGGAGGATGTTGCCTTCGCCCCAGACATGCGATCCCGCCAGCACAGGGCATTCCTTGGATGCGGACGCGTTGACAACGTCGGCGAGCGGAGTCGGCAGGGACGGGATCAGCTCGTCGAGCCCAGCGATCCGGTCCACACCGGACTGGTCCATTGCATCGCAGCCGATGAAGCCGGCGCCCCCCAATGTCCTGGGAATGCGGTCGTCGCCCCGGAGCTTATCGTCGAAGGGACCGCCGGAGAGCGCTTCAACCTCGTTGTACCTGTCGCGGACGCCCACCTGCAGGATGTCCAGCGGCTCGATGGGGAGGTCAAGGTCGGCGTCCTGAGGCTGCGGATCGTAGAGGCCGGTTTCCCAGTCGTAGCCGGATGCCCCTGCCACTTTCTCCACCCCGGGGCCGGCAATGCCGATGTCGTCCCCGCCTTCCATGTCGTAGTCGTCGTCGCCGCCCTGGCCTATCAGGACGTCATTGCCGGGCTTCTGGGAGTCATCAAGGAAGAACAGGTTGCTGGAGTCACCGATCAGCAGGTCAGGTCCGTCACCGCCTTCGGCCCAGTCGTTCCCACCACCACCGAATACGGCGTCCAGCCCTTCACCGGCGATCACGAAGTCGTCGTCTTCGCCGGCAAAGGTCTCATTCGAGTTCGCCCCGCCGTTGATGAAGTCCCGTCCGTCCCCACCGAGGAGCAGGTCCAGGCCCGGGCCGCCGTCGATCGCGTCATTGTCCGGCCCGCCCTTCAGGATGTCGCCTCCGGCAAGGTCAGTGATGATGTCGTTTCCGTCGCCGCCAAGGACGGTGTCGGCGCCGTCGCCACCTTCGATGACGTCGTTACCCACGCCACCCCACATGGTGTCGTTGTCCACGCCGCCGTAAATCCGGTCGGCATTGACAGATCCGTTGTACACGGCCTGTCCGTTGATCCCGGCGGGGTCCACCGAGTTGGAGGCCCGGTACTTGATGGTGCCGTCCGGCATGCGGATCAGCAGAGCAGACTCCTTGCACTCCGACCCGGGGTCGTCCGCGACAGCGTTGCCGACGGAGGCGAAGCCCTGAGGAGTTCCATCGAGGTTCTTCAATTCGAACTTGCAGTCAGCAGTGGCGAAGGCGTCTGCCTTCAGTGCCTGTGCATTGGTGTTACGCATCATCATCTCCGCGAAGGAGTTTCCTTCGAGCTGCGCCATCAGGTTCATCCCGGGTGTGCGCGCCAGGTAGTACAGCCGGTCACCGTTCTGCAGGTCGGTCATCTGGCTCTCGAAGACATAGTTGAAAGTGCTGCCGAGCAAGCCTCCGAACAGGTTGGTCCGTTCGGCGAGGCCGCCCATCCACAGGTCGATGTCGTCGAGGCCGGTGATCGAGGAGTTTCCCTTGTCGGCCCAGGCGTCCGTGCTGTTCATGAAGGCCACGGCGTCCTCGGGGGCCACCTCGCCGGCAAGGGCGTCCGGGCTGACGATCAGCCGGGCTGCTGTGCGCTTGGCCTCCGTCGTGGTGGCTGCCAGGATCGAGGGGTGTTTGCCGTAGGCGGCCACGAAATTGACCAGGGACTCCGGATGCTTGATGTTTTCGCCGAAGTCGATCCAGTTGGTATAGGGCTTGAGCTGGCTGTCATTGGTGGCCCCGTGGATTTCCTTCCGCAGCCCGTTCAGCGTGGGCAATCCCTCCGACCGGGCGCGCGTCAGGTTGATCGCCGCCAGGTCCATGGGCAGTCCCAGTAGCTTGTTGCGGAGCGTATCGGTCACGAACTCATCGAGTTCACTGCCCACCTGGTCCGACATTCCCATGATGATGCTGCCGGCCGCCTCCTCCGAGGTGAGGCCACCAGCGGGGCCGCCGTCGGTGTAGGCGGGCGGATTCAGGAACCCCTCGAGCAGTGACACGTCGTTCTGCGAGCCCCTGACGTCGTCGGAAGTCCCGAACACGGTGTCCGTTCCAGGGCTGTCCTCGTTCCGGCGGGAGATGGTTTCCGTAAGCATGGAGTGGCCAAAGCGATATACGGCATGCGCGAACTCAGCGCTGACCGCCGGATTGATGTCCGTCTGGGCGAAAGCAAAGGGCTCGAAAATGTTGAGGGCAGGCTGGATCTTTCTTGCGAACTCCTCGAACACGAGGTGCTGGTACTCCATTTCGGTGACGAAGCGCGCGGCCTGGAAGAGCCGCTCCCCGTTCCAGCCGCCTGCGCCTTCGACCAGCTTCCACTCCGCCAGGGCGGCAATGCCCCTGGCAGAGGTGTCGTTACCGAGGACCCGCTTGACGTCTTCGACCAGGCGGTCATGCTCGGAGTGGAAAACCTGGTGTATCGCGGTCAACCCGATGTTCTCGTTGACCCTGCCGTCGCCGGCGATGAAGTGCTCGTTCAGCATCTCGTCGTCGTAGGTACCCGGGGCCTGGCTCATGAAATCGGCGGAAGCCGCCTGGTCGCCGTCAGGGCCCGGGGATGTCCGCGGGGTGGCCGGATTGTGGTCGGCGTCCTGAGGCGTTGGATCGGCGTTGTGCGCGATGTCCGTCAGGAACGGAGTGTTGAAGTACAGCACGTCCTGGGGCACGAGGGTTCCCTGCCCGCCACTCGCGGCGCGGTCTGCTTCTACCAGACCGGACGGGGTGACGAACTGCGGGAGCCCGTTCTTGGGCCCGGGAATAAATTTCCCGTAGGCGTCAGCAGCGAGCATGGGGACGTCGAGGACGTCCTTGTCCAGCAGCTGTATGCCGAGCAGCTCCCGGGCCTGCTTCTTCGTGTCCGACCAGGTGGCCATGCCACCGGCCCTCAGCGTGCCGTCCGGGCCGCCCAGCATTGAGCCCGTTGACACGGGGTGCCCCGCGGCGTTGTTGGCATATTCGCGCAGGAAGACCTGGTGCGAGGAGTGCGAGGAGTAGGTCTGGCTCTGGTCGACCCACGGCGAATTGGTATTCAGGGCATCCTGGACATCGTCCGCAGTCCCCAGTTGGTCGTCCGCACCCGGCTGGTTCTGGCCCCGGGTCAGGACCATGAAGCGCATGTGCGGATTGAGGTCGTCGGCGTTGCCGAAGACGTGGTCCGGGCCTGCGATCAGCGGGTCATCGGCCTTGAGTGGAACATAGACCGTGCCGCCGCCCTTGACCGTCTGGTCGATGCCGTGGTCGAAGAACTGCCCGAAGAGGGTGAAGAGAGAGTTGTAGGGCGGTGAAAGTCCGACGTCGGTAGTCACGTTGGGGATGAACAGCGTGTTGTGCGAGGGGACGCAGCCGTCGGGTGCGGCTTTGACAGGGGGAGTCGCCCCAGCATCGGGGTCCGTGGCGCAGGGCACTACGCCCTCGTTGCCTTGGGTCCGCGCAGGGAAGCCGGCAGCGGCGACAGCTGCCGGGTTGGTCGACGTTTGATCGGCGATCAGGTTGCTGATGGTGCGCGGCCGCGAATCGAAGACGTTGCCCGATTTCTGTGTGTAGCTCGTGGCCGCGGGAGGCCCGCCGAAGGATCCGCTCTCGGCTGCGCCGAAGGACTTGGACCCGAGGCGCGGGAATACCTGATCCGATGCGCCGAAAGTTTCCTGGCCCGGCTGGAGGTTGTTGCAGCTTCCGTCAACCGTGCGGAGGCCTTGGGACAGCAGCGGACTGGCAAGCTGGTTGGGGCCGGTCCCTACCAGGGCGCCGCAAGGCCCGGTTTCGGACGTGGTGTTGGCGACGTGGGCTTCGGCGATCTTGATCTGCTTGAGGATGAAGGACAGGTCAGCGGGGGTCACGGTGAAGCCGGCGCCGACCGGAGCCTGTACAGCATTGGCCGCTACTGGCGGCAGGCCCATCGAGGCGACCAGGGCCAGCATTCCTGACGCGGCGATCGCCCGAAATGTATTCCCGGCTCTGTTCCGGTGCGTCCGGTGCGTCCGGTGCATGAACTTGCTCGACGTTGCATTCATCCTGCGTCTGCTCCCCAGTATGGCCGACTTCCTAATTCCGTCGACGAGACAGGCTCACGATCTACGACGCTCCTAGGGAAAACCTTGCAACGAGTGACAATCGCTACTGATTGTCGGCCCAAAAGCTCCCCAGAGCAGATCGGCGGAAGAATGGGAAATCGGATCGAGTACCGCAAGTGAGTAGTCCGATGACGAGGCGCGTAGTCACCACTCTTGTTCGCTTCTTCATTCACCTCTTCCATGGGACACAGGCAGGACGGTCTCAATGAAAGAGGGATTTCGTGATCACCTTGGATGGACCAAGAGTTGCAGGCGGTGTAGTTCTCCTTGGGGAAAAGATGCTTCAGGCACCGACGCTGCAGATTTCCGTTCTCGGTCCGTTGACTATTCGTCGTGGAGACAAAGTGCTCACTGCCGGCGACCTGGGTGGACCGAAGCCACGCCAGGTACTGGAAATCCTGCTCCTCGATTTCGGTGCGGCAGTGTCGAAGACCCGGATGGTCGATCTGCTGTGGGGCGGTAAGCATCCGGCTGTCGCCCTTCCCACTCTCGAGAGTTATGTCAGCGTCCTGCGCCGCCATCTGCAGCCCGGCACCGGCCGGACTGGCCCACTTCGCACGGTCACCGGTGGCTACGCAATCGACCCGGCCCTGGTCGACCTGGATCTGCATCGCTTCGCGACGCTGACGGGGCGGGCAGGCCTCGCGGCGCCGGCCGCCGCCCTGGCGTTGCTCACAGAAGCACTCGAACTCGGATCAGCCCCGCTGCTCGGTGACGAATTACTGCCGGTATGGGCTGAGGACGAGCGCGCGCTGCACGCAGTACGCGTCAACCTGGCTCGGGTTCTGGCCGCGGAGGCCGCGCTGACCGTGGGAGAGGTCGGTAAGGCGATTGCCTGGGCTCGTGCGGCGGTGAAGGAGGACCCTCTCAACGAGCGGGCGTGGACTGCCCTGGTCCTTGGGCTCGAGCGTAACGGAGAGAGTACTGAAGCCTTGAGGACCTTCGACCGCTGTCGTAGGGTTTTTGACGAAGAACTGGGTTGCGCACCGAGCGCAACGCTCAAGGACGCACACACGAGGCTCCTCGCGAGTACGGCTACAACAGGCGAGTCGGCGAGAGCAACTGATTCCCTCCATGCAGGCGCCCACAACTCCTTCGACGCGGCTTCGTTTCCGGCGACGCAGGAGACGGAACGCCTGAGGGTCCTGATCGTCGATGACCACACCACCTTCTCGGAGTTGTTGGCCGGAGCCCTGAATCGGGAACCCGACCTCGTAAGCGTAGGAGCCGCGAAAACGGTGGATGCCGCGGTCACGATGTTTCAGGACTTGCGGCCGGACGTCGTCCTCCTGGATCTCTTTCTCTCTGATGGTTCCGGGTTGAACGCAGCAGAACGGATTCTGTCCGAAGCGCCGGAGACGCGGATCGTCATGTTGACGGGCAACCCGTCCCAGGACGCGTTACGGGAGGCCGCTCGCATGGGGATCTGTGGCTTCCTTCCCAAGGACGGCTCCTTGGGAGTTGTCCTGGACACTCTCAGGCATGCCCACTCGGGCAACATGATTGTGCATCCGTCCCTCATCGCGAGGCTGGGCATCGCTGCGGCCTCCGTACCGGAATTCGCGTAGGACAGTCGCGGGCGATCATGATGCGCGCTCTACAAGAGGAAAGGCCCAAGGCTCTCCCGGAAGTTGCGGAGCGGCGGGAGGTGAGGATAGCCGTGACCCGCTTCCTGACGGCCGGTTTCATAGCCCTTGTTCTGGTTGCCACTCCCGTTGCGTTCTGGATCCGCGCAGAAGCGGAACGGCACGCGTTGACGAATGCGAGAGACTCTACGCAGCGTTTGGCCGACAACGTTGTTGGGCCGCTGATTACAACTCAGCTTCTCGCCCGTGAACCTTCCGCGCTGGAATTCATGGATCAGCAACTCGCGCCTTGGTTGACCGATGGTGGTCTGACGAGGATCAAGGTCTGGGACGAAAACGGCCGAGTGGTCTACTCGGACGTCGAGTCCCTCGTCGGGCAGGATTTCGAACAGGAGGAATGGGCACGCCTGCTCCTGCAAGGCGGGCCGGCCTCAGTAAGCCTGGAATCGCAGACCGGTCAGGAAAACGAGTTCGAGGCCGACTCGGGCGAACTCGTGGAAGTCTACGTTCGCTCCTCCTCACAAGGCGGCGCTCCCATGATCTTCGAGACGTACTCCTCCGGGGAAGCGGTGCGGCGGGAACAACACTCCGTCCTGATGGGGATGATCGCGCCGATGCTGCTGTCCTTGGCAGTCCTGCAGCTGGTGCAACTCGTCCCGGCCATACGTCTTGCACGCAGGATTCAGGCTCACCAGGCGACGCGGAACGCGTTGCTGCGGTGTGCGATCGAAGCATCAGACCAGGAACGCCGCCAAATTGCGTGCGAGCTCCACGACGAAGTGATTCAGGATCTGTCCGGTCTGGCATATGCATTGGAATCAGAGGAGCGGCGGGGTCCCCTTTCACAGCGGCCCGTATTCATCAAGGCACGTTCGATGCTGCAGGAGAATATTCGGACGCTCCGAGCGATGACAAGTGAGCTCTATCCTCCCGATCTCGAAAAACTCGGTCTCAAGGCTTCCATCATGAGAATGGAGACATCGTTCGTCGAGCGCCGCATCGGGTTCTCGGTGGATATCCCTGACAATCTCGTGCTTGATCGGGAACGGGCAGTCCTCCTCTTTCGCGTGGTCCGCGAAGCACTTGTCAATGCCACCAAGCATTCCTGCGCGCAGTCGGTGGGAATTGAAATTCAGCAGACTAACGGATACACCCAGATCACGGTCTTCGACGACGGCCTCGGCTTCAATACCAACACGTCGCGACAGGAGGACCACTTCGGCCTGCGGATCCTCGGGGACACCATCGAGCAGGCCGGCGGCGATTTGGACATCAGGTCGTCACCAGGTGCCGGCACGACTGTCACGGCAACCTTCGGTCGGACAGTTGGCAGGACGTCATCGCCAGCGACTACAAGAGAGTCATCGCCGATCCTGCGCTCAACCCGGTGAAGATCTGGGAGATCGAGAACTGTTCGGCTTCTCATGAGCGTCACCCCTCACCAGGGTGCCTACATGATGCATTGCCATCACCTGCCGCTGAGGACCACGACATGATGGGCCAGTTCCGCGTCGGCTTGAAGGAAACCGACTAAGTACGTCGATGACGTCGCCGTTCGGGAGCCCTTCGTCGATCACGGTCGCATCGAGGCAACCTACTTCGAGTCCGTGTCTCTGTGAGCCCCTCAGAACACCCTGCTCGAGGGCCCCGATGAGGTACCTTTCCCGCTGAGCATCTGGCCTCGATCGGCTCGGGGCCAGACCTCATCACATCTCGAGTGCCGGTCACAGCGGGGCTATGTCGATGTAATCGTGAGGGACGCTTTGCCTAGCTGGCGTGGTTTTATCACCGGTGTTGTACTACTCATATGACTGATACGACAGGCCGAGAGACCGAGCCGCACGAGAGTAGCGTTGCGGCGCGGCTGAACTGGCTTCGTGCAGCAGTCCTGGGGGCCAATGACGGGATTGTCTCGACTGCCGCCACGGTTGTCGGTGTCGCTGGGGTAACGAACACTCTCGCTCCCATCCTCGTTGCAGGAGTGGCGGCAGTGGTTGGTGGATCGGTCTCCATGGCGCTCGGCGAGTACGTCTCGGTGAGCAGCCAGCGGGACAGCCAGGAAGCGCTGATCGACAAGGAACGTCAGGAACTACGCGAGGATCCCGACGGGGAGTTGGTCGAGCTTGCCGGTCTGTACGAGAAGCAGGGGCTGAACCCTGCTACCGCCCGCCAGGTGGCCCTCGAGCTGACCGAACACGATGCTCTGGCAGCTCACCTCGCCGCGGAGCTCAACCTCGATGAGCTCGAGGTGGCGAACCCTTGGCATGCGGCACTCGCCTCGGCAGCATCGTTTGCGGTCGGCGCTGTCCTGCCCCTGTTGGCGATCCTTCTCCTGCCTGCCGATATCCGGATTCCCCTGACATTCTTGGCGGTCCTCGTCGCGCTGGCCATCACCGGTGCGATCAGTGCCAACGTCGGCGGCAGCTCGGCTCGCCGCGCGATGACCCGTCTCATCCTCGGTGGGGCGCTGGCCATGGCCTTCACCTATTTCGTCGGTACGGTGCTGGGAACTACCGGCATCGTCTAGGCCATCACCACTAGTGTGCTGCTCCGATACGGCGGCCACGCACGAGGGTGGGTGCCAGATCGAAGAACAGGTCACGCTGACCCGGCGCCCATGGCTCGTCGACAGCTTTTCCCCACAGTGTCGTCAGCAGGGTGGGATCTTCCACCCGGGTCGCGGGACCGTTCAGGAGGATGGTCCAGCCGCTTCGGGCTTCCTTGTCCACGTGGTCAATCTGGAACGCCGCGTGTTCGAGGTGGCTGGTGGCGATGGTGCCGTCCACCGATGTACGGAAGTACAGGTGCTCGTCGATGACCAGGTAGTTCACGGGAAAGATATCCAGTAGCCCCTCGCGGAAGAAGCCGAGCCGACCGGCGGATTGTGTCGTGGCAAGGGCCCAGCACTCCGAGGTCGGGATGACGTGGGAAGCGCGCGAGGCGCCTGCGGATTCCCAGTAGGTGTCCTGGTTCGGTGTCGTCGGCATGGTCGTGACTTCTTTCCGTTTGTCGCGAGGACCACTCACCAAGATGGATGAGGGTACCGGCGAAAGTAGGGGAGCGTTTCGCAGGAGCGGTAGCGCGTCTGCCGTCTTCAACCGGTCATCGGTGCCTGTTCGACTCCTGATTCCCACGGTATGAAGAATTCATTGGGCTGATCAGGGTCCAAAGGCCCTGATCAGGACCGAACTTTGCAGCAATGATTGATACAGCGATGAATCGCAGGGCGCATGAGCGTCAGGACTCCCGGGCGGGGAGTGCAACGGGCCCTGAAGCGGCCCGAGAGACCACTGTATGATCGCGTCGACAAAAAGGACACACCAAGGTGACAGCATCGTCCAGGCCCCGAAATCAGTGTTTTCCATGCTGACGGCCGCACATCCGCAGGAGTCCGTGTCCCCGCCTCTCGTTGATCGGCGGGCTATCCTCGTCGCCGTGCGAGGCCCTCTGTCCCTGAACCCATCCCTGGAATGGGCTGCCCGTCGTGCACGGGCTACCGATGCCCCGCTGACACTGGTTCACGCTCTGCCAAGCGCCGACCTGATGCCGCCCGGCACCTGTTACGCAGATGTGGTCACCGCCGGCCGCACGCTCCTGCAAGCCGAGTCAGCCCGCCTGTCCACCCGGTTTCCCACGCTACGAGTGGGCACCTACCTGCACTGCGGTGACGTCGTCCATGCGCTGCTGGGACTATCCTGCGACGCGTCCCTGCTCGTGGTCGGCGCGGACCGGGTGAACACTGTCACTGGGGTGTTCCAGGGCTCCGTTGCCGTAGAAGTCGCCTTGGGATCACTGGCCCCGGTCCTCATCATCCCCACCGGGCATCGGGAGAGCAACGAACGAAACGGCACGGTCCAAGGACACGTGGTCGTCGGTGTTGACGGGTCTGCTGAGGCGTACGCAGCCGTGGCGCGGGCAGCCGCTGAAGCCGACCGACTAGGAGCGGCGCTGCGCATAGTCGCAGCGATAAAACCTGAGGCACCGCTATCTGACGAAGAGGCTATCGATACCTCTGCGTTGCTCCTGAAGATCCGCAGCAGCTACCCGTCGCTCGTGGTGAGCTGGATCGTGGACATGCTCCGCACACCGACCAGGGCCCTCATCCGGCACAGCCGTGACGCAGAGCTTCTGGTGATCGGCCGTCACGGGCACGGCGCAAGGCCGGGCATGGCACTCGGCTCGGTCACGCACACGCTGCTCCTGCGCCCTCCCTGCCCGACACTCGTCACCACCGTGCCCCAAGCCGGACAGCTACCGCCATTGGCTCGATAACCGCCTCTGGCAGGTGGGATGCAACGCGGAATCAGTGAGCGGCTCGGATCAGTCGCTGAACGCGGTCGTGGTAATCACTCGTCCGATGCCGGCGACGCCATGGATGATGCGCCGACGTCCGTGTCGAGAGGTGCGTTTGCCCTGGTGCGCGTAAATGCCCGACCGGTGATGGTCTCGGGGACCAGTCGCATGAACCGGTCCTTACTGCCGCTCTCCCAAGGGTGAAGGGGCAACTGAACGGTGGCCATGAGCTCGGAGGTCGTAGCGATAGTCGCGACATCCCCTTTCACGACAACGCTCCACACCATGCCTCCCCGTTCGCCTGTCCCTTCCGGATACTGGCCGTCTACTTCGAATGCAGCGTCCGCCTTCTCGGCGGCATGGGATTTCGTGCCCTCGGATGTCCTGAACACGACTGTTCCATGGTCGACGACGAAGTTGATGGGGAAGATCTCCGGCCGACCATCATGGCAAAGAGCAAGCCGCCCGAAAGGCGTGGATCGCAGGAGCGCCCAGCACTCATTCGCCGGAAGGATTCTCGTGGGTGTGGGTTCGCCGTTCATACCATGACACTATGAAGGTGCTGCTCAAGCGACTAGGGCATTTGGGCCTTATTCTGACGTTTGAATCAGCGTGCGCCATCGCTCGTCCTGACGAGTGATCCAACCACCTGCGGGGCTGCACGACGAGACCCGCCACGACACTTTGGAGCGTCGAGTGGTCACATCAACGAATGATCGCGTCCGGGCATGACGGCTGAAGATCTTGCCGCAGGAACGTCCACAGGTATTGGAAACCTGCTCGCGGCTTTCGCCGCCATGGCCGATGACATCGACCTGGACACGGTTCTCAAACGGGTCATACTTGCCGCCTGCCAACTGGTCGACGCACGCTACGGCGCCCTGGGAGTCATCGGCCCGGATCAAACCTTAAGCCAGTTCATCACCGTGGGACTCGAGGACCACGAGATAGCACAGATCGCCTCGCTGCCTCGGGGGGAAGGCGTCCTGGGCCTACTGATCACGGAACCGCAACCCATCCGGCTTCATGACCTGCGACAGCATGACCGTGCTGTGGGCTTTCCGAAGCATCATCCCCAGATGACAAACTTCCTCGGGGCTCCTATCCGTATACACGGGACGGTGTTCGGAAACCTGTACCTCACCGAGAAGAACGGGGGAGAGGACTTCACCTCCACGGACGAGCAACAACTGGTTGCCCTCGCTGCAGCGGCCGGCGTCGCCATCGAGAATTCCCGGCTCTTCGACGAATCGACGCGCCGGACCCGCTGGCTCGAAGGCGGCCTGAACGCCGCCCGCGAGCTTCTCGAGCAAAGCGATGACGCCCGCAACGACCTGGAACTGATCGCGCACCACGCACTGCACGCATCCCACAGCGATCTCACCGTCGTCCTGCGTGATTTCGGCCATCAGCGCGGCCTCATCTGCGAAGCCGGCGACGGCGTCAACGCCGGTGCGTTCATCGGCCAGTCAGGGGCCGACAACGCTCAACTCGAAGGACTGACGGCACAGTCCTCGCCGCTGCTGCTGACCCTGGAGGACATCAACCGCCTTCTTCCGGGCGCTCCGCCGGCCACCATCTCCACCGCCCTGTGCACCCGCCTGGCGGACGCGGGCGAGCGGCAGTTCCTCCTCTTCGGCCGATCGGAAAGGTCTACCCCGTTCTCCGACGTCGACCATGAGATGGTGCGATCCTTCACCTCCCATGTGTCCCTGGCCCTTGAACTGCTGCGGGTCCACCGACAGCGGGAGCAGGAGGCTGTCTTCGGTGACCGCGATCGAATAGCGCGGGACCTCCACGATCTGGTCATCCAGCGACTATTCGCCGCCGGGCTGAGTATTCAAAGCCTCCGGAAGTACGTGTCGGCCCGAGAACCCCTTGAACGCATCACCACCGTCACCGCTGAACTGGATGCAACCATCAGGGAGCTGCGCGACACCATCTATTCGTTGCGTTCGGTTCCGCAAATCACACCGAGCTTCACCTCCAGCATCTTTGCCCTGGTGGCGAGCGCGTTCGAGGGCCAGGACCTCCAGCCCGTCGTACATCTCTCGGGACCGCTTGACGCCGTGATCGACCCGGAGTGGGCCGACCACGTGCGTGCTGTGCTCCTGGAAAGTCTCTCGAATGCGCTCCGCCATGCCGACGCACACTGCATCACGATGACGCTGCAAGCTCTCCCGGACCGCCTCGAGCTGAAAATCAGCGACGACGGGCGCGGGTTCGTGCAGACCACTTCCGAAAGCGGGCTGGCGAACATGCGGCGCCGCGCCGAACTCTGCGGCGGAACCATCTTGATCTCGAGCCCTCTCGGTCAAGGAACGGACGTCCTCCTCACCGTGCCCCTGACCCCTGACCCCTGACCCCTGACGCCTAGGAGGGCTGGGGCGCCGCCGGTTTGGAGATGTAGATGGCGGCCTGGGTCCTGCGTTGGAAACCTAGCTTCGCCAGAAGCGAGGAGACGTAGTTCTTGACCGTTTTTTCCGCCAGGAACAATTCCGCGCCGATCTCCCGGTTCGTCAACCCACCCCCGATCAAAGCCAGGACTTTTTTCTCCTGCGCAGTCAGGCCGGCAAGGCGCACGTCCTCCTGGGGTGCCTCGCGCAACCCGGCGATGATGCGCTCCTTCAACCCGGGCTCGAACAAGGACTCACCGGCAGCAGCGCGGCGGGCTTTGCCGACGAGGTCGGAACCGAGAATCTCCTTGAGGATGTATCCGGAAGCCCCCGCCAGTACGGCGCCACGCACAGCCTGGTCATCGTCGTAGCTCGTGAGGATCACGCACGACAGGGACGGGTCGATCGAGCGCACGTCCCGACACACCTCGATTCCTGTCCCGTCCGGCAGCCGTGCGTCAAGGATCGAGATGTCCGGTGACAGGGCCGGTATACGCCTGGTAGCTTCCTCGGCCGATCCGGATTCCCCGACGATCACGCAGCCCTCAGATTCCAGCAGTTCCCGCAAACCCCGACGTACCAGCTCATGGTCATCGAGAAGGAACACCGTTACGTCCTTCATCTGCCGATCATCCTCATCGCCTGTTTCTTTCTCAGTGGAGTTGCACGCCTGATGACGCCAACCATCAGCATGGCGTGTTCTGCCATGCCGCGGCAGGGCCTTACGTCCCCTTTTGATGTCGGGACGAAAGGCCCTACCAGCCCGCCCTGCAACCCGCGACGATCGGATGGAGCACTCATTCCCCCAGTTAAGGATCCATCATGGAAAGCCCCTCTACTCCACGTCCTCGAGTCATAGTCGTGGGCGTCGACGGCTCGCCCTCGTCGGTAGCCGCCCTCCAACTAGCCGCAAGCCTGGTCCCGCTCGCGGGCGACGTCATCCATGCAGTTGCGGCATGGCAGTACCCCCTCGTCTTCGGCTTGTACACCCCTGTGGATTGGAACTATGAAGAACTTGGAGGGAAGGCGTTGGATCGGGCCCTTGCCGACGCGCTCCCCTCCACCTATCCATGCGAGATCGAGCGCCACCTCCTGAAGGGCGCGCCTGCCGAGGTCCTTATCGAGGAAAGCCGGCATGCTTCCATGGTCGTCGTCGGCTCTCGCGGGCACGGCGGCTTCGGGGGGCTACTGCTTGGATCCGTCAGTTCAGCGGTAGCGGAACGGGCCGAGTGTCCGGTTCTCGTGTCCCACGGCGCCCTGCAACTCCGCGAGGGTGAAACTGTCGCCCTGCGACCGGTCGGGGCTTCAGCATGAGTGCGGCAGAAAGCCCGACAGCCGGGACGCCAGTGACGCTGACCAAGCCGATCATCGTAGGCTACGACGCATCAGACGGTTCCCGACGAGCAGTTCTGTGGGCCGCTGGACACGCCGCAGCAACAGGACAAGCCCTCGTCGTCGTGCACTGCTGGCTCTGGCCGTTCTTCACGCAGGACCTAGGCCCGAGGACCGATGTCAAGGATAGCGGACTGCGAAAGGCAGCGGAGAGAATAGCTGCCGAGGGTCTCGACCTTGCCAAGCAGGCCGCGCCCGACATCAACGTGAGCGTGCGGCTCATCACCGGCTTTCCCTCGGAAGTGCTCACCAAACTCTCCGCCGAGGCCTCCCTGCTCGTGACGGGTACTCGCGGACTCGGCGGTTTCGCGGGGCTGCTCGTCGGCTCCGTCAGCCTTCACCTTGCCGCCACCGCCTCCTGCCCCATCGCGGTCATCCGCCAGGATCAACCGGAAAAGGGTGACGTGCTGGTCGCGGTCGACGGATCACCGGAGAGCGATCGCGCGGTCATTGCAGCTGCGGATCTCGCGAAGACCCTGCACGCGTCATTGCGTGTCCTGCACGTCAGGCCCTACAGCCGACACGCGCTGACGCGGCTGCCGGACCCTGAGCACGATCCCGTCGTCCAGCAGGCCCTGAACCTCCTGCCTGCGGATACCGAGCTCACCATCATCGAGGACTCGTTCGCGGAACCTTCAGTACCCGGAGTCATCGTGCACCACGCAAATAGGGCCGTCTGTGTCGTCCTCGGCGCCAAGGGCAACAACACGCTGGGCGCCCGCCTCGGATCAGCGGTCCATGCAGTGCTTCACCACGCCCAGGGGAATGTCATCGTCGTCCGCTAGGACACGACACGATGCCCGACGGCACGTGCCGAGGGAAGCATCACTGTCGGCTCTCCTGTGCCCGACAACTGATGCTTGCCCTGCACGCGCCACAGCCCTCACACCGTCTTTCGTGGGAATAGGAAACTGCGGAACGGCGCCGGCCCTTCAGGGACGCGTTCACTGACCGCCGACGACGAGGCGCTGCAGCGATTTTCCGGGGACCTGATCATCGTGCCGAATCGGACACACGCTGGGCGCCCCGACGATTCGGTCGTTCTCCTTCCATCACCACGCTCAAAAACCCCGCTCCCACCGTCAGGATTCCACAATGCTTTCCGATACATCCCGTCCCATCGTCGAAGCCACGTTGCCGGTCGTCGGCGAGAACATCGGCGAGATCGCCAAGCGCTTCTACGCGCACATGTTCCAGGAGAGGCCAGACCTCCTGGATGGTCTGTTCAATCGTGGGAACCAGGCAGACGGACGGCAGCAGCAGGCCCTGGCCGGATCGGTTGCAGCATTCGCGGGCCTCCTGGTGAACAGTCCCGGTGAACTACCCGATCACCTGATGTCGCGGATCTCCCACAAGCATGTGTCATTGGGCTTACGTCCTGATCATTACCAGATCGTCCACGATCACCTGATGTGGGCCATCGGCGACGTCCTCGGGGACGCTGTCACCCCGGAGATCGCCTCGGCGTGGGACGAGGTGTACTGGCTGATGGCCAACATGCTCACGAATCAGGAACGGACCATGTACGCGGCCGCGGACCTGAGCCCCGAGACGGTGTGGGACACATGGCGGGTCACCGAGAAGATTCGGGAGACGGAAGACGTCGTGACCTTCGTCGTGGAGAGTACGAACGATCGAAGCGGGAAGCGATCCCTGCCCGGGCAGTACGTGACGCTGAAGGCGCTCATGCCCGACGGCGTGCACCAGCCACGCCAGTACAGCCTCACCCAGGCCGACGACGGACAGCACCGCCGGTTCTCCGTCAAGCGCCTACACGGGTCGCCGACCCCCGACGGCGAAGTTTCCAACCTCCTGCACTCGAGCACGGACGTCGGCGACGAGGTCGTGCTCTCGGCTCCTTTCGGTGACGTGGTCCTCGCCCCCGGCACTCGGCCGATCGTCTTCGCGACCGCCGGCATCGGTATCACGCCCATGGCAGGGATGCTCTCCCACCTCGCTCGGTCTTCCTCCACCCGCATGGTGGCGCTTCTACATGCTGACGAATCGTCCGACACCTTCGCGCTACAGGGCCAGGTACGCGCAGACCTCGCGCGGCTGCCGGGAGCAACACTGACCACCTGGTTTATGGAACCGTCACAGCCGCCATCGCCCGACGCAGCTCAGAACGCCGGATCAGGCCGGCAGTTCACCGGGTTCATGGACCTGTCCCTGCTCGAACTTCCCGCCGATGCCGAGTACTACCTGTGCGGGCCGCTCGCCTTCATGCAGATGGTGCGCAGCGCGCTGATCCTGCGAGGCGTTCCCGCACGGGACATTCGCTACGAAGTCTTCGGACCGGATCTCTGGCTCGCCGAATTCCAGTCGGCCGACCCAGTTCTCACCGCCTCGTAGTCGCGTAGCGATCCCTTCAGCGGGGACTCCAACGCGGTGCGTCTCCTGCTCAAGCCAGTTGGCACGCCGATGAGAATCCGCTTTCTCCGCCGACGTGACCTTCGCCTCTGCCCGTTTCACCCGCAGCAGGCGACGCCGGTCGAAGCCCCATCCATCTCGATCACCTCAAGGATTCCCATGACGATCAGGACCTACTTCACCCGCCGTGCGCCCTCTGGAACACCGGAGCGCACGGTCTTCACAGAATCCACCCCGCCCGTGAGGGTCGCCCACACTCAAGGGGAGGATAAGGCGTCCCGCGGCAAGGGACTGCACATCCTGGCACTCCTGCGACTGGCAACCGGCTTCATCTTCCTGTGGGCCTTTCTGGACAAGACGTTCGGTTTGGGGTTCTCGACTCCTGCCGACCGCGCATGGGTTGCCGGCGGAACACCCAGCCAGGGGTTTCTGCTCAGTGACGGGGTCACCGGTCCGCTGAAGGGCCTGTTCACTCTGATCGCCAGTCCTGCCTCCGACATCCTTTTCCAGCTGGGCATGCTCGGCATCGGGATGGCGGTGATGCTCGGCATCGGATTGCGTGTCAGCGCCGTCGTCGGCAGCTTTCTCATGATGATGATGTATCTCGCGGAATGGCCCTTCGCCGCGAACACGACGTCGACGAACCCGCTCGTGGATTACCACATCATCTACGCGCTGACTCTGGTCCTCCTCGCTGCATCGTCCGCCGGCGACACCTGGGGCGCCGGCAGGCCGTGGAGGAAACTGCCGATCGTGCACCGGAGGCCGTGGCTCCTCTAGCGAAGCCAAGAACCACCAGTCGGCACCCCGGGCGTCATCCTCGCCGTCACGCTCATCACCGACTTGGTGCGGGGTGCCCTCACACACAGGGCGCTCGCCGCCCCTATGCCTCCTCAGCAGCTCGAAGAGTCGGGACGTTGTCCCCTAGTACCCCGCATTGCAACCGGTTTGTATTGCCTGAGGACCTGAGGTGTGCGCCGTACCGTAGCGGCGGCCGATAAGGTCCCCGATCAGAAAGACGCACCCAATGACCAGCATCAGTGCTTTGTGGTCCACGCTTGATACCACCGTCCAGCAGTGGCTACTGGACAACCCAGGGACGATGGTGCTGCCACGCACCTACGTCAACCGGGTCGAAGCAGGTACAGGCGAGGTCCTATGCCTCGACGAGCATGGCGAGCACTGGCTGTCCGCGGAGGAGATGAACTTCCTCAAGGGGAAGCGAAGCAATGCTCCCCGCACCCATGACTGGCAAGAAGACATCACACGTCGGAGTGCACCTGCCCTCGGGTTGGACCCCCACGTTGAAGCCCTCGATCAGTAACTGAGGAGCTTCCCGCTGAACAACAGGTGCAGGCGAGGATTCGCAACGCGGATCCCTCCTGCCGCGCGCCTCGTACTGTTCGGCGACCCGTACGCCCATCGGCCGGAGGCCCTGAGGCCTCTAGAGGGCTGCATGACGGCACCCCGTGGTCGCATTCGCCGTCGACCTGGCCGCTCCGAAGGTGCAGCTGGAGTTCCACGATGATGGCGAGCTGCTGCTCGCTGAGCTGGATCGGGCGGTCGATCTCCTGCTTGGCCGCAGTATTCGGTCTCGAAATCGTGCAGCGCCACGGCAACACTGATCCCGTCCTGCCCTTTGGCTGCGATGAGCAGGATCGCCCCCTGCAGCCCATCGACACCAGAACAGCGATGAACGGCCAACTACCCATGCCGTTGCGCGTCACGTCCGCTGCTCGCATGGATCGGGAGCGGAGGTCATTGACGCCCTTGGATGAGCACCTGATCCGGGTTCACTGGATGTGCCTGTCGAGAGGTTGCAACATCACGACGTCAGAACTGCAAACGACTTCAGGACTCCGGTGGCGGGGCGATTCATCACTGCTGTCATCAGGTGTTTCCATGCTTCAAGGATGCGGGGGGATAGGAACCCCCGCCGCATCCTTGATACTGCAGGTGAAGTCTGACCATCGGGCAGGTCCTTGGCCCCGATGGCAGTGGCGGACCGCGCCATGGGCGACCAGCGCGCCGGCGATGAACGGGCGCCGCGCCCGCTTCGGCGGTGCCGGGGTTCACTGCGGTGTTAGGCCCGCTGAACGACGTCGGACGGGGTGTCCACGCCGACCTGCGGAGCGTGTTCCTGCGGCTGGCGACCCGGCCAGCGAGCGCTGTCCTTGGGTGTCTGCTCCTGGGTGTTCCGGTCCACCGCGATGAGACCGAACTTCGGCCCGTAGCCGAACACCCATTCGTAGTTGTCGAAAGCCGGCCAGGTGATGTAGCCGCAGACATCCATGCCGTCCGCGAGGCAGGAGGCAACGCTGTCCACCGCGGCCCGGAGATAGTCCACACGCTGTACTTCGTCCTCAGTGGCGAGGCCGATCTCCTCGCCCATCTGGTTGGTCGCCGCGCCTTGCAGGGCCGGCGCCAGGCCGTTCGGCCGTAGACGGTGCGGCCGTAGGTCTGGATGCCCACGAAGTCGTCGTCGCGGGACGCCTCGAGGAAGCGTTCGTTGACGCCCCGGCGCACCTGATCGGCCGTGCCACGACCTCCATCGATGGACGGGATGTCCGAGTTCGCCAGGGTCCAGCCCGAGGGAAGCTCCCGGCGGTGAGCCTTGATGGCTGCGGTCGCGGCGCGGTGTGCTGCCGGCTGGAGCGTTATCAGGCGCTCGTAGAGGCCTCCGACGCGAACCGGTCACGACAGCCAAGAACCGCGCCAATATCAAGATTCCCCGTTACGGCTGTTGCAGCGCCGGGGCACTTTGGTCCGCACCGCTGAAGCCAAACTCGCGGCTTGGTTCGTATCCACCCAATCAGGGCAAGGCCTCTCTCCCGCTCCGATAAGTGTGTCCCGGTAGGGGAAATAACCCGTGACGGAGACGAAAAGTCGCAGACATAACCGACGGCGTCGCCAAAAGGCCCAACCGACTTCTCAGGTGGTTGTCACCTGAACGAGTAGTGCGCCTTAGCAAGTAGTTTTCTCTCGGTTTTCGAGTAGCCAGCAGCCTGCTGACTGGTAGTAACTGCTTGTTCTTAATCGGTAGCCCTGCGATTAAGGCGTAGGTGCCACTCGTGTTTACTCCTTCCCGAGTTCATAGATTGAGTGTTGTACGAGTGAATACGACGCGCGAGGGGACCGCGCCTTTTGCATTCGATTAGAAGGTGTTGCAACATTCGCAGCTTCTGACCGTGGCACTGGGTGACCTGAAAGTCCGGAAACGACTGGACAGTTCAGAAGTCGGCTTCAGACCACGCTTCATGGAGCGCCGCTGGATTGCCAGTGATGGGGCGCAACCTTCGCGTCAGTCCATGCCCAAAATACACAAGAGAAACAACAGGTAAATATGAACAAGCGCTCAGGGCTGCTCGCCCTCGCCGTCACTGCCGGTCTCAGCACCTTCTCCGTCGCCCCTGCGTTCGCAACAGGCCAGGTGGCCGAACCTGTGGAACAGGTGTGTGGCGAAGGTACGAGCGGGAAGGTAGACGTTACCGAGTCAGGACTCAAGGCAGTCACTATCACTGCCCCGCAGGGACAGCTCATTGCGAGTTACTGCGTCAAAGCCGGTTCCGCCAAGCAACAGAACGGTCCCGAGGACGTCGTCCTGTCTACCCCCCAGACGGAGGTGACCTTCAGTCACACCAGCGGGAAGGACATCTCCCACTACTCCTACACGTTGATTCCCGCGCCTGTCGTCGTCGTTCCAATCCCCGAGGTACCCGAGGTACCTGAGGTACCTGAGGTACCGACCCCCGAGGTTCCCGAGGTTCCCGAGGTTCCCGAGGTTCCCGAGGTTCCCACCCCGGAAACCCCCGAGACTCCCGGAAACCCCGCGGGGCCTACTCCCGAGCTTCCCGTAGAGACCCCTGTCGAAGAGGTCCCCGTGAAGACCCCTGTCGAAGAGGTTCCCGTAGAGGTCCCCGCAGACGAAACCCCCGTGGACGAGGCTCCTGTCGTCGTGCCCGTCAAGGTTGAGGTCCCCGTGACCGTGGAAGTGCCCGTTACGCCGGTCGTCATCGTGGACACCCCCGACAACGTTCTCCCGGTGCTCGACCATGCAACGGTCGGTGTCTATTACGAGAACTGCACCGAGGTTCGGGACGTACTGGGCCGCTCCATCCTCTTGGGTGAAGAGGGCTTCCGTGCCGGTCTCGACCGGGACAGCGACGGTATCGGCTGTGAGCTCGATACCGACGGCAACCGGACTGACGAGAGCACAGAAAACAACGCCGCCAACGGTGGAGTTCTCGTGACCGACGATGACGACGATGCCACCTACAGCACACAGCAGCTTGCTTACACGGGCACCGACGACAGCATGAAAATCGCCGGGGGCATCGGTGCCGGTCTCCTGGCTCTCGGTGCCGGCGTGGTCCTCGCGGGCCGCGGCCGTCACCGCGCTGCGAAGGCATAGCAGTAACGCACGGCTCGGGGCCGGTTCTCATGAACCGGCCCCGAGGCATGAACCGGCTCACCCCGCCAACCACCCGCCAGGCGGTAGTGGGAAGCGTAGCGTGGTGTCGGTCCCTGCTTGAAGCAGATGCCGAGGTTCAGTCGGTGATGGTGGCCAGTAGCTGGCTCATCCGGTAGGGGATGGGCTGGCGAAGGAACATGCTGGTTCTTGTTCGGAGGATCCCCGGGCAGAGCCGGATCTCCTCGGAGACGCGGTACAGGTCATCGGGGTCTCGTGCGACGACCCGGCAGAGCAGGTCCGTCTCTCCTGCCGGCGCCAGGCATTCTACGATCTCGGGTATTGCTCGTAGCCCCTCTACCGCTACATCGATCCGGTGCTGGTCGAGCTCAGCCGCGACGTGGGCCGAGATTCCCAGGCCAAGGGCAGTGGGGTCGATGCGCACGCTGTGGTCCCGCAGTGCGTTCTCTCGCTCGTATCGTTCCAGCCGGGCCTGCACCGTACCTCGAGCAAGTCCTGTGCGATGAGAAATGGCGAGGATCGTCATCCTGGAATCAGCATCGAGGGCTTCGAGGACAGCTCTGTCGATCGCATCCCGGATCGGGGTTGTATCTCGGCGAGACGCCATTGGTTTCTCCTCCTGATCTTCCCAGGTCAGATTGACCACGTGTGGTGATCCTAATGCTATTACTCTGATCAGTTTGACCAGCTGATGTCGTGGCTATTGTTCAGGAAGTCGGTCATGGGATCAGATGGGTGTCAGAACAGCGCTACCGAACGGAAAATGTTCAGGCGTTGGGAAGCACCTGCAGGGCACATCTCCTCTCGGTTGCTGGCGATGGGCATCCCACGAGGATGTGCCTGCCGTCCATCGGGCCACCCCACCCATGGACTCCATTACAGGAAAGAATCGACCGTTCAGGATCCGAGTGAGGGGTGTACGTCACGCGCGTTCCGCGGCCTGCTGCGGGCGGGCGGTGACCATGAGGGCGACGATCAGTGCGGCGGCGGCGAGGATGACTGCTCCGCTGCTCAGGGCGGTGGTGTAGCCGTCGACGATGGCTTGGCCGGCGGTTGCCGCAGCGTCCGTATTGCCGGCTGAGCGCGCTTCGCGAAGGCTGGCGAGGGCGTTCTGGAGACGGCTTTCTGTTGTGGTGACACTGATGGTGGACAGGGCTGCGATGCCGAGAGCGACGCCGATCTGCTGGGCTGAGTTCAGCAATGCTGATGCGATGCCTGAGTCTTCAGGGCGGACGCCGGTGACTGCGGTGAGAGTGAGGGGCACGAAGCTCAGCCCGAATCCGACGGCGACCGCGAAGATCCCGACCATGAGGTGCTGTACGTACCCGGAATCCGGGGTGGTGGTGGACAGCCACAGAATGGCGCCAGTGGAAACGAGGATCCCGGCGACTGCGACGATCCGGGGTGCGATCCGGAGGACAAGCTTTGAGGCGAAGCCGGCGGAGAGGATGATCCCGGCGCCGAAGGGCAGCCATGCCAGTCCGGTCTGGACGGGCCCGTACTCGAGGATGTGCTGCATGTAGAGGGTGAGTAGGTAGAAGGTTCCCATGGGCCCGAAGCTGACGAACAGCATGCTGAGGTAGGAGCCGGTGCAATTGCGGTCCCTGAATAAACGCAGGGGAAGCATCGGGTCCGTGGTGCGGGATTCGATGATGATGAATGCGGGCAGCAGGACGGCGGCCAGGCCGAAGGCGATCAGTGTCATCGGGTCGGCCCAGCCCTGCTCACCTCCGTGGATGATGGCGAAGACAATGGCGGCGATCCCGCCGGTGCCGGTGACCGCCCCGGGGAGGTCGAGTCGTCCGGCATGTCGGGGTGCGTCGACGAGGATCCGGGTTCCGGCAAGTAGGGCGAGCCCGATGGGGATGTTGATGAAGAACACCCACCGCCAGCCGAGCGTCCCGGTCAGCACTCCACCCAGCAGCAGGCCCACGGTCACGCCGAGGCCCGACATCGCCCCGTACAGGGCAAGGGCTTTGTTCCGGGCTTCGCCGGCGGGGAAGGTCGTGGCGATCAGAGCCAGCGCATTCGGCGCGGTCAAGGCGGCTCCGAGTCCCTGAATCGCTCGGGCCGCGACGAGGACCGGACCGGTCGGCGCGATCGCCGCGACACCAGACGAGAGTGTGAACAGGCCGATGCCGATCTGCAGGATCCGCTGCCGGCCGAAGAGGTCACCGAGCCTTCCACCGAAGAGCAGGAGGCCGCCGAACGCAAGGATGTAGGCGTTGATCACCCAGGGCAGGTTCGCTGGGGAGATCCGGAGTTCGTTCTGGACCGACGGTAATGCGATGTTCGCAATCGAATCATCGAGGACCAGCATCAGCTGAGCGCTGGCGACCACCAGTAATGCGAGACCGACACCCCGACTATGCGCAGTGGTGGATGCTCCCGAGGGGGCGGGTGACTTCGCGGACATGGAAACTCCTCATGGGACGGCACTGGACTCCTAATACCCCCCGGGGGTATGCGCAACTATGTATACCCCTGGGGGTATCGGAAGCAAGCGGGTAAGCGCTGCGTCCGGCACCCCGAGCGATCGGACGCGTGCTGGCTGAAGGAGAAGTAGATGAACGAGAACATGCATGCCGACCACCACGATCATCACGGCAGGTCATCGGCGACGTCCTGGTCGATGGCGGGGACAGCGACCCTGCATTGCCTCACCGGGTGCGCTATAGGCGAGGTCCTGGGTATGGTGATCGGCACGAGCCTGGGCCTACACAACCTGGCGACGGTCGCCCTGTCTGTCGCGCTGGCGTTCGTTTTCGGTTACGCACTGACGATGCGCGGGGTGCTCCGGGTCGGTGTGCCCTGGCGGAACGCACTGAAGGTCGCCCTCGCAGCGGACAGCATCTCCATCGCCGTGATGGAGGTCATCGACAACACCGCGATGCTCACCATCCCGGGTGCCATGGATGCCGGTATTGCTTCCGTTCTGTTCTGGGCGACACTTGCCGCCTCACTGGTGTTGGCCTTCATCATCACGACACCCGTGAACCGCTGGCTGATCAGCCGCGGCAAGGGCCACGCCGTCGTCCACCAGTACCACCACTGATCCGGAGTCGATGGAGGACTGACTCGTAGCGATCAGTGCAGGCTTCGTATGTGGGGTCGGGCGTCGAAGCGGCGCCTGTAGTCGGTCGGGGTGGTTGAAAAGGCGGCCGCGAAGTTCTGGCGGAGTGTAACGGCGTTGCCGAACCCGCAGTCCGTGGCGATGTGATCGATCGACCGATCGGTGGTCTCCAGCAGGCGGCGGGCCGCGTCGAGCCGCCTGGACCGTATCCAGGCGGAGGGCGTTGTCCCGGTGGCTGCTCGGAAAGCACGGACGAAAGTGCGGCGACTCATATGCGCCTGCTCCGCGAGGCGGTCGACGGTGAGCGATTCACGGAGATTGCCCAGCGCCCACTCGAGCAGGGTCGCGATCGGCTCGACGGAGGAACGCTGCGGAACGGGCTGCTCGATGTACTGTGCCTGTCCGCCTTCGCGGTGAGGCGCGACGACCAAACTGCGGGCCACTGTGTTGGCCGCGTCGGCTCCCAGACGATCCCTCACAACATGCAGACATGCATCCAGGCCCGATGCTGTACCCGCCGAGGTCATGACGTCCCCGTGGTCGATGTACAGCACGGAGCGGTCGAGCAGGATGTCCGGGTGTCGCTCGGTCAAAGTGGCGAAGGCCTGCCAGTGAGTGACAGCCTGACGTCCGGCCAGCAGGCCGGCGTCCGCAACGGCGATCGCACCAAGACAGAGTCCCAGAACTGTCACGTCCCGCCGGTGTGCATCCTGCAGCAGGCCCCGCAGGGTGTCACCCAGCACGCGCCCGTCATCGAACCACGAGGGCACCACGACAACATCCGCCCTCGCCGCAACCTCGGGGCCTTCAACCCCGGCCAGCTGGTAGCCCTCCGCCGTCCGGATCGAATTCGGACCGTCAGAAAAGAGACTAGTCGTCCACTCTCCGAGTCCCTGCCGCGAGACCTCATCGAAGACCATCTGCGGAACGGCCAGATGGAACATCGTCACGCCATCGAAGGCGTACACCGCAATATGCACACGACATCCTCCCTGGTGGCCCGAAACCATTGTACAAAGGCATACGTGCCACTGTTGGCCAGGTGTTGCACCGTAGAGGATGGAATCAGCACCCACCAGGCGTGCGTCAGCCCATTGATCCAGGAGAAGCCCCACCATGAGCAGCCCTCGCCGCGCCCTCGTTCTCGTCGATGTCCAGCAGCAGTATTTCAGCGGTCTTCTCGAGATCCAGTACCCACCGCACGAGCAGTCCCTGCCGCAGATCGCCGCGGCCATCGATGCGGCCACCGCCGCCGGCGTCCCCATCGCGGTCATCCAGCACACTACGGGCGAAGGAGCTCCCGTCTTCGCTCCGGGCACGCCGGGCTTCGAGCTCCACCCAGAGGTCGAGACCCGGCGCACCGACGCGTGGAAGAGCGTCGTCAAGCAATACGGCTCGGTCTACGCCGACACCGACCTCGCAGGGTGGCTGCGCGAGAACAATGTCGACACCGTCACCCTCGTGGGCTACATGACCAACAACTGCATCCTCGGTTCTGCCGTCGAAGCGGAAGCTCTCGGCTTCTCCACCGAAGTTCTCTCCGACGCCACCGGCGCGATCAACATCGCTAACGACGCCGGTTCCGCTGACGCCAGGACCGTGCATACAACCCTGCTCGCACTGCTCAACTCCAACTGGGCCTCCGTCGGCACCACGGACGCCTGGACGACAGCCCTGACCACCCATCACGCACTTCCTGGAAGCGACCTGGGCACCTCGGCAGTTGCCGGAGCGCACGCCCACTCCTGACATCCCTCCCATGCGCTGCGAGCCAGCTGGCGCCCGAATCGCGCTTTCCCGTCGTGATGGCAACTCCGCGAGTTCGTACCCGACGGCTACACCGCGGCCTTCGACGCGGTCGGCACCGGCGAGCTCGCACGTACCTTCCCCTCGATGACGCCGTCGATGCGATGAGCAACCAGAAACAAGCACCCAGGAGGGAAGCTCGCGCTACTCCCGCGAACGCAGCAGGGTAGTCGCGCGCGATCCCTTACCGCGTGACAGACTCGGTGTGGTGGAGCAGGGCCAGCTCGGCGCGTGTCGGGAGTCCTTCCCAGTCTCCGTAGGCAAGGCAGGCGAAGGCTCCGGTCTTGGCTGCCAGCTCGAGCCGCTCCGACGGGGTCTTACCTGCCATCAATTCCGCCAGGTACCCGGCGACGAAGGCGTCGCCGGCGCCGACGGTGTCCACGGGTTCGATGGGTACCGCGGGCTGGTGATGTATCTCGCCGTCGATGCTTGCTACTGCGCCCTTGCTGCCGAGTTTGATGATCGCCTGTGGGGGACCCAGATCGGCCAGCCGCTGCGCCAGTTCGGCGGGATCCTCTGCGGTTCCGACGGCCAGCGCTGCCTCCTCGTCGCCCGCGAAGACGATGTCGGTGAGGGGTATCAACTCCAGGTACGAGCGCCCGGCGTCCACTGCCGTCCATAGATTCGCCCGGTAGTTCAGATCGAACGAAACGGTGACCCCTGCCGATCGCGCGATCCCGATGGCCTCGCGGACAGTACTCGCCGCTGAGGCGGACAGCGCAGGCGTGATCCCGCTCAGGTGGAGTATCGCTGCTCCCGTGATGATCGATGGATCCAGGTCCTCGGGAGTCAGCCTGGAGCCGGCGCTGCCCGCACGGTAGTAGCTGACCTTCTGGGTGGACAGTGTCCGGCGTTCCTTCAGCATCAGGCCCGTCGGTGCGTCCGGATCCTCGGTGACGAGAACCGTGACTCCTTCAGCCCGTATCTCGCGCCGAACGAGTTGGCCGAGGGAATCCGCTCCCGTTCGCCCGCACCACACCGCGTTTCCGCCGAGCCGTTGCACGCCGATGGCGACGTTCGATTCGGAACCGCCGATACCGAGGCTCATCGAGGACACGTGTGCAAGCGGCCCGGGATGCTGAGCGGTGAGGAGTGCCATCGTCTCCCCGAGAGTCACGAGGTACGGGGCCGGAAGAGACGCACTCACAGCGTTGCCCGTGCTTCATCGACAACGTCCCGGAGCCTGGTTGCGCGTTCGGTGAGCCGCCGCAGGTCCCCGCCCTTGAAAGCATCCCCGAGCAGAGGACCACCGAGGCTGACGGCCAAGGCTCCCGCCTTCACCCAGGCGGCGGCTTCGTCGATATCCACTCCACCCGAGGGAACGACCTGGATGCCGGGAAAAGGACCGCGCAGCATGGAGACGTATCCTGGCCCGACCACCGACGCGGGAAAGACCTTCACCGCGGTCGCACCTGCCGCCCATCCGTTGAACAGCTCAGTGGGCGTCAGCCCTCCCGGGTAGATGGCGACGCCGCGCTGCACCGCAGCAGCGATGATCGCGGTGTCGGTCACGGGGGTGACCAGGTAGGCTGCACCGGCTTCGATCACCCGCACGGCCTCGTCGACCGTGGTGACCGTGCCCACGCCGAATTCGGCGGTGTCACCGAAGCGTTGCTGCAGCAGCGGAAGCTCCTCGAAGACGCCGGGTGTGCTCAGCGTCAACTCGATGCTGAGCACTCCGCCGCGAACCAGTGCCTCGACAACGGGAGCATAAGCCGTGGCATGGGGAGCGCGCATCACCGCTACGGTCCCGGTGTCCAGCAGTATTGATGACGCCGGAGCGCGTTGGATGACGGTCGGCAAGTGTTCTGTCGGAGACAAGGAGGATCCTTCGTGTGTGAATCGTGCGCGGGAAGGGAGTGCCGGCGGGGCGAAGCGTCAGCGGCCGAGCCAGCCGCCGTCGACGGGGAGAACGACGCCGTGGATGTAGTCCGATGCGGGGGAGGCGAGGAAGACGGTGGCGCCGGCGAGGTCGTCGGGGCGTCCCCAGCGCGCTGCAGGGATGCGCTCGAGGATGCCTCGTTCCCGGTCCGGGTCATCCTGTAGCGCCTGCGTGTTGTCGGTGGCGATGTAGCCGGGGGCTATCGCATTGACGTTCACTCCGCGGGGCGCCCACTCGTTGGCCAGCGCCTTGGTCAGGCCCGCGATGCCCGATTTCGACGCGGTGTAGCCGGGGACGTTGATGCCACCCTGAAAACTGAGGAGCGAGGCAGTGAAGATGATCTTCCCGCTGCCCCGTTCGAGCATCTGCCGGCCGACCTCCCGGCTCAGGATGAATTGGCTCGACAGGTTCACCTCGATGACCTGGTCCCACATGTCGTCCGGGTGCTGCGCTGCGGGCGTCCGGGCGATCGTGCCGCCGTTGTTGACCAGGATGTCGATGGGCCCCGCAGCAGTCAGGTCGGCGGCGAGTTGATGTACCGCGGCACGATCCGCGAAGTCCGCGCGCATCGCCGTGAAGCTGCGCCCGAGCGCTGTAACGGCATGCCCGACGGCGCTCCCTTCGGCCTCGAGGTTCGCGGAGACCCCGATGATGTCGGCTCCTGCTTCGGCGAGGGCTACGGCCATCGCCATCCCGATTCCTCGCCGGGCTCCGGTGACGACGGCGGTCTTCCCACTCAGGTCGAAAGGACTCGTCGTGCTCATGCCGTCACTTCGCGGCAATCGACGAGGACCTTCATGACTCCGCCGGATTCGAGGGAGAGAAACCCTTCCTCGACGTCCTGCAGTGCCACGACCCGGGAGATCAGCTGGCGGGCGGGGATGGCGCCGTTGGCCACGAGGCGCACGGCTTCCTCGAAGTCCTCGCGCTGGTACAGGCGGGCACCGAACATCTCCAACTCACGCCAGAAGAACCGGTGGAGGTCGATCTCCTTCGGCTTGGGGTGGATCGCCACCATGACGAGCCGTCCACGGGTGGTCAGGACTTCGACAGCCGAATTGACGCCTGCCGCTGCCCCGGAGACTTCGAAGGCCACGTCGGCTCCCGCGCCGTCCGTCTCCCGCAGGACGTACTCGACGAGGTTCTCCTCGCGGGGATCGATCGCGATGATGCCGAAGCCCTTGGCGGTCTCCCTCCTGCCGGGATCGAGTTCGACCAGCACCACCCGGGCGCCCTGCTGCAGGGCCACCGAGGCGATGAGCTGACCGACCGGGCCGCCGCCGATCACGACGACGAAATCCGATGCGACCAGCTTGGACCGCCGGACGTCGTGCACGGCGACGGCAGTCGGTTCGATCAGTGCCGCCTCATCGAGGGCCAAGCCCTCGGGTAGGGCGACGAGGACGTCGGCAGGGACGTTCCATGAGTTCTGCATGGAGCCCTCGGAGTCGATGCCGACGAAATTCAGGTTGTGGCAGATGTGGGTGTTTCCCCGGCGGCACGCCGGGCATGACCCACAGGAGAGCGTGGGCATGACCGTCACGGGTTGGCCGACCGACCATCCGGCGACCCCCTCACCGATGGCGGCGATGGTTCCCGACATCTCATGGCCGATCACTGCCGGCATGGTCACCCGTGCATCCATGTCTCCGTGGAAGATATGCAGATCCGTACCGCACAGACCCGTATAGGCGACGGCGATCTGCACCTGTCCGGGTCCCGGCGGGCCCACCGTCGGCTCGGCAGTCGTGAAGGTTCGTGCGCCCGTATAGGTTGCAGCGGTCATGGGGTTGCTCCTTGTAGAAGGGGGGAGGGGGCGGGCTCGGGATGCGGGCCCCGATAGCCGAGGGCCTCGGAAATGGCTGCGGCTGATGCGAGGAGGCTGCCGGACATCGCCTCCACCTGCTCATCGGAATGTTCGATCGACAGGGTGGAGATACTCAGTCCGTACCGGACGACACCGGTGTGATCATGGACCGGCGCGGCGATGCAGGCGATCCCCGGGACGTTCTCGCCGCGATCGCGGGCGGTACCCCTGCGGCGGACATCCTCCAGCTCACGTCTGAAATCCTGCACATTGGTGATGGTCGCATCAGTAAGCTGCACCATCCCGGCGCGCTTCAGCATGCGTTCCACCGTCTCGTCGTCGTAGGTGGCAAGGATCGCCTTGCCGATTCCTGTGGTGTGGAGTGGAACGGACAGCCCGACCCTCGATGGCATCTGGTAGGGCTTGTCGGAGTCCTTGCGGAGGATATAGATGACGGAGTCACCACTGATGGCACCCATGTGGACCGTGCAATGAATGGTGTCGACGAGGTGGTCGACAAAGGGTTGCGCAATGGAGGAGATGTCGATGCGCTCCAGGGCCCGACCCGCCATGGCGAGGATGGATGGCCCGGGCAGGTAGTTGCCGTGGGCGTCGATCGTCACGAACTGGCGGTCGACCAACGTCGAGATCAGTCGATGGACCGTAGCTTTCGGGAATCCCGTAGCGGCTACGACCTCGCTGAAGCGAGCGTGCTCCAGCGCAGCTTCCAGGACGATCAAGGTTTTCTCGCTGGTACTGGGTGCGGAGGGGACAATCTGAGCGACAACTTTTTCTACCATGACCGTCTTTCCTTGAGAGGTGTTACGTCCATGGTCGGTCAACGCAGTTCGGTGATGGCGACGTGATCCATGTCGTCGAAGGATTGATTTTCTCCGGCCATCGCCCAGACGAAGGAATAACTGGCCGAGCCCACGCCTGAGTGGATGGACCAGCTGGGTGAGATGACGGCCTGTTGGTTGCCGACGATCAGATGACGCGTCTCGGTCGGTTCACCCATGAGGTGTACGACACGTGCTTCTTCCGGGAGGTCGAAGTAGAGGTATGCCTCCATGCGCCGGTCGTGGGTGTGGGCCGGCATCGTGTTCCACATGCTGCCGGAATGCAGGGTGGTCACTCCCATGACGATCTGGCAGCTGCGTACGCCGTTCTCATGGATGTACTGGTTCAGCGTGCGTCGGTTCGACGTCGACTGGTCTCCGAGCTCTCGCACCGTGCCGGCACCGGCTTCGACCAACGTCGTCGGGAAGGTGGTGTGGGCGGACGCGGAGAAGATGTAGTAGCGGGCCGGATCGGTTCCATCGGAGGCGAATTCCAGGTCCTGCGCACCTCGCCCCACGTAGAGGCAGGAACCGTGGGCCAGGGCGTACGACTCACCGTCGACTGTCACGGAACCGGGACCACCGACGTTGATGATTCCTCCCTCGCGCCGCTCGAAGAAGTGGTCGGCACGCAGTTCGGGGAAGGTCGGAAGTGACAGCGGGCCGTTGACCGGCGCTGCCCCGGCCAGCACGACCCGGTCCCCGTGGGAGTAGACAGCCCGTACCTGATCGTCGGCGAACAGGTCCTCGACAAGGAATCTGCGCCGCAGATCGTCAGAGGTGAGGGCTGGGATCTGGTCGGGACTCGTTGAGTACAGCACATGCATAGGAGATCCTCGTTGGTAGCTGAGCGGGGAGAGGGGCCGTGCTGTCACAGGAATCCGAGGAGCCTCGGCAACCAAAGGGACAGTTCGGGGACGAAGGTGATGATGAGGAGCAGGATGACCAGGACTCCCATGAACGGCAAGAGCTTGGCGACCACCGGTGCGATGTCCACGTTGGCCACCTGGGCCCCGACGAAGAGCACGGGGGCCGAGGGCGGGGAGATCACCGCGATCGACAGGTTGAACACCATCATGATCCCGAAGTGCACGGGATCCACGCCGTAACTGACCGCGATGGGCAGGAAGATCGGCGTGAAGATCAGGATCGCCGGAGTTGCGTCCAGGGGGATGCCGATGATGAGCAGCACGATCATCATGATGAGCAGCACCACGACCTTGCTGTCGGTCCAGCCGAAGAGACTGTCGGCGAGCAGCGCGGGGATCCGCGTGAAGCTCATCACGAAGGACATGATCGTGGAGACACCGATCAGGAAGATGACCACCGAACTGGTGCGGGCGGCATTCATGAGGATGCCGGGCAGGTCCTGGACCTTGATGCTCCGGTAGATGAAGGAGAGAAGCAGTGCATAGACGACCGCGACCGCTGACCCCTCGGTCGGTGTGAAGAAGCCGGAAACGATGCCGCCGATGACGACGACGATCAGGCTCAGTGCGGGCAGGGCCTGCAGGAAGATGATGAGTGCTTCCCGCGGCCGCGTCCACCTCTCGGCTTTCAGTTCGGGGTGGCGCCGCGCGTAGAAGTACACGACGGTCATGCAGGTCAGACCCCACAGTATGCCGGGGACGTATCCGGCCAGGAACAAAGCGCCGACCGAGGTGCCTCCGCTGGCGAGGGCGTAGATGATCAGGGTGTTGCTGGGTGGGATCAGCAGACCGCTGGGTGCAGCTGCTACATTCGCCGCTGCACTGAACGCCGGGTCGTAGCCCTGCTTCGCCTGGATGGGAGCGGTGGTGGAACCGACGGCCGCAGCGGTGGCGACAGCCGACCCGCTGACCGCACCGAACAACATGCTCGCGAGGACACCGGTCTGCACCAAGGGGGCAGGGGTGCGGCCGACGAGCACTTTCGCGAGGTTGATGAGCCGGATGGCTATCCCCCCGTTGTTCATGATGACGCCGGCCAGGATGAAGAAGGGTATGGCCAGCAGCGCGAACGAGTTCACGCCGTTGAACATCCTCTGGGCCGAAGCGAGGGCACCGTCCTCGAACCCGAGGACGTACACCATCGATATTGCCGACGGCAGGGCCACGCTGATGCTGATGGGAGCGCCGATGGCGAGCAGGATCACCATTCCGCCGATGAGCATCGTGGCGACTGTCAAAGCGTCTGTCATAGCTCGACCTGCATCTCTTCAGGAGCGGTTGCGTCCTCTTTCGCCAGCACAATGCGGACGAAGTGGTAGCAGAGGTAGAAGGTGAGCAGCACGCCCGCGACCGGGACTGCCAGATACAGGACGCCCTGGGTCACCGGCAGAACCGGGTTGGCCTGGTTCCACGAGAGCTTCGCGTTCAGGTAGCCGCCGTAGACCATGAAGACCGTCGCGAAACTGATGGCCGAGAGGTAGGCGACGGAGGTCACCCACCGCTGGGCCGCGACGGGGAGCTTCTTCACGAGGAGATCGATCGCGACGTCGGCGCGTTCCCCCGTGGCGACGGAGATGCCGATGAGGCTGAGCCAGATGAAGGTGTACCGCGAGGCTTCCTCCGACCAGACGCTCGGGTCGTTGAGCACCAGCCTGGTGAGGATCTGCCAGCACACGAGGAGCACGAGAATCGCGAACAGCACGATGCAGAGTGCCCGCAGGACGGAATCAACCGCCTGTTTCAGCTTGGTCATGTCAGTTATCTCCGGTGATGGTCAGGCGCTCAGCGCGCCGCCTCGATCTTGTCGAAGATGGCCGTGGTGACGTCGTTGCTGATTTTCTCCTCAAGCAAGGGGGCGACCGCTTCGCGGAAGGCATCGACATCTGCTTCGTGGAACGTCGCCCCCGAGTCCTCCGCCTTTTTCTTGGCTTCGGTGACCTTCGCGTCGAAGGACGCCAATTCGCTGTCGACCGACTCGGTGAAGAGCGATTCGAGGTCCGCGCGCTGGTCCTCGCTGAAGGCCTCGAGCACGGCGGGGTTGGCCACGAGGTAGTCGGGGATCATGAGGTGCTTCGTGTACGAGTAGTACGCAGCGATCTCGGAGTGACCCAGGTCGGCGAAGATGAGCTCGTTGTTCTCCGCACCATTGAGTACGCCCGACTGGATCGCGGTGTAGACATCGCCCTGCGGCATGGGAGTCCCGACGCCGCCCATGAGTCCGACCATGGAGACGTTCGTGTCGGACGAGATGACGCGGATCTTCTGCCCTGCCAGATCAGCGGGCGTCTCGACGGGACCATCCGTCGTGTACACGTTGCGGACGCCGCCGTGGTACGCGCCGATCACGGAGATCTGCTCCGACTCGGTCAGCGAGTCGTACAGGTCCCCGGTGATCTCGGGATCGTTGAGGACGGACATCTGGTGCTCGGGTGAATCGTAGATGTAAGGAAGGTTCAGGACCGAGAAGTCAGGATTGAACGCCTCCAGGAGCGGTCCGGCGACGATGGCCATGTCGACCGCGCCCGACTGCACCAGTTCCAGCGTTTCGGCCTGCGAGCCCAGCTGCTCGTCAGGGAAGAGCTCGAGCTCATAGGCTCCATCGGTGGCCTCCTTGAGCTTTTCGCTGAGTTCCGTGATAGCCACAGCCTGGGGGTGGGTGGCGTTCTGGTTGAATGCCACCTTCAGAACCGTTGCGGACTGCTGGCCGGCGTCATTGCCGCCCCCGGAACCGCAGGCGCTCAGTCCGAGCACTGCTACGGAGGAGAAGGCCAGGACGGTGAATACTTTGTTGCGCTGCATGTGAATCCTCTTCGTCGAGCCCACGCGTGTGGGCGCCTCATCGCGCCTCGACCAAGACGTCCGCAGCAGGATCAGAATCCTCCGCAGAACCGACCTCTGGCCGAAATGGAACTATGTTCCATTTCCGGCAACGGTAATCGCTTTCCCACATTGGGTCAAGGGTTCGGGCGCCGAAAAGTGGACGCCCCGTTCCAGAGCAGCGCCAGCAGGTGCTCTCGCTGTCCCTTCAGGCCGGGAGGGGCTGCCTGCTTCAGGAAGCGGGGCAGCCGTGTGTTCGAGCTGGTTCGCCGTAGATGTTCCTCGAGTCAGTGCGCCACCATCTGTTGGTGCTGCTCGCCCAGTCCTTCGATGCCGAGAGTCACGGTGTCCCCGGGCGCCAGATACGGGAACCGCCCCGAGAGAGCTACGCCTTCCGGTGTTCCGGTGTTGACGACATCCCCGGGATCAAGTGCCATGTACTGGGACAGGTCACGGATGATCTCGGCCACGCTGAAGACCATGTCTGCGGTCGTCGAATTCTGCCGTTCCTCGCCGTTCACTCTCGAGTACAGCCGGAGCGACTGGGGGTCCGGTATATCGGCGGCGGGGACCAGCGCGGGGCCGAGCGGATTGAAGGTGGGGGCGCATTTGCCCTTCGACCACTGGCCGCCGGAGTGCCTGATCTGGAAGTCGCGTTCGGACACGTCATTGCTGATGGTGAAACCGGCAATGCATTCCAGCGCTTCCTCGTGGCTCTGCACGTAGGAGGCGCGCTTGCCGATCACCACTGCCAGCTCCACCTCCCAGTCGACCTTCTCGGCCCCGGGTGGGATGACGACGTCGTCGTTCGGGCCGACGACGGTGTTCGAGTGCTTGAAGAAGATGATCGGTGCGGCCGGCGGTTGGTCGCCGGTCTCGGCAGCGTGCGCTGCATAATTCATGCCCACGCAGACGACGGCGCCGATTCCTGTGAGTGGAGGCCCCACCCGCAGGGATTCGGCGCCCGCCAGTTCCGTGAGGGAGCCATCACGAAGGGCGGCGCGTACCTGCTCGATGAGGCCGGCTCCGAGTGAGGCCCCGGTGATGTCCGGTGCCAGTCCGCGCAGATCGTAGTAAGTGTCTCCTGCCCGGACGGTCGGTATTTCCCGTCCGGCCTCGCCCAGTCTCATCAGGTCCATCGTCGTTCTCCTAGCTCAGTGGGGCAGTGGGGCTCAGGTGGCGGGCCGCAGGAGGAGGCTGTGCATGCCGCCGTCGACTGCCAGTGAGACACCGGTGGTCGACCCGTTCGCGGGGTCGGCCAAGAACAGTACGGAGGCGGCGACCTCGTCGGGACGCACCAGTCTGCCGTGCGGTTGCCGGGCCTCCAGCGCCCGACGCTCACCGTCGGGGTCGTCGGCAGTGCCGAGTAAGCGACCTACCCAGGGTGTGTCGGCAGTACCGGGGTTGACGCAGTTGACCCGGATCCCCTCGCGCAGGTGGTCCGCGGCCATGGCGCGGGTCAGGGCGTCGACGGCTCCCTTGCTCGCCGTGTACAGGGCACGCTGCGGAAGGCCATGGGTGGCCGCGATGGATCCGGTATTGACGATCGCTGCGCGGTCCGATTGCCGGAGGTACGGCAAGGTGGCTGTGGATACGCGGGCGATGCCCACGACGTTCACGCTCAGCACGCGCAACCATTCCTCGTCGTCGTGGTCCTCCACCGTGCCGGTGGCACCGATGCCGGCGTTGTTGATGACGATGTCGATTCCGCCCAGCGATAGCGCGGCCGCGTGCACGGCCGCCTCCACGGACGCGCGGTCGCCCACGTCGCACTGGTGGCCCGATACCGTTTCCGGCAGGCCGTCGATGCGGAGGTCGAGGACGGCGACGCGTGCTCCGCGGTCGAGGAGCGCCGTGGTGACGGCTGCGCCGATCCCGGACGCCCCGCCGGTGACGATGGCGCGGACGCCGGAGAAAGTATCCATGATGCACCCCTGGAGGTAGAAGAGAAGCCGGAACGGACGGGTCAGTAGAGCCTGGCCGTCGGTGGAACCCGCAGGCCCCGGCCGATGTCCTGGGAGAATGCTTCTGCGAAGCGGTGGTAAGCCCCGATGAGGTGGGCATGCATGGCAGCCTCCGCCGCGTCCGGGTCGCAGGCCCCGATCGCATCCACGATGTTCCGATGCTCTTCCACCGTCTGTTTCCCCCGGTAGTCCGCCGGATGAAGGCGGAAGAGATGCAGGTGGCAGTGCGTGGCGCGGTACGCGTGGAGCGCGAACTGATTGCTGCTGGCGCTCAGGATGCTGTCGTGGAACTGGGTGTCGTGTGCCACGAGGAGGTGCCGTACGCTCGGTGCGGTCTCCGTGCCGGACTCGAAGGTCGAGAGGGACTGCTGCAGCGCTCGGGCCGGATTGCTCAGCCGGTTCACCGCCGCTACACGCGCGCCCCACGGCTCCACCATCAGCCGGAACTCGAACAGTTCCCGGAGCTCGGCCATGTCCAGCAGTGGCGTTGTCCGGTACCCCTTGCCGGGGGTCTTGATGATGAGGTTGTCACCCTCGAGCTGACTCAGTGCTTCCCGGACCGGGGTCTGGGAGACCCCGAATTCCCGGGCGAGGGCATCGATGTTCACCTTCTCGTCGGGCGGCAGCTGAAGGTCGAGGATCTTGGCCCGCAATGCCGCGTAGACGTCGACGGAGGGCCGCGCCCGGGATTCGAGATCGAGGGAGCTGTCAGTCATGGCGTTCCAGCAGTAGCTGCCCGGCGGCGGATTTGTCCATCATTCACTACATACTCCAGCAGATCGCCGATGCCGTAGGTCCACGGTGCGAGTTCCTCTGTCGGTTGCACCCTGTTCGTGAGAGTACCGAGGCGGCTGCTACTGATCTGCACGATGTCCCCCGTCTCGTGGGTGAAGCCCATGCCCGGAGCGTTCCTGTCCTCGTTGGGGGCGAAGAGAGTCCCGGTGAACAGGGCGAAACCGTCCGGATACTGATGGTGCCGGCCGAAGGCAGCCCCTACGAGTTCCTCGAAGGGGCGGCTCAACCGCTGCACGCTGTTCGTTCCGGTGAGGGTGTACCCGTTGGCTCCACTCACGATCAAACGGATGGTTTCCTGCCGGGCGTCGTCGAGCGTATACGCGTCATCGAAGAGGCGGATGAAGGGGCCGAGCGCGGCGGACCCGTTGTTGTCCTTCGCCATACCGAGCAGAAGTGCGCTGCGCCCCTCGATGTCGCGCAGGTTGACGTCATTGCCCAGGGTGCAGCCGCGGATCCGGCCCTGGTTGTCGACCATGAGCACCAGTTCAGGTTCGGGGTTGTTCCAGGAGGAGAAGGAGGGGATGCCGATGTCCTCGCCGCTTCCCACAGTCGAGAGGACAGGGGACTTGGTGAAGACTTCCGGGTCCGGGCCGATACCGACCTCGAGGTACTGCGACCAGAAGCCTTCGCGGACCAGCACTTCCTTGACCCGGGCGGCTTCCTCCGAGCCCGGGCGTACTCCGGTGAGGCTCCCCCCGATCGCTTCCAGCACCTGCGTCCGCATCTGTTCGGCGAGCGTCATGTCACCGGCGCACCGTTCTTCGATGACGCGCTCGATCATGCTGTCCACGAAGGTGACTCCGCAGGCTTTCACGGCCTGCAGGTCCACCGGTGAGAGGAGGTGTGGTGCATGGTCGCGGTTTCCAGCTGGTGGATTCAGGACGTCCCGAAGGTTCCAGCTGCGGTGGGCCTCCCGCCGCCCACGCTCCAGGACATCAGGAAGATCGTCACCATTGAGCAGTGCGGAAACCGTGTGGGCGGATTCGAAGAGGTCGAGCAGGGCGCCGTCGTGGAACAGGACGGGGCGGGGACCTTGGGTTCCCGGGTCCCACAGACGCCCGATGAGCAGGGCCTCCGAGGCGTCCTCCGGCAGGACATCTTCCGGTTCGACCGGTGTCATCGGTTTCCTCCTGCTGGTTCCATTCTTCCGTCCACCCGGCGGGCGATGCCCCAGGGGTTTGCTTCCTGAAGGGCTGGCGGAAGGGCTGCGTCGGGTACGTCCTGGTAGGCGACCGGGCGCATGAAACGCCCGATCGCGGCCGTGCCGACGGATGTGGTACCCGGCGCCGTCGTCGCCGGGTACGGCCCGCCGTGCTGCTGGGCGTAGGAGACGGTGACCCCGGTTGGCCAGCCGTTCCACAGCACGCGGCCGGCGATACCCGTCAGCATCGAGAGCAGCTCGCCGGACGAATCTCCCTCGTCCGCGTGGATCGTCGCCGTCAGCTGGCCCTCCATCTGCGCAGCGAGCTCGGGCAGGTCCGTCACGTCGTCGTACCGCACGACCACGGTCGCGGGACCGAACATCTCCCGGTGCAGCACTTCGGGGTTGGACGCGACGGACTCGGCGTCGATCAGCAGGACGGTGGGGGAGGGTACCTCGTCATCGGTGCCGGGCACGAGAGCGTGGACACCGTCGAACGATGCGACCTCGTCACGTGCCTTGCCGAAGGACTCCCGCAGGCCGGGCGTGAGGAGTTTGGCCAGCGGAGCCTTTTCGAGCGCCGTCCCCAGGGTGCCGCGCAGCTGCTCCTCGGAGGCGGAAGCAGGGACGAAGAGCACGCCGGGCTTGGTGCAGAACTGTCCCATGCCCATGGTGAAGGATCCCGCGTAGCCGGCAAGGATCTCTTCGGCACGGGCGTCCCAGGCCGTGGGAAGCACGAAGACCGGGTTGATGCTGCCCAGTTCCCCGTAGAACGGGATCGGCACGGGGCGAGCGTTGGCGCGGTCGAAGAGCGCCCGGCCTCCGACCGTGGAGCCCGTGAACCCGATAGCCTTGACGAGGGGATGGTCGACCAGCGCCTCCGCGGCGGAGCGACCGTTCACCAGGGCGAACAGTCCTTTCGGGGCACCTGCCTCGGCGAGGGCTGCGACCACGATCTCCCCCGTGCGGAGCGCCAACTTCTGGTGCCCGGGGTGGACCTTGTGCAGGACGGCGCACCCCGCAGCGAGAGCCGAGGCGCTGTCTCCTCCCATGACGCTGAAAGCGAAGGGGAAGTTGGACGCCCCGAAGACCCCGACAACCCCGAGCGGAACGTTGACCCTGCGAATATCCGGGCGGGGGCCCATGCCCCAGTCCGGATCCGCGTGGTCGACGGTGGCGTCGAGGGCGACGCCGGATCGAACCTCGTCGGCGAACAGGTCCAGCTGGAATGCCGACCGTTTCAGTTCTCCCTGGAGCCGGGCTTCGGCGAGGTTCGTATCGGTTCCGGCAAGTGCGACCAGCTCGTCGACGTTGGCGCGGAGGGCATCGGCGATGACGTTCAGCCGGGCGGCTCGTGTCGAGGGGGATTCGTCGGCGATGGCGAGGAAAGCAGTGTGAGCCTTCCTCGCGGCGTGGTCCACTTCCTCGGACGTGGTGGCGATGGTCAGGGTGGTCGTGTTCATGGGAGATCCTTTCGAATGCTCAGCGGGCGTTCAGTTCCTGCCAGACCGCGCCGTCGGGGTAGGACCAGCGTGAGGTGGACTCGGGCAGCATCTCGGCACCGATGCCGGGAAGCTCGGGCGCCCGGTAGCGGCCGTTGGAGACGGCTGCCGGTTCGGTGAAGTGCTCGTGGAGGTGGTCGACGTATTCGATGACGCGGTCCTCCATGGTGCCGGTGATGGCCGCGTAGTCGAAGAAGGAGAAGTGCTGCACCAGTTCGCACAGCCCGACGCCGCCCGCATGCGGGCACACGGGCGTTTCGAAGCGGGCCGCGAGCAGCAGGTTGGCGATGTTCTCGTTGACGCCGGCGACGCGGGTCGAGTCGATCTGCATGATGTCGATCGCTCCAGCCTGGAGCATCTGCTTGAAGATGATGCGGTTGTGGACAGCTTCACCGGTGACCACCTTGATGGGGTGGACGGCCTTGCGGATGGCTGCATGGGCGAGGATGTCGTCGGTGCTCGTCGGTTCCTCGATCCAGTAGGGCTGGAAGTCCTGGAGCTGGTTGACCCAGTCGATAGCCTCCTGCTCCTCCCAGCGCTGGTTGGCGTCGATGGCGATCCGGACGTCCGGCCCCACTGCCTCGCGTGCCAGGGACAGACGGCGGCGATCGTCCTCGATGCTGCCGGCGACCTTGAGCTTGATCATGCCGAAGCCGTCCGCCACCGCTTCCTTCGACAGGCGCACCAGTTTCTCGTCGCTGTAGCCGAGCCAGCCGGGTGTGGTGGTGTAGGCCGGGTAGCCGTCCGCCTTGAGTTCCGCTATGCGCGCCTCCTTGCCCACCTGTCCCTTCTCGAGGATGTCAGCGGCATCCTCTGGGGTGAGGGCATTGCGGATGTGGGTGAAGTCCACGGCGCTGACGATCTCCTCCGAGGACATCTCGCTCAGCAGCAGCCACAGTGGCTTCTTCTCCCGCTTTGCCCGGATGTCCCACATTGCGTTGATGAGGCCGCCGGCGGCCATGTGCGAGACGCCTTTCTCGGGGCCGAGCCAGCGCATCTGGGAGTCGTGGACGAGGCGCCGTGAGGACTCCCCGAGGTTGTTAACGAGTTCGTCGGTATCCCGGCCGACGAGGAGCTCACCATAGCTGTCCATCGCTGCGGTGACGATCTCGTTGCCGCGGCCGCAGGTGAAGACCAGGCCGTAGCCGCTCTCGCCGTCGTCCGTGGTGATCTCGACATAGGCCGCCGAGTAGTCCGGGTCGACGTTGACGGCGTCCGAACCGTCCAGTTCGAGCGAGGTGGGGAAGCGGACATCGGTGGTGCGGACGGACTCGATTTTCGACATGAGGAGTTCCTTGGGGTTGGTCGGTGAGTGTCAGAGGAAGCCGAGCAGGACCGGCAGGCCGAGCGTGATGACGGGGAAGAAGGTGATGAACAGCAGGGTCAGGACCATCGGGGCGAAGAAGGGCAGGATTCCCTTGATGACGACGGGCACCGGTGCCTTCGTCACGCTCGACAGGACGAACAGCACCAACCCCACGGGCGGGGTGATCAGTCCGATCAGGAGATTGAAGATGACCATGATGCCGAAGTGGACCGGATCGATCCCGAACGTCTCGGCGACGGGCAGGAGGACCGGGACGAGGATCAGGATCGCAGCCGTCGGCTCCAGCACGCAGCCCACCAGGAGCAGCAGCACGTTGACGAGGATCAGGAACATGATCGGCTGGTTCGTGATGTCCAGGATGAGGTTTGCGGCGACCTGTGGTGCCTGCTCCCTGGCGAGGACCCAACCGAACAGCGCCGCTGCGGCGACGATCAGGAGGACCGAGCCGGAGGTCTCGACGGTCGTCAGCAGCGTGCGGTACATCTTCCGCCAGGAGAGTGCTTTGTAGATGATGGCGAGAACTGCGATGTAGACGACCCCGATACCGCTTGCTTCCGTAGGGGTGAAGATGCCGCTGAGGATCCCACCCAGGATCACCACGGCGGAGCCGAGGGCCGGCACTGCGCCGAGGGCCGTCTTACCGCGGGTGGCCCAGGTTGCCTTGGGCAGGCGGAGTTCGTTCTTCTTCCGCATCAGGATCCAGACGGTGGCGCACAGCGCGGCGACCAGGATGAGGGCAGGGACGATGCCTGCCATGAACAGGGCGCCGACGGACACGCCTGCCGTGACGGCATAGATCACTGCTGGAATGCTCGGCGGGATCATGGGGGCGATCAGGCTCGAAGCGCCAGTCACTCCGAGGGCGAACTCCTGCTTGTAGCCGCGCTTGACCATGGCGGGCACCTGCACCCGACCCATTGCGGCAGCGTCGGCGATGGCGGCACCGCTCATCCACGAGAAACCGAAACTGGTAGCCACATTGACATAGCCCAGGCTGCCTCGCAGATGGCCGATTGCGGCGACCGCAGCGTCGTAGAGCTTGTCGGTGACGCCCGAGACGTTGGCGAGGTTCCCCAACAGGATGAACATCGGGACGGCCAGGATCGAAAAGCTGTCGACACCCGAGACGGTCTGCTGGACGGCGGTTCCGAGTTGTACGGATGGGTCCGTGATGACGTACCCGAGGGAGGGGATCAGGAGCGCGAAGGAGACAGGAACGCGGAGGGCGAGGAGCAGCAACAGGCTGATCACCATGATGAGTAGAGTCATGTTTGTTTCCTAGACCGCTTCCCGTTCGAGGTTTTCCATCGCATCCGGTACGAGCTCCGGATGGCGGATGTTGAGGTACATGTGCACGAGGGCGTGGAAACAGATCAGCACGAATCCTGTTACCGCCGAGCTGTAGACCAGGCTCATGGGCAACGATGTCGCCGGGGCCTGCAGTCGCGCTGCTTCGGCCGCGAATCCTGCTCCGGCGTAGGCCATCATCCCTGAGGCGATGATGACCATGAGCAGGGCGAAGGTGTCGAGGACGACCGTTCCTCGTCGCCCCAATTTGCTGGCGACGATATCGACCGCGATATGGATGCGGCGCGCCATCACGAATCCGGCGGAGACGAAGGTGAACCACAGCAGGGCGAACCTGGCGAGCTCTTCCGTCCAGGTGAAGGGCGTGTTGAAGATGTAGCGGCTCACGACCTGCAGGATGATCAGGCCGAGCGTGCCCACGAGGAACGTGCACGCGGCGATCCTCTCCGCGACGACCAGGTACCGGTAGAGGGCGACCCGTTGCTCCGGGAAGTCCGGGTCATCGGGTTCCTGCGGAACCCGTAGTCCGGTGGCGAGGTTGTTCTCATTGCCCGAGGACGGCTGCGGGCTCACCGCTTCGCTCACCGAGAGGCCTGGATCTGCTCGTAGAGGTCGCCCCAGGGCTGCTGCCGCATCGCTTCCCCTGCTGCGGCGGCGAGCGAATCCCGGTCGACGTCCTCATTGACCTGGATGCCGCTTCCGGCCTTCCATTCCTCGAGGATGGACTGTTCCTGCTCCTCGACGCACTCGCGGGTGGCATCCGCTGCAGTCTGCATCGCACCCTCGAGTGCGCTGCTTTCGTCGTCCGTGAGCCCTTCATAGACGGTGCGCCCTGTGGTGATCTCGACGCCCTGAACCATGTGACCGGTGAGGTTGATGTAGTCCTGGACCTCGTTGAACTTTGCGGTGGCGATGGTGGGGATGGGGTTCTCCTGGGCGTCGATGACGCCCTGCTGCAGGGCGAGGTAGACCTCGTCGAGCGCCATGGGAGTAGCCGTTCCGCCCATCGCACCGATGTTCGTCAGGTAGAGGGGAGCGTTGGGTGTCCGGATCTTGAGGCCGGCGAAGTCCGCTGCTGAGCTGATTTCCTTGTTGGCCGTCACGTGGCGGGTTCCGTAGTACCAGCTGGACAGGACCTTGATGTCCGAGGATTCGTAGAGGTCGTCGAAGACAGTCTGCATCTCCTCACCGTTGGCGGTCTCGACGAAGTGGTCGACGTCCTCGAACAGGTACGCCGCATCGAGAACTGCCGCGTTCTCCTCCCAGACGCCCAGGAAGGACGGGCCCGCGACGGCCATGTCGAGGCTGCCCGAAGCGACCTGTTCGAGCAGCTCGGACTCGTTGCCCAACTGCGCGGACGGGAAGCTCTGGATCTGCAGACCGCTTCCCTGCAGCTCCTCCTTGAGGGTGGCGACGCCACACTCTTCAACCGGGTGACCGGCGTCGTAGACGTGAGCCAGTCGCAGCGTCTTGGCTTCTGTATCCACTTCTTCCACGCTGTCCCTGTCGACGGGAGCGCCGACGTTGCAACCGGACAGCAGCAGGGCCGCTGCTGCGGCAACGCCCAGGACGATCTTCCGGTTGCGTCGGCGACCCGTGGAATTGTTGGTGGGGTGAGTTTCGAGCGTCATTGCTGGATCCTTTCGAAGGTGCTGGTGGTTACGGTGCTGAATGCGTTTCGAGGGGCGAGAGGGACAGGTCTTCGGCCAGGGCGGCCAGTTGGCTTACGGTCGAGGGTGGCAAGGGGACTGTTTCTGCGGCTTCCTCCTGGCGACGACGCTCCGGATCTCCCGGAGCGTCGACGGGCTGTCCACCTGGACCCGAGGAGCGCACCCGGTCCTGGAGGGCTGCGACCCGCGATGCAGTTTTCTCCGAGCCGGCGAAGGCAGCGGTGTCGAGACCGATCACCAGATGGCCGTTGTTCATCCGCGATGCCGGGTTGGACCAGATATCGACCGTCTCGAAAGCGAAGGTGGCGTCCGTCAGGGAGGCGGCGAAGGCCTCGAGCAGGACGGCGACCGCTGAACCCTTGTGTCCGCCGAAGGGGATCATCGATCCCTTCTCCGCTTCAACGGGGTCAGTGGTCGGCTTGCCGTCGGCATCGACGGCCCAGCCCTCGGGCAACTGAGTACCTTCGTTCTTCGCGGCGATCACCTTGCCGTAGGCGCCGTTGCTGGTCGCAAGGTCAGCGGTAAGTGGCCACCCGGACGCACTGGGTACACCGAGTGTCAGCGGATTGGTGCCGAGGACCTTGCTCGTACCGCCGTGAGGCGCCACGACCGGTCCGGTGGATGAGGTGATGAAGGACAGGAAGCCTGCCTCGGCGAGCTGATCGCTCCAGAAGGCGCCTGCACCATAGTGGCTGCTGTTGTGGACGGCCACGGCGGCAATTCCCTGCTCGCGCCCGACTCGAACCACGCGGTCTACGGCAGCCTGCATCGCGACCTGACCGAGCGCGGCATCGGCGTCGAGTACTGCAACACTGCCCTGGTCCTTCGAGAACTTCAGCTTGGGCGCGGGGTTGATGCCTCCGAGCCGCAGTGCCTCGCAATACAGGGGGAGCCGGAGCAAGCCGTGGGAATAGATGCCGCGCTGGTCCGCCTGGACGAGCGAGCGGGCCGTGAGGTCCGCGTCCTCTCGTGGTACGCCCCGGGCGGCTAACGCCTGAGCGGCGAAGCGAACAAGATCCCGCTGAGGGAAGAGCTGCTGGGTATTCATCGGCGAATCCCCTTCCTATATAGGAACTAGATGTATCCTATATACATAGTGCCCCACATCACAACCCTGGGGAAAAGTCAGTTCTGCAAGCCAGAGGAGTCGGCATGTCCGCCAGCAAGCCGGATCGGTCCAGGCGTTTTCCTTCCGTGGTCCTGCAGCGCTCCAGTTATCCGGAGTACCTGCGCATCGCGGAAATCCTGCGCAAGGAGACCGTGGGTGGCATCCTGCTGCTCATCGCCGCCTCGATAGCGATCATCTGGGCGAACTCACCCTTTGCCGACGCCTATTTCGCGATCCGCGACCTCGAGTTCGGCTACGAACCGTGGCACCTGAAGCTGTCCGTCGGCGTCTGGGCGTCCGACGGGCTCCTGGCCGTGTTCTTCTTCCTCACCGGGCTCGAACTCAAGCGCGAGTTCGTTGCCGGTGACCTTCGGCGGATCAGCCGCGCGATCGTGCCCGTTGCGGCGGCCTTCGGCGGCGTCGTCGTTCCTGCGCTCATCTACACCTTGGTCAACCTGTCCTCACCCGACACCCTGCGCGGGTGGGCCATCCCCACCGCGACGGACATCGCCTTCGCCCTGGCCGTCCTCGCTGTGATCAGTTCGCACCTGCCGGGCGCCCTTCGCGTCTTTCTCCTGACGCTCGCAGTGGTGGACGACCTCATAGCGATTGCAATCATCGCCTTCTTCTACTCGGAGGACGTGAGCCTTGTCTTCCTCCTGTGGATGCTCCTACCGCTCGGGCTGTTCGCCCTGCTGGCGCAGCGGAGTCCGAAGTTCTTCGGCGCCACCACGCGCGGCCCCTGGCTCATCCTCCTGCCACTCGGCATCGCGACCTGGGCGCTGATGCACGCATCCGGCGTGCACGCCACGGTGGCCGGCGTGCTGCTCGGCTTCTGCGTCCCGGTGCTGCGCCGGACGCCCGACGGTAGACCGGCATTGCCCAGGCCCAACAAACCCGGCCTTGCCGAAGTACTCGAGCACCGCTTCCGTCCGCTCTCCACGGGGTTCGCGGTTCCCGTCTTCGCGTTCTTCTCGGCCGGAGTCAGCATCGGGGGAGTGCAGGGATTCGCATCCGCACTGGCCGATCCGGTCCTCATCGGCATCGTACTGGCCCTCGTGCTCGGCAAACCCCTAGGCATCATGCTGACAACCTTCATCGTCACCAAGACCACGAAGGCGGATTTGGATCCGGGTCTCAGCTGGTGGGATCTTTTCGGCGTCGGGATCCTCGCGGGCGTTGGCTTCACCGTGTCACTGCTGGTGAACGACCTCAGCTTCGGCGCCGGGAGCGAGCATGACGACCACGCGAAGGTGGCCATCCTGACGGCGTCGTTGACGGCAGCGCTGCTGTCGAGCGTGGTGCTGCGCAGCCGCAACAAGTACTACCGCCGCATCGACGAGCAGGAAAAGATCGATATCGACAACGACGGCATCCCCGACGTCTTCCATGACCGCGGAGACTAGTGCACCGATTGAGGTTGTCGCATCACAGCTGACCTGGGTTCAACCTCCGAAGGCCGTACTCGACGTACCCACTCATTGGTGGAGGACAGATGCGTCGCGGCAGGTCTGCAAGTAGGTCCGGAATCGTGCATCATGTCTCAGACATGGGGGCGCCCACAGCGTCCACGTGGTCCGCTGACATCGTGCAGCCTTCACCTCGCGGTTGAACCGTCGGCATGATCAGGGGGTCCTGCGGGTGCGGAAACGTCCATCCCCGGGGGAGTTCGTGGTCCTTTCGGTGCTTTGTAGGCTCCGGGCCGGATCCGTTCCTCCTGTAAGGCCCTCACGGTCATCCGACAGATGGCCTCTTTTACCCAGGCACCGGCACGGCCACGAGCCGACAGTTTCCGGGGCGAATCGTCGGGCCCGACGACCTGGATGAAGCTGTCCGACCGGCCAAGACTCAGGCACTGCAGGGCGTACCCGATGGACGCCGGTTCCGGTTCGACTCCTCTCAGCTGGGCAAGAACCGTCCTGGCGGCGAAGCTTCCCATCGGAAGCGCCGCCGCGCACCCCATGCGCAGATGGCCGCCTGCGGTACGTGGCATGACAGCGGCATCGCCGGCACCGATGATGTTCGGGTGATTCCATGCCCTCAGGCACGCGTCGACCTTGAGCCGCCCCGAGGAGTCGGTGGCCAGACCACTTTCTTTCGCGAGTTTAGGAACGGCGAAGGAAGCAGCCCAGATACAAACATCGCCAACAATCAGTTCACCCGAATCCGTAACCATGCCCTGCTGCGTCACTGACATGACGCGTACTCCCGACCTGACGATGATGTTCAGCCGTTCCAGTGACTTCCGGACGCTTGCCCTGGCCCGGGGTGTCATCGATTCTGCAAGTTCTCCACCACAGAGCAGGGTGATGACAGCGTCCGGGTGTTGCTCCGCTATCTCGGAAGCCGCCTCGATGGAGGTGTATCCGCCCCCCACCATGGTGATGCGCTTGCCTGGACGGGCATTCTTGATCGCTGCCTGTGCTCGGAGGGCGCCGCCGGCATCAGCGATGGTGTGGGCATAGGTGCTTACCCCGGGAACCGAGTTGGAGGCCAGACTTCCAACGGTGTACACCAAGAAGTCGTAGTGCAGCGTCAGTCGGCCGGCCGCGGTTTCAACCGTGATGACCTGAGTCACAGGATGGATGAGAACGGTGATTCCTTCGAGGAGTCGGACGTCCGAGTGAAGTACATCGCTCAGCGGAATGGAGGCGGTCCGGGTTGTGCCGGCAGCGACTTGGTGAAGCCGAATTCTCTCGACGAACGACCCGAGCGGATTGATGATGAGGATCCGGATCTGCTCCGCTTCCTCATTTGTCAGGGAGGAACGCAGCCTGTTGGCGGCCATGACGCCGGCGTAACCGGCCCCGATGATGACCACCGACCGTTCAGCTGCCCGCGTGTCGGTACGAGGCAAGGTTCGAGTCATTGTGTCAACTTCCAGGGTCGTTGCAGCTCGGCGGTTCGCAGGGCATCTGGACGCATTGGCGCCCAGGTGCTTCAAGGGCCATGAACGCGCCCGAGTCCAGGTGCCGGGCCGGCGCACGGTGATCTGCTGCCCCGACGGTACTCGCATGCACGTCAGGGGACCTTGTAGCGCGCGGCAGTGGCGTAAGCACCCCCGTCACCGTCACCGTCACTACGTCTGGAGGTCCAACCTGCCGGATTGGGCAGCCTTCATCGTTCAGCCGTTGCTACGTCGAGTACGGCCGGGCGGCTGATCAGAATGCTCACCGGGCGGAAGCCCTTGATGATGAGCCACAGTGCCAGGCTCAGCTCCCAGGCAAAGACGGGGAACGCGACGATCAGCCCAAGGGGGGAGAACTGGTCGTAGGCGCCGAACATCACGGCGACCGCAGAGAGGGAGATCATCGCACCGCCGGCCAGCCCGAGGACGGCGATCGGACGGGGCACCAGACGCGATGAGTACATCAGGGCGGCCAGGAGGAGCGAGGCGGCACCGAGGGCGAAGTTCGGTCCGAATAGGTACGTCCATTCGCGCAGAGCCACCAGCGAGGAGCTGATGGTGGAGAGTACCTCCGGGTCCGCGCCGGCGGCGAACTGCCGGCGAAGCGTGACGATCGTCAACAAGCTGAGGGTCCCCACGAGAATGAGCGCACCCTCCAACAGTCGGGCCGCAAAGAACGCCAGTGCGAGTCCCTCGTTCTGGCGCTTGAGGATCGGATATAGCGTCACAGCGGTCCCGACGGCGGCAATCACCAGGAGCAGTTCGAAGAGGGCACCCAGGAGGATCCTGCCATCCGCCCCTGCCCCGGTGATGTAACCGATGTCTGTGAGGATCGGGCTGTAGAGGGAGGCTCCCACGATCGCGCCTACCTCGGTGAGCAGGAAGAACACGCCAGCGGTGACGGCGGTGGATCTGGACAGGTTCATGATGATTCCTTTTGATGGAGGTATACGGCGTACACCTATGTTTGGAACCGTAAGGTGTACACCGTACTCCTGTCAAGAAGTGTCATCTGCACGGGGCAAGGAAGTCCCTTGCTTGGAGGGAGGCGGTCGGTCGAACCACCGCCGACCGTGGAATCGAGCCCTACCGCGGGCAAGAGGAGGTAAGGTGTACGCCGTACTCCCGTTGATGAATCCATTGGCGGATGACAGGAAAGCTGGGCACATGACCGACGTACTCAAGGCTGACCGGCGTACCCGCCTCAACAGGGACCGCGTCCTGCAGGCCGCCGTCTCCCTGGCCGACGAAATCGGCATTGACTCGCTGAGCATGCGCAGGCTCGCCCAGGAACTTCAGGTAGTGCCGATGGCCCTGTACAAGCACGTCTCGAACAAGGAAGAACTCCTCGACGGCATGGTCGAGGCGATCGTCGCGGAGATCGATCCTCCCGAAACCGGTGCTGATTGGAAGAGTGCTGTTCGCCTGCGGGTGCTCTCGGCGAGGCGCGCGCTCCAGCGGCATCACTGGGCGCGCCGGGTCATCGAGTCGCGTACCACCAAGACCCCCGCGGTGCTCGCCTACTGGGATTCGTTCATCGGAATGTTCCTCGACGGGGGATTCTCGGCCGATCTCACGCACCACGCCCTGCATGCCATCGGTGGCCGCATGTGGGGGTTCACGCAGGAGCTCTTCGACGACCCCGCTGTGCCCGCGGCAGCGACGCCGGTCGCTATGCCACCGGCCGCCCAGTCCGAGATGCTGCAACAGATGGCCGAACTGTATCCAAACATCGCTACCATCGCCGCACTGAGCGCCCACGACGACGCTTCGGTCGTGGGGCAGGGCTGCGACGACCAATTCGAGTTCGAATTTGCCCTTGATCTGCTCCTGGACGGATTCGAGCAGCTGCACAGCGAGGGCTGGAACTCAAAGCTCGGGCTGCGCGGCACTGCATAATCCTTCGCACCTGAAAGCTCCACAACCCACCTCGTGTCAGGTGTGCAGGGAGCCTCCGCCGATGCGACAGAAGAGTGCATCACGGTGACCCGCCGATCGCTGGTGTCGCCGGTACCTTCGTGCAGTGTGAGCGTGGTTGCCGGTTTCGAGAGGCGCCGGGACGGACTAGCCGGAACGACGCGAGAGCGCTCGCGTTCGTCCGACGGCGCTGATGCCACCGGCAAGGATGGTGAGCACTGTCGCAAGGGCGAGCGGTGCCCAGCCGGCGGAGCCTGTGATGGCGCCTGCGACGGCGGTACCGGCGGATCCTGCCGCGATCTTGAGGGCTCCCACCCAGATGAACACCTGCCCGCGTGCCGCGCGGGGCGCGTATTCGCTGCGGGCGGCCAACGTCGCTGCGAAGAACAACGCGTTGGCGATCCCAGCCAGGCCGAAAGCGAGAAGCGACACCGGGAGATTCGGGCCGAGGATGACCAGGATCAGCGTGACGGCGACGAGGACGGAGAGGGACGTCATCAACCGGTCGGCGTCCCCGCGCAGCGGCCGGAGCATCAGGCCGGCCGATCCGAGCAGGTTCCCGACGCCGTATCCGGCAACCAGCAGACCGGCCGATGACGCGCCGCCCATGGCTGGGGCGATCGCGACCGCGTAGATCGGTAGCGCGGCGACCGAGAACGCAACCGTGACGGTGAGTCCGAGCGTGCGGCGAAGCGGACCGTGTCTCCAGATACTCCCCAGGGTCCGCAGGGGTGAGGGGACGTCGACCGCCGGGTCGGGTGGAGCCTGCCGGGGGAGCGCCAGCACTGCCGCCGCGCCGAGGATGGCTGCTGCGGCGAGGACCAGCGTCGCTGTCAAGGGACTGGATGTTGACGAGATCCATGCCACCACGGCCGGTCCGAGCGTGCCACTGAAACCGTACGTCGCCACATCCCAGCTCTGTGCCCTGCGCTGGGCATGCTGGTCAGGACCGGCGATGGAAGGCAGGCGGCTACTGATCCCGCCGGTGAGCATCGGCCCGAAGATGCCGGACACGAACAGCAGAACAGCGGGCCAGAGTGCCCAGGTGATCGGCAGGAGCAGTGCAGCGGCACCGAGCAGCAGCCCGTGGAGGACTGCGGACACTGCGATCACTGTGAGCCCGTCCCGGGCGGTGTCCAGGCGGCGGGCGATAAAAGGGCCGAGGAGATGGGGTGCTGTGATGGCCGCCCCGAGAAGCCCGGCGACCCAGCCGGGCAGCCCGACAGCATGCGCCAGGAGCACGATGGCGACGACCGCGCCGCCGTCGGCGCTGCGCACCAGTGTCGCGGCAAAGACATACCGGATCAGCGCACCACGGTGATCGCTCACCCGACGCCTCATCCGGCCTGGAACTCCCGGTCGGCGTCTACTGGTCGAGGCCGAGCTCATCGATGACCTCGGCGACCCGGTGACGCTGGTTCTCGGTCAAGCCCTGGATAGGAAGGGGCAGGCTCGCGGCGGGTGCCAGCCCGAGGTGCTCGGCGATGGCGGCGACGACCCTGATGCTTCCCCCGAACTCGGTGAACAGATCCCACAAGGGGGCGAGCCGGTGGGCTTCGGTGGCGGCGTCGTACATCCGGCCCTCCTGGGCCGCCCGGGTGATCGTCCGGGCAAGGACGGGCAGGGTACCGCCGATGACCGAGTACCAGGTGTCGCATCCGGCGGCCATGCCGGCAGCCGCGCTGGCGTCTCCGGACACGCCGATGCTCACGTGGTCGGGGATGACGGCCCTGATGCTCCTGACCCGGGCCTGTGCCTGCTCGGGGTCCGCCGGTACAGCAGGGATCTTGATGGACGCGATGCCGGGCAGCTCGGCGATCCGTCCATAGAGCTCAGGAGTGAACATGAAGTGCGTGGTCCCGGGGTTGTCGTACACGATGACCGGCAGGGAGGAGTGTGTGGTGACGGTTCGGAACAGCTCGTACACATCATCGGGGGTGAGTGGCTGGTACGTCATGGGAGCGAGCAGAAGACCGGACGCGCCGGCCTTTTCCGCGTTGGCTGCATTGGTGAGGACGTGGGAGGTCCGCAAGGCTCCGATGCCGACGAAGACCGGGGTTCCAGCAGCGTGGGCGACAGCAAGCTGGGCGACGCGGTGTCGTTCCTCGGGCGTGAGGTACGCATACGAGCCGGTCGATCCCAGTGCCGTGATCGAGTCGACGTCGGCCGCTGCGAGCCGGTCGACCAGGCGGCTGAAGGATGTCTCGTCGACGGCGTCGTGGTGGAGGGGTGTGAGGGGAAAGGCGCTGAGCCCGGTGAACATGTGGAGACTCCCAGGGGGTGGGGTGAGGAACGTAGGCGAAGTGGGGAGGAGGTGCAGGACGCGTGGCAGGCCCTGTGTGAAACGCGCCTAGGGGGTGGATCCGAGTTCGGGTGTGCTGTGTGCTGGTTCGAAGGATCGGGTTCGGCGGCCTCCGCGCTGGGCTGCTGCGCCGGCGAGGACGACCAGCAGGATCCCGGCGAATTGGATGGGGGAGGGCTGCTGGTGGAGGACGATCAGGCCGAGTAGGAGCCCCATGGCCGGTTCCAGCGACATGAGGGTTCCGAAGGCGGTGGCGGTCAGGCGTCGTAGGGCCAGCATCTCGAGTGCGAAGGGCAGCACGGGCAGCAGGACTGCCAGACCCGCAGCTACTGCAAGGACGCCGAGGTTCATGTGACCGGCTGCTTGCGGGATGCCGATGATCGCAGCTGTCAGGGCAGCGACGGGGATGGTCAGGGACAGGGCGGAGATTCCCGTGAACCGATCACCGATCCGCTGGGTCAGGATGATGTAGATACCCCAGCCGATCGCTGCCAGTGCCGCGTACATGACGCCGACCAGGTTTACGTCACCATGCCAGGGCTCGGTGAGGAGGATGACCCCGCACAGGGCGAGCGCCGGCCAGATCAGCGCTCGCGCCGAGTGGCTGCGGAGGGCGGCGACGGAGAGCGGGCCCAGGAACTCGATCGCGACCGCGGTGCCCAGCGGAATGTGTTCGAGTGCGGACAGGAATCCGATGGTCACCAGCCCGGTCGTCACCCCGAGTCCGAGCAGGACCGGGACGTCGGCGCGGCGCACCCTGGACAGGGGTGGTCGGGCGATGAGCAGGAAGATCACCGCACCCATGCTCAGTCGGAGCCAGGCCGTACCGGCAGCTCCGACCTGCCCGATGAGATCCACCGACAGTGCTGAGCCGAGCTGCACGGACAGCATCGCGGTGACCGCCAGACCCCACGGAGGGACGGGACCACCCGCCCGCGACCGGATCATGATCGACCCTCCTCACCGAGCAGGCCGGATGCATTGGCAGTACCGGGTGCACTGGCAGTATCGGGGGTGATCAGGCGGCGGGTGATCGTCACGTTGGGTCCAAGCCGCTCCAGGTGACCGGACAGGTCATCGGCTGCGGCGGTGAGGTCATCCTCGGTCAGAGGTGCCAGGGCATCGAGGATGAACAGGGCCGACGTCGTGTTGTCGGTGAGCTGGGTGCGTCTGCCCTGTCGCCAGTTCCAGCGGCGGCACGTCACGCCTGCGTCATCCATCCACACGACCTCTCCCGGCTCGGGATGCTCGATGACGATCTCGCCGTTGCTGGCGGTGTCGAAGATTTCGTTCCCGGTCGCGCGGATGAGGGTGGGGGAGCCCTGGTACCGGGCGTGGTCCTCGCCGCCGAGGGGGATCTGGTGCAGTACCGAGATCGCGTTGTAGATATCCGTCAGGCGGTTCACGCGCGGCAGGCCCACAGGCGTACGGCGCAGGAGCGCTTCGAGGCTGTTACGGGTGCGGTTCGGCTTCGCACCGAAGCCCTGGTACGCCTCCCGCCACGACACGACATGGGGGAGCTCCGTGACCGGTCGCTCCGCCAGCCAGGCACCGGCGGCGGCTTCTGCTCGCTGCAGCAGCGTCTCGCTCTCGGCGTCACTGGGGCCGGCAACCAGCCCGTCGACGGCGATCAGCAATGCCCGGTAGTCGGGGCGGAGTGCGAAGACCGCCTCGTCGACACGGGCGGCTTCGAGGAAATCCTGATGCTGCCGTGCCTCAGTCATGGGTGCCCTCTTTCTGGGTGAATCCGACACCGGGCTCGAAGACGGCCAGTGAGAACCGTGCCTTGGTTTCGCTGTGGTTCACGTAGCTGTGGTTCACATCGCCGGGAAAGGTCAGCGCATCGCCCTCACCCAGCGTAAAAGGCTCACCGGCTACGGTGGTGGTGATCGTGCCCTGCTGTACCTGTAGGAGTTCCATCGTTCCGGCCGAGTGGGCCTCGCTGACGTGCTGTTCCTGAGCTTCGAGCGTCCAGTCCCACAGTTCCAGGACATTCGGTGAGCGGGTGCCGGCCACGAGGACCCCTGAGCCACCCAGATCACCCGTCCACAGAGCGGCCCCTTCGCCGCTGCGTATGACAGAGACAGGGGAGCTACGGGGTGGTGCCACCAATTCGGGCAACCCCACACCCAGGGCATCACTGATTTTCAGCAGTGTCCCCACACTCGGATTGGTCGCACCCTGTTCGATACTGACGATCATCCGACGACTCACACCTGTAGCTTCAGCCAGCTGGTCAAGGGTCAATCGGCGGTTCAATCGCTCATCCTTTACGCGTCTACCAATGGCTGTAGCGAGCACAGCAGCTTTCTCATCCATTCGTGCAGTATACTGCACTAATGGAGCATTGCGCAGCGAAAGTGCACGAGGGCGTTCAGACCGATGACCGCGAAGAGGTCGAGGCGTGATCGCGATCAGGCGTTCTTCGTCCGTCCCAGCGCCTCTGCTGATGATCTCCGCTGTGCTGTCCGTCCAGTTCGGTGCAGCGTTGGCTCAGACCCAGTTCGATGCCGTGGGCCCCACCGGCGCGACTCTTCTTCGGTTGGTCTTCGGAGCGCTCATCCTGCTGATCTACGTCAGACCGAGAGTTCGCCGGTGGAAGCGGGAGCAATGGGCGGCCGCGACCGTGCTGGGCATCGCACTGGCCGGCATGAACACCCTGATCTACCTCGCCATCGGCGAGATTCCGATCGGTGTGGCCGTGACGCTCGAATTCACCGGGCCACTCCTGCTTGCCCTCGTACAGACTCGGCGCCTCACCGATGCCGCATGGGCCCTGTTGGCGTTCGCCGGTGTCCTTCTCCTGGGGCTTGGCGCCGGCGCCGACCTCTCGCTCGCAGGCATCCTCTTCGCGCTCGGCGCGGGCGCTTTCTGGGCCCTTTACATCCTCGCCAGTGCACGCGTCGGGCGACTGGTACCAGGCGTCGGAGGCCTGGCGGTCTCCATGGCGATCGGAGCGGTCATCGCATTGCCGCTCGGGGTTACAGCCGCTACCAGCGGAATAGCGGCCTCACCCATGGTGCTGCCGGTTTTTATCGGTGTGGCACTGCTATCCAGCGCCCTTCCCTATGGCCTGGAAATGCTCGCACTGCGGCGGCTATCCACGCGCATCTTCGGCGTGCTCTCCGCCTTGGGACCCGTCGTGGCCGCCCTCGCCGGTCTTCTGGTGCTAGGCCAGGCGCTCGGCCCTCGTGAGGTTATCGCACTTGTGCTGGTCACGGTCGCCTCCATCGGTGTCACGGTCGGCGTGCGACGACGGCGCGTCGACAACACGGCAGCTCTCATCCCCGAACCCGAGCGAAAAGCCTGATTCATGCCCCTGCCCACGAAGGACACCGAGATCACCTACCCGGACGGCGTGACCTCACTGTCCAGCGTTCGCGCGTCGAAGCACACCGGTCAACAGATACTCACCCCTTGGAAAGTCCCTTCGCCGCAGGGGCTTGGCGCCCTCCGCGCTCGCTGACCCTCCGCCGTCGCGGACCGCCTCAACACTTAACCTGGGTCTGCCACCTCCCCCGACGGGCCTACCGACATCCCATGCGGCGGCACGCACATCCAGCACCTCGCCGCCCTCGTCAGCATTACCACGTCGCTCCCGACAGCGGACATAGACGGTGGGGTTGAACTGATCATGGAAACAGGTTGCCAGCGACCGGCGCAGTAGAAAAACGGCTCGCATCTAGGCCTACACACCGACACTGCGAGGAGCCAGGTTTTGCGTTTTCGGAACGTGTAGCGGGAACCAACGGTCTCGGACTCGCGCTGGCCGATGAAGTACCGACGCTGGTGCGCGCCGAGGAGCATTTCAGCGCTAGTTTGCGCAAGTACACCTGTGCGGCCGTTCCCGTTTTCGACCCTGTAAGCGCGGTGTGGTCCGTGTTGAGCGCCCGAAAGTCGAACCGGCAGTAGGAACCCTGCGCACTATGCCCGCTCTCTGGAGAACGGCGTCGGATGGGGGGCGGCTGCGCTTTCGAGAGGAGACGTTGTTGCCGCGGTCGGAGAGCCGGGGAGGGGACGTGTCACGCTTCTCGGCCAAGCTCTGCGGAAAGCTCACCCGACTGTCAGAATCCTGTGCGCGTCGGGGGCCGGCACCCGACATGGTGGAGCAATGGCGCGCCCTGTGGACGCCTGAGCAGTCGAAACCCGACAAAGCTGTGATCATCGAGAACGCCAACTTTCTACCGGCCTGGGCTGCCCACGTGCTCGCTGCCCACGCGAGGAACATCCTCAGTTTCTCTCCGCGAGCCCCCGGAGCAGCTCCGTCCCTCCTCTGGGCCTTCACCGCTGAACATCCCTATCACGTGCCGCAACCCGGCAGGCGTCCGTGGCAACCGTGGTACCCGTACCTTCGCTTCGCGGAAGACCGAGCGATGCTATGCCTCTGGCGAGATGTGCCGCACGACAGACCAGACTGCGCGAACTCGACTTCACCCCTGCCGCCGAACGGATACTCACCAGTTACGGCGGGCCTGGGAACGTCGACGAACTCGTCCAGGTCATTCATGACGCCGCGCTCATCACGGAGACGATCGACACACGGCACCTTCCACCAGGACTACTAACGCCCAGTAGGCGGAAATTCGTGCCAGTCCTTAGCGGCTGCCACTAATGCCGTGTCTTGGAAGAGGCTGTCGTCGGCGCCGGAGTAGTTGCTGCCGATTCCTTCTCGCAGCTGGTCAATGGTGGGGCCCTGCAGTTCGTCGTCGTTAATCAGGTAGGCGCGCTCGGCGATAGTGCACCCGGCGTTAGCATGCGGCGTCGTCGGAGGCGCTTCGGGTGCCTTAAGGGCTTCGAGCAGCGCTAGGTCTGCCAGGTACTGCTCGGGCACCTGGAGTCGCTCTTTCCCGCTCCGGAGAACTTGGGCTTCGCGTTGCAGATCGGCCGCCTGGCGAGGGCGATGAGGGCCATCGGGTCGGACTTCAACACCGTGGTCCGGACAGTTCTCATAGAGCGCTGTCGTTTACGCTGGCTAAGGGGCTTGATGTGGCGGTTACTCCAGGCCTGCCCGACTCGTTTGGTGACTCACCGACGATGAAGCAAGCCCTCGCTGGTCAGCACGCGGATGCCTGCTTTGCAAAGCCCATTCGACGTTCCTGTCACCCTGATGGCAGGCGAGTTCAGGTGTGGCGGCGTCGGATATGGCTTTGTTCTTCGTATCCGGCAGCAATTTCAATCCGGCCGCGCAGCCTACGATGCCGGTTATGAACATCAGCTTTACCACGCTGAAGGGTTCTACGCCGGTGGCCATCGCCCAGCCCACGGTCAACGCGGCGCCAATTCCCACCCAGATCGCGTATGCGGTACCCAAGGGGATGGTCCGGATAGCCATGCCCAGACCCAGCATGCTGATCGTGACACTGACGGCGAAGACCGCAGTAGGCAGCGGTTTGCTGAAGCCGTCCGACGAACCGAGCGCCGTTGCCCAGACTGCTTCGAGGACTGCGGAGATCAGAAGTATCACCCAGGGGAGTGGACGCTTTGGCACTACGCCCCCACCTTCAGGCCTACGACGCAGGCGGCAATACCTGACAGCAGGAGCAGTCGCAGCACCGTCGGCCGTTCCGCCCCTATGGCGATTGCATAGGCGGAGGTCAAAACCACGCCAACGCCAACCCATACTGCATAGGCCGTGCCGGTCGGGATGGACTGCATCGCGATGGCCAGGCCACCGGTGCTGGCGGTTACGGAAACCAGAAATAGGGTGATGCAGGCGACACGGCGACGACCAGAAGTTTGGAAAGCACGATGCAGCGCTGCGGCCCAAACAGCCTCAAGAGCGCCAGAGAGAACAAGTACCAACCAGGCCATACGAATCCTTTCCATCAGCAGAAGTCGACAGAGCTCTTCCGACGCGCGACGCCCCGGCGAGCATTGTGCTCGTCGGGGCGTCCGGCTGACCGGGTTGTCAGGGGGCGAGAGATGGGGCAGGGGCGGCTTTGGTATGTCGTCGCAGTTCGTACTGGGTGAACAACCAGATGGGGATATAGGCCCCCAGGACGACGAAACCGAGCCAGGTCGAGGCCCAGCCGATTTCTTGGCTATTGAGATAGACCACACCGATGACGCAGAACGGCAGGTTGAACAGGCCGAAGATCAGTGCGACGTTCGTCCAGCCCTTGGGTGCTTTGAAAGGGCGTTCCAGGCTGGCGAACGACGGGTGCTTCTTGGCTTTGACGTAGGCGAAGAGGCTGATGCCGTTGGCGCAGGTGTAGCCAATGGCGGCAGCGGCAAGGATGGCCGGTATGGATCCTATGGAGATGAGTGCCATATTGAAGGCTGCGGTGACGAGCATGGCAACGAACGGGGTTCCGTGCCGGTTTGTCTTGCCGAAGACCTTGGGGAGGTTACCTTCGGCTGACATGGAGTGCATTGCGCGGGAGGAGCCAAGATAAGCGGTTTGGATGATCAGGATCATGGCGGCGATCAGCATGATGATGGTCACGACGGTACCGACTTGTCCGAAGACTGCCTGAGCGACTGGGATCAGGGGTGAGATGGGCTCCGCCATGACACCATCAACACCGAGTACGCCGATTACTACGGCTTGAACCAGCACATAGGAGAAAAAGCAGACAATACCGCAGGCGTACAGCGCTTTGGGGACGTCTTTGCCGGGTTTTTTATATTCCGGGGCGTAGATCGCTGCTGTTTCCCAGCCACATGCACTCCATTGAGCGATGGCGAAGATGCCAAAGAGAATCAGGACGTGATGCAGATCCCATGACCAGTCAGTCGGCAACCAGTTGCCAGTGATATTCGCTATCTCGACGTGGCCGGTCGCAAAGGGCGCGATGGTCAGGATGGTCAGCGGTATCAGCGAGACGGCGGCAAGGATATAGCCGAGGATGGCGCCGTCTTTAAGGCCGAACCAGTTCACGATGGACAACCCGGTGAAGATCACCAGACCGGAGAGCAGAGAGAGTTGGTACTCGGTGAAGGTTGCGGCGAGAGCTGGAAACAGACCGTGCAGGTATCCGCCGACCAGGATGGCGAAAATCGCCAATACGGGGTTCCAGGCGAACCAGTAGCTCCAGGCGCTGAACCCGCCGGTCAGTTTGCCCTTGTCGTACTTGCCCTTGTAATTTTCGGTGCGAAACACGTGCTGCGCGAAGCCCGGCAGACCGGATGCCTTGGGAAAAGTGGTGGCTAATTCGGCATAGGCGGTGTTCTGGAAAAAACCTTGGAGGACGGATAGTCCCCACACGAGGATTGCTGCGGCGGAGACGTAGATGGGAAGGTAGCCCAAGGACGGAAGAATCAGCAGTGGCACTCCAAGCGAAATGGCAAGCCCCTGCTTCCAGTCAATCGACCGTTGTAGGTGGTCGACTTCATTCGATGTATCCTGGCTCATAAAATTCTCCTTCGAATAGCATGAAAAATGATAAGCAAAGTTAGCAGGTAGCGAGTTGCAATCTGCCATTCCCCGGTAGTATCGAGCCAGCCGTTCAGATTGAGGCGCCTTGAATTTCTGCAGCAAGTTCCGCCAAGTAAGAAGAACAGGGTCGACGTAAGTGATTTACGGCCAAATAACCGCTCGCTGATTGGGCCGCTACGAGTCGAACTTTGTATGTTCGCGCGAACGGTACGTCATCTCTTAGATGATTGCGCTGACGGTGCAACTAGTGGCCGACTGCCTGGCCTTCAAGGCCGTTGACGGAGGTGGAGTCAGAGTTCGAAGTATCGGAAGGAGCTGGACTCCAGTCCCTCCGGATTCGGACCGTAGATGGTAACCATATGTGCGTACACAGGCGCCCAGTATCGTCCGAGTTGTCCGGGATTCACGCGTGCTGAATCACCCGGTCCAAGAATGACGGTCTTGCCTTCACTCTCGACGTGAAGCTCACCCTTCAGGACGAAGTTCGTCTCGGTGTGAGGGTGGAAGTCCTCCCAACCGCAAGCGTTCAGTTCCCATTCAGAAAGCCGGAAGTCATCCCACTTCCCTACCGGGTCGGCATTGATGAATCGGCACAGCAATCGAGGCCATTCGGGCTTCATCGGTTCCATGGCTTTCTTCGGCCAGGAGTCGATCGCTTCCCCTGTTGGTATCGGGGAGTGCGGGGTAGTTGTGGGCATTGTCTAACCCTTCCGTGAGTACGGGATCCATGAGCAGACCTACTTCTGGCTCTCAGAGGATCGCGTGGTTGTGATGCGGGTCACAGCGATGCCAACTGTTACAGGAACAAGCGTCTTAGTCAAGAGTTCATGGAAAACAGGGGCTCGGGACGGCCGGGAAGGTCGGCGAGCAAAAATCTTCTCGAACGGTTGACTTGTACACCCGTTCGTGTCACCGTATTGGTACGAGCAAAGGTGATCAGTATCACACTCGTGGCTCTCTGATCGAGTCGGACTACCTTCTAGCAGCGCTACACCCTGCAGGTCCCTCAGATGCTCGAAGTGGTTGGCTGCAACCTCAGCGCGGTCGCAGCCAACAGTTCTGCCGAATCTCGCCCCATTTTCAAAGGAGAAATCATGGAAGCCCTCACAGGAACCCTCAGCAAGGCCGGATCCATCCACAAGGTCGAAGGCGGTCACATCGGACTGCCGTCGATGAATGAGCCCGGGGTAGAAGCTGCCATCGGCGACTCCCTCTCCAACCCGGGTGGGTCGGTCATGTGTTCGGGCTTTTTCGAACTGAAGGCCGGTAAGCCCCTGGAATACACCTACACCTACGACGAGATGAAGGTTGTCGTGCAGGGCGAGTTCATCCTCACCGACCTGGCAACCGGAGAGACGACGCACGCGAAGGAACGCGACGTGCTGTTCTTCCCCAAGGGCACGGCCGTCAAGTTCGAAACCCCCGACTACGCCCTGGGGTTCTTCGCCGGCGACCGCAACTTCGCAGCCTAAACCAACCATGCATCCGGGATCCGTGCCGACCACGTCTGACCGTTCGGCACGGATCCGATGCTCCCAGCAGGACCCTGCCCTGGGCCGCCGGCCCTACAACCCGTCGGACCGTCGTCCAGGGGTAGCCGTTCGCGCGTCGGACCAGTACCAAGCTTGAACCGATGCTCTCAAACGACAAGCTGCGAACCATGGGCAGCATCAAGTTGATTCTTATCGGTGAGTCTCCCAATGTATCGGTTTCTAGTAGAAGCGGCGCCGGAACCGCACATTGTAAAAACAAAGACCTGACCTTGCTATTGCCAAATATGCATTCGTTCGGCCCAATTCAGCGGGTGGCGTAACTTTCAGCATCGCGCACTAGCGGCACATAAATTTGGAAGAGGAAAGCAGCATGACACTTCGAGTCGGAATCATCGGTGCGGGTCCCAGCGGCCTGGCGCAACTGCGGGCATTCGAATCAGCCCGACAAAAAGGCGCCGTAATCCCTGATATCAAATGCTTCGAGAAGCAGGACGATTGGGGCGGGCAGTGGAACAACAGCTGGCGTATCGGCTTGGACGGTCACGGCGAACCTGTTCATTCCAGCATGTACCGCCACCTATGGTCGAACGGGCCTAAGGAGTGCCTCGAGTTCTCGGACTACTCCTTCGACGAGCACTTCGGCCGTCCCATCTCCTCCTTTCCGCCACGCGAGGTTCTTTTCGACTACATCAAGGGACGGGTGGAGAAGTCCGACGTGCGCAAGTACGTGCAGTTCAACGCTGTCGCGCGTCACACCAGCTACAACGAGGCCACACAGGAATTCACCGTCACGGTTGAGGACCTCAAGACGAACCGCACGGAGACCCACGTGTTCGACAAGCTCGTGGTTGCGACAGGTCACTTCCACGTTCCCGCGGTCCCCGAATTCAAGGGCATCAAAACCTTCCCGGGCGAGGTTCTGCACGCGCACGATTTCCGTGGCGCCGAGCGATTCAACGGCAAGAGATTGCTCATGATCGGAAGCAGCTACTCCGCTGAGGACATTGGCATGCAGTCCCACAAGATGGGAGCTGCCTCTATCACTCTCAGCTATCGCACGACTCCGATGGGTTACGACTGGCCCTGGAACACGGTGGAGCGCCCGCTTGTCACTCACTTCGAAGGCAGCACCGCATATTTCAGCGATGGCACCTACGACGATTTCGACGCTGTGGTGCTGTGCACCGGGTACCAGCACAAGTACCCGTTCCTGCCCAGTGAGCTGTCCCTCAAATCGCCGAACGTACTGTATCCGAGCAATCTCTACAAGGGCGTTGTGTGGCAGCAGAACACTAATCTGTTCTACCTGGGCGCGCAGGACCAGTACTACACATTCAACATGTTCGATGCACAAGCATGGTTCGCCCGCGATGTCATGACCGGGAAAATTCAGCTTCCGACCCTTGCTGAGCGCGAGGCGGACATCGCGGATTGGCTCGAGAGACAAGATGCGCTCACCGACCACGACGCGGAGGCTGACTTCCAGTCCGAGTACCTACGGGAACTCATCGACGCCACCGACTATCCCTCTTTCGACCTCGATGCGGTTTCCCAGTTGTTCAAGGACTGGATGCACAACAAGCACACAGATATCCTGGGCTACCGCGACGCTGTACATCAATCCGTAGTCACCGGCACCATGGCCACCAAGCACCACACCCGATGGATCAACGCTTTGGATGACTCCATGGAGCGCTACCTGAACGGACCGTCCCAGGAGGACTCCAGCGCGCCTGCCGGTCTCACCGACAGGCACCGAGGGCGCCAGGAAAACGTCAAAGGCGATGGTGCAGGACCCCACCTGAAACACCACGCGCACACCTCCGCGTCCTGAAAGTCGCTGCAGGGATCACGGCTCGGTAAGGGGCAAGACGTACTCACTTTTTTGCGGATGAAGGCAAGCTGCTCTGCTCTGCCGCCCATCGGTCCCGACAGGTAGTGGCACCGCACAGAGGCAAGAACGCCTCCACACCTCAACCGCCGTGACAGAGAACCCCATTTGCCCGACTTCGTGTTGGCCAAGTGGGGTTCTCTGTGATCTGCGCTACTGAATGAACCCATCCGTCGGAGAGCGAAACTGTGCGCAGTCATTTGGGCGATAAGCTGGATGTGCCCCGGATTGGGTGGAGACCTGGGAGATTGGAGAGTGATCTGTGCGGGTACCGGCTGCAGAACGAAAAGAACAGCTCATCGCAGCGACTGTCGAACTGATGAGGCGAGAAGGCGTTCAATCAGTGACCATGCGAAACATCGCCAAGGAAGCCAATGCCCCGTTAGCTGCCGCACACTATTGCTTCAGCGACAAGAGTGAACTGATGGATGCCGCTGCCGAGGCCTGGTTGAAGAACATCAACCGTTTTTCGCGCGACGTCCCGGCTTATCTGGGACTCCGAAAAGTTGTGGAACAAGTGGCGGAAGGCTACTGGCGGTCCTTGGAGGAAGAGCCCGACAGCCTCCTGGCTGAGATGGAGCTCATACTATGGGCAACACGCAATGCAAACACAAGCCCATTGGCTGCGAAGATTTATCCGGCCTATGAGGTGGAACTGGGAAAACTCTTCTCAGCCGCATCGGAGTATACCGATGGTCAGTGTGCCTTGGACTCGGTTGCGCTTGTCCGGTCTTTCCTGATGATTTACGATGGAGCAGCCCTTCAGTACATCACCGATCCCACACAAAAAAATCTGCGCTCCATCTTCCTCATGACGGTCGATGCACTCCTGACAAAAGCCGGCGTCTAACTTCCGCACCCGGGCCAGACAGTTGCTATTGTGGTGCGGTGTGAATGATGTGTCGCCGTCCTTGCCAAACATGCACCTGTGAAGCCCGCTAATTCGTTTATAATCCCGAAAATTAGCTCGGAGGAAAGAATTAGAGGCTGCGGCATTCTGCTAGTCGCCGTCTCGGTGAAGGATGGCGGCCTCAACCGGTGACGGCGCTACGAGTGCTAGATCTGGAAGCGATATCAGCTTCGAACTCTCCGGCATCCTGCGGCGGCCAAGGCACGCCCCTTGTTCGACTTCGTGTTGTGAATCAAACGCAGTTGTTGGTGCCACCATCAGGTGAGGCTTAACCTTCGCGGATGCCGGTCATAATGTTGCCTGCCGCGTGACAAGTAAGTTCAATAACGCGGGTGTGACCGTGTTACTGAACTGCATGAATTGACTAATCACTCCATATTGCTCGTTTTCCTGAAGAACTCGGAAAGCATCGAGTATGCCTCCCTACCGATAGTCGTCTCCCAGTCCTGCTCTCTCTCCGGGAGGACATTGCCCTCAGAATCGAATTCGCGCTCGAACAGCATAGTTACATCCCCCGAGCCCGCTGGATCAAAAAATATTTCGCGGTACTCGTCAAACCCTATTGCGGTTAACTCACCCTTAGAATTGTATACTCCCCGGTGGCCATCATGGTATATAACTACACCATCGGCCCCTTTTTGATAAGCCATAATATCTACTCTCTCTGTGCTCGTTCGCGTAGCATCAGTTTATTCGATACCGCTTGTAAGGTCTATCTTGTTTCGCCACCTTTCTACGGACCATGGCTCGTTCTATCTCACTCCCTGACCGAAGTTGCGACTACAACGCCCTTGACCCTTTGATCGCCCTCTTGCTGCTGGCTGGCGCGCCTTCGGCCCGCAATGGGCTCAGTCGTCCACTTCTTCGTTATTTAGTCATTCGTCGTGACCCCCCTCCGGGCTCTCCAGCGCACGGGCACTGCTACACAATCAGCACCATCACCGTCACCGTCACCGAACCCTTCACCGCCATTGTGCAAGACCGAGCCCTTGGGCAACGCATATTCGTGCATCGACGTCGTCGCCGAACTCCTCGTCGTCGCCGCCTTCTCCGCTCTGCACTAGGCGCAGCTGGACCGGACTCTGTAAGCCACTGGCGGCGGGAACGTCCTCGGTGCTCCTTCTGGACGTGCGGTCCAGCCAGCACTGAACGCGATCGCGGCAGTGGTGGGCGAAATACTGCTCACCGGAGGGTGCGGCTGCGTCCTCGGGTACCTAGCCGGTGTACTCATCCTCCGTATCATTCGAACCTCACATCCTGATGGAACGACATCGTCATCGGCGCCTTGCTCCTGGCCTTGCTCCTCCTGCAAAAACGCTATTCCCGACAATGAAAACGTCTCTAGTCCAGGGTGTGCCTGCTAGACGGCCGTAGTGGTGATTTCGGCCCATGGGTCCAGAGGTTCTCGGCTTCACGAAAACGCCCAGAAATGACTGAGGTGTTGTGGGGCATGTAACTTGGCAACACGCCGATGCAATATGTCCGAGTTCACGAAGAGGCTGATTCGAGAAACCCCTACGGTCGAAGTCACCAGCATGAGTTTCTATCGAAGGCGCAACCAGAACCGGGAAACCCCAGCGGTGCTGACGACTCTTCATTGACTGCAGCCATGAACTTACGCCTCTCAAACCGGCAGGGTTACTCGGCACTGGCCGAATTGTCAATCAGCGTTCCGTCCGCAGGAATCAAACTGGTTGGGGCCTAGGTGCTGTGTCAGGTTGTGCAGCTAATGACGAATCTCACACGTTCGAGATGCGGCGTCTCTGACGAAGTGCTGTCAGACTTGAGAAAGGCTAAAAGTCTAACAAGCGGTTGGGGCGGCACCGGCGAGGCGGACCACTGGGTTCGACTAAGCCACGGACTAGTGAACCATCTTGGGCGGTCTCAAGTTCTGTCGTCCCAACCCGCTTGCCAAGCTCTTGCTCCCAGTACCGTAAAAATTCCCTGGTGATTTCAATCGCCCCTTTTCGAATCGTGCTGGTCATCGTTCGAACTCGTGCCTTCAGGCCTGGTGATTGTGAGATCGTGCTCGAATAGTAATGAGGAACCGAAATGTTTGAAGAAACTGCATACTGCGAGATGTGCTGGACGAACTCCGCCCATGCTCACCTTCGGGACATGCCTATCTGTGGGCAGTGCATTGAAGAGTTTGACGTTGCCCGTCGCCTCGAGTACATAGATGAGCAGCCGTACGAAACGCTGGAGGGGCGGCGCCTCACAAATGCCGAGGAACTAGAGAGCGGTGAACTGCCCCGTTTCAACCCGCGTAACAGCGAAGAGCTTTCTTTTGCCCGACACGCGTCACTGGTAGGGGCAGTATGATCCATTCGTGTATAGGTACCTCCCTGACAAATTAGTTTCAAGCAGAGACATTAGCGTCGACTTCTAGGTGCTGGTGATCACCCTGTAACCACGTCGACCTGAATAGTCACATTCACCAGCGGCTCTTTTCGGTTTGGCACTTACTGGTGTAGGTGCTCCTTGGGTTGGTGCGGGTGAGGCCTTGGGTGATGACTTCGCCGAAGACCTCGTCGGGGTCCAGCCGTCGTAGTTCTTCCGCGAGGCAGTCCCGCAGGCCTCGTCGGGGGAGGGAGATGTGCTGGACGGGCTGGTGGGGTTGGTGCAGTTCGGCGACGTCGTGGTGCGGGCGGTGCAGCTCGATGTCTCCGCCTTTTCTGGTGAGGCGAACGCGTTTGAGCCCGGTTCCTGCCTCGCTGGCGACGATGGTCACGGGGGCGTTGAGCGCTCTGGTGAGCCAGGCCGCGAGGAGCACGGTGCTGGGGGAGTCGGACGCGCCCTCGACGGTGACCGCCGTGATGGGCTCGTCGCCCTCGAGTTGGTCCAGGACGGCGGCGAGCTGGATGCGCCAGTGAGTCAGGCGTGTCCAGGCGAGGTCGGTGTCGCCGGCGGCGTAGGTGCTGCTGATGTTGAACAGCGCGGCCGTGGGGTCGGGCTCGTTGGCGGAGTCGGTGATCCTGCGGTGCGCGATGCTGCCGATCGATGTCTGGCAGGCGGCTTTGGGTACCCCGTGCGGCCACCAGGCCACGATCGGGGCGTCCGGCAGCAGGAGGGCCGATACCAGGGACTCGTTCTCGTGCGCGAGCTCGCCGTACCCGCGGAGCACGATGACTTCCGACGCTCCGGCGTCACCGCCGACGCGGATCTGGCCGTCGAGCCGGGTGGGCTCGTCGGGGGGATTCCTCGGCCAGGACGATGATGCGGCACGGGTGTTCCCGGCTCGCTTCGTTCGCGGCGTCGATGGCTTGTTCCTCGTAGCCGGATTTGGTGATGACCACGAGCGTCAGCACGCGTCCCAGCGCTACGACACCGCCGCGTTCGCGCATGGACATCAGTTCCTTGGATACCTTCGAGGTGGTGGTGTCGGGGAGTTCTACGATCATGGCCTTCTCCAGGTTCGTCCATCGGCTGCGAGCAGCTCGTCGGCGGATGCCGGACCCCAGCTGCCGGGCACGTAGGGTTCGGGCTGGCCGTCGAGGGACTCCCAGGGTGGATCAACCCGACATTTTGAAAGCAATTTGCGCCAAGCACCAGCCGAGATCCAAGCCACGAGAACCCCATCTGCCCTCCCTCGTGTTGGCTGAGTGGGTTCTCTGTGATCTGCGCTGCTGAATGAACCCATCCGTCGGAGAGCCAAACTGCATGCAGTCTCTTGGGCGATAAGCTTGGGGTGCCCCAGATTTGGATCGAAAACTGGGAGACTGGAGAGTGATCTGTGCGGGTACCGACTGCAGAACGAAAAGAACAGCTCATCGCAGCGACTGTCGAACTGATGAGGCGTGAAGGCGTTCAATCAGTGACCATGCGAAACATCGCCAAGGAAGCCAACGCCCCGTTAGCTACCGCGCACTATTGCTTCAGCGACAAGAGTGAACTGATGGATGCCGCTGCCGAGGCCTGGTTGAAGAACATGAACCGTTTCTCGCGCAACGTCCCGGCCCATTTGGGACTCCGAAAAGTTGTGGAACAAGTGGCGGAAGGCTACTGGCGGTCCTTGGAGGAAGAGCCCGACAGCCTTCTGGCTGAGATGGAGCTCATATTATGGGCAACGCGAAATGCTAATGCAAGCCCATTGGCTGCGAAAATTTATCCGGCCTATGAAGTGGAACTGGGAAAACTTTTCTCAGCTGCACCGGAGTATACCGACGGCGAGTGTTTCATGGATTCGGTTACCCTCGTTCGGTCTTTCCTGATGATTTACGATGGAGCAGCCCTTCAGTACATCACCGATCCCACACAAAAAAATCTGCGCTCCATCTTCCTCATGACGGTCGATGCACTCCTGACAAAAGCCGGCGTCTAACTTCCGCACCCGGGCCAGGATCAGACGGTAGCTTCCCGCCGGTTCCGAGGGTGCGGGACGCCACCCGTCCTTCGAATAACCAGACGACGGCTTCGCGCAGTTCCTCAGCGGCCAGGGCTGGGGCGCCGGCACTGAGGAGTCCCTTCAGGTCGAAGCCGGGCTTGGCCTGCTCGTCAAGACAAGCGTGCATCTCAAGGAAGTCCGCACCCGAGGCGCGGACTCCCTTGGCGTCAGCTTCGAGCTCTCTCATCCCAGCGAAGGCAAGCTTGTGCGCTGTTATCAGCGCTCACTGGTGTGGGTGCTCCTCAGGTTGGTGCGGGTGAGGCCTTGGGTGATGACTTCGCCGAAGACCTCGTCGGGGTCCAGTCGTCGTAGTTCTTCCGCGAGGCAGTCCCGTAGGCCTCGTCGGGGGAGGGAGATGTGCTGGACGGGCTGGTGGGGTTGGTGCAGTTCGGCGACGTCGTGGTGCGGGCGGTGCAGTTCGATGTCTCCGCCTTTTCTGGTGAGGCGAACGCGTTTGAGCCCGGTTCCTGCCTCGCTGGCGACGATGGTCACGGGGGCGTTGAGCGCTCTGGTGAGCCAGGCCGCGAGGAGCACGGTGCTGGGGGAGTCGGACGCGCCCTCGACGGTGACCGCCGTGATGGGCTCGTCGCCCTCGAGTTGGTCCAGGACGGCGGCGAGCTGGATGCGCCAGTGAGTCAGGCGCGTCCAGGCGAGGTCGGTGTCGCCGGCGGCGTAGGTGCTGCTGATGTTGAACAGCGCGGCCGTGGGGTCGGGCTCGTTGGCGGAGTCGGTGATCCTGCGGTGCGCGATGCTGCCGATCGATGTCTGGCAGGCGGCTTTGGGTACCCCGTGCGGCCACCAGGCCACGATCGGGGCGTCCGGCAGCAGGAGGGCCGATACCAGGGACTCGTTCTCGTGCGCGAGCTCGCCGTACCCGCGGAGCACGATGACTTCCGACGCTCCGGCGTCACCGCCGACGCGGATTTGGCCGTCGAGCCGGGTGGGCTCGTGGGGGGATTCCTCGGCCAGGACGATGATGCGGCACGGGTGTTCCCGGCTCGCTTCGTTCGCGGCGTCGATGGCTTGTTCCTCGTAGCCGGATTTGGTGATGACCACGAGCGTCAGCACGCGTCCCAGCGCTACGACGCCGCCGCGTTCGCGCATGGACATCAGTTCCTTGGATACCTTCGAGGTGGTGGTGTCGGGGAGTTCTACGATCATGGCCTTCTCCAGGTTCGTCCATCGGCTGCGAGCAGCTCGTCGGCGGATGCCGGACCCCAGCTGCCAGGCACGTAGGGTTCGGGCTGGCCGTCGAGGGACTCCCAGTACTTCTCGAACGGGTCGAGGATCTTCCACGACAGTTCCACTTCCTCCTGGCGGGGGAAGAGCGGGGGTTCGCCGAGCAGGACATCGAGGATGAGCCGCTCGTAGGCTTCGGGGCTCGACTCGGTGAAGGAGTGGCCGTAGCCGAAGTCCATGGTGACATCGCGGACCTCGGTCTGGGTGCCGGGCACCTTGGAACCGAACCGGATGGTCACGCCCTCATCGGGCTGCACCCGGATGACGACGGCGTTCTGCCCGAAGTCCTCCTCGTTGTGGTCCCGGAACAGCAGGTTGGGAGCGCGTTTGAACACGACGGCGATCTCCGTGACCCGGCGACCGAGCCGCTTGCCGGCGCGAAGGTAGAACGGCACCCCGGACCAGCGGCGCGTATGGATGTCCAGGCGCAGCGCGGCGAAGCTCTCCGTCGTGGAGCCGGCCGGGATGCCGTCCTCCTCGAGGAAACCGTTCACGCGCTCACCGCCCTGCCACCCGGCCTCGTACTGGCCGCGCGCCGACCGTCCGGAGAGGTCCTCGGGCAGGGAGACCGCCGCGAGGACCTTCTCCTTCTCGGCCCGGAGGTGCTGGGCGTCGAACGAGATCGGCTCCTCCATCGCCGTGAGGGCGAGCAACTGCAGGAGGTGGTTCTGGATGACGTCGCGGGCCGCGCCCACCCCGTCGTAATAGCCTGCCCGGCTGCCGATCCCGATGTCCTCGGCCATGGTGATCTGCACGTGGTCGACGTAGTTGGCGTTCCACAGGGGTTCGAACAGCTGGTTCGCGAAGCGCAGCGCGAGGATGTTCTGAACCGTCTCCTTGCCGAGGTAGTGATCAATGCGGAACACGGCATCGGGCGGGAAGACCTCCTCGACGATGCTGTTGAGCTCGCGCGCGGACTCGAGGTCGTGCCCGAAGGGCTTCTCGATGACCACGCGACGCCACTGTCCGTCGTCGGGCTGGGCCAGGCCGTGCTCGGAGAGCTTCTGGCAGACCGCTTCGAACGCGTTGGGCGGGATGGAGAGGTAGAACGCGTGGTTGCCGCGGGTGCCCCTGCTCTGGTCGAGCTCGTCGAGGCACCCCTTGAGGTTCTTGAAGGCCTCGTCGTCGTCGAACTCCCCCGTCACGAACCGGATGCCCGCCGACAACTGCTGCCACACGGTCTCGTTGAAGGGTGTTCGGGCGTACTGCGTCACGGACTCCCTGACCTGCTCCACGAAGTCCTCGTCGCTCCAGTCCCGACGGCCGAAACCGACCAGACCGAAGCTCGGCGGCAGGAGCCCCCGGTTCGCGAGATCGTAGATGGCCGGCATGAGCTTTTTCCGCGCGAGGTCCCCGGTCACACCGAACAGGACCAGCGACGAGGGACCGGCAATCCGGCTCAACCGCCGGTCACGCGGATCCCGCAGGGGATTGGCGGCTCTGGCCGTCGTCCTGTCAGCCATACTCAACCGTTCTCGTGATGGCCCTGGCCGGAAACGGCGAGGGCGGAAATGGCAGCACGCAACTGAGCGACGCCCGCAGCACGGTCCGTCAGATGCAGGCGCAGCACGGGCCGCCCCTGATCGGCAAGCACCTGAGCATCCCCTGCAGCCTGCGCGGAGATCAGCTGCCCGAAAGTAAACGGCCTGTCCGGGACCGCAAGATCGGTGCTGCTGGCACCGGTGACCTGCAGATACACCCCGATCGGCGAGCCACCCTTGTGGTACTGCCCCGTGGAATGCAGGAACCGGGGCCCCCACCCGAAAGTCACCGGACGGCCGGTCAACACGGCCAGCGGCGAGCGGACCTCCTCCAGGGCCACCTGACGGAAACGGTCCAGATACGCCTGGACCGACAGATAGCCGTTAGCGGGCAGCGCGGCGAGCAGTGCCCGCAGTGCCTCCCCGAGCGTGCCCGACGAGCCCAGCAGGCCGGCCTCGCCGCGGACCTCCACGGCGCCATCGACGAACGCGGCCGCAGTAGGCTCCGGCTGCGCCTCCAGGAAACCACGGGCGGCCTTCTTCGCGGCCTCGACGTCGGGCTGGTCGAACGGGTTGATCCCCAGCAGACGCCCGGCGACCGCGACCGCATACTCCCACACGAACATCTGGCTGCCCAGGGTCCCACTGACGGTCACACCGGTACCGGTCATCAACTCACCACCAGACTCACCACCGGACTCACCACCAGACTCACCACCGGGCGCCTCATCGAACGGTGCCTCATTGAAGGGTGCCTCATCGAAGGGTGCCAGTATCACCGGCATGACATCCTCGGCCACCGCGGCCAACTCCGGGGCGCCGATCGAGGCGACGACCGGCAGCAGGCCCGTGCCGAGCTTGCCCGTGGATTCGGCGATGAGCTGTTCAACCCAGTCCATGAAGCCCGGCAGACCCGAACCGGCGTCGGCGAAGACAATCTTGTCGCGCAAAGGCGCAGTGCCGCCCAGGACCGCCCCCAACTGCAGTCCGACATTGTCGACGTCATCGTCACCGAGGAACTCCGCGCTTTCCTCGGCGTCATCGAGCAGTGTCCCGATGTCCGCTCCGGCAAGGCCGGAAGGAACCAGTCCGAAAGCGGTCAACGCCGAATAGCGGCCACCAACCTGCGGATTGGCGTTGAAGACCTTGCGGTAACCGGCCTTCCGTGCTGCTTCCTCCAGCGGGGACCCCGGGTCCGTCACCACCACGATCCGGGAAGCGGCGTCGATGCCGGCGTCGCTGAACGCCTGCTCGAACAAACGGCGCTGCGAGTCCGTCTCGATGGTGGAACCGGACTTCGACGACACCACGATCGCCGTGCGCTGCAGATCCACCAGGGCCGAACCCACCTGCTCGGGATCCGTGGCGTCCAGCACGACCAGTTCAACGCCGGCTTCCTTCGTGATGACCTCCGGCGCAAGCGAGGAACCACCCATCCCGCAGAGCACGATCCGATCAACGCCCTCCGCGTTCAGGTCGGAGCGAAGACCGGCGATCTCCGACACCAGGGCACGCGAACCCTCAAACAAATCGATCCACCCAAGACGAACCGATGCCTCACGCTCCGCATCCTCACCCCACAAGGTGGAGTCCTTCACGAACAACCGGGAAGCGAAACGATCCCTCACCAACACAGGTACAACCGACTCGACAGCAGCAAGAGCCGCACCCGACGCGATAAGAGCAAACGAACCCATCGGAGTCAGCGACGACGAGCCTGTTGTGCGGGAGCGGCGGTGATTGCCTAGCACCGGCACCGGCTTATGGGGGAGTCCAGCACTCAAATCATGGTTGATAGCGACCATCGTTGCCTTTTACCTTTCAATAGGCGAAATGCCCTCGACCGAACGCAGCGGAGGTAATTTCTAGTGGGTGTCGACGGCTTCGATTTCCGATTTGTCCTCGCCCCAGAGGGTGTGGAATGTGCCTTCGGTGTCTACGCGGTTGTAGGTATGCGCTCCGAAGAGGTCGCGCAAGCCCTGCGTGAGGGCTGCCGGCAGGCGCTTGCGGCGCAGGCCGTCGTAGTAGGCCAGCGATGCCGAGAAGACGGGCACGGGGATGCCGAGCTGAACGGCCGTCGCGACCACGCGGCGCCAGGCGGGGACGGCTCCTGCGATGGCTTCGGCGAACGCGGGGGCGAGCAGGAGGTTGGCCGGGCGGGTGTCCGCTTCGGCGTAGGCCTTCATGATGTCGTCGAGGAGTTCGGCGCGGATGATGCAGCCGGCGCGCCAGAGCGAGGCGATCTCGTCGAGCTTGAGCTCCCAGCCGTACTCCTTCGCGGCCGCCGTGAGCATGTCGATGCCCTGGGCGTAGCTGACGAGCTTCGAGGCATACAGGGCGAGCCGGACGTCCTCGACGAAGGTCTCGGGCAGGTCCACCGACCCCTCATGACCCTGCAGGATGTCCTGGGCCAGCACTCGCTGCTCGAGCTGCGAGGAAAGCGCACGCGCGAACACCGATTCGGCGATACCCGACGTCGGACTGCCCAGTTCCAGCGCGGAGACCACCGTCCAGCGGCCGGTCCCCTTCTGCCCGGCAGCGTCGACGACGACGTCCACGAAGGGCTTGCCCGTGCGCCCGTCGGTATGTCCGAGGACCTCGGCGGTGATCTCGATGAGGAAGGAGGACAGGGTGCCCGAGTTCCAGTCCGTGAAGATCTTCGCCTGGTCCGCCGGCTCGATACCGGCTCCTGACCGCAGGAGATCGAAGGCCTCCCCGATGACCTGCATGTCGGCGTATTCGATACCGTTATGCACCATCTTCACGAAGTGGCCTGCCCCGTCGGTGCCGATCCACCGGCAGCAGGGCTCACCGTTGTACTTGGCGGAGATCTTCTCGAGCATCGGGCCCAGGGAATCATAGGACTCCCGCGATCCGCCGGGCATGATCGACGGACCCAGAAGCGCTCCCTCCTCGCCGCCCGAGACGCCGACACCGACGAAGTGGAGGTCATGCCGGGAGAGCGCGGCTTCGCGCCGGCGCGTGTCCTCGTAGTGGGAGTTGCCGCCGTCGATCACGATGTCGCCGGGCTCCAGGAGCGGGGCGAGCTGGTCGATCACGGAATCGACGGGCTTGCCCGCCTTGACCATGATCAACACCCGGCGCGGCTTCTCGAGCGAGTCGACGAGCTCCTGCAGGGTCTCCGTGCGGATGAACTCGCCGTCACCGCCGTGCTTGTGCAGCAGCGTGTCCGTCTTCTCGATGGATCTGTTGTGGAGGGCCACGGTGTAACCGTTCCGGGCCAGGTTCCGGGCCAGGTTCGCTCCCATGACTGCCAGGCCTGTAACGCCGATCTGTGCCGACACGAGTAGAAGTCCTTTCAAAGTGGATCGCGCGAAGTGAAGTTGGGACCCCCAGGCCGGCTGAGTGTCAGCCGGGTCCATCCCGGTATAGCTGCCGCTTGGTCAGCGTGTGAAGATCACGAAGAACTTCCGAATTCGTTCCTGAATCTCCCAGGTTCCTTGCCAACCAATTGGGAAGATTGCGGAGGTTCCAGCTTCTACGGTGATAGCTTCACCGTTGTCCTCCGTTACGACCATGCGACCTTCCAAAACGTAGATCGCTTCCCCGCGCTCCAGGAACTCCCATCGCGAAAGGCCCGGTTCGGCTTCCCAGACTCCGGAGAGGATACGTGAATCGTCACTGGTGAAGGGGATGGCAATCCTCGTAGGGATCTCCTCCCCCAGCACCTCGGCCAACGGAGGCGCCAGTGGAGATTCGTCGAGCTTCCCGTTGAAGAGTTCCTCGGGCCTGAAGGTGATGCTCATGGAATGTACCTTTCTTTGATTACCGGCCGGGCAAAGTTCCCGTCGGAGTTGATGGCAACGGTCGCGTCTAATCGACGCTCCGGCTGAAGTTCGATTATCGAGATTGGTAATTGGGACGTGAGTAGGTGTTCATGTCGTCATGGTGGCGAACATGAGCGCCATGATGGCGGCACCGAGGGCTTCGAGTCCGTGTTCTGCGCGGACGAAGTGGCGTGCGGCTCGGTGGCGTGTAGTAGTTCTGATTGGCCGTTCACGCAGTAGGAGAACAATGAAAACAAGAGCCGCGGCTCCGAAGAATACTGTCAGCATGATCGCCACGGAGGGTGAGTGACTGATCGTCGTCCCTGCGGTGCTGTATGGAGCAAGTGTCGGTGCTGCATGAGTCGTTATGTGGTGGACGTGTGACGCCGGCGCGGCGGCTGTGGGACGGATGGCACTGCTGGCGGTAGTTACGGGAGCCATTATTGCGACCATGAGGGCGGCACCCGCCATGGAGACGCTGTGGTAGACGCACTTCAGCCGGCTCTGCCTACCGGCGCAGAGGGTTCTGAATTCCGGCCGGGCGACCGATTGAATGACAAACCACAGGGTCGCACCGGTAAGGACTGCGATCTGAGCCAGCAGGGTCGAAGGCGCGAGGTTCCATAGCATGGCAGCCATCAGGACATTCATGAGGGCGTGAAGGCTCTTGTTTACACGGCCGGTGAGGCCGTTGGACCGTATCGCGTGCCAAAGATGATAGACCCCACTCAGCAACAGGACCGCTGTGAAGGTCCAGGTGACTACGGGGGTGCTGAACAAATGGATCACGCTCCCACTGCTGCATTAGGTAGAGGTGGATGCAGTCCCCGGTGCTGCTGCTACAGCACCGGGAACCGCCTTTCACAAACTGCTCGAACACCAACTCCTGTTCGCGTCCAACTTCCTACTCAGTTGGAAGTCATAAGCTGGGTTCAAGTTCTCCTTGTTATTTAGTGGGTGGTTTGTCCTTGGTCTGAGCTGCAGTGGTTGGCTGTGGCTGATACGCGGGGTAGGTCCAGGGTGGGGTTCTGGTCGAAGAAGCCGTGGGGTTCGAGGAGGAAGCCGATGTTCTGGCGGGGCATGATGGGCCAGTCCTCGAGCCGGACGACGTGGTGCATGCCGAAGGTGTACCAGACGACGAGGTCTTCATCGACGATGTTCCGGTCCTTTTGGGTCCAGACGTGCACGCCGTCGTGTTCGCCGGTGGCCTGGTTGGGGAACTCACCGGCGGCGAAGCGTTCTGTGCGGTCGTAGGCGGTGACCCAGAGGTTGTTGCGGGCGAACTGGGCGCGCTT
>NZ_JAXCIC010000012.1:0-58487 GCF_035985055.1 Arthrobacter sp. PL16
GTCGAGACGATGCCCGCATCAAGATCGACGATCGCCTCATAAGAGCGCCCCTCGGCACGATCGATCAGGACCGCGTCAGCCTCACGCACCGTCTCGGCACCGGCCCGCAGCAAATCCTTCGCCGGCTCACGGAGCTCGATACTGATGAAACGGAACGACTCCGCCGCAGCCGGCCCCTCCTTCAGAATCGAAGCCGCACGCGAAATCTCATCACGGGAAAGCGGATCAAGGGGGTACTCCACCCCAACTACGGTGTTGACGTCACTGTCGATACTCATCGTTCTCTCCTTGAATACATATACAAATGAAGGTCCCTCGCGGCCTGACAGCCGAAGATGCCGGTAAGCCGAAGATGATCAGAACATGCAATTGTTGAAACTGTTCACGGCATGCGCATATAGGCGTGCGTCAGTACTCGACTGACGAACCTGGTGGGGTATACAAAGGCATCGACTGAAATCCGACACACGCCTCCTGCGGAGAATCAGCTGAACTCCGTGTCGAGTACTGCTGATGTGATGCCGATCACTCAGTTCCTTTGATAGGACAACGCTACGTCAGGGACTTCCCTCTACGCGAGACCTTTCCAGAAGTTTCATTGAGAAATTCAGGAGCAATTCCTCTCACCTCAGTTAACATGTTGGAAACATCGGAAACCTGTTGGAAACATGTTGTAGGGCAGAAGTTGCCCGGGTCGGGGCCTGGGACTGCTACCGTTCTGCGCCTCAGGTCGTTGCGTTGTCGTCCTCGTCAGCAAGGTGCACCTACCGTTCGAAGGAGAACTGGTTCTTGATGTCCGCCCGCAGAGATCGCTTCATCACGCCCCACTCCCCGGTGGAGGGTTTGCGCCGCCGGAAGCTCGCTTTTCTGCCGGTCTTCGCCCAAGCGGTAGCTGCAGTGGCACCTGCCGGCGCCATGGCGGTCATCCCGGCTCTCGTCTATCCGACCGTCGTCCCAGGTTCCGCTTCTCCGAACCTGGTTCTGACGTTCGGAGCAGCCATGACCGTGATGATCCTGGTCTCCTTCTGCCTCAGGCCTATGGCGAAGCGCATGGCCGCAGTCAGTGGCCTCTACAGCTACACAGCCAAAGGACTCGGACAACGGACGGCCATCACGGCCGGCTGGTCAGCAATATTTGGATACGGGCTCGTAGCCATGGCCAGTTTGTTGGCCGTAGGCATATATGCCGCTCAAATGATGATCAATCTCGGGATCAGTCTTCCGGACCCCAAAATCTTTATGGCCCTAGTCATTCTTGCAGCGACAGCTTTCGCTTGTTTCCTCATGATCAGGGGAGTTCAAATTTCTGCCTGGTTCACGTTGATGGTTGAGTGCCTCGCAATAGGGCTCCTCACAGCCCTCATGATTGCCTACTTCGCGCTCAACACGCCGACGCTGAACTTTGAGAATTTCTTTCTCTGGGAGGGAGACCAGGATGTCTTATGGATCGGGATCGTCGTGGCAGTCAGTGCCTTTGTTGGTTTCGAAAGCGCTACCACCTTGGGAGGCGAGGCGCAAAAACCCTTCATCAGCATCCCGCGGACCATTACGTGGACTCCTATATTGGCAGGCACGCTGTATCTTCTTGCCGCGATCACTCAGGATCTAGCCCTTCACGATGCTCCGACATCCGTCAGGGACAGCTCCACTCCGTTATCCGACCTGTTTGCCCAAACCTCCCCGCTACTCGCCGCGGTGCTTGACCTCGGCATCGCAGCATCCTGGTTCGCCTGTGCCATCGCATCTCTGAGCGCTCTTGCCCGAGTACTTTTCTGCATGGGCAGAGAAGGCGTTGCACCACGGATCATGGGTCGAGCTCACGCCTCCTATCGGACGCCCTCGATGGCGATCATGGTCGTGATGCCGGTCGTGGCCGCAGTCCCAATAGCGGTTATCTTCTCCGGCATCAGTCCGCACCAGGGCCTCGTGCTTTTCTTCACCCTGGGCGCCTACGGGTACCTCGGCACCTATATTCTTGCCAGTGCCTCCCTGCCCTTCTTCTTGCATCGAATAGGAGAGGATACCTACGCCAGTTGGATCATTGGGATAGTGACGCCCCTGACCCTCGGTTTCGTGCTGTGGAAAGCCGCGACAGTATCAACCGATACAGGTAACCTGCATGCCCTCATCTACGCCGGTGTCCTTCTCGCCAGCGTTGTCTACGCCCTGGTCCTGCATCTCCGCCTACCTGAGCGTCTGGCGTCTGTTGGCGTCTACGACGAGAGCCAGGATTCGGACCTGTTTCTTGGAAGGCCCAGCTGATGGGCTACAAACCCGCGCACTCGGGGCCCAGCACGGCGTCGAATTCGCTCAGGATTCTGGAAATCGTGGCTCGGTTCGGCACCGGCACGACGGCGAAGGAGATTACCGACGCGCTGCAGATGCCGCCGGCGACCGTCTACCGAATGGTGAACGCGCTCGTTGCGGATGAATACCTCGTTCGCACATCTGACCTCCGCGGTTTCGCGCTCGGTCACGCAATATCAGGCCTCATTATGGCCGCAGTGCCACCGACCGTTCCCACCGCGGCTCGCTCTGCAATAGAAGAGTTCCGAAGCGGAAACCGCTTCGCCGTACACCTCGTCTTGTTCCGCAACGCATCTCTCAAAATTGCCGACGAAGATCCGGATTATCCGCTGCAGTCAGCATCCGACATGCTCCGGCATCCACACGCCTCCGCTGCAGGGAAACTCATGCTCGCTGAACTCGGCGATTCGGCTCCCCCTTTTCCAAAGGGCCCTTTGATGAAGCTGACGCCGCACACCATCACCGACAGGCGGCAACTAGAGGAGCAATTCGCGCATGTACGGGCCGAAGGCCAAGCCGTAGACATCAACGAACTGGAACAAGGGTTCTCCTGTCTTGCCATCCCGGTGAAACTCCCACACGGGACCGTTGAAGCGGCTGTCTGCCTCACAGGTCCCTCAGAACGGTTTTCCGCCATCTGCGACCATGCGGAAGCAGCCCGTGAGATGGCGTCGCGACTAGCGCCACTCTTGTTCTAGTCGCAAGAGGCCGCTTTGCGACGCCGTAAGAACCTCACAGGTTCCCGTCTCAACAACGATTGTCCGATCCACCTACGTTTCCCGGTGCCGTTGAGGTGTGGCGCGGACCCGACGATCACATCTGAACGGCAGCACACGATATCCACAGGCGTCAGCGCGCACGTACCGCCAGGACCGAGAGGTGATTCCGATCATCGGGATAGTCCTCGGCAGGCTGGAGTCCGCGCCAATCCTTAAGTGTAGGGAAAACCGTCAGAAAACAGTGTTACCCCTGCCCATTCGGCTCACCATGATGGATATCAACCACAAAACGTTCGTGCGCCCCTCAGGGCGGACGACCAAATCAAAGGGGATGAATTGTGACAGCAGATGAGACGACTATCGCACCCACCACGGCAGATGACATTGGTCGTAATCTCACCCTCATAAGGGACGAGATCGTGGACACGGCGGCCAAGATCAACGAGCAGGAGTTGGCCGCACTGGCGGCTCATCTCCGCCAGCCAGGCCAGGTGTTCGTCGCCGGAGCGGGCCGAAGCGGCCTCGCCCTCCGCATGGCTGCCATGAGGCTGATGCACCTGGGACTGTCCGTCCATGTCGCCGGTGATACCACCACCCCGGCAATCGGTTCCGAGGACCTGCTTCTCGTAGCTTCCGGCTCGGGTACGACCTCAGGAGTAGTCAAATCCGCTGAGACAGCGGCGAAGGCCGGAGCACGCATTGCAGCGTTCACCACCAACGCCGAGTCTCCGCTCGCAAAGCTCGCCGACGTCGTGGTGATCATCCCTGCCGCCCAGAAGACCGACCACGGCACCAGCGTGTCCCGTCAGTACGCGGGGTCCCTCTTCGAACAGGTACTGTTCCTGGCCACCGAGGCCATCTTCCAGTCCCTATGGGACAACACTGACGAGCCGGCCGAAAAGCTCTGGCTCAGGCACGCGAACCTCGAGTAACCAAGGCCTTTCCTCTTCCACTTACCGCAGTTCCCAACAGAAAGAGAACAACACCATGAAGCTCCAAGTAGCCATCGATCTGCTCACCACCGAAGACGCCCTCGAACTGGCAGGCAAAGTCGCCGAGTACGTCGACATCATCGAACTCGGCACCCCCCTGATCAAGGCCGCCGGACTCTCCGTCGTCACTGCCATCAAGGAAGCCCACCCGGACAAGATCGTCTTCGCTGACATGAAGACCATGGACGCTGGAGAGCTCGAAGCAGACATCGCGTTCAAGGCCGGCGCTGACCTGATGACCGTCCTCGGAACCGCCGATGACTCCACCATCGCTGGTGCCGTCAAGGCCGCCAAGGCCCACAACAAGGGCGTCGTCGTCGACCTCATCGGCGTAGAGGACAAGGTCACGCGCGCCAAGGAAGTTCGCGCCCTGGGTGCGAAGTTCGTCGAGATGCACGCTGGTCTGGACGAGCAGGCCAAGCCCGGCTTCGACCTGAAGGGACTCCTCAGCGCCGGCGCAGAGGCCCGTGTTCCGTTCTCCGTAGCGGGCGGCGTGAAGGTTGCCACCATCGGAGACGTCCAGAAGGCCGGCGCCGAGGTAGCTGTTGCCGGAGGCGCGATCTACAGCGCCGCCGACCCAGCCCTGGCAGCCAAGGAACTCCGCGACGCCATCGCCTAACCCTTCGAATGATGGTGGCGTCCCGGGCTTGGAGAAAAGCCCGGGACGCCATTCCCGAATCCACCACAATTCGTTCAGCGTCATCGAGAGCGGTACAACTTCCAGGGTCCGCGTGTGCGGACCAAGCACACCTTTCGCGAACTAGGACCTACCCCACCTCGCGTCGAGGGTGAGACGAAGAAAATGGAAAGGAATGTGATCACCATGGGCGTACAGTGCCTCGACCAGGTGGAAGTCCTCGTTACCGAACCTGGTCAGCTTCAGGAGATGCTCGATGATGCAGAAGCAACGCTCCGAGGAATCGCAGCGCGACAACGATCTGCAGGCATCGTAGTCACTCGCCATAATCATCGCCGGTACACGCTCGCGCTCAGCGACACGGTTCCGTTCGGAGAGACGCGGGAGCAATATCTCCCGTAGTCGTCACGACACCGGATAACACTTCGGTGAGCAGTCACCTGAGCCTGGCGCAACACCCGCATATCGAAGGGCATGGCGTGCATGGTTTCTCCGGGGACTGTAGCGGCGTCAGCAACGAGCTCGAGTTCATGCGTGTCATCCACGGATAGGCCCACTTCCGTCAAAGTGGCGGGGGCAGACCGACGCGGGTCGCGAACTCGATGAAGTTACGGATGTCACTCGTTGGAGCACCCTTCCAGGACGGGTTACGTCAGTGACCCGACGTTGACCTTCTGCCCGTGAGCCAACCCGTGCGAATGCGGTGCTGCGGGTAGTCCGTTACGAATGGCGTGCGCTGCTGCCAGACCCCTGATTCGAATCCGAGGCCGGACAACAGGGTATGTGCCTCGATGACTTTCTCCACAGCAGCTGTGACGATTGGACGCGGACGGCATCGAGGGCAGGCAATGCGTGTCCCACAACACGTCCCAAGCCCAATCGCGCCAGCGCAGTTCCAGCGAGTGGACGTCTATCGGTCTACCACTGCTTACTGCGCAGCAGGTCAGGGAACGAGAATCGCGCGCCCACGCACCTTGCCGGCGTCGAGGTCGTCGATCGCCGACTGGAAGTCATCGAGGGCGTATTTCTGCGTATGCAACGTGACTGATCCTCGGGCGGCAAGGGCCATGAGGTCCTGCAGGTCGTTGTAGCTGCCGACGAGGTTGCCGATGATGTTGATTTCCGAGGAGACCAGGTCGATGGTGGGTACGTTGATGTTCTCTCCGTAGCCGACGACGAAGTAATCCCCGGCCTGTCGGGTCATGGCGATCCCTTCGGACGTTGCCCCGCCTTCTCCCACGAAGTCGATGAGCACCTCGGCGCCGTGGCCTCCGGTGAGTTCGAGGACTCGCTGGACCTGTGTCCCGTCGGCCAAGACGCCTTCGTCGGCTCCGATGCTTTTCGCGAGTTCGAGGGCGGCGGGGTTGCGGTCGACGACGACGATGCGGCTGGGCGTGAGTGCTTTGAGGACCTGGATCCCAATGTGTCCGAGGCCGCCTGCTCCGATCACCACGCAGGTGTCCCTGGGCGTGAGTCTTTTGGCTGCTTTCGCTGCTGCGTGGTAGGCGGTGAGGCCGGCGTCGGCGAGAGCGGCGACATCAGCGGGTTCGAGCGCATCATCGATTCTCACGACCGAGCGGGCGGAGGTCAGCAGGTACTCGGCGTATCCGCCGTGAATGTCGATTCCGGGAAACTTACTGGTCTCGCAGTGCACATCATCGCCGGAACGGCAGGCGCGGCAGAGCCCACAGGTCACGAGTGGGTGGAGGATCACTTTGTCGCCGACCTCCACGTTCGTCACTGCGGTCCCGATGGCATGGACCCAGCCTGCGTTCTCATGACCGATCGTGTAGGGCAGTTGGACCTGCGACTTCTCCGCCCATTGCCCCTCGAGGATGTGAAGGTCGGTCCGGCAGACACCGGCACCGCCGATTCGAACAATGACATCCCACGGCCCGGACACTTCCGGCATGGGTGCCTCTGTCATCTTCAGGTCCTGGTGGTAACCGACGACCTGGACGGCTCGCATAGTGCTCACGGGTGGATCTCCTTGACTGCTACTGGGAGCAGGGTGTGGTGACTGGTGGGTTCGGCGCCTTCGGGGCGGTTGCTCTGGTCCGCCTCGGATCCTGCATAGCGGGTGCGCAACAGGCCCCGGCAGAAGTGGGCGTTGCCGTCGATGGAAATCCGGGTCGACCTGGCCCTACGCAATGCCATGGGCACGGCCTCCGGCGCGTAGGTGTGCCCTTCATGGTCGACCAGGACGACGGCATTCGGATGCGTGGGCAGCCCGAGCGTTTCCCGTCGGCGCAGGAGAGCCGCCTTGCTGCGCCCAGCCGAAAGGTTCGCCAATCGGATGCCACCGACATCGGTTTCTGCGAGGTCCCGGTCGGCGCGGAGAAGTTCCGTCAGGCAGCGTTCCATCGCTGCGGTGTGTGCTTTCTTCCGGAAGGTCCACCGCAACTCGTCGAGGCTGTCTTCGGCTTCGTGGCGGAACGTTCCCCGGTAGCCGGCGTCGGCCGCGAGTCCGGCATTGATCAGGTCCGAGTCGTGGTGGTCGTCCAACTCCACGACGACTTTCTCGACCCCTTCCATGGCCGCGATGGCGTCCTTGCTGTCGGATGCCATCAGATAAGCGAAGTTGGGTGAACAGAACGACGTCGGGAGACGTAGGTGCACGCTGACGACCAGGCCTCCGACACCCCGGGTCACGTCGATGGACCGCACGAATCCCAGATCGGTGATCGGTTCATCGAGCTCGGGATCCAGGACGGCGTGCAGGGCGTGCCGGACGTCCTCACACTCGAGAAGGGCAGCGCAAGGTGCCGGCAGGGTCTGGACGTCAGTCATCAGACGCCCGCCAGGTCCGCACGGTCGGGCTGGCGCGGGCCCGTCGCGGTCTCTTCGGCGTCAGGCAGCCGTAAGGCTTCGGGTACCGGGATGTCGTACATCTTGGCGGCGTTGAGGCCGAGGATCTTCTTCTTCTGGTCGATGGTGAGCGGGGCGTACTCGGTCATGTCCTCGGGAATCTGGAAGTCCACGAACGCTTCGATCAGCCATCTCGGCGTCCACAGGGCGTAGTCACTGGAGAACTGGATGCGGTCCTCGCCGATCCAGTAGATGAGTTCACCGATGATCTGCGCGAAGTAACGGGGCCGGGTGTGCATGAAGGGCATGGCGACGGCGAGACCGCCGTGCACATTCGGCTCCTGCGTGGCGATCCAGCAGAAATCCTCCAGGCGAGGCAGCCCGACGTGCTCGACCACGAAGTTCAGGTCGGTGAAATCGGTGGCCGCGTGGTCCACGTCGGAGACATCGAAGGCATCCCGGTCCAGGGGGCGGATCGTAGGACCCTTGTGGACGTGAATGTTCTTCACGCCGAGCTTCCGGCATTCCTCGAAGTAGCGGTAGGTCCAGGGGTCGGAGAGCTTGTAGCCGCGCGAGTCGCCGTTCCATTCGGCGGTGTAGAGCTTGACGCCCTTGAAGTTCATGCGCTCGTGATCCGCGCGCAACTGGTCCAGACCGGCCTCGCCGTTGCGCGGGTCGAAGCAGTGGTTGTAAGTGAGTTGGGTCGGATGGGCCGCGGCCAGGGCGTAGGACTCCTCGATCTGTCCGAACCCGTTCTTGTAGAACTCCCCGAGATACGCGGGCTGGAAGATCGCGTGATCGACGTAGCCGTACTCGAAGATGTCCTTCATCAGGCGCTGCCCGCCCTGATACAGGTATTCCTCGTAGGTCCACAGCTGTTCGGCGGGTGAGAGGTTGCGGTGGTAGTCGTAGAAGCAGTCGATGAACTGCTTGCCATGGATGTTGCGTTGGTTTTCAGGGCGGGCGTCCCACAGGGCAATGTGAGCGTCAACGATGAAATAGTTCTCTCCGTCTTTGGTGTACATGCCTGATCTCCATCTCCATCACGACTGCCGTAGTCGTGATGGAGAACGACACTATGCGCCTTTTCAGCGCAGCCACCCTGATCGGCGTCTCAATTTGAGACACGGGGTCGGCCAAAGACGCAACGCACAAGCTATCGTCGGATGATCACCTTCAAGGAGGTCGGCAATGAAGCCGAACCACGAAAAGTCACTCACTGCCACGATGGAGGAATCCAGCGGGGGCGGAGTCTCCTCCAGTACTCGTCGCCTTCTGGCGTCCTGGCAGAGAAGCCAGGAGTACGGGGTATCGCCAGAGATCGTCGAACCTGCCTGGGCCGGCGAGGTGCCCGATGATTCGTTGTTCTACCAGTGTGGACAGGAAGTGTTGGCAGGCCTTCACCAGACCTTGTCGAACGAACCACTCAGCCTCATGCTGACCGACGCCGAAGGACTTGTCCTCAACCGCTTCAGCGGGGACTCCTCCCTCTTGCGGGCACTGGATCGCGTTCACCTCGCCCCCGGCTTCGCCTTCTCCGAGCGGGAAGCGGGAACAAACGGTCTCGGTCTTGCCCTGGCGGACCGGGTTCCTACCTTGGTCCGCGCCGAAGAGCACTACAGTGCCAGCCTCCGAACCTACACCTGCGCGGCGGTGCCGGTGATGGACCCTGTCACCGGTCACCTGGAGGGAAGCATCAACATCACCACCTGGTCCAAGACCTCCCCCGGACTCCTTCTGGCCCTTGCCCAGTCCGCGGCCACCAATACCTCGACCCTCATGTTCAGCCGATCACAGGGGCGCGCTGCACCCGCCAAGCCACAAGGAGGAGTATTCCGCGTGCGAAGGCCACGCCTCGAGCCCGCAGCAGGCACGATGCGCGCCATGTCCGCACCCTGGACCGCAGCCCTCGAACAAGCAACGGCGACGCTGGCCCGAGGGAACGCGGTTGCAGCCATCGGGGAACATGGAAGTGGACGAGCAACGCTGCTCGGGCAGGCCCTTCGGCAGGCGCATCCGGCCAGCCGAATCCTCTGCGCGACCGTCCCGTCCCCGGAGATGGTCGACGCATGGCTCGCCCTGTGGACGCCCGAACTGTCGAAGTCGGACACTGCCATCATCATCGAGAACGCTGACTTCCTTCCCGCGTGGGCTGCCCACGAACTCGCTGCCCACGCGAGGAACATCCTCAGTTCCTCTCCGCGAGCCCCCGGAGCAGCTCCGTCCCTCCCTTGGGCCTTCTCCGCTGAACAGCTCGATCACGTGCCGCAACCCCTGCGGGAGTCCGTGGAAACCGTCGTACCCGTACCTTCGCTTCGCGAAAGACCGAGTGATGTGATGCCTCTCGCGAGATACGCTGCACGACAGACCAGACTGCGCGATCTCGACTTCACCCCGGCAGCCGAACGGGCTCTAACGGACCATGATTGGCCCGGGAACGTCGATGAACTGGTCGAGGTGGTGCATGCCGCCGCGCTCGTCACGGAGACGATCGACGTTCGGCATCTTCCCCCCGGGCTGCTGAGTCGCTGCACACAGAAGCTGACCCGGATCGAGAAGTTCGAACGCGACGAAATAGTGAGGACCCTGGCTCAGCCCGGGATGTCTGTCGCGGCTGCCGCTGTCGAACTGGGTATCAGCCGGGCCACGATCTATCGACGGCTTGCCAAGCTGGGACTTGATCCGCGCCGCTCCTGACCTGACGGGCAGCCCTCGTGACCGGCCGAGGGCTGCGCCGGATCATCGATGGGGGCCCGAGGCTGTCGCGACTCAACGCACGACGAGGACGTTGCCCTGGGCGTGATGCAGCACCGCGTGCACCGTGGATCCGAGGCGGGCACCGAGTGTGTTGTTTCCCTTGGCGCCGAGCACCACACAGACAGCGCGACTTGCGTGATGCAGGATGACCCCGGCCACCGAGGGCTCCGCGAAGGAATCTTCGATGACGGTGAGGTCGGCATTGGCCGGCAGGAGATTCAGCGCCTGCTGGATGACGGGATCGCGGTCCAGGTCCGGAAGCCGTGCGGCTGCGTGCCGGCTGTACGGGCGGACATGCAGAATGTGCAGAGAAGCATCGAGGGTCTCTGCGAGATCAGCTGACGTCGTGACGGCCCGGTCGCTTTCCGGCGAGCCATCGACGGCGACCAGGACTTCGCCGTCGTCGGGCTGGTCATTCCGGATCACTGCGATGGGACAGGAAGCCGTGGCTGCGAGATGGAGGCTGACCGATCCGACGAGGAGGCCCCCGAAACCACCGAGCCCCCGTGTGCCGGTCACGAGCATGGCAGCTTCGACGGACAGTCTCGTGAGTACTTCCGTGGGGAATCCGACGAGAAGCCGATTGCTGACGTCGACTTCCGGTTCGGCCTGCTGCGCGAGGGCCAGGCCCTCGGCTGCGATCTTTTCCGCTGCGCGCTGCAGACCGCTGTCCCGCACGTCGGGTACAGGGCCGAGGTCGTGGGTGAAGAACGGCCAGGACCAGCAGTGCACGACGACGAGCGCAAGCCCTGCCGCCGCCGCATGATGGGCTGCCCACAGGACCGCCCGTCGTGAGCCGTCGGAGCCGTCATAGCCGGCCACGACCGGTTTGGCCACGGCTGGGGAGACGCTGGACGCGGTCATACCGAGGCTCCGACCGTCGGCACAGCGATTGCCGCACCTCCCGGCAGTTGCACGGCTCCATGAGAGACGAGAACCGGGCATTCGGCTCTCTCAACGACAGCGGAGCTCACCGATCCGAGGAGCAACCCGTTGAATCCCCCGCGACCGCGGGAGCCGAGGACGACCATCAATGCTTGCCTGCTTTCCTCGATGAGGATCTCGGTTGCGAGTCCATGACGCACCCGTTGCGTGACGACACACGGAGCCCCAGTAGGAAAAGCATCGGTGACTGCCTGATCCAGGGCCTGGCCGGCGAGTTCCTCGTAGTCATCTTCCAACGGCGTGGAGGGGCCGAATACGAGCGGGTGCTGCCAGGCAGCGAGGGCGTCGATCCTGTCTCCGGCGAGGGGCATCAGGCTGGCTGCGAGTCGCAGCGCTGCAACAGAGGAACAGGAACCGTCGACACCTACGATGATGACTCGTTGTCCCCGTGTAGGAGTGGTTTCCATGAAGGATCCTTCGCTGGCAGGAGATGCTGCTCCTTCGATGTTTGCGTGGGTAACGCTGTACGGCTAGGGCACTAGGTCCCGCCTGCGGCCCGCATGTTCTGCTCAGTGCCAGTGGTGGTCCGCCCATGCGGCGTCGCGCAGGTAGTCCCGCGCCGGTCCGATCTCCCACAACTGACCCTGCGACTCGAGCACACCGTTGTCCTGCATGGACTCGACCACCTCCGAAGTACAGCCCAACGCCTCCGTGAGGTCACTCTGGTCCACGGCTAGCACGATGGTATTCCTGGCGTTCATGGTGCAGTCCTTCGCTCGATGGGTCCTGTCCGGCCGTAGCCGATCAGGCACTTCGCGTTGCGGTGATGAGGCCTGCCTGTGGTTTCCAAGACCGCGCGTAGAGCCCGAGGGCGGCCTCTTCCCGCGCCACGAAACCGAGGCGGTTGAGCGTCATGTGCGCCTGGTAGACGGTCAGGTGCTGGGCGCTGCGACTGACCCGGACCTTGTCAGCGCGGTAGAGGTACGTATCGAGCGCGCGGAACCAGCGCCGTCGCCAGTTGTGCACGGCCGATTCGGACGCCGTCGCTGCCATGAGGGCATGAAAGCCCATGGCCTTCGAAGCGACCTGGGCGGTCATGGCCTCGCGGACTCCGGCGGCACGCGGCCCGACGTCGGCGGTGCAGGTCCGGAGGTGGCTGTCCCAGTAGAAGTCCCAGGTGAGGCGGCGGCGATCCTGCCAACCGGCGGAACGGGGCCCGCGCATCATGCTGTGGGCGGCGTCGAAGAGGATCAGGGCACCGAGTGCCGAGCGGCTCTGCATGCGGGGGAAGCGCTGGTTAGCCCAGACCGCGAGTTCCGAGCTGAGCTCGAAGACTTCTTCTGCGAGATGGAGGCCTTCGACTCCGCCGTACTTCACGAGGTTCGCTTCGAGGTGGGGATCCGCCATCTCCTGGCCACCGGAGTAGTACGTGTTGCTCGCCGGGGCCGTGTAGTGCTGCCGGACCACGAGCAACGGCAGGTTCCGAGCGCTGCGCACCTGAAGTGCCCGCTGGAATGCCCGGAGCCGCTCGAGGACCCGGGGATGTGCATGGATGCTGAGCCTGATCTGGCTCACGACCCCCGTGGATGCGTCCTCACAGCGGGTGAAGTACCAGCGCTTGGCGCCGAGCGCCTGTGCCTGCGCCACCAGCGGGGTAACCAGCTCTTCAATGATGCCGTCCGCTACATCGAAGCCACCCGTCGAGAGGGAAAGATGCCACCATTGAGTGCTGACGACCGTCCGTGAGGCGGTTCGGGCGACTGTCAGCTGACTCATGGCTCTTCCCTTCAGGGTCTGTGATCACCCCCGCTGGGGCGGGCTCTGGTTGCGGCGCCCGGGCTCTAGTCCGTCGCCGCAGGTTCTTCTACTTGGGCCAATCCCAGCTGCTCGCCGTGACCGACGCCTTGGGCCAGTCCCAGCTTGCTGCGCTGACGGATTGACCTGCCGGCACCACGGCTCCGATCAGGATCAACAGGCCTGCAGTCGCGCCGAGTACCTTTTTCATGACGATCCTTCCTTGCCCGTCTCCGGGAGGTCCCGCTGTTCCGCACGGCTGTCCGCAGTGCCCGTTTCTTCGGAGCTCCTCGCGGGACTCCTGTGAACCGGCCCCCTCAGACTCGCGGTGACCAGAGGGTAATGTCCAGCAGTACGGGTGACCGTTTACGGACATGACGCGAAACGGACGCCGCCCTGTGGCCCGGGCGGACGATAGTCTGCTCGGGGTACCCCTGATCGCCGGAACGGCGGGGATTCCGCGACGTGGCAGCACCTAGGAGTTGCTAGTCGGGGTGGTGTGTCATTAACTGGACATGTCATGTTTTCATACGTGATCGGTGCCCACGCCATGGGACGGGACAGGGAGAGCTCATGCTGGACGCGACGTCGCTCGAGGTCTACCGGTATGCGGTAGGACACCCGGGCTGGAGCCGCTCCGAGGTCTCGGAGGCACTCGGCCTGACGCTGCGCCGCATCGATGAGGCCATCGGGAAGCTTTCGGAGCGCCGTCTCCTCAGCCCACAGGCCAGCAGTGAGAATGGGCTCGTCGCTGTATCGCCGGACGTCGCCCTCGCCGATCTGGTGGACGCGGACGAGCGCGCGATGCAGGAACTCAAAGCCCGGATCAGTGGCCAGCGGCGTGAGCTGTCGAGCCTCCTCCCCACCTTCCTCGATGCCCGCAAGCACGTCCTGGCCAGCACATCGGTCGAGACACTCGAAGACCCGCACCTCATCCACCGGGTTCTCATCGACTACGGCCGCGACGTCACGGAGAAGGTCTACATCGCGCAGCCGGGGCAGGGTTCGACGGCGGACGTCCACGAGGAGAGCGTCCGGAAGGACCTCGAGCTGCTGGAGAAGGGCGTACGCCGCCGGACCCTGTACGACACGAGTACCCGCGACCACGTTCCCACACGCAAGGCTGTCGAGACCATCGCCGCCGGCGGCGGTGAATTCGGTGTCCTTCCCTTCATCCCCCTGCGCATGCTGATCTTCGACGACAAGCTGGCTCTGGTGGGACGCCAGCTCACGCGCGAGGACAAGGCCGCCCTGGTGATCCGCGACCACAGCCTCATCAACATCTTCACCCATCTCTTCGACATCGCCTGGGAGATCAGCCAGCCGTTCCTCGCTCCGGACGCGGTGGTGTCACCGCTCAGCAGCATGCAGCGATCGATCATCCATGGCCTCGCCAACGGTCTGTCCGACGAGTCGATCGCCCGGCGCCTGGACATCAACGTGAGGACCTGCCGACGGCACATCGCATGGATGCTCGACACGCTCCACGCGGATAGTCGTTTCCAGGCTGCTCTCAAGGCGCGCGAGGCCGGCTGGGTGTAATCGGCGCTTTTGGTGAACAACTGTTGCCTGTTAGTCAACCCGCGTTTAGACTCTGGGCGTGATGTCCTCCAGCGAAACCTCCGCCGACCTCCTGCCCGCCGAGACCGAAGCCGCCCTCGAACGCGCCGTCGATTCCGCCAATCGCCACGATCAGCTCTTCTCGCTGAGGGCGGCCAACATCAAGCAGTCCGCGGTGCGCGATGTCTTCGACATTTCCATCCGTCCGGGCCTCGTGTCCCTCGCGGGCGGCAGCCCCTACCTCAAATCTCTTCCCCTGGAGGACCTGGGCCGCACCGCGCAGAAGATCATCGCCGAGCACGGGCTCGAGGCCCTGCAGTACGGCGGCGGACAGGGCATGGAGGAACTCCGTCGGCTCGTGTGCGAGGTGATGGCAGCCGAGGGCATCGAGGGGGCGAGCCCCGATGACATCGTGATCACCACAGGTTCGCAGTCCGCCCAGGACGTAGCCGCAAAGGTCTTCTGCAACCCGGGTGACGTGATCCTCTGCGAGGATCCCACCTACGTCGGCGCCCTGAACACCTTCGAGGCCTACGAGGTCGACGTCGTGACCATCCCGATGGACGACCTCGGCCTGATCCCGGAGGAGCTCGAGCGGATCATCGTCGAACTGGAGGCGCAGGGCCGCGCGATCAAGCTGCTCTATACGATCCCCAGCTTCAACAATCCGAGCGGCATCACGATGCCCGCAGATCGTCGGCAGCGCGTCGTCGAGATCTGCCGCACCCACACCATCCTGGTCCTCGAGGACAACCCTTACGGCATGCTGCGCTTCGACGGGGAGCCCCTCAAACCGATGCGTGCGGACAACCCCGATGACGTCATCTACCTCGGGTCCTTCTCGAAGATCTTCGCCCCGGGCGTGCGGCTCGGCTGGGCACTGGTGCCCAGGCACCTCCACCGCCGGTTCTACCTCGCCTGCGAGGCCGTGGTGCTGTGTCCGTCGCCGCTGACACAGATGCTCGTGACCGCCTACCTCACCGAGTACGACTGGCGGGGACACCTGCATTCGATGCGCAGCCTTTATAGGGAGCGGTGCGACGCCATGCTCGGCGCGCTCGCCGAGGAGTTGCCCGACGGCGTGCACTGGACGACCCCCGACGGTGGGTTCTTCGTCTGGGTGACCCTTCCGGAGGGCATCGACACCTACCCGCTGCTCTACAAGGCCATCGACGCCGGCGTCGTCTTCATTCCCGGTGCCGCGTTCACGCCGTCGGACGAGCCGTCGAACAAACTCCGGCTGGCGTTCAGCGCCGTGTCTCCCGAGGACATCGTCGAAGGTGTCCGTCGCCTGGCTCCAATCCTCCGCACGGCGATGGATGATAACCGGGTGTAGGAAGGAAGCGGCCGGCCTCAGAACCTAGGGCGGGCCCTTCTGCTGCCGCATCGTCACCGCGATGGAGATCAGGGCTGCGACGATCACGAGGATGGACAGCCGCGCGATGGTGTCCAGGCCTGGAAAAGCCACCTGCAGCAAACTGGACGCGATGAAGCCGATCACCACCACCAGCAGGAGCCTGCTCAGGGGGTACCTGGGTCGCGGTCGGCGGCCCGGGTCCTCACCCGGCAGCTGCTGGTTCATGGGCCAACCCTAGTCGAGCAGCAGTGCGGGCTCCTCGAGGATGGAGGCGACGTCGGCCATGAAGCGCGCGCTGAGGTCGCCGTCGACGACCCGGTGGTCGAAGGAGCCGCCGAGCGTCGTGATCCAGCGGGGAATGACCTCGCCGTCGAGCACCCAGGGCTTCTGCTTGATGGTGCCGAACGCCACGATCGCCACCTCGCCCGGATTGATGATCGGCGTTCCCGTGTCGATGCCGAGGGCGCCGATGTTGGTGATGGTCAGGGTTCCGCCCTGCATCTGGGCGGGCTGTGTCTTGCCTGCCCGGGCCGTCGTCGCCAGGTCGTTCAGTGCCAGCGCGAGCTCCTTCAGCGAGAGGTACTGAGCGTCCTTGATATTGGGCACCATGAGGCCGCGCGGAGTTGCGGCCGCGATGCCGAGATTCATGAAGTGCTTGACGAGAATCTCGTCGTCGGACCAGGTGGCGTTGACGGAGGGGTTCCGCGCGGCCGCCCAGATGACGGCTTTCGCGAGGATGAGCAACGGCGAGACCTTGATGCCCTCGAAATCGCGGGAAGCCTTGAGTCGCTTGACGAACTCCATGGTCCGCGACGCATCGACATCCACGAAGATGCTGACATGTGGCGCCGTGAACGCGCTCTGCACCATCGCCTTCGCCGTGGCCTTGCGGACGCCCCTGACCGGGATGCGCTCGATGCGGCCACCACCCAGCAGCTTGCGGTCGGTCCAGAACGAGTCGGCACCATCCTGCTCGGCGTCGCGCTGGGACTGGTAGCTCATGAGGTCCTGCTTCGTCACCTCACCGGCAGAACCCGTGGCCGGCACGTCGGCCAGGTTGATCCCAAGGTCCCGGGCGGCCTTACGGACCGGCGGCTTCGCCAACACGCGGTTGATCAGCTGGTTGAGCGGGTTGACCCGGGCCTGCGACGCCGTCCCCTCGGACTGCGCAGGAGCGGTGCCCGATTCCGGGCGGGCTTTCCCGGCGGCCGCCTGAGGAGCCGGCTCCGGCCCACCGGCGTCGCCGGCCTGCTGCTCGTCGAGGTGAGTAGCTGCCTCGTGGCCCTGCTGTGACCCGACGTGCGCACCGGACACAGGGGCGGCCTGCGGCTTCCGCGGGCGACGCCTCACCGCGTCTGCCTTGGGGCCCGTCCCGACAAGGGGACCCGGTGTGGGTTCCGCCGGCGCTGCACCAGGAGCCGCAGCCTCTCGGGCGTGGCTGTTTCCTACACGAGGGCCGGCGATTTCTCCCGGCATCTCGGGCACCGAAACAGGATCCTGGTCGGGCGACGAGGATCCGGCAGCGGACCGGTCATGGTTCGCGCCCGGAGCCGGGGGCCATGCGGTTCCACCGGAGCCATGACCGCTCGTGTCCTGCGGCGTGGTGACACCCGGGCCGGCGCCGTCGTGTTCATTCCCGGATCCGGAGACGGATGCGTCCTCCACGGAGATGATCGGCGTGCCGACCTCGATCGTCTCGCCCTCGGGTACGAGCAACTCGGAGACCGTTCCCGCGTACGGCGAGGAGAGCTCGACGAGCGACTTCGCGGTCTCGATCTCGCAGATGATGTCATTGACGGACACCGTTGCGCCGGGCGCCACCTTCCACTGCACGATCTCTGCCTCGGTGAGGCCTTCACCGACGTCGGGCAGATTGAACGTCTTGAGCGTCATGATGGTCCTTCAGTAAGCGAAGGCACGGTCGAGTGCCTCGAGGATGCGGTCGATGTCCGGCAGGTACTGCTCCTCCACACGTGCCACCGGGTACGGCATGTGGAAGCCGCCCACGCGGATGACGGGTGCCTCGAGGGACAGGAACGCCCGCTCGGAGATTCGCGCTGCGATCTCGCCGCCGAGGCCGCCGAAGGTCGGAGCCTCGTGCGCGACGATCAGGCGACCGGTGCGGGTCACCGATGCGGTGACGGTGTCGAAGTCGATCGGCGAGATGGAGCGAAGGTCTATGACCTCGATGCTCCGGCCGTCCTCCGCGGCGGCAGCCGCCGCCGCGAGTGCGACTGGCACCAGCGGTCCGTAGGCCACGACGGTGGCGTCGCTCCCCCTGCGGAGAACCTGGGCTGTGAACGGATCGGCCGCCGGAGTCCTCGTGTCCACGTCGCCCTTGAGCCAGTAACGGCGCTTGGGCTCGAAGACGATCACCGGGTCCTCGCAGGTGACGGCCTGCTGGATCATCCAGTAGGCGTCCTGAGGATTCGACGGAGTGATGATCCGCAGGCCCGCGGTGTGGGCGAAGAGCGCCTCGGGCGACTCCGAGTGGTGCTCGACGCTGCCGATCCCGCCGCCATAGGGGATCCGGATGACCACAGGGGCACTGAGCATGCCGTCACTGCGGGTGCGGAGCTTCGCCAGCTGGGTGGTGATCTGATTGAATCCGGGGAAGACGAAGCCATCGAACTGGATCTCGCAGATGGGCCGGTAGCCGCGCAGCGCCAGGCCGATCGCGGTGCCGATGATGCCGGATTCGGCCAGAGGGGTGTCGACGACGCGCATGGCCCCGAACTCCTTCTTCAGCCCGTCCGTCACGCGGTAGACGCCTCCGAGCTCGCCGATGTCCTCGCCCATCAGCAGGGTCTTCGGATCATGTGCGAGCGAGGCACGTAATCCCTCGTTGATCGCCTTCGCGATGGTCATCGTCGCCATCAGGCGTGCTTCCCTTCGTCGGCGAATCCGGCCTCGTACTGCTGGAAGAAGCGCAGCTCCTCCTGGACGAGCGGATGCGGTTCCGCGTAGACGGCCGCGAAGCGGCTTTCGAGATCCGGCGCGGTCATGGACAGCACGGCCTCACGCAGGTCCGTGGCCATGGAGCGGGCTTCGGCACCCAGCTCCTCGAAGAACGACTCGTCCGCCAGGCCCGCTGTGCGGAGGTAGGCCTCGAGGCGTGCGAGCGGGTCACGGGTCTGCCATTCCTGCTCGTCCCGCGACAATCGGTACTTCGTCGGATCGTCCGCCGTGGTGTGTGCACTCATGCGGTAGGTGTAGGCCTCGATCAGCACCGGCCCCTTCCCCGTTCGCGCATGTTCGAGCGCCCATCGCATGACGGCCTCGACGGCGACGACGTCATTGCCGTCCACGCGTACCCCCGGGAACCCGTAGCCTTCGGCTCGCTTCGCCAGCGGCACCTTCGTCTGAACGGAGGACGGGACCGAGATAGCCCACTGGTTGTTCTGGCAGAAGAAGACGACCGGCGCGTCGAAGGATGCGGCGAACACCATCGATTCGTGGATATCACCCTCGGAACTGGCGCCGTCACCGAAGTAGGCGACGGACACCCCCTGCGGAAGGGACGGGTCTGTCAGCTGGTCACGTTGCATTCCCATCGCGTAGCCGACCGCGTGGAGGGACTGCGCCGCCAGCACCAGTGTGTACAGATGGAAGTTCCGCTCGCGAGGGTCCCAGCCGCCGTTGGTCACGCCCCGGAACAGGCGAAGGATCTCGTCGAACCGGACGCCTCGTGTCAGTGCGACACCGTGCTCGCGGTACGTGGGGAAGGCATAGTCCTGAGCCTGAAGGGCGCGGCCGGAACCGATCTGCGCAGCTTCCTGGCCCGTGAGCGGAACCCACAGGGCGAGCTGGCCCTGGCGCTGCAGCGCGGTGGACTCCTGGTCGAAGCGCCGGATGAGAAACATGTCGCGGTAGAGCGAGCGGAGGTGCGGGGCGTCCGTCGCCGACAGGTACGGAGCGAAATCGACGGTGCTTCCGGCGACCTCGGCCACCATGCCACCGGCCATCGAGCCATCCGAGGAGAGGACCTGAATCATCTCCCCACCGGGCTCCTGGTCCCGGCCGACATCGGCGGTGTGCGCGGCGCGCAGTACTTCCTCTGCCTCGAACTCCGCTGCCGGCAAGCGACTGGCGTTCATCCCTGCTCCTTACCCGACCCTATACATACCTCTTACGGAATGTTTGCCGTAAGTCATACACCGAAGAACATATCTCCGGGCGACATACTGACCAAGACTAGTCAGCAGGGGCGCGCAGGCCTATTCGAGACGGACTCAAAGGCCAGCGGGTCGGTGGGTGTATTCTCCGCACAGCTCCAGGAAGCGCGTGTTGGCGGTCTCCTCACCAATGGATACGCGGACGCCTTCGGACCCGAAAGCGCGGACGGACAATGCATGCTCTCCGGCTCTCGCCGCGAAGTCCTGCGTGTGATCGCCGAGTGCCAGCCAGACGAAGTTGCCCTCTGCCTTCGGGACCTTCCAGCCCAGGCCGCGCAGACCCTCGACCACGCGCGTGCGCTCGTCGACGATCAGCTGCACGCGGGCCTCGACCTCATCGATGTGTCGCAGCGATGTGACGGCGGCATGCTCGGCGATCTGCGAGACGGCGAACGGAACGGCGCTGACCCGGAGGTGTTCCGTGAGCGACGGCTGCGAGACGGAGTAGCCCACCCGGAGGCCGGCCAGGCCGTGGGCCTTCGAGAACGTCCGCAGCACGATGACGTTCCCGTAGTCGCGGTAGAGCTCGATCCCGTTGACGGCGTCGGGCCGACGGACGAACTCCTGGTAGGCCTCATCGATCACGACGACGACGTGGGAGGGCACCTCCGCGAGGAAATCGACGACCTCGTCCCGCGTGAGGATGGGCCCCGTGGGGTTGTTGGGCGTGCAGAGCAGGACCACGCGGGTCCTGTCGGTGATCGCGGCGGCCATCGCTTCGAGATCGTGGGTGCCGTCCGCCCGGACCGGTACCTGAATGCCCGCAGCGCCGGCGAGCCCGACGCTGATGGGGTAGGCCTCGAAGGACCGCCACGCATAGACCACCTCGTCGGGTGCATCGAAATCGTTCTGCCCGGCGAAGGTGGCGAGGATCTGGTTCAGAGCCCCGAGGCTGCCCGCCCCGGTCACGATGTCGGTCGCAGGCACGCCGAGGTAAGCCGCGAGTTCGGTCCGCAGTGCGGTCGTCATGGGATCGGGATATCTGTTGATCGAGGTCTCGGAGGCGATGGCCGCGAGCACTGCAGGAAGGGGCGGAAGGGGGTTCTCATTCGAGGACAGCTTGAAACTCTCCAGGCCGTCCACCATGACGGGCGGCTTGCCCGCTGCGTAGCGCGGAAGCTTTCCGAGGACGCCACGTGGGCGGAGACCCGGTGAGCTGCCCTCGGTTTCGGAGGTTTCGGCGGGGGGTATGGCCCGGAGGTCATCGATCGAAGTCATGGCCATAGCCTAGACCGGCTCCCGCCGGAGGGGGCGTGGCTCCGGGCCCCGGTTTGACCTTCGGATGTACGCGCCGTAGTGCCGTGAAGGTGGAGCGGTGGGCGGTTCCACGGGCGCCGGCCGTTGCGAGAAGGGCGGTGGCCGGGACGAGGGACGGTGCACTGCTGGCATCCACGAGCCTCGCGCCTTCCGCGTAGTTCTTCAGCTTGTGTGCCGGTCCCAGTCCCCAGGGTTCCGGCGAGCCGTCCGCCGCCTGACCGAGGGGTGGCACCGGATGGGTCAGCGTGACGGTCGTCCGGTGGCGGTCGTCGCCGTTCGGTGACGAGTCGAGTCCTGGCACCGCGTCGGCTGCGTGCTCGAGGTGCAGGTACTCGCCGCTGTTTGTCTTCTGCCATCCCGTCGGCGACCCGACCGTCAGGACCAGTTGGACGTCGTACTGCCCGCCGAGCCCGCCAGAACCAGCGAGGTTCACGGCGTGCATCCCACCCTGGCTGTAGCCCGCGAGCATCAGCGCGTCTCCTTGCCGAGCACCGGCTTGTGCGAGAGCTTCCAGCACAGCGGCCTCCGTGTACCGGCTGTCCTCGGCGAGGGCCTCCGCGACACCGCCGGCATCGAAGGGGTTGCTGCCGGCCACACCATCGACCAGTCCCGTCTGGGTGCCGGGGAGCACCACCATGTACACGGGGTCCGCGTCGGTACCCAGCCGCAACACCTCGAAGGTCCCTGCTCCCTCGGCCTCCACGGCGGCGAGGCGCTCCACCACGCCCTCGACCGTCCCGTCGAACGCCACCACGGCCCCGAGGGAGGAGCCTGCGCCGGAAGTGTGGGAGCCGCCGGCACCGAGGGACGCGCCACGGAGGTCGATCGGTCCTACCTGCAGGGCACCGCCGATTATCGCCCCGCGGGCCAGTGCCCGCGCCGTCGCACCGGTTCCGCTGCGTGCAGCCTCCGTCGCCGCGACCGCGGCGGTATCAGCCAGACGGTAGGCACGCAGGCTCGCTCGGAGTCGTTCCTCCGTCGTCGCCAGCGACCGGCCGTTCTCGGCCGCGGACGACCACGCGGAACCCAGCTGGGCCCGCGCAGCCTGGTAATACGGCCCGGCTACGCCTCCGGTCGGCCGAAGGTGCATGATGCGCCATGGCAGTTCCGCCACATCAGCGTCCAGGTGACCGAGGGCCGTGGCGACGTCGGCCGTGTCTGCCGAGAGGAGGGCGAGTACCCGAGCGGCGTGGTCCAGTTCGTCCCACTGGAACCGGATTCCTCCGACTCCCCCGCGGATGTCCAGCGAACCGTCGTCGGGCCTCTCGGGCCGGAGCCGGTCCGTCACAGTCCCACCGCCCGATGCAGCGCCTCGGCCTCGCGGACGAGATGACCGTAGTCACCGAGGTCCTGTGCGGCGGACTCCAGCAGGCTGATGCTGCCCGAAAGCTCGGTGCAGCGTTCGGAAAGGTACGTACGGAAGTTGCCACCTGCGGGGGAATCCCAGGAGAGAAGGGCGACGGACAGTGCGTGCCGCCGGATGTCCGCGAGCTTCCCCGCATGCCTCCTGAGGGCCGCCGCCATCGCGGTGATCTCCTCGCTCGCAGGACCTCCCGGCACGCACTCGGTTCCCGCGCCCCATCGACCGTCCATCGCCACACCCCGTCTCCGCCTGTTCCCTCCACGCTAGGAGGACGGCCTCTGGCGGGCGGCCCGGCGGGCGGGTATGTGGACACGACGTGCCGTGCCGGGCCGGCTCCGTGAAATGATGGGTCAATGGCTGACTCCGCGCTCTCCCGGGTTGAATTCGCTGCTCTGTCCCGAGGGGAGGGAACGTCGCTGACCCTCGGCCCCCTCGACGGCCGGTACCGCGAGGCCGTCGCCCCCCTCATCGATTTCCTCTCGGAAGCCGCGCTCAACCGCGATCGCGTCCACGTCGAGGTCGAATGGCTCATCCACCTCACGCGCCACGCCGTGCTTCCCGGCACCGAGCCGCTGGGCGCGGACCAGGAAGCGGCGTTGCGTTCTGTCGTCACCTCGTTCGACGACGGTTCGGTGGCCGAGCTGGCCGAGATCGAGGCCGTCACTGTTCATGACGTCAAAGCGGTGGAATATTACATCGGCCGGCGACTCGAAGGCATAGGGATCGGGCACCTGAAGCCCCTGGTGCATTTCGGCTGCACCTCCGAGGACATCAACAACCTCTCCTACGCCCTCGGGGTCAAGGGCGCCGTCGTGGATATCTGGCTTCCCGCCGCACGCAGCCTCGTCGCATCCATCGCGGACCTGGCCCGCTCGTCGCGGGACACCCCGATGCTCTCCCGCACGCACGGCCAGCCGGCGACCCCGACCACGCTCGGCAAGGAGATGGCGGTCGTCGCCCACCGGCTGACGCGACAGCTCGACCGCATCGCCGCTACCGAATTCCTCGGCAAGATCAACGGCGCAACGGGCACCTACGCGGCCCACTACGCCTCGGTTCCGCAGGCCGACTGGCAGGACGTCGCCCGGACCTTCGTCGAGGGCCTCGGTCTCACCTGGAATCCGCTGACCACGCAGATCGAATCGCACGATTGGCAGGCGGAGCTGTACTCCGACGTCGCCCGCTTCAACCGTATCCTCCACAATTTCTGCACCGATGTCTGGAGCTACATCTCCATCGGCTATTTCGCCCAGATCCCGGTCGCGGGCGCTACGGGTTCCTCGACGATGCCACACAAAGTCAACCCGATCCGCTTCGAGAACGCGGAGGCGAACCTGGAAATCTCGTCGGCCCTGCTCGACGTCCTGGCGGCGACCCTCGTGACCTCGCGCTGGCAGCGGGACCTGACGGACTCCTCCAGCCAGCGCAACATCGGCGTGGCTCTCGGGCATTCGCTCCTGGCCATCTCCAATGTGGCGAAAGGCCTTGCCCGGCTCGACGTCGCGGAGGACGTGCTCACGGCCGATCTCGACGGCAACTGGGAGGTGCTCGGCGAGGCGGTCCAGATGGTCATGCGAGCCGAAGCGGTCGCCGGCGTCGGTGGCCTCGACGATCCCTACGAGCGGCTGAAGGACCTCACCCGTGGCCAGCGCGTCACTGCCGACCGCATGCGCGAGTTCGTCGGCGGCCTCGGGCTCAGCGAGGAGGCGGAGCAGCGACTCCTCGACCTGACGCCGGCGCGTTATACCGGGATCGCGGCGCAGCTCGTGGACCATCTGGGTTGACCGGGTGCCGGCGCAACGCCGGGCAGCAGTCACGCTCCACGTGCCGCACCGGAAAGGCGCCATGCCACAAACACCCGCACCACCCCCGCTGATCAAGGCCGGCCGAACGTCCCTGCATGTCATGAGCTTCAACATCCGGTACGACCGTCCCGCCACCCAGCCCGGTGACGTCGACTACTGGCCCGGCAGGATCGCTCCCCTGCAGGACCTGCTGCGTCGGGAGCTCCCGGCGGTCCTGGGCGTGCAGGAGGCGCTCCACCACCAGCTCGCTGTCATCGAGGCGGCATTGCCGCCCAGATACAGCAGGATCGGAGCCGGCAGGGAGGGTGGCAGCAGAGGCGAGTACTCGGCGATTTTCTACGATGCGCGCCGTCTGCAGCTCATCGAATGGGACCAGTTCTGGCTCTCCGACACCCCGAAGCTCATCGGCTCGTCCACCTGGGGCAACGGCGTGACCCGGATCGTCACCTGGGGGCGCTTCCGGGATGTCGTCATGGATCGGGAGATCCTGCTCGTCAACACCCACTTCGACCACGAGTCGGACAACGCGCGGATCCGCAGTGCAGGGGCCGTCCTCGACCTCGTCCGGTTCTTCCGGCCGAGACTCCCCACGATCGTCATGGGGGACTTCAACTCCGACGCCGGGGCCTCCGCCCACCGCAGCTTCGTCGGCTCGGGCGTCCTCGTCGACGCCTGGCTCAGGGCGGAAGAGCACCTCACCCCCGACCACGGGACCTACCCGCGCTACGCACGGCCGGTCGACGGCGGGCGCCGGATCGACTGGATCCTCACGACACCGGACGTCCTGGTACGCCAGGCCGCCGTCAACACGTCGACGCTCGATGGCCGCTATGCCAGCGACCACGCACCGGTCCAGGTCCTCGTCGACATCCCGCGCAGGCATTCCGGTGCCGAGAACCCCGTTCCGCCCCGCTAGCGGTACTTCCCGGAGCAGCTACAGCTAGCACTTCGCGAAGCCGCGCGAGCCGGCAGTGCTCCCTTGACGACGCCTTCCTGGCGGCAGGACGCTGGACGGGTGGAGTGGTTGACCGAGGTCCTGTCGGCGGAGGACTACGAGGTGGGCCGGCAGATCCTGCAGCGCGGGGTGGCAGCCGTATACCTCGTCGCGTTCATCTCGGCCGTGAACCAGTTCCCTGCGCTTCTGGGTGAGAAGGGCCTGATGCCCGTTCCTGTGTTCCTCGAATATGCCGGGCGACAGGCGGGTCCCTCCCTGTTCCATCGCGGCTACACCGACCGACTGCTGCGCATCGTCGCGTGGAGCGGCGCGGGGATCGCCGCCCTGCTGGTCATCGGGGTGCCGCAGGCCGGGCCGCCCTGGGTGCCCCTCGTAGCGTTCCTCGCCATCTGGTGGCTCTACACCTCGATCGTGAATGTGGGTCAGACCTTCTACGGCTTCGGGTGGGAAAGCCTGCTGCTCGAAGCCGGGTTCATCGTCGCATTCCTCGGGTCAGGTGATGTCGCGCCGCCCTTCCTCGTCCTCCTGATGGTTCGCTGGCTCGTCTTCCGCCTCGAATTCGGCGCGGGCATGATCAAGATGCGCGGCGACCGTTCATGGCGGGACCTCACGGCGCTCTACTACCACCACGAGACCCAGCCGATGCCCAACCCGGCCAGCAGGTTCTTCCACCTCCTACCGAAACCGATGCACCGCCTCGAGGTCGCCGGTAACCATGTGACACAGCTGGCCGTGCCGTTCCTTCTCTTCGCTCCCCAACCGGTCGCGGGATTCGCGGCGCTGGTCATGATCGTGACGCAGGGCTGGCTGGTGCTGTCCGGCAATTTCGCCTGGCTCAACACCCTGACGATCATCCTGGCCTTCGCCGCCGTCCCCGATTCCTTCTACGAGGCAGTTCTTCCCACCCTCGAGCTGTCCGGCTCCTACGAGCCGACGCCCCTGTGGTTCACGATCGTCGTCGCGCTCGCGATGCTGCTCCTCGCCTACCTGAGCTGGCCGTCACTCCTGAACCTGTTCGCCCGGCGGCAGTTGATGAACGCGAGCTTCAACCGGTGGCATCTCGGCAATGCCTATGGTGCGTTCGGCAGCGTCACGAAGGTGCGGTACGAGGTGATCGTGGAGGGGACGCTCGACGACGTCGGACCGGGCGCGCGGTGGCGTGAATACGAGTTCAAGGGCAAGCCGGGCGATCCGTCCAGGATGCCCCGCCAGTTCGCGCCCTACCATCTGCGGTTGGACTGGATGATGTGGTTCCTCGCCCTCGGATCCGAGCGGGGCTGGTTCACGCCGTTCCTGGTCAAGCTCCTGCAGGCCGACCCGCTGATCCTGAAACTCCTGCGCCATGACCCCTTCGACGGTGCACGGCCGCGCTACGTCAGGGCGAGGATCTTCATCTACCGGTTCTCGACGAGAGCCGAGAAGCGGGCCGCCGGCCTGTGGTGGATCCGCGAACCGCAGGGTTTCCTCGTTCATCCGGCATCACTGCGTGCGGAGGTTCCCTGACTGCTCTTCCCAGGAGACTCCGCCGCCGCCGAGCAGGATGAGGCGTTTCTCCTTGGCGTCCCACCGGCGCACGATTCCCGCGCCCAGCCGTTCCGGCGGCCGCTCGCGGAGGAGCTCCAGGGCGGTCGCGAGCTGCCCGGAGGTGAGCCCATGCCCGAGGGTGACGTGCGGGGTCCACGCGCCGCGGAGTGTCGTGGGAACGGACTCGGGGACACCCTCGAGGGCGAACCAGATGCGCCGGTGCAGGTTGGTGAGGGCGGTATCGGCCACGACCTGACGGGCAAGGACGAACTTCCGGCGAGTGGGGAAGACGAGGAAACCCGCCGTCACCAGCTGCAGCGGTGGGCCGTCCGCGGCAGCAGCGAGGTCGTCGTCGTACCTGCCGTCGATGCGGGTGGCCGCGGCCAGGGTGATGTGCGGGGCATTGCTGAAGGACTGGTGCCTCGACTGGTTCGGCAGCCCCTCGGCCTCGAGCGCCGCCCAGTCCTCGAGCAGGACCAGGTCCGACGACGGGTCCAGCAGGAGTTCGACGCTATCGGCCATGCCGTGCGCACCTTCCTGCCGGTCCCGTCACTCCTCGTCCTGCTCGCCTTGTCCGCCCGGTCAGCGCGGCAGCCCGATCACCGCGGCGGACCCAGTCAGCGCGGCGGCCGTCGGAAGTCGCCGACACCCGTCGATCCATCCCTCTCGGTTCGCCCTGTGCGCGGATTGCGCTGGGGCCGCTGATAGGACAGCTCACCGCCGTTGCGTCCGCCGAAAGGCCTGCCGTGATCCGCATACTCCTCGCGGAAGAATGCCAGGGCCCACGCGCCCAGCTGGACACGCGCGCCGGTGCGGAGGACGGACTCCTCCCTGCCGTTGACGCTGCCCGTGATGACTCCGTGAGGCACCAGCACGTACTCGTCGTCCTCGGTGTGGACGACCTCCGCGTGGAGGTGATCGAGACCGACGAGCTGAAGCATCGCGTCCGCTCCGCTGCCGATCGTGGTGCACTCACCCACCAGCTCGAACTCACGCGGCACCTGTCCGTTCCAGGACTCGGAATTCTGCACGAAGATCAGCCGCGGGCGACCGCCGCCGGGCAGGTAGTGCGTCGTCGTGATGGTCCGCTTGATCCGTCGGTTGACGGTCGGCACCAGTGGGAACGGTGTGGAGGGAGGAAGGAGCGATGGGGAGTCGCCCTTCTCCAGGGCACGCCGACCGATTCCGAGCAGCGGTGCGAGAGTCCCCGGCGAACCGAGCCGGATGTGCGGAGAACGCGTGATCAGCCGCTGGGCGAGGGAGGAGCGCACGGCTCCGATGCTGACCAGGAGTCCCTTGGGTCCGCTGACGGACACCGCCAGACCGCGGTCCGCCAACGCCTTCGCGATGGTTCGCACCTGCCCGATGCCGGGCAGGTTGTTGCCGCGGAAAGACGCAGGATCATCCACGAAGACATCCACGGTGCTGCCCGCGGCCTTCACCGTGCCGGACAGGCGCGCCTCCGGCTTGCCGTCGACCGCCGGCTCCCCCAGCGAGAAGTCGATATCTATATCGAGCCTGAGTGTAGAGGCCATCGTGTTGTGGCGAATCAGCTCGCGTGCGGGCCGGAACCGCCGACGGCGTTGTCACTCGTCGTGATCCGCAGGGTGCCGTCGAACTTCCACGTCGCCCTGGGCGCGTCCGGGCCGATATCGCGCGGGACCTCGATGGTCATGTCCTGCAGCGTGTAGTTGATGGCTGCGCCACGGCCGGTCAGGTAGGACCACATCTCTTCGGCGAGGTCGGTCCAATCGCGGATGGTGTGGGATTCGCCGGGGCCAACGCTCGAGGTGTTTTCAGTCATGTCGATTCCTTCGTCGGTGATCTAACAATGACAGACGTCCTCTAACTCCGTCTGACCTGGTGTGCCCACCCTAGCGGAGGGCCGGTCCGACCGGAACCCGCCCGCCTCAGGGGCAGGTTCCGGTCACGCGACTACCACTTCGGGTGCACGGTGGCCCTGAAGTGGCGGTCGTAGATGGCGGTGACGGCGTCGCTGATCCCGGCAGCGGCATCCGTGAAGCCGGCCGCGGCGGCGTTTGCCCTGGCCTGCTCCGGGGTGCGCGCTCCAGGGATGACCGTGCTGACGCCGTCCTGCGCGACGATCCACGCGAGCGCGGCCTGTGCCGTGGTGGTCCCTTCGGGGACCAGCTCGACGAACTCACGGGCCGCCTGGAGCCCGGTCTCGTAGTCGACCCCTGAGAACGTCTCACCCACGTCGAAGGCTGCACCGTTCCGGTTGTAGTTGCGGTGATCGTTCTCGGCGAATGCCGTGTCACTGGTGTACTTCCCGGACAGGAGGCCGGAAGCAAGGGGGACGCGCGCGATGATCCCGATACCGGCGGCCTTCGCTGCCGGCAGGACGTCGTCGAGCGGCTTGAGGCGGAACGCATTGAGGATGATCTGGACGCTGGCGGTGTTGCCGCGGCTGATGGCGGCGAGCGCCTCGTCGGTCCGCTCCACGCTCACCCCGTAATTCCTGATGACGCCGTCGCTCACGAGGGTGTCCAGGGCGTCGTACACCTCGTCGGAGCTGTAGACGGAGGTCGGCGGACAGTGCAGCTGCACGAGATCGAGGGTGTCGACGCCGAGGTTCGTGCGCGAGCGGTCGATCCACTGCCGGAAGTTGGCGAGCGTGTAGTTCTCGGGGATCTGGTCGACCCGACGGCCCATCTTCGTGCCCACGAAGATGTCGAGATCCGGGTTGTCCTTCAGGAAGGCACCGATCGTCGATTCGCTCCTGCCGTCGCCGTAGACGTCCGCCGTGTCGAAGAAGGTCACGCCTGCTTCGACGGCCGCGTCCAGGACGGCGACGGCGTCCTTGTCCTCGACCTCTCCCCAATCGGCGCCGAGCTGCCAGGTGCCCAGTCCGATGACGGAGACGGGGTGACCGGTTGTTCCAAGGGTTCTCTTTTCCATGCTTTCGACTATAGGCCGGGCAGGGTGGCCTCGGTCGCCGTCTTCTCCGCCGCCATCCGCCGCTCGGCCGGTGATCCCTGCTCCGCGGTCGAGCGTTCCTCGAGCGGCGCCCGAGCCTGGGTGGGCGTGCGCACCTCGCCCGGCCCACCCGACGTCGAGCCCCTGCCCGGGATCCACTGCGCAGCCTCTCGGCGCAGTGCGGTTCGCCGCTCGGCGTCCATGCGGTCGAGAAGGACGACGCTCATCCGGGACCTCGGATTGCGGGCGAACAGCTCGCGGTGGTCGCCTACGAACTCCCAGTAGAGCGCGTCCCAGCTGAACCGCCACGGCCCGTCCCCGAAGTCGCTCATCTTCCTGATGTAGTTGCTGCCGCTGACATAGGGCTTGGTGGTGATCATGGTTCCCGCGGCGTACTGGCTCATGGCGTAGACGTTGGGCACCATGACCCAGTCGTACGCGTCGATGAACATCTCCATGAACCACTCGTAGACGGCGTCCGGTTTCGCCCGCATCAGCAGGGCCGCGTTGCCGAGGATCATGAGGCGCTCTATGTGGTGCGCGTAGGCGGTGTCGAGTATCCGGGTGACGACGGAATCCACCGGCTCCAGGCCCGTGTCACCGGTCCACCAGCGCTGATCCAGGTCCGCGGTGAACCCGAGCGTGTTGCCGGTCCGCATCTCCCGACCGCGCAGCACGTAGGACGCACGAATGTACTCCCTCCAGCCGATGACTTGGCGGATGAATCCCTCCACACTGGCGATCGGCGTCCCGTGCCGATCCGCGAAGTCGAGCGCGAGGTCGACCACCTCCACGGGGCTGAGGAGACCTGTGTTCATGCTGGAGCTCAGCGCCGAGTGGAAGAGGTAGGTCTGCCCCACGGCAATCGAGTCCTCATAGGGGCCGAAGAGCTCGAAACGCTCGACGAGGAACGCCTCGAGTGCGTCGAACGCCTGAGCGTGAGTCACGGGCCAGTTGAAGGATCCGGCGTTGCCGGGGTTGTCCGGAAAGGCGGACACCACCCAGGCGATGGCGTCCTCCACCTCCGGCAGTCGCTCGAACTCGGGGAGGTCCGGGAGATCGATCCTCTTGGGCAGCTTCTTGCGGTTCTCGGTGTCGAAGCTCCACTTTCCGCCCTCGGGCGAGCCGTCGGACCCGACCATGATCCCGAGCCGCTTGCGCTGCCACTCGTAGAAGGTCTGCATCCTCCAGTTGTGCGAGGAGAAGTAGGTGGCGAGGACGTCCCGGGCAGTGAGGAACTGGGGTGTCTCCAGCAAGTGGGCCTCGACGCCAGCGTCGGCCAGCGTGCGGGTGAGCCGCCGCTCGAGCCAGTCGTCGACGACGTCGTAGTAGGTCACGAGCGTTGCATCGCATTCCGTGAGTGCGGCGTGGAGGCGCTCCTGACTCGGTGTATCCGCCGACGTTTCCACATAGCGCACGCTGTAGCCCGCCGCCTCCACCCGCCGGGCGAAAATGGTCATGGCTGCACGGTGCAGGACGAGCTTCTGCTGGTGGAACCGGAGGCTGCGGAACAGGAGGTCGTCCTCGAGGAACACGAAGTGCGTGTCGGAAGGGGCCTCGAGGTGCTCTTCGAACAGCTGGTGCGGCAGGACGAGTCGGACGTGCACGGAGGTTGCCTTCCTGAAGGAGACGGTCGTCCATCGTCACCCTAGCGCCAGCGCCGGCAGGCATCCGGACGCTTGACTGTAAGCATGCTTAGTGGTTCGGTGGATCCACCGACCGGCTCCTGAAGGGACCACCATGAGATCGCTCTGGCTCGACACAGCACCGGCCATTCCCTCGGATCCGCTGCAGGAGAATTCCAGGTTCGACTCCGTGGTGGTCGGCGCAGGCCTGACGGGGCTCACGACCGCGTTGCTCCTGGCCCGGGCGGGTCATCGGGTGGCGATCCTCGAAGCCAGGACCACCGGAGCGGTCACCACCGGCAACACGACGGCAAAACTGTCCATTCTCCAGGGCACCAGCATCTCGACCATCCTCAAACATCACGACGCCGAACTGGCACGGGCTTACGTGACCGGCAACCGCGAGGGCCAGAGCTGGCTCCTGCGCTTCTGCAACGAGCACGGGATCGCCTACGAGACACGGGACGCGATCGACTACGCAACCACCGACACGGGCGCCCGCAAGCTGGTCTCCGAGCACGAGGCCTGCACCGAAGCAGGACTCGACACCGAACTCGGCACCGCGGCTTCCCTTCCGTTTCCCGTGAGGAAGACACTCCGCCTGCGGGACCAGGCGCAGTTCCATCCGCTGGAGGTGCTGGCCGGGCTGGCTGCGGAGTTCAAGCGTCACGGCGGGGTGCTCGTCGAAGGCGTCCGGGTCGAGGGGGTCGCCAGGACCGGGGCCGAGGGCGTGGAGTTGAAGACGAGCGCGGGGGCGGTGACGGCGTCGAACGTCGTGCTCGCGACCGGCATCCCCATCCTCGACCGCGGCGGGTACTTCGCCGTGCTGCAGCCCATGCGCTCCTACTGCGTGGCGCTGACGGTCGAGGATGACGTCCCCGAGGACATGTACCTCAGTGCGGATTCCCCTACCCGCTCACTACGGACGGCGACGGTGGACGGCACCAAGTACCTGATCGTCGGCGGCAACGGGCACAAGGTTGGCCACAGCTCCAACACGCAGGCCAGAGTGGACGACCTGATCCGCTGGGCGCAGGAATACTTCCCGACGGCGAGGCCGGCCTACACCTGGTCCGCCCAGGACTACACGCCCGCCGCAGCCGTGCCCTACGTGGGCAAGGTACCGGCCGGAGGCGGCCATATCTACGCTGCCACCGGCTACAACAAGTGGGGCATGACCAACGCCGTGGCCGCCTCCCTCGCCCTGGCAGGTGAGATCCTCGGTGGCAACATGCCCTGGGCGGAGACGCTCTATCGCACCAAGATCAGCCCGGCCGACGCCCTGCAGACAACGCAGGCGAATGCCTCGGTGGGCATGAACATGGTGAGCGGCTGGTTGTCGGGCCTTTCCAGGAGCAGCGCTTCTGCTCCCGGGGAAGGCGAGGGGCATGTCATCCGCGAGGGAGCGCGACCTATCGGCGTCTGCACGGTCGACGGCGTTCAGCATCGCGTCTCGGCCGTCTGCCCTCACCTCCGGGGGATCCTCTCCTGGAATGATGCGGAACGGTCGTGGGACTGCCCGCTCCACGGCTCCCGTTTCACGGCGAGCGGGAAACTGCTCGAGGGACCGTCGACGTCGGACCTGTCGGATACGCGAAGGTAGACCGGGACAGGCGCTGCTCGGATCGGAACGTTCCGAGCCGACACCCGCGGAGGGCGACCCCTGGACGCCCCCGAGGGTGCTTCAGGAACGGCCCCTCCGCACCCTGCCGAACAACTCGGCGAGCGGAGCAACGTGGCGGCTGGCCAGGATCAAGAGGGCGCCGAAGCCTGTGCACGTGGCTGCGATGAGGAGGACGTACAGGAGCACCGACGCGTAGCCGGACGCCGGATCGAGGAAAGGATAGGGCACCCATCCGTCCGTCGCCCCCCGGACGAGGACGACGACCACCCACACCAGGGGGTAGATGAGGATCAGCCGGAGCACGCGATAGGACAATCGACGGCGGTCAGCGGTCACGAGCCAGTCCAGGACGGCATAGATCGGGAAGGCCACGTGCATCACCCAGTTGGACCAAGCGAGGTCGACACCGCCTGGAAGTCCGGCGAGCAGCAGGTTGTAGACGACGCCGACGACGAACATGTAGGTGGTGACAGCCGCTCGGACCGGGACGACCCACTCGGGTTCGGCAACTGATCGGAGGTGCAGCACGGCCACGATGAGCAGCACTGCCGCGGCCAGGAGGTTGCACTGGATGGTGAAGAAGCCGAAGAAATTGAATGGGTTGACGGCGGTGCGGGAGGCTGTGTCGAGGAAGGTCGACAGGACCGCCAGCAACACCACCGCTGCCACGGTGACTCGAACGACCGCCCTGGTCGGAGGGTTCTGCAGACGGAGGACACCCGGGTTCGTGCCCGAGCGGATTGCTGCGGTCACGGCCGGGCGTCCCTCGACGACATCTCCCGCAGGAGGTCCCGCATCTCCGTGAGGAGCGCGATGTCCATGGGCGTGGGCTCCTCCTCGGGCTCATGCGGGGCGGCGAGGGAGCGCAACCGTGCGTTGGCACGGTTCATCGGCACCACGAAGAGGAAGTAGACGACGGCGGCTGTGATCAGGAAGGTGACGACGGCCGTGATGACGGCGCCGACGTCGACGAAGGTTGCGTCATTGCCCGGACGGACGAGGAAGCCGAATCCGGCCGCGTCGATACCGCCTGCCGAGGCGATCACCGGGTCGATGATGTTTGCGGTGAATGCCCCGACGAGAGCCGTGAACGCGCTGCCGATGACGACGGCGATCGCCAGTTCGATCACGTTGCCGCGCAGAATGAAGTCCCGAAAACCCTTGATCATGCGCTCGTCCCCTGTGGTCGATGTCCTGCCGAAGTGATTGCGGGACCAACTCTAGTGACGTGGGCAAGCACCCGACCGGTCGCGGGCAGGGAGCCGGTCTTCAGATGCTGGTGATCCTGCCCCGGCCCGCGACGATCAGGTCGACGATGTCCAGCAGGTCATCGATTTCCCGGCTGCTCGTCCGTCCCGAGCCCGCCGATGCGAAGAATGCCGCGTCGTAGTAGAGGCCGTCCCCCAGCAGCTTGACCGCGCGCGCGGTGGTGCGGTCCCCCAGCTGGGCCTCGAGGGCGTCGAGCCAGCGTTCCTGGATCTCGGCCAGGGAGCCTTTTGCCGTCGGGTGCCCCTGCTGGGCGAGGCGTGCCATCGACACGAGTGCACGATCAAGGGCGCTGTCCTCGAACACGGAGGTCCGCACGTAGTAGCGAGCCGCTCCGTCGGGGGCCTTCGTCATGGCGTCGCGGTCCCTGTCAGCGAGCCCGCGGAGGCGTTCGGCCAGTCCCTCCACGAGGGCTTCCTTCGAGGGGAAGTGATAAAGGAGGCCGCCCTTGGAGACGTCGGCCGCCGCTGCGACGGCTTCCATGGTGGCGGCTCTCTCGCCGTCTCGGATCAGCGCGTTTTCGAAGCTGTCGAGGATGCGCTCGCGGGAACTTGACACTCCCTGATGATACCCGTCACTTTTGTTGTACTGTACCGGCTGGACGGTATACCTTTGGGAGATGACCACTACACCGTCCCCCTCCGCACGTATGTCCGGGGTGAACCCGCGTGCCATGCAGTCCTCTCCCGTCCTTCCCGTTCCGCCTGCAGGCCGCCGCGCGTGGTTCGCCCTCGCCGTGCTGATGCTGCCGGTGCTGCTGGTCTCGGTGGACAACACTGTCCTGAGCTTCGCGTTGCCGGAGATCTCCCGACACTTCTCCACCAGCGGCACCATGCTGCTGTGGATCGTGGACAGCTATCCGCTGGTTCTGGCGGGCCTGCTCGTCGCCATGGGTAGCTTCGGGGACCGCTTCGGCCGCCGTCGCATGCTCATGATCGGTGCCGCAGGTTTCGCCGTGTTCTCTGTCGCCGCCGCCTTCGCCCCCACTGCGGGCTTCCTGTTGGCCTCCCGCGTCGGCCTGGGTGTCTTCGGTGCGATGCTCATGCCGTCGACCCTCTCGCTCATCCGCAACATCTTCACCGACCGCCACCAGCGTCGGATCGCCATCGCCGTGTGGGCCGCGGGCTTCTCCGCCGGCGCTGCGCTCGGTCCCCTGCTCGGCGGCATCCTCCTCGAGCATTTCTGGTGGGGCTCCGTCTTTCTCCTCGCCGTTCCCGTGCTCGTGCTGATGCTCGCGCTGACGCCCGCCGTCGTACCCGAGTCCAGGGATGCCAATCCCGGTCGCGTGGACTACGCGGGCATCGTCCTGTCCGTCGCGACCATGCTTCCGGTCGTCTACGCCATCAAGAACCTCGCGAAAGGCGGGCCCCTGCTGGTGTCCGTGACGGCGGCGTTCATCGGCATCGCTGCGGGCACGGCATTCGTGGTGCGTCAGCTCCGGCGGCACGATCCCATGCTGGATGTGCGCCTGTTCAGGGTGCGGGCCTTCTCCGGCGCCGTCCTGGTGAACCTGCTGGCGATCTTCTCGCTCGTGGGCTTCCTGTTCTTCGTCGCACAACACCTGCAACTGGTGCTCGGCTACACCCCGCTCGACGCCGGACTCGTGCTCCTGCCGGGACTCCTCGTCACGATCATCGCGGGCCTCGCCGTCGTGCCCCTCGCACGCAGGCTGCCGCCGCACGTCGTCGTCTCGGTGGCGCTGCTGTTCTCCGCCGTGGCCTATGCGATGATCGCGCTGCTCGGGGAGGGTGGGTCTGCAGGATTCCTGATGATCGCCTTCGTCATCCTCGGCATCGGCGTCGGCGCCTCGGAGACCGTCTCCAACGACCTCATTCTCTCAACCGTTCCTGCAGCGAAAGCGGGCGCCGCCTCCGCGGTCTCGGAGACTGCCTACGAGGTGGGCTCCGTCCTCGGGACCGCCGTCCTCGGGAGCATCCTCCTCGCGTCCTACCAGCGGAACCTGATACTCCCCGCAGGGCTCAGTTCCGCGCAGGCCGAATCGGCCACCGAGACGCTCGGCGGCGCCGTCGAGGTGGCGTCCCAGCTCGGTGCCGGCAGTGCGTCGCTCCTCCGGGACTCCGCGTTCCACGCCTTCGACAGTGGAGTGACGGTCACCGCCGGCATTGCGGCCCTGCTGATGGTCGGGGCCTCGGTCCTCGCCGCCTGGAGCCTGCGCGGCATGGCCGCAGTCGCACCCTCCCGGACGCACGGCACGTCCGCAGGTGTCTCCCGATAAGGAGGAACGGACCGTCGGCTCCGGCCCCCCACGACATCCACCACGTCCCGGACCAGCGCCTCGTCCGTCTCGTCGTGGATGTCGTCGTGCCCCTCGTCGGCGGAGCCGACGGACACCCTCTTCCGGAACGCCTGACGTATCAACCGTCCGCTCCGGCCCTCGACGAGGGCCCTCCGGGCCGGAGATCTTCGGCGTTCAACCGGTCACCGGTACCGCCGGGCGTTGGTGGCTTCCGGCGCGAAGACTCCGACCTGCAGACCGACGACAGGAGCATGCCAGCCCGATACCGGCGGGGTCTGCCCGGTCAACTGCACCCTGAGCCACCCGCTGAAGTCGCCTGTAGCGCGGGTACACTCGACCACCTCCGACAGCGCGCAACCCCCTGTTCGAGGCACCTGGATCTTCGTGCCGTCCAGGAACGAGACGACCACCTTGACCCTTGCATCGGTCCGGCCTTCCCGCTCGGCGTAATCGGCCTCGTGCTGGAGAGCGGTCATCGCATGATCGAACACGACGGTTCCGCGATCGAAGGACGGATGCGACGGTCGTGCGACGGAGTGGAACGACACCCTGTGCAGCGGATGCACGTCGGAGACGATGGTCACTGCGCCTGCCTGGGCCTTGATGTGCAGCCACACCAGGTCGTCGGGAACCCCGTTGAGCTCGGCCAGTACAGGGCGCACACCGCAGGCATCCCAGATCGATCCGATCCGGTAGTGGAGCGCAGGAACTTTCGGACAGGTCACTGCGAACCCGTCCTCAGCCGCTTCGACACGAACCTTGAAGACCAGCACGTCCTACCGCCTACGGGGCGCGAACGACGCCCGTAAGGGTCAAGATAAGCCTGTGCGGGGAGATTGGCCAGTGCCTCCTCGCAATGACATTCCGCTTGAAGTATCCGAGGAATTCACGGGCCGGCAGGATCGGTTGATTACGGTGGTGGCAATCAACACAATGTCTCCATGTTCAACTCCGTGAAGGTCTCCGCGCAGTTCTCCATGTCGCTCGATGGATTCATTGCCCGGGCCGACGACAGTGTCGGGCCGCTTTTCGACTGGTACGAGGCCGGAGACATTACTACGTGGATGCCAGGACTCGCTCAACCGTTTCATTTGAGCGGACCGGACGCCGCGTACTGGAATTCGCTGCCGCGTGAGGGTGCATTCGTGACGGGGCGGCGATTGTTCGATGTCACGCACGGTTGGGGCGGACACCCTCCGAACGAATCACCCACCGTGGTGCTCACGCACCGTGGGCCACCACCGGACTGGCCGCCGGCGCGGCGGGACGGAGCCCCTGCGCCGTTCGAGTTCGTCGCCAATCTGGACACCGCGCTCACTCGCGCCGCCCGACTGGCAGATGGCGGAGAGATCGGCATCGCGGGACCCGAGGTCGTACAGCAGTGCCTGCGACGAGGATTCGTCGACGAGCTCCGGGTTGACTTGATTCCCGTGCTCCTAGGCGAAGGCATCCGCTGGTTCGACGGCCTCGTTGAAGAGATACTGCTCGACGATCCCGTGGTCGTGCCCGGCACTCGTGTCACCCATCTCATCTACAGAGTCCGATGATGGAACACCGGGTCGACGTGGTACCCGCGACTGACGCCGAGCTCACGAGCGCGATCAGTTTCTACCCCAGCTGCAGGCCCACGGTCACACTGAACCGCAATGAGGCACGCCAGGCGGTGGAACGTCCGTGGCCCTCCGCGACATCGTGAAGGCGAGCCATGAGGGGACAAGCCGCGGGGCCGGAGCCGCGGCGCTGGTGGCCGAGATGGCCTAGCAAGGGACCACGAGGATGCCGATGGAGTGAGGCTCGATGCGAACCAGATCTGCATCCAGGGCCCCTCCGGGATTCCCACCGCCCACGCGCACAGCGAACACCGGACCACCCCGACGGGCTGCGTTGCCGGATCGGGGACAATGGAGACGTGGCCCTGTTAACCGAATCCCCCGTCCTCGACGCCGATGCCGTCCGCCGCGAGGCCGGACGACGTCGCACCTTCGCCGTCATCTCGCATCCCGACGCCGGCAAGTCCACGCTGACGGAGGCTCTCGCGCTACTCGCCAGCGCCATCCAGAACGCCGGCGTCACGCACGGCAAGTCGAGCCGCCACGCGACGGTGTCCGACTGGATGGGCATAGAGCAGGACCGCGGCATCTCCATCAGCTCGGCCGCACTGCAACTGACCTACCGCGACACCATCCTCAACGTCGTGGACACCCCCGGCCACGCGGACTTCTCCGAGGACACCTACCGCGTCCTCGCCGCCGTCGACTCCGCCGTCATGCTCATCGACGCCGCCAAGGGTTTCGAACCGCAGACCGTGAAGCTGCTGGCCGTATGCAAGGCGCGGAACATCCCGATCATCACGGTGATCAACAAGTGGGACCGCCCGGGCCTCGACGCCCTCGGCCTGATCGACGACGTCGGCGAGCGCACGGGCATGACGCCGGTTCCGCTCACCTGGCCCGCCGGTATTGCCGGGGACTTCAAGGGGCTGCTCGATCTCCGGGCGGAACGTGCCATTGCGCTCGAGGCCGTCGAGGCCGGCGCACAGGCTGCCGACGAGACGGACGTCGACATCGATGCCCTCGACCCGCGCGACGCCGGTGCGTGGCTCGAGGCCCGCGAAGAATCAGGACTCGTCGAGGCCTCCAACGGATCCTTCGACCGCGAAGAGTTCGAGGCCGCCCGCCAGACGCCCGTTCTTTTCGCTGCCGCCGCGAAGAACTTCGGTGTCTCGCAACTCCTCGACATCCTCGTCGACGTAGCCCCCTCCCCGTCGCCGAGGCCGTCCAAGGAAGACGAGCCGAGGCCGATCGAGGCGCCGCTGTCCGGTTTCGTCTTCAAGGTCCAGGCCGGCCAGGACAGCGCACACCGAGACCACATCGCCTACCTCCGCATCTGCTCCGGTACGTTCGAGCGCGGCATGGTCATCACCAACCAGCGCACCGGGAAGCCCTTCGCCACCAAGTACGCGCACCGCGTCCTCGGGCGCAGCCGCGAAGTGGTGGACACCGCCTGGCCGGGCGACGTCGTCGGGCTGGTCAACGCAACGAGCCTCCGCGTGGGAGACAGCCTCTTCGCCGAACAGCCCGTGCAGTTTCCGGACATCCCCCGCTTCTCCCCCGAGCTGTTCGCCGTCGCGCGAGCGAAGGACCCGGGCCGATACAAGCAGTTCCGGCGCGGCATCGAGCAGCTCGAGCACGAAGGCGTGGTGCAGGTGCTGCGCTCCGACCTTCGTGGTGACCAGGCGCCCGTCCTCGCTGCCGTCGGGGCCCTGCAGTTCGAGGTGGCCGCGGAGCGCCTCGGCACCGAGTTCAATGCTCCGACGTCGCTGGATCATTTGTCCTACTCGCTGGCCATGCGTGTGTCCCCCGAGAGCCAGGGCGTCCCCGAGACCTTCCGCGGCGGCGAGATCATGTTCCGTTCCGACGGCGAGATCGTGGCCGTCTTCGGGGACAAGTGGAAGGTGGGGCACTTCAAGAAGGACTACCCCGACGTCGTCCTCGAGGCGATCGGCGCCGCCGTCGACCAGTAGCACCGCCATGCTCCGAGTCGCGGACGTCGCTAGTAGATGCCCGACGCTCCGCCTCCGCTGAAGCCCCCGCCTCCGTTGATGGACGATCCGGACGAGCCCCCTGTGGTACCTCCTGAGTACAGAGCCGGGTTGGCCGCGTACAGGGGAAGCCATACCACCGGATTGGACACGGCATCGTCACCCCGCTTGCGATAGCGGTATTTCCGGTAGGCCTCCCGCTGCTCATCGGTCAGTCGGAAATCCGGGTAGGCCTTCTCCGCGGTCCGCAGTTCCTCGTCCGCCGCTCGACGCCGGCGCCGCGAGTCCGCCACGATCCACCAGGTGAGTGCGCCAATCACCAGGACACTGCCCGCGAGCACCGCAGCGAGGAGCCCGATGTTGAAGGGCTCCTTTACCGGCTCGCCACCCTCTGCGTAGAGGTACACCTGGTCCACTGCGTCGGTCAGCCCACGCGCGTACTCCTCGTCGGCGAAGGCGGGCTCCAGGACGTCGTCGATGATGCTCTCGGCGTCGTCGTCCGACAGGGCGTCCCGCACCCCGACCGCCGTCTCGATCCGGAGTTCGCGCTCGGCTGTATCGGCGACGATCAGCACCCCGTTGTCGGCACCCTGGTCGCCGACGCCCCACGCGGTAGCCACTGATCGTGCGTAATCCTCGATCGAGCCGCCCGCGCCGTCGACCGTGAGTACTGCGACCCGCGCTGCATCCGTAGCGCTGTTCCGCTCCACGATGAGGGCATTGAGGGATTGCTCTTCGCCGGAGGTCAGGACATCGGCGGCGTCGACGAGGCTGCCCTGCCCGGGAGGTTCAGGCGTTGCCGCCGTCCCACTGCCGCCGCAGGCGGTCAGGACGAGCACCACCGCGGCAGTGGCTCCGGTGATTCGCGCGACGTCCATCATGCGCTTCATTGCATGCCCCCTGATCAGGCGCAGCAGCCGGGGAATCGCTGTGCGCTTCCGGTGGTGGACCATCCGCCGTCGGTGTCATTGTAGGCGGCACTCCTGCAATGCCCCAGGGGCCAAGGGCCCCAGCCCGATCCACCTTCGCCGCTCCTAGCTGTTCCGGCCCCTCGCCGCAACGGCCCAGGTGCCCTGCTCCACGCCGTCCCGCACCACGTGCACCCGGTCCACGAGGTTGATGGTCAGGCAGACGTGGTTGGGGACGACGCGCAGGCGTGAACCCAGCGGTGGGAGGGACGCGTTCAGTGGCCATTCGACCGTCGCGTGGTGTTCGGACAGCGCCACGATACGGGCGTCCGGGTGGTCGAGGAGCCGACCGTAGCCGGTGGCCCATGCTGCACGGTCGCTGCCCAGCACCTTACTGCCGGCGTCGACGATGAAGCGGCCCGGAGTTCCGGGCGGACCGATCCGGTGGCTGACGACCGTACTCTCGACGGTCAGGGCGATGTCCTCCGGGCGGCAGTGCCCGAGCTCCCACTGCTGGGCGTCCCCGAACACGTACACACCAGGTCGCAGTTCGGTCAGGATGCCTCCGGCGGCCAGGCCCGCAGAGGGTGTGGATCCGCCGCTGACGTCGAGTCCACGGAAACCGGCGTCCCGGAAGGACGCCTTGGCCGTGAAAAGAGCCTGCTGCTCATCGGCGACCGCCGGGGCGGCGGCATCGGGCCCGTAGCTGTGGCCCGGGAAAGTGAACATCCCCGTGACCCGCGCTCCGGCCGATTCTGCGGCCTTCGCCACGTCCACGGCGTCCTCGGGCCGCACGCCGCTGCGATGGTGGCCGCAATCCAGCTCCACCCGCACCGGGACGCGCCGGGCATCGGCCCCCAGGCTACGGACCAGCTGCCGTGCGCCCTCGGCGGAATCGATACCGACCGTCACCCGTGCCCGGTCGGCGAGCGCCAGCAACCGGGCGGCGGCGCGCTGGTCGACCCAGAGTGGATAGCCGATGAAGATGTCCCCGATCCTGGCGTCGACGAAGGCCTCGGCCTCGCCGATGGTGGCGACCGTCAGTCCCACGGCGCCGGCAGCGACCTGTAAGTGCGCTATCTCGGGGATCTTGTGCGTCTTGGCGTGGGGACGCAAGGCAAGTCCCCGCTGACGGGCGGATCTCGCCATTGCGGTGATGTTGCGCTCGAGCAGGGCTGCATCGATCACGACGGCAGGGGTCGAGGCGTCGTCGAGGAGAGGAGCCACGGCGCGGCTCAGGCGTCGAAGTGCGTCTCGGGGAGTTGCTGTCCGATCGACGCGACCACCGTGGCGGCGATCTCCCCCAGCTTCATGTTGCGCCCGCTGGACGCCGCCTTGAGGATGGTCATCGCGGTGTCGTGGCTACAGCGGTTCTGGCCCATGATGATGCCCGCGGCGACGTCGATGGTGGTGCGCGAGCTCATCGCCTCTTTGAGCTGCGCCCCGGTGTCGGACAGGTGCGCGACGCGCACCGCCATCCTCAACGACTGGGACGCCTCCCGCGCGAGCTCACCGGCCGCGGCGATCATGGCCTCGTCGAAGGCCTTGGGCTGGGGCGAGTACAGATTCAGCCCGGCTGCGGCAAGACCGTCGAGCGGGATCGGTACACCCAGGGCCGACCTCAGCCCGTGGTCGGCAATAGCTTTCGGATAGTCCCCGAAACGCGACTCTTCGGTGAAGTCGGCGACGACGTAGATCTGGCCCTCGCGGGCGGCACGGAGGCAGGGGCCGTCGTCGAACTGGTATTGGACCTCGTCCATGCGTTGCGCATGCTCGCTGCTGCTGGCAACCGTGGCCTTGGACCGGGGTCGAAGGAGGACGATGCCGCACAGCATCTGGATACCCTCGGAGGACAGCGCATCTGCTGCGAGTTTGGCCAGGTTGTCCAGGAACTGGTGGATGTCGGAACTCTCCAGCACCATGTCCTGGAGCATCCTCGGCAGGCTCACCTCGCCAAGGATCTGATCGTTCGTCACGACGGTCCGCCTTTCACTTGCTACACGGTCGCCTGCATGCCACCACGTGCTGCCACGTTACCGGGCAGGTACCCCTCCGCGAAATATGCGGACCGGGTTCGTCGTCGGGTATCGGGAGCGGACAAGGACCGTCGAGCGACGAGACTTGTCGATCCCCGCGCCCCGTCGGCACCGCCGAGGCGGAACTAGGAGGCGCGTCCCGGCGGCGTGATTCCGCCCGAGCAGGCGGCACCCGGTTCGCGGGTCTGCTCCCCCTGGATGTACTTGTCGAGGAAGGTCGCGAGCCGCGCATCGTCCGCGGAATCGATTTTCAGCTGCACGCCCCAGGCGCTGGCCGCGATCGGCGTATCCAGATCGGGATAGGGGCTCAGCAGGACATAGGAGCGCGTGCCGACCAGGTCCGTCAGCCTGTCGATCTCGGCCTGGTCCAGGTCGGGGTTGTAGGTGATCCAGACGGCTCCGTGCTCCATGGAGTGGACGGAGTTCACGTCGGGGACCGGCTCTGTATAAACGCCGCAGTTGGTCCAGACCGGACTGTGGTCACCGCCGACGGGAGGCGCCTGGTCGTACTCGACCGCACCCTCGACGTGATTGAAGGTGACGTCCGGGTATTCCTGGATGTCCGCGATCGGCTTGGAAGCTGCAGCCTCCCGGGTCTGGTTCACCTGGATCTGATTCACGATCACCAGGGTCACAGCGATGATGACGGCAAGGATGACGGCACCGATGCCACCGAAGATCAGGGCGTTGCGCTTCCGCTCACCGGCCCGCTGTTCAGCCTGGATGGCAGCCAGGCGCGCCTGGCGGTCCTGGTTCTCCTGTGATCGCTTCTTGTTCAACGGTCGTCCTTCAGTGCTGGGGAGTTGCGGCGTTGGCCGCGGATCGGATGGCGCCGGTTCCAATGTACCGGCGGTGCGTGCCAGTCCTTCAACCGGCCCGCGGGGGGAGGCCGGATCGACGGGACTAGAGGTCCTCGAGCAGGCTGCGCATCAGCGTGATCTCGGCTTGCTGGCCGGATTGAATCTTGGTGGCGAGGGTCCGGACCTGCTCCGTGTCCGCGAGCTCGACCCCGGCCTCCGCCATCTCCACTCCTGCCTCGTGGTGGTTGATCATGAGCTCGAGGTACAGCCTCTCGGCGTCCTCACCGCGGGCGGAGCGCAACTCATCGAGTTGCACCCCGGTCGCCATGCCCGGCATGAGCCCCTCGGACGTGAGCATGGATCCTGCATCGGCGCCGGCTCCCATGGCCATGCCTCCGTGGTCACCGGAACCACCGGCCATCCACTCCATGCGCGGCTGCGAGCTGCTCTGGTCCAATGTCCATTCCTCGAGCCAGGCGTACATCTGCCCGGCCTGCTGCTGCTGCGTGAGTGCGATGTCGTAGGCGATGGTGCGGAGTGTCTCGTCGGTGACGTTGTCCCGCACGATCATGGACATCTCGACGGCCTGGTTGTGGTGCACCTGCATGTCACGGGCGAATCCCGCGTCGGCGCTCGTGGTATTCGGGTACGAAGGGCCGGCGGAGACGCGCCCTGCGGAGAAGGCCAAGGCGAACAGCGCGAGGACCGCGATCCCCGAGAGGATCAGGAGAACGCGCTTCTGCCAGGTCGGCAGCGAGAGGGTCATGAAGGTCCTTGGATTGGTTGAGTGCCGGTTAGCCAACGTACGGCATCCCGCTGGGTGTTCCCGCAATGCCGGCCGGACCCAGCCGGGAATGATTCCTCGCGCCGTTGCGTTATACCCCCCAAGGGTATGATCGATCGGTGAGCGAGGAGTAAATTCATGACGACAGGGACACCTGTGGAGGAAACGGTGCCGTACGGCTACACGGCGGACAAGGATGCCTACCTCAAGCGGTTACGCCGGGTCGAAGGACAGGTTCGCGGTATTGCCCGCATGGTCGAGGAGGACAAGTACTGCATCGACATCCTCACGCAGGTCGCGGCGGTCAACAAAGCCCTGCACGCCGTCTCCATGGGGCTGCTCGAGGAGCACATCGCGCACTGCGTGGTCGGAGCTGCGCAGGAGGCCCAGGCCTCCGGCAAGAACGAGGCCGTGCAGGACAAGGTCCAGGAAGCGACGGCGGCCATCGGCCGCCTGCTCCGCTGAACACATCGAATCACTGAGGGAGAACATCATGACCACCACCACGATTAACATCACCGGTATGACCTGCAGCCACTGCGTAAGCGCTGTCACGAACGAGCTCTCGGACCTCCCCGGCGTCGAGACCGTCGACGTCGATCTCGTGAACGGCGGCAACTCCACCGCCACTATCTCCTTCTCGGTGCCACTGGACGTCGCTTCGATCGACGAAGCCGTCGCCGAAGCGGGCTACACCGTGGTGCACGACGGCGCCTGACATGACCACGCAGCAGATCCCGGCGCAGGGTGCCGAGCAGGAACAGCGCGTCGTCGAACTCTCCATCTCGGGGATGACGTGCGCGTCATGCGTAGGGCGCGTGGAGCGAAAACTCGGCAAACTCGACGGCGTCCAGGCGAGCGTCAACCTGCCGCTGGAAACCGCCGTCGTGCGGGTTCCCGCGTCCATCAGTGACCAGGACCTGATCGATACCGTCGTCGCCACCGGTTACGGGGCGCACGTCGTCAAGCCTGAGCACGACGTCGAGGGCGGTCACGACCACGACCACACGCCGTCCCTCCTCGGCGCCCGCCTGACCCTCGCCGCCGTCCTCTCCGTGCCGGTTCTGCTGATCTCGATGGTGCCCGCCCTGCAGTTCACGAACTGGGGCTGGGTGGTCTTCGGATTGTCCCTGCCCGTGGTGACGTGGTCGGCCTGGCCGTTCCACCGGGCCGCGGCCATCAACGCCCGCCACCTGTCCTCCACCATGGACACGCTCGTCTCGATCGGCGTCACGGCGGCCTTCCTCTTCTCGGCGTGGCAGCTCTTCGCGGACCCCACTCTGACGCAGCACGGGGGGATGGCCGGCATGGACATGAGCGAGTACTCCCTGTACTTCGAGGTGGCCGCCGTCGTCGTGACCTTCCTGCTGCTCGGGCGCTTCCTCGAAGCCTCCGCCAAGCAACGCGCAGGCAATGCCCTGAAGTCACTGCTGACCCTCGGCGCGAAGGAGGCGCACGTGCTGCGCACCGTCGACGGCGAGCGCACCGAAGTGACGCTGCCCGCCCAGGCGTTGATTCCCGGAGACGAATTCGTGGTTCGTCCGGGCGAGAAGATCGCGACCGACGGCGTCGTCATCGAGGGCCACAGCGCGCTCGACACCGCGCTCCTGACGGGTGAGAGCATCCCCGTCGAGGTGACCCCGGGCGATGCCGTCACGGGCGCCACCATCAACACGTCCGGCAGGCTCGTGGTCCGGGCGACACGCGTAGGGTCCGACACCGTACTCTCCCAGATGGGCCGGCTGGTCAGCCAGGCGCAGAGCGGCAAGGCGCGGATCGCGCGGCTCGCGGACCGCATCAGCGCGGTCTTCGTCCCCGTCGTCCTCGTCATCGCGATCGTCACGTTTGTCCTCTGGCTCCTGCTGACCGGCGACCTCGACGCTGCCTTCACCGCCTCGGTGACGGTCCTGGTCATCGCCTGCCCCTGTGCCCTCGGGCTCGCTACGCCGACGGCGCTCCTGACCGGTACCGGTCGCGGAGCGCAGCTCGGCATCCTCATCCGCGGGCCCCAGGTCCTCGAGGACACCCGGACCGTGGACACCATCGTCCTCGACAAGACCGGCACCATCACCACCGGCACCATGGCCGTCGACGACGTCGTCTCCCTCCACGGCGCGTCCGGTGCCGAACTGCTGCGCCTCGCGGGGGCTGTCGAGGCCCAGAGTGAGCATCCGATCGCGCACGCCATCGCGCGGCACGCTGCCGACGCCGGCCGACTGCCCGCAGCACGGGACTTCTCGAGCGCCCCCGGAGGTGGAGTGCGCGGTACCGTCGACGGTGTCACGGTCACCGCCGGGCGGACCGGCTGGCTCGAGCGGAACGGCATCCGCCCGAACGACGCCGACATGGCGGCCTTCGGCGCCGTCGAGGATGCGGGCACGACGGCGGTGTGGGTTGCGATCGATGATGCCGTGGCCGGCTTCGTCACGCTGTCGGACTCCATCAAGGACGGTTCGGCAGCGGCGATCGAGCGGCTCCGCCGTCTTGGCCTCCGCCCCGTCCTGCTGACCGGTGACAATCGCGCCGTCGCCCTGCAGGTCGCGGCGACCGTCGGAATCGATGCTGCAGACGTGCATGCCGGCGTGACGCCGGCGGGCAAGGTCGACGTCGTGCGTAGCCTCCAGGCTGCGGGCGCCACCGTCGCCATGGCGGGCGACGGCGTGAACGACGCCGCGGCCCTGGCGCAGGCGGACCTCGGCATCGCCATGGGCTCCGGGACCGATGTTGCCATCGAGGCCGCCGATCTCACGGTGATGGGCAACAGCCTCGAGCAGGTGGCCCAGGCCATCGAGCTTTCCCGGCGGACGCTGAGCACCATCAAGGGGAACCTGTTCTGGGCGTTCTTCTACAACGCCGTCGGCATCCCCGTCGCCGCGTTCGGCCTGCTCAATCCGATGCTCGCCGGAGCCGCCATGGCTGCGAGCTCGGTGCTCGTCGTCGCCAACTCCCTACGGCTTCGCGGCTTCGGCAGGTAGTCCATCCAGGTCGCAACGGAACCGCGCTCGATGGCTACGGCGCAACGGCCCGCGCTATCTCCTCCGCGGACAGCCTGCGCTCGCCAACGTAGTACAGCACGGCGCTGTCGGGCAGTTCGGTGTCCCAGCCGGGATTGATCACGGCCCCTTCGTGTTGCACGGCGAGCACCGTCGTGGTGAAGCTCCGTCCCATGGCCTCCTGGACCTGCCCGAACCTGACCTGCGGGAGCGTCCGCGGCAGTCGCGTGCTGTAGGTGTTCCGGCCGCCGTGGCTCATGAGGTCGGCGTACACGACAGCGATGCCGGGATCCTGCAGTTCCTCGGTGGCAAGGCGAGGCGAGTGCCACTGTACGCAGCGGACGTCGGCGGCGATGTAGGAGAAGTTGACGGCCCGGCTCATATCGCGCAGCGTGACGACAGTGTGCGCCTCGGGATTCACATGCTTGACCGCTACGGTGACGGCGAGTGCTTCGTTGTCGTCCCGGGCATCGATGAGCACGCGCGCAGCGCGATGAACTCCGGCACGGCGCAGCACGCCCTCTTCGGCGAGGTCTCCCCGAACGAAGCCGAGGTCGGGCTGCTCCGGCATCGGATTCTCCTGGATGTCGTCCCAGGCGCACAGCGCAAGGGCATGGGCTTCGTCGGCGACGATCTCGTGGATCAGCCGTTCGGTGCGTCCGGGCGTGTAACCCACGATCACGAGGTGGTTCGCCATATCCAGATCCATCGTGCCCTTCATGCGTTGTCCTTTCGCATTCTCGATAGCCGCTGCAATCCTGGTGAACAGGGTGGTTAACGTGACGATTCCGCCGACGATGACGTACACCCCGACGAGGCGACCGCCCACCGTGGTTGGGAAGAAATCGCCGTAGCCGACCGTGGCGGCAGTCACGAGGAACCACCACCAGTAATTCGCCGCCGACGTGATGGTGTTGCTGGACGGCTCGGCCCACACCATCAGGGGCCAACTGGTGAGGAACACCGCAACGATGATGACAGTCGGCATCACCCAGATGCGTGAGCGCCCGAGGCCCCGGATCAGGCGGATCAAGACGAATGGCACGCCGCGTTCCCTTCTCTCCCTGTCAGTACCGTTCGACCCTATCCTCCGACGTCGATCCCGTGTTCACGCGGTCCCGACGGCGCTGATGTCCTTCATCGCCGCCTCCTTTCCGCCGAACAGCCGACAGCCACCCCCTCCGTTGTGGAGTGGGTGGCTGTCCGTGCTGCTGGTCCCGGCCCTAGGGGACGGGTGTTATCCGCCGTGCTGGTGCAGGCGGAGCGGACCGATGGTCACGGTGCCCCACCCGTGCCGCGGTTCTTGTCCGCTCCGTCGGTGGGTAGGAGGGTCTCTGCGGTGCTCGGAGAGAGCACGTCGTCCTCGCTCGTCGTGTACACCTCGGGTGCGGCATCATCGACCGGCGTCAGCGTCACGTCGGCGTCCAGGTCCGCTGCTTCCTCGTCCTTCTTCTTGCTGGCCGCGACTCCGACAGCCGCGGCAGCAGCGGCAAGACCGACACCGGCAGCAACCTTGCCCGAGATTCCTGCCTTGCCGCTGTCACCGCGCGAAGCGGCGGCGGCCTCGACCCCTGGCTCGCCGGTGCCGATGCCGGTTCCGACCGAGCCCCGCCACGCTCCTGTGGCATAGCCCTCATCCTCGATGAATGCCTTGAACCGCTTCAGGTCACCCTCGGCCTGGTTCTCGACGACGTTGAGCTTGTCGCCGATCTTCTCGACCAGGCCCTCGGGCTCGTACTCGAGGACGAGATGCACCTGGGTCTGCCCGCCTCCGACGTCCTCGAAGGAGACCGAGCCGGCGTTCGTTGCGCCTTCTGTCGCGGCCCACGACACCTTGGTGTCGGGTACCTGCTCGAGAATTACGGCGTCCCACTGCCGGCGGACGCCGCCGATTTCGACAACCCAGTTCAGGCGCTCGTCATCGAGTTGGGTCACGGATGTGACACCGCCCATGAAGTGGGGGAATTCCTCGAACTGGGTCCACTGGTTGTAGGCGATGCTGATCGGGACGTTGACAAGGATGCTCTTCTCGAACTTCGTGCTCATGGCGTCTCCTCCGGGTTGGAACAAGCTACGGCTAGGAATGCAAACAGTTACTGAAGCAGTTCATCAGCATGCTTAGCATAGCGTGGGTCGCGCCTCGGATGGCAGGGCCGCGCGCGGATCCGTTCCCCTCAGGGCCGCAGCAGCGGCTCCACCGTGTGGGGCTGGTCGAGCGCCGCGTCGTCGTCGGGCGCGGACCGTAGCTCGTCCAGCCGCACGCACACGACGCCGGCCACGATCAGGAGCCCACCGAGAAGTTGAATCGCGCCGGGCAGTTCACCGAGGATGAGCCAGGCCGCGAGGACCGCGAACATCACCTCGGTCAGGGCCACGAAACTCGCCACCTTGGACCCGAGGCGCTGTGCAGCGAGAATACCGGTCACATACGCGGCCACCGTGGCGACGAGAACGAGGACCGCCACGGGCACGATCCAGCTGTAGGTCTGCCCGGCCAGCTCCACGTCCGAGAAGACGAAGCGGAACGGCATCACGTTCGTCAGTCCGAGGACCAGGATGGTGATCGAGGCGACGACCATCCCACCACCCGCCATGACGATCGGCGGCAGCGACTCGTCCACCCTCGCCGACATCAGGAAGAACACGACGAGGCAGACGGCGGCGGCCAGCCCGAAGAGGACTCCGACGGGATCGAGCCGGGCATCGCCGGTGAGGTCCAGGACGAGCAGGAGCCCGAGGATCGCCGTGACCGAGCCGATGATCGTCAGTGCGTGCGGCGCATGCCGCGAGCGCAGCCAGAGGAACCCCACGAGCAGCACGGGCGCCAGGTACTCGAGCAGCAGCGACACCCCGACGGACATCCGCTGCACGGCGTTGAAGTAGAACAGCTGGCACAGGGCGATCGCCGTCGTTCCATAGATCGCGACAGTGAGGGCATTGCCGTGCATCGTGGACCAGCGCCCGCGCAGCGCCATCAGCACGGGGATGAGGAGCACGACGGCGGCGCCTCCGATGCGCAGTCCGACCGCGGCGCCGGGGCTCCAGCCGATCTCGAGGAGGGATTTGGCGAACGGACCCGAGACGCCGAAGGTCGCGGCGGAGACGAGGGCTATCCAGAGTCCGGCAGCGGGGCGTAGTGTCACGTCCCCTCCTTTCAGGTCGGTGGTTGGTGTCATGAGTGTCGAGTAAGTATGGTGATGACACTAAGCGAGTGCAAAGTCAGGAGTCAACATGTTGTTCACCTATGACACGGAAGTCGCACTCTCCTCAGCCGCCGCGCTCATCAACACGGCCAGGGAAGACGTCGATCCGCTGGACACCCTCGAGGGCCTGGACCAATTCCTCGAGGAGCAGCGCTTCTCGGGCTCCAGGACCCACACCACGGCGGAGTTGCAGTCCGTCCGGGCGCTACGTGCGGAGCTCGAGGTGATCTGGTTCGCGGAGGAGGACGACGCCGTCGGATCCGTCAACGCGATCCTCCGCAGGGCCAACGCACTTCCGCAACTCGTCCGCCACGACGAATGGGACTGGCATCTGCACGCCACCGCTCCGGAAGCCCCCCTCGAGGAGCGCATGGCTACGGAGGCTGCAATGGCCCTCGCCGATGTGATCCGCGGGCACGAGCTCGACCGACTGCATTCATGCGCGGCCGAGGACTGCGACGGGGTGGTGCTGGACCTCAGCCGCAACCGCTCCAAACGCTTCTGCGACACCGGCAACTGTGCGAACCGCACGCATGTCAGGGCATACCGGGCGAGGAAAGCATCGAGCGCGTGATCCGTCCGCTCCCGCCATCAGGGTTCGGCTCCCTCCCGCCCTGGAAAGAGGAACAGGGGCGACGACGGCGCATTCAGCCCGCGTAGTCCCTGGAGCTCGTAAAACACTCTCCTACCGCCCGGCGGCGTCCGGCTGTCCGTCCTCGCGACTGCGCTCCACAGGAGGAACGGCTTCGATCCCGTCACCGGGGAATCCGTCCTCGGAGAAGCCACCGTCCGCGAAGCCCGTACGGTCGACGAGCCCAGGGGAGGTGCTTCCGGGCACCGGCGTGTAGCTGCCGGCGTACGTCATCGGGCCCTGCATCCAGCCGGATGGCCGTCCCCCGGCTCCTGGTCCGCCGTCCTCGCCGCCGCTGCCGCTGCCGCTGCCGCTGCCCAGCAGGCTCCTCGTGAGGGCGGCGCTGTCCGACAAGAGCTCGTCGACGGCGGCGAGCAGATGCGTGTCGGCGACCGGCACTCCCAGCAGCGCTGCCGCGAGGACCGTCCTGCGCACCAGTTCACGGGTGAAGGACGCCGTCGTGCCTTCCATGCGGGCGGCCACCGCCCCTATGGTCCCCGCACTGAAGGGCAGCCCGCGGGCGTAGAGGCGCAGCAGGGCGGCACGCTCGTGCTCAGCTGGAAGCGGCACCTCGACGGCCAGGTCCACGCGCCCCGGGCGCTGCGCAAGCGCCCGCTCCAGCATGTCCACGCGGTTGGTGGTGAGGATGAACGTGACGTCGGCGTCGGGGTCGAGCCCGTCCATCGCGTCGAGCACCTCGAAGAGCAGCGGCTGCGGTCCGTGCCCGAAGCTGCGATCCTCGGCGATGAGGTCGCAGTCCTCGAGGACGACGATGGAGGGCTGCAGGGCGCGCGCCATCCTCGCGGCCTCGCCGACGTGCGCGAGCGTACCGCCGGTCAGGAGGATCGCCGTCGTACCCTCGCTCCCGCTGAGCAGGAATCGCACGGTGTGGGTCTTGCCCGTGCCGGGCGGGCCGTACAGGAGGATGCCCCGCTTGAGGTGCTGGCCGGCGGCGATGAGGGCCTCGCGATGGGCCGCTATGCCGAGGGCGTGCTCCGTAACCCTTTCGAGGAGTCCCTCGGGGAGGATCACGTCGTCGACGGTGAGCTCCGGCCGGTGGTGAAACGTGACGCCTGCCCCGCCCGCGCCGAAATCGCCGACGGTGAAGGAGAGGACCTGGCCCTTCAGCACGCTCTCGCTCTGCATGCGTCGCCGGAACTCGGCCAGCAGTGCTGCCGTCACGGCAGGATCGGTACACAGGACCTCGAGCGACGCCGCCTGCCGGCCGAAGCGCGGCTCGGCCTTGCGCTGCAGGAGGGCAATGGGCACGCCGTCGCGCTCGAAGAGACGCAGCCCGAGAGCCACGGTCTGGCGTTGCTCGTCCGGTCCCACCGGCAGGTTCCCGTAATCCGGCTGCGACAGCGGAAAGTTCGGGTACATCTGGGAGTGCTGGAGCATGTCGCTGAGCGACATGTGGTTGCGCTGGTCGCCGCCACCGATCCCTACGAGTCGGGCGTCCTCCCCCACGAGTGCTGCGAGAACGATGTCCGCGTCCACGAAGCGGTGGGCGCCCACCTCCTCCAGCACGACGGCGACCCCGCCCGCGTCCGTGCCGAGGTGCGCGGTGAGGGTGTCGAGGAGCTCCCGTCCGCGCATGGAGTGCGGCTGCGCTTCCTGCGCGAGCCGCACCATCGTACTGAAGTCCCTGATGAAGCCTGCTGTGGTATCCCCCATGTGGGGAGGCTAACAGCGCCGTCAAGGCAATGTGCCAGGGGGACCGTAATCCTAGGTGTCCTGCTTGGGCAGGCGCTCACCGTACCGGGGTTCGTCGTCGTCCTCCGGTGCGGCTGTGGGCTGGGTTGCGTCCGGTTTACGGTCCGGCTTGGCCGACGATCGGTTGATGCCTGAGCCCTCGCTGAGATGCCCTGCGTTCGGCGTCTCGGCCATCATGAGCATCGCGCAGATCACGAGGGAGGTGATGAAGGCGATCCCGGCCGCTGTGATGCCCAGATCGACCCGCAGGACCTTCGAGCCGCCACCGGTCGCGAAGATGGACGTCGCCGTCCCGGCCACGACGGCGAGCACGGCGGAGAAGACGAGCGGAGCCTTGATGCCGTGGCGGAACCGTCCCTGCGTGGGTTTTCCCGGCTGGCGCTTGGCCACGGGCACTCCTTCCGGTGATGCGAGATCTTCTACGAGGCGTAGAGGTTCTAGTTTACGGGCTCGGGCTCGCCCTCGGCACCGGAAGTGGCCGGTGCGCTCAGCGCTGAATCGTGCCGGTAGCTGAGTGCGGCGATTCCGAGCACAACCGCGGACAGGAGGGCCCCTCCCCCGGTCACTCCCAGCAGGGCGTGAGCCCCGAGCTGTTCGACGAACGGGAGGATGACGCCGGTGGCGGAACTCACCACTCCCACGACGACGAGGTCGCGGGCCGCAGCATGACCGCGGATCCCGAGGCCGCGCACCAGTTCGGCGATACCCGCGACGACGAGCGCTACGGCTCCAGCGAACGCGAAACTGCGTTCATCCGAAAAGGCCAAGCTCGCGATGCCCGCCCCGACGAGCAGCCCACCGCCGACGTCGGTGAGGAGCGGCCGCGCACCCCAGTGCGACATCCGGTGCGTCCACAGGTAGGCCGCGCCGGTGAGCAGGAAGTACAGCCCGCCCACCAGTGACATCACGAGGGTCGAGGGCTCACGCCAAAAGATCGTCACCAGCCCGAACACGGCGCTCACCACGGCGCGGGCGAGGAACGGCTTCCAGACCGTCGACTCGGCGGTGTCATGACCAGCGCCCGGGGCAGGCGGTGCAGCAGCCATCAAGGCCCTCTCTGGGGAGTGCGGTGGCCGGGCGATCTCCGGCCAGTCCAGTTTAGTCCTCCAGGCCTCGCCCCTGATTGCCGGGAACCGCCCCGACCTTCGAGGTGGGAATTATCAGCAGCGCGGTGCCGATCTGGTGAACGTCGGCTTCACTGTCTCAGCTACCGTGCCTTTGATTGCCGTTCGCCTTGAATCGGTACCCCATTCCCGCTTCGGTCAGCAGGTACCGGGGTGTGCTTGGGTCCGGCTCGAGTTTTTTTCGCAGCTGCCGGATGTACAGGCGGAGGTAGCCGGAGTCACGGACGTGCTCCAGCCCCCAAACCTCTGTCAGCAGGTTCTCCTGCGCTACAAGCCGCCCGGGGTTCAGCATCAACGTTTCGAGCAGGCACCACTCGGTGCGCGTGAGGTGGATGGAGGAGCCGTCGGTGGTCCTGACCACCGATTTGGCGACGAGGTCCACGCGCACGTCTCCGAAGCTCGCGCCTGCTTCTTCCTGTGCGGGCAGGCGCCGCCGGGTGAGGGCCCTCACCCGAGCGAGCAACTCGTCGGTGAGGAACGGTTTGGTTAGCAGCGATGACGGTACCCGGCAGCAGAATCCGCAGGAGAGCGCGAGTCAGATCCACCCAGAAGTTACCGAGCGTTGCGCGGCGACGGGCTGCTAGTCCCCGCACGAAAGCGATAGCCACGGCGAGCCCGACGGCGGCGGACACGAAGTTCTGCACAGCGAGGCCCGTCATCTGCACGGCGTAGCCCATGGTGGCCTCGGGCAAGTAGGACTGCCAGTTGGTGTTGGCCACGAACGAGACCGCCGTGTTGAAGGCCAGGCCCTCGGGCACCGCCGGCAGTCCGAGCGAATAGGGCAGCACGGCCTGCGTGCGCTGCAGCACGTACACGAGCAGCACGCCGACCACGGAGAAGCAGAGGACGCCGGTGAGGTAGGAGCGCCAAGGCTGGTGCGACGCCGGATCGACGCCGAGGACGCGGTAGAACCCCCGCTCCACGCGGAGGTCCTTTGTGCTGGTGAAGGTCCGGGCCATGTAATCGCCCAGCGGACGGTAGAGCAGGGCGAGTACGACGACGACGGTCAGCAGCGGCAGAAGCGCTGCGGCGAAAGTCATCAGAAATGCTCCGGGTGCACGAGGGCATAGACCAGGTAGCCCAGGGCAGCTATAGCGAGGACGACGGCGATCAGGTTGAAAACGATCACAGTCCCTCCTCCGCCCGGGCGATCAAAGCGACCACACTGAACAGGGCTGCAATACCCACGAGATAGACGACGTCAAGCACAAGGAACTCCATTGGACGGGATAGTGCACTTCGGTCCGCCGGCTTCCTGCCGAGCGGGTGCCCTGATCCTTACGCTTTCCTCACAGCGAAGCCCAACATCCCTACGCTTCCTTAATGCTCGAGCTCGGCACATGTGCATTCCGACGCCTCATAGGTCACCCGAGTTCCAAGGCGGTTGAAGCCCTACAACAGGGGGAACAGAATCTCGATGGTCAAACCGACGCCCTCGACTACCTACGCGCCGGTGACACCCTCGTCGTCACAAAACTGGACCGCCTCGGTCGGTCAGTGCGGAACCTCAAGGACGTAGTCGACGGACTCGAGAAGCAGGGCGTGACAAGCGCGAGCGATAGCCCCTGGAAGGGCGACGACACCGGCCTACCGACGGTCAGCCCGAACGCCGACCAGCAATCACCGGCCGCCTACATCGGCTCCGGCCCCGCTACGCAGGCTGATAGTAAGTCTGCTTGCAATCCCGGATCGGTCCTGCCTAGGGTGGACGAAAGGCGCTCAATCGCCTCGAGCACGGACTACTACAACCGCGTAGCAACGGTAAGCAACGGTAAGGAGAGATCATGATCAGCAATGACAACCTCGACCAGCTCACCAAGGGCAAGGGAACGGTCTACACGAACGACGGCGAGAAGCTCGGCTCCATCGGTGAGCTCTATGTCGACGACACCACAGGACAGCCCAGCTGGGTCACCGTGAACACCGGGCTCTTCGGCACCAAGGAAACCTTCGTGCCTCTTCAGGACGCCTCCATCGACGGCAATGACCTTCGTGTCCCGTATGACAAGTCCCTCGTCAAGGCAGCACCCTCGGTAGAGCGGGACGGACACCTCAGCCCGACCGAGGAAGAAGAGCTGTACCGCCACTACAGCGTCCATGGCACCGGCACCGGCACCACGAACACCGACACGACCAGCCAGGTCGACGCCGGCACGACTGGCACATCCAGTGGTAACCGTGAGGCTGTCGGTCACGACACATCGGGTCCGACCACGGACGAGGCAATGACGCGGTCGAAGGAAGAGCTCCGCGTCGGCACCGAAACCCAGGAGACTGGGCGGGCTCGGCTGCGCAAGCATGTCGTGACCGAGAACGTCAGCAAGACCGTTCCAGTGAGCCACGAGGAAGTCCGGGTGGAGCGCGAGCCGATCACGGACGCGAACCGCGGGAATGCCTATGACGGCCCGGCGATCAGCGAGGAAGAACACGAAGTGGTCCTCACTGCTGAGCGTCCCGTCGTCGACAAGGAAGCTGTCCCTGTCGAGCGTGTCCGGCTGGACAAGGAAACAGTCACCGAGCAGGAAACTGTCAACGAGCAGGTTCGCGAAGAGCGCATCGACACGGACGGACCCACCCGCTAGACACACAGCCTGAGGAGCGAACGCCTCAGAGTCAAGAGGACGGGGTGCTGCTACTGCGGCACTCCGTCCTCCGTCGTTAGGCCACACCTGGCAATAAACAAACTGACCCCAAATGACAGGCGGGAGGACATGACCACCGTATCGGTCGTGCACGGATCTTTGGCCTGTGAAGCGCCCGCGCGGTCTTACTGATCGCCGCTGTCCTCATCGGCGCAGCGCCCCTTTCAGGAGCGAACGCCAGAAGCAATCTCGCTGCCTCTGGCGTTCGCCGCCGGAGCCGGAGGTGCCCACGAGTGTGCTACTTCGCATCTGACGCCTGTGAACGCTAGGGCGCACGCTGTAAGCAGCCGCTCGAGGTCCTCCACACAATTTGACGCTCCACCCTTGTGGTCTTGGGCTGCGCAGTGAAGGCTAAAGCTAAGGCGGCTTTCCTTTGCCGCTCACTACTAGGAGGTCCTAATGTTCTTCCACGTCCAGCAACTGATCAACGAGATCATCCCCGACGAGCCGGATCCCGCCGCAGCCAACGCCCTGCAGGAAGGCCTGGGTGGTCAGTTCGGTGAGATGCGCACCATGATGCAGTACCTGTTCCAGGCCATGAACTTCCGTGGCGCGGCCGCCAAGCCCTACCGTGACCTGATTCAGGGCATCGGCACTGAGGAAATCAGCCACGTCGAGCTGATCGGCACCACTATCGCCCGACTCCTGGACGGCTCACCCCGCTATCAGGGCAAGCAGGAAGACCCCCTGGACACTCCCGGGGCCGGCGGGTCGATCCCCTTGAACCTTGCCCTGTCCCAGGGGAACATCCACCACTACCTCGTCGGCGCTCAGGGTGCCCTGCCCGTGGACTCGGCAGGCAACCCATGGAGCGGCAGCTATGTCTACAACTCCGGCAACCTGCCCCTGGACCTGCTGTACAACCTGATGCTCGAAGCGACCGGCCGGCTGCAGAAGTGCCGCATGTACGAGATGACCGACAACAAGACGGCACGGTCCACCATCTCGTACCTGATCGTCCGCGATCAGGCTCACGAGAACGGATACGCCAAAGCCCTGGAAACCCTGGGGGTGAACTGGAAGTCGCTGCTGCCGATCCCCAAGACGAACGCCGAGCAATTCCCCGAGGTCAAGAAACTCCTCGACCTCGGACTGCAGAGCAAGCAGTACACCTTCGACCTCAAGGGCCAGTCCGAGGCCGGGAGAATTTACCAGGGGCTATCGCCGTCGAAGGACGGTACCAACCTCGACGCCAGCGAGCAGGCTCCCGAGGGCGTGCCCTCCGTCATCGCCCCTGAGCGGTTGGAGGAGTTCGCCCCCGGTCTCGACCCGGAACTGCTGGAACTGATCCAGGCCACCGCTGACATGGAAATGGCAGACATCGACGCAATGTTCGGACCAACAACCACAAAGGCCGATAAGGCCCCCCAGGCCAACGCCACGACTGTCAGCAAGCCCGCCACGGCCGAGTTTAAGGATGCCGACGGACCGGACGTGCCGAACCTGGCAAAAGCCGATGAAGCCCCCAAGGCCAATGCCCCGGCAGATGACAAGGCCGACACGGCCGA
>NZ_JAXCIC010000013.1:0-38286 GCF_035985055.1 Arthrobacter sp. PL16
TGACACCGATCGAATTCGAGATACTAGGACAAGCCGCCACTAAAGCGGCCCGAAACCAGCAACACCCAACTGGAAACTAAACCTTCAGCAGTCCCAATCGTTCGCTGAGTGCGGACTGCGGGTTTACTGATTCCCACAGCATCGACAGCCCAAGAGGTAGCGGTCCACGATGTGCGCTCATGGGCGCAATACTCGCAGACCACCAGATCAGGAGGCAGCAACCGCGTCATCGCCACCTCCACTGTCGCGATGAGATCTCAATTCGTAAGGGGATCGTTTACCGGACACTGCCCGCATTCTTATCCGCAGGTAATCCCACAGTAGGTTCTAGGTGAGCCCGCCGTGTGCGGAGAACGCAAAGGGAAGCCTCATGAGAAAAGCCGAAACCGCAAAGCCTGCTTTAGTAACAGCGACGATCCTGTTTGCCGGCCTCCTAGGGGCCTGGTTCTGGGTCAAGATCCAACAGGGTTTCGCGCTTGGGGTCACTGCTGACGCCCAAGCCTTCAGGGTTGCCGCTGCAGCCTTACTCTTCGCGCCCTTCCTTGTCCTCATCTACCTGTGTGTGAAGCCTCAGACAGTGCTCAAAAACCGTTCCTTCCAGGGAAGCATTCTTCTCGCGGGCCTCGGGTTCATCTGGCTCCTCTGTGCCCTTTTTCTCTCCCTCTTTGTTGGATTCGCCCCGTTCTAAAAGGAAACCAGCTCACGAAGCGCTAGGGCGGTCGACCTAGTGCCCGCTCAGGGATCCTTATACGGGACGAGTAAATCAGGTCGGAGTACAGGTCAAAGGAGCCGCGCTAAGCCAGTACCGCAGGTGGCTTCGTCCGGCCACCGCAGCCCTCGTCGAAGCATGCACCGCAGAAGTAGAGCCAGACACGGTGCGGGAAGAACTCGCCTGAAAGCTCGCACTTTAACCGACGGATCTGATCCCGGCCGGCACCAAAAGGCAGCTTGCGTCGTCGCAATAGAGTGACGTCATACTGCTCCAGATCATCCATCTCAAACACCCGCTGCCGCAAGAACTGACCATCGACGAGGAAGTCAAAACCACCGCTCGCGTCAGGGCCCAGACCGAACTTGTTTATACCGGCACCGGACCCTTCACTCGACTCCTCTGCACGTCTTCGTGACACCACCTCACCAGTGACACTCCAGATCCGTCAGTCACCACGCCGCCGGATCCTATGCCCGATGAAGGATCGCCTAACGTGCGGCCCGTGCTGCGCAGGGTGTACCCATACGCAACATCATCGGCCGGCGGACTGCTGCCATAAGGTGAAGCATGCAACTGACCCGGAACAGGCATCGGCCGCCCGCTCAGCAGTGGGCGACGGTTCTCCTGATCGCGGGTCCTTCGGCAGGATTATGGCTCGGCTGGTTTGCCTGGGATACCGAGTATCAGTACGACCCGGCCACCGGCCGTATGGGTGGCCCGTATGCGGTATGGCAGGGAGTAGGAGCCTTTCTATGCAGCATCATCGTGATCGGCCTCGCCCATTGGCTCTTACGCTTCATCGTCGCCTGGCTAGTAATCCCAGCTTCATTCACCTTGGCTTGGATTAGCACAGCGGCCGCAACTGACGTCACCGGGTTGTGGTTGGTCGGCGCCATCCTCGTCGGACTGGGCACCACAATAGGCGCAGCGCTGATGCTCGGTTTAGCAGCGGCTTTTTGGTCCCCGAATAAGGAACGCCGGGACACACCTGTCCCTTGACGGGCCCCTTAGCGGGACAGCGAGGCTAGAAAGACGGAAGGCTTAGAGGCTCAGTTCGCAGTGCTTTCCTGTCTGCTTATCGTCCACCTCGAACCGAAGGCGTAGTGTCTGCGCGTTGTCGGGTGGGGCTGGGATGTACACCCATAGTGCTTGCCACTCCGTTCCGTCGCCGGCCACTTGGCCTCCTGCCCGCTCGTACTCGGTGCCGAGGTCGTCGGAAACTTGAACGGTGATCCGCTTGTAGAGGGCAACGCCTGGCATGAGGGGCGGGTGTCCGACACCGTCCCTACCTTCGGCCCGCAGGCGAGCAGCCCAATCCTCGCGCTGTTGCAGGAACTGAGCATCTTTGGTCGCTGTTTCAGCTCCACGAACAGCGCTGAGGTTGAGATGAAGGCTCGGCTCTCCGGCATTCAGCCCGACGAAGCCCGGAGCAGCTCCTAGCTCCGCTCCTGAGAAGCAGACGTCGATATTGTCGATCGTGGCAACCACAAGGTCGTGAGGAGCGTGCGTAAGGGCTTTCATTCACACACCCTAGCGGCCCCTTCAATACGGCTCACTAGGTGTTCGGTTGAGGATCCTTCACCGGACGAGAACGGGCCGAGTCCGGTTGCGCATCTTTGGCCGGGACACCGTTAGTGCATCCTGTTGAGATGCGATCAGGTACTCGAAAGTGGAAAGACACGGTCACATCAGTTGTGGCATTGCTCAACGACCTGGATCCATACGGACTGCATCCGGGCACCGTCGAGGGTGCACCCCAGGACGAGTACGAGTACGAGGCGAACCCTGTGGCGGTTCTGTTACTCAAAAACGGATCAATCAGTAGCGACGAAGTGGACACGATCTGGCGGGATTGGTTCCAAGAACCTCTGAGCGAAACAATCGGTTCTGATGCAATGAGAAGCTTCTGCGCCAGCCTCAACTCCTTGAGCACTTCGACATGACGCTGAGACAGCGTCTATAGACCGATCCTCATCCAGGCTCCGCAGCAGTGGATGAACTGGGAGACTGTCACCGTGATCATCGACATGAAGGCCATGCTGCATCGTGTCGTAGATGAAGTATTTGACGAGACATTTGCCGTAACGCACATTATTTCTGAAGTCGATCCTTGGCTGCACTGCGTCCAGGTACGCAGCCGCTCGGGTATCGTCCGTGCAGCGAGGATTAGAGCGAGTTACGAGTGGATGGATGCGTTCATTCCTGAGCTAGAGGTTGGGACGAGTCTCTTTGACTACGACGACGTAGAGGATGAGAAGGAGGTCGAGCTCCGAAGGCTCTGCCTTGTCATCCGCGCCTACCTCGAAGGGGAAGGACACATTGAGAAGCGGCGGCGGATATTCGGCCTCGGTACCACATCGACTCTGAGAATCGAGGTGGACGGATTCAAGTGGGACCTCGGGCGGAGCTGGTCAAGTGGACCATACCCGGCGTAACCGCTAGCTTCGGGGCTCCTTGTTTCACTACAAGCCGTACCGGATAGCGATCCTCTACGGAACGGGGGAGTTGCCAGCGTTTCCCGTGATCGCAAAGGCGATGAACCCAACGAACACGACAGCTGTAATCAGTAGGACGACTATTTGCACTCGGTTCATGACGACTCCTGAGGGCGGTGCCTCATCCCTCAGCGGGACAGGCCTAGGGGTGACTTATCGGATCATCTAGGGTGTTGGTCCAGGCCTCCTGATAGGTGGAGCGTTGCCAGTGCTGGCGCGGGCCCTCCCACTCGCGTGCGACGTCGGTCAGCCACATCGTCGTATCGGGATTCCATCCTGCGAGGACTGTGTACGCGTCGGCGTCGACCTGCAGTGCCCGATTAGCGCCAGTGAGGTAGGCCAGAGCGGTCAAATGCACCGCGTCCCACCGCTGTGCGACTTTTTCCCAGTCCGGGATGATCCATTTGCCGTCGTGACCGGTGCACCGGAACCAGTCATGGCGCCGGGATGCTGTGACTTCCAGCGGGTGATCGCGGCACAGTGACACCCAGTCTTCACCTGTACGTATCTCGTAGGTGCGGCCGGCGCCGCGTACGGGGATCACCGTGGCGTGTTCCTCGCCAACGGAGTCCTCGATGAGGTTCAGTCCCAGCGGTACCCGTCCGATCGTTTGCAGGGTTCCCTGCGGGAAGGACCACCACGTCCCCGACCATGAGGCCCGAGGATTTCGGGGGCGTTCCTTCTCTGCCCGGACCTCCTCTGCGCGGGTGTCGCTAGCCCACGCGGAAAGGGCTCGCACCGGGTCCCTTGGCAGGGGTGCGGGATCATGTGCCGGCCGCCAGTCAAGGGCCCACTGCTCGACCTGCCGGTCCTGCGTCCACCACTGGGTGGAGGACACCGTCATCACGTGCTGGGCGATCGAAGTGAGGGCGCCCTTGACCTCGGGAAGGGCTGCGAAGAAGTCCTCCCCGTCCGGTTCCTGCCAGGGCCGGGACGTGTCGACTGCTGCCCTCAATGCCCGGTCGATCGCATCACCATCGATTCGTGTCACATCAAACGAGGCCAGACCTGTGATGAGGTCGTCGAATGATGGTCTCGGTGGCTGGTTCGGGTTCTCATCGGAGGTAGCGGTTATCAGCACCCTGGACGTGCCCTTGCCGGGATCTAAATCGTGGGCGAACCAGAACGCGGCGGACCTGGTTGACGGGTTCAACTCCATTACCAGTTCCAGGCACAGACGTCGTCCACGAGGTCCTACAAGCAGCACATCAGCGCCAATATCCATCCGCTCACCATACGGGTGACGACATCGGGAGAGCAGGAGGAAACCATGACAAGGTCCTACCCGTCCGGTTTACTCTGCGATCCGCATGCGGGACGTTGCGTTGGCGCTGTTAGACCCCGCCAACCATCCTTCAAAAAGCCCGCCATCCTGACAAAAAGTCACAGTTTCAGTGGTGCAGAAGAACTGGCTCTAAAACGGTCGTTTTCGCTACCCCCCCTAATACCCCTCCAAACCCGGAGGCTTGATCTGAGCGATTAGGGGAGCGGGCGTAACGTTGTGCTTGTCGTTTAGAAGAGAGCGCTGCAGAGAGTTCGATTGACGCGCTCCGGGTTCTCCGGGCGTTGCTGCGCCGTGCACGTTGATCTCCTGGATAGGAGAATCTTGAACGATCCAGTTTTACCCTCACTTAAATCCGAGGACATTCAGCCCACCCTGTCAGCGGTTAAACTTCACACTTCAGTTCACGGGTCGCCGGCTGAAGCGTCGGTGTTCCTGCAGAACCTGGTGCTGGACAGTCCGGACGTCGAGCATTTCCTCACCCATCTGGCCCGGGTGGCGGCTGAGTACCTTTCTGAGCCGGGCCGTGAGGTCCTCTGCGGTGTCACCCTGTTGCGGCCCCGTCATGCCGAAACACTCGCCAGCAGCAGCGAGACTGCCCTGAAAATGGATGAGATCCAGTACTCCTTCGGTGACGGGCCCTGCCTGACAGCAGCCCGGACCCTGAAACTTGTGTATGTCCGCGACACCCACACCGACCAACGGTGGCCCGAGTACTTTGCAGCGGTTGCCGGGCACGGCATGCTGTCGATTCTTGGTGTGCCCATTCCCCTAGAAGGCGAGGCCAATTGCGGCCTGAACCTGTACTCCACTTCCACCGACGGTTTCGGTTCGGAAGCGGCCCAAGCTGCAGAAGCTTTTGCCCGCGAGGCGTCCAGGTCCTTGCGCCTGGCGGTGCGCATCGCCCGCCTGTCGGATCAGGCAGCGCACCTCACCTCGGCTCTGGAGTCTAGGACCGTCATTGACCTCGCCGCGGGTATCATCATGGGCCAGAACAAGTGCAGCCAGACAGCGGCAATGAAGATCCTCACGGCTGCCTCCAATAGCCGGAACATGAAACTCCGCCACATTGCCGCACAGATCGTATCCACCGCAAGCGACGAAACCCCGACCACGCACTTCGACTAACAGCCCGCCACCGGCTGATCTAGCACCAAGGTCGTTGAAACGGAGCTCCGTTGTCGGCGTACGTCTCCGCTAGGTCGACGATGTGCTGTTCCTGCTTTCATAATCCGCACCGGTTGGCAGGCCCGGTTGCAGCGACTGACTTTGGCTGAGTATCCCGCACGTTCGGCCGATGACGGGATCGGGTCATCGGTAGCGGCGGGCTGAGGAAGATTCGGGTCTGAAGATTCCGGTTTGAATGCCGAGGATCGGTGAGTGCCAGTGCGGTGTTGAAGCTGGCAGTTCTTGCACTTTCGTTCTGATCCAGGCGCCCAAGTCTCCAGTAACCCGGGTATGGGCTAGGACGTCCTCCAAGTGGTAACCGCCGGCCCGGGGCAGGGACACTTTGGTGCCGTCAAGCATCGACAGGATGAAGGTCACCTGCGCGTGGGAGCGGTCCTGCAGCGTGGCATGGTCAGCCTCGTGCTGCAGGGCGATTGCCGCATGCTCGAACAAAAGCTTCGAAGGATCAAAGGCGGGGTGAGAGGGACGGTTGATCGTATGGAACGAGATCCAGTGCAGCGGATGGACATCGGAGATGATGGTCATCGCACCGGTGCTGGTCCTGATGTGCAGCCACACCAGATCATCCGGGACTCGGGCATGTTCGGCTAGCAGGTGGCGGACACTACACGCTTCCCAGGGAGATTGGACCAGGTGACGCAGCGCCGGGACATCCGGACAGGTAACGATGAACCCACCGTCAGCTTCCTTGACATCTACTTTATAGACCAGCATCGATTACCGCCTTCCGGACGCGAGACGACGCCCGTTCTCCTACGGTAGGAGCCACTAGGGCCGGATCGCCATAATCTCCGGTATGAAAATTGACGTGGACGGCTCCTCGGACCCGGTCCCCTGCATGGACAAGCCTCTTTGACTCTCAAGCCGTGATGTCCGCCCGGTATCAAGCCATCTACACAGGGCAGCATCAAGCCTTGAGACACGATTCCGGTGTCAAGGTACTGGTGATCGTGAGGTACATCATCCTGAAATCTTGAAGTCCGCGTGTGCATACTTGAAGGACCCTAACGATGCCCGGCTTCGCGTCGCGGACTCAGCCGGATACACCGACGAGCCTCGTGCACGGGAGTGGGAGTTTCTCCGGCAGTCAAGAAGCCGGCTGCCCGAGAAAAACCACCCCCTACGTCCACCTGCCTGAGGTTGTGAAGTCGCCGCGGTAGGGCGCCCGAACCAGCGGCGGCTTTTGGTCGATGAGCTCGTTGATGGCGTGGGCAAGTTTGTCGCACTCCACCCGGGCAGGACGAGCATCAGGTTCAGATAAGCGTCAATCTCGTACTCATCAACGGTGCTGGTGCTGGTGCTGGTGCTGGTGCTGGTGCTGGTGCTGGTGAAATACGGTAATCACACTTCCGGCAGGCCCAGCCCCGCTTGTGTAAACGACTCTGCGATCCTGGCGCGATGGACGTCCCCGATCGACGTCGTGGTTTCATCGGGATGCATCAGGCTTCAGGTGGGGGTGTTCCCGGGGGTGTCCTGGCGGGTTCTTAGCGGGAGGACGGACTGCGCGAACTGGTGAAGGGATATGCCCTTGTTCCCGGCTTCGCTCAGCAGGTAGTTGAAGGCTTCCTGCTCTTCGATACCGTTTCGTTCCATGATGACCCCGCGGGCTGTAGCGATCAGGTCCCGGACGCGAAGGGTTTCCTTGAACGTGTCGCTGATGCGCTGAGGGGTGTCGCTTGCCTGGATATGGGCGAGCAGGACGGCCGCTGATTGGGCCAGGTGGTCCAGCACTTTCTGGTCCTGGACAGTAAAAGCCCCAGGAGTCCCGGCATAGATTTTCATTGCACCCATCCCTTGCGGTTCAACGTGCGGACCTGCTTGCAGCGGGACGCTGTAGCAGGAACGGATGCCGGTCTTCGCCGCTAGGGCACTCCAAGAACGCCAGCGCTGGTCGGTTTCGGTGTCATGGACATAGGTGGCTTCACCGTCGGACCACGCGGACAGGCACGGGCCATTGCCCAACTCGTACTGAAGATTGTCAGCGCGAAGGACGAGATTGTCCGTTGCACCGACGCTGGTCGGTCGGTGACCCTCGATGAGGCTCACTCCGGCTCCGAGGGCGTGGGGAATGGCATCCTTGGCCGCAGCCGCCAGAGCAGACACGGCCTGCTGGGCTGTCTGCTCCGTCAGGAGAAGGCCTTTGGCGCGACCGATGATCGGGGCTATCTCATTGGGCGAGAAATCAGTCACGGGCATCCTTCATCAGTAATCCAGCACGGCCCGACGGGGGAGCTACTCGGGTTCAGTCGGTTTGGAAGAGGTCCAGCAGGGCCCGGGTGCGGTCCGCCGGCTCGTCGTCCCTGGTCAGTCGAAGGGCACGGTCGATGATTTCCTGAGCGATGACGACGACTTTGCGGTTGGTGGTCTGGCTTCGCTGGCTGATGCGTTCGAACGCTTCTGTCGCGTTGAGGCCGGCTCGCCCCATGAGGATGCCTTTGGCCTGTTCGATCACAGCCCGGCTGAGAGCTGATGCGGCGACGGCCTCGTTTGCGATGTGGCGGGTATCGGCGTGGATGGAGGCGGTGGCGTCCACGACCAGCGCCCACACCCCGACCGGCATCCCAGCCTGGTCATGGATGAGGTCCCCGGAAATGAGGACCTTACGGATCCGCCCGGCAGCATCGCGCAGGGACAGGTAGACCGACAAGGGACCACCTGTCGTCGACAGCTCATCCCAGAACGCTGCCGCAGCTTCCCGGTCCTCAGGTTCGATATGGGAGATACCCAGGTCGAAGGTCGGGACGACGTCCCCGCGTGCGTATCCGTGGATGCGATACAACTCGTCGGACCACGTGAAGTCCGGGGAGTCGAAGTAGTGCTCGACAGTGCCCGTGGGGCAATCAATGAAGGATTCCAGACTCGCCTGGACGGCCGTGGTCTCCACGATGGGCGCTGATGATTCAGGAGGCAAGAACAAGCCAGTAACCATTCGACGTACTCGACACAGGCCAGCGACTTGACCCGGATCCAAAGGAACAGAATACCAAAGCGGTCGGTACTGAGGGAATCGAAAGCATGCCCGGCATCAGAAGTCCGTCCGGAAGTGCGTTGGGAACCGGAGGACATATACCGACGTTCCCGGTCAAGGCGTTTCGGTGTGATCTTCTCAATAGCTTTCGCCCGTGACCGGTTTCTAGGCTTGATGATCATCGGAAGTGAGCAGGGTCAGCAGGGAATGGTTAGGGCAATGGGTGCGGTGGAAGATAAGGACCAGCCGGCCGACGAGTCGTCGGATGCGCGGTTGCAGCTCAGGGTGGCTTTGGCGCTCACCGGTTATGACGTGTCCGACTTATGGGTGGCTTACTTCGGGATAACCGGAGCCCTCACTGAGCAGGACATCACGGCTTGGCTTTTAGGGAGGGAGGACCTCCCCCGCTCACAGGTTGCTCTCGTCAGCCTGGCGGCCGATGAGCTCCTGCAACAATCCGGGTTTGACCTGCGCGTCTCATCCCAAACCCACAACCCCTCGCCCTAAGTCTTGGGCTTTTGCTCTGGGTCACAGCATTATCGAACGAGCAGCAGTCGTGGTCGCCGCCGTGTACCTAGTTCGCTCTCTTATTGGTCTGGATGGTGCCGAGTCATGCTCATTCGGCCGACGTTCGCGCCATGCACGCTCCAGGCGTGTGTCTGCGGTGGTTCCAGTCTCTGATTGACCACTAGAGAAGTGATGCCGGTTCAGCTGTTCAGGGATGTGAAGTCGAGATGTTGGTGAACGACGGCTTTCGCTGTCTCGCGCAGTGACTGACCTTGAGCGAAGGCGTGTCCCTTAAGTAACAGCAGCGCATCCGTGACACTGGTCCGGGTTTGTGCTGTGACTATCCCGGTAGCCAGATGGACTTCCCGCCGCGACAGGGCGGTGCTTGTTTGCAGGAGCTCCGTGCCCTCCCTGGTGGTGAGGGTGAGTAGTCTTCGTGCCAGTGACCAGGTTGCCTGGGCTACCAGACGGGCAGCGATGACCTCCTCGTGGGCGGTGAACCCTTCCGCTTTCATTGAGTGCAGCTCGATGACCCCTACATCTAGTGCACCCAAGGTCATGGGATATACGAAGAGCCCCCGTACCTCGGTTGTCTGCACTTCGACCCCGAACACGGGCCACCGCTTGTGGTCAGCGGCGGCCAGGTCGGGCAGCAGCACCGCTTTCCGTGTGCTCGCCGCTACCCATCGCGGTCCCTCGCCGAGGTCGAACTGCAGATCATCGACCGTCCGTGCGGCGTCATTGCTGACATACACGGTGGAACCAAACGATGTCGACCCGAAGATGGACACCGCAGCGCCGTCGACCGGCAATTCGTCCATAAAAGGCACGCAGAGCGCAGCGCACACCTGTTCCCCTCCCCCGGTTGAAAGCTCGTCCATCACGTCCCACCGTTTCCGGCCCGGGTTCGGGTTCTATCGGAGACGCCCTGTCGCAAGGTTTCACACACGTGGTGAGTGAGCCAGTCGGTGAGAAGCCGGCTGGAGACAGGGTGAACGCCAAGAGTGCTGTGTTGGAGTGCGTGCCACGACTGGACCTCAGATCCGAGTTCGAGACAGACCTCAGGTCCAGCGCCAGTGCCAGTGCCAGTGCCAGTGCCAGTGTTGATTTTGGTGGTGTTGAGGAATTGGGTGAGGGGGCACTGTTCGAGTTCCACTGGGTGTGGGGCGGCGAGTCTGGCCAGCTGCCAGTGGTAGGCCAGGGCGCCGAGGGGCGTGAGGATCGAGGACCCGCGCACCGTCAGGTCGAAGGAGTCGACCCACTCAAGGCACTTCTCCGGCGCCAGGGGTCGTGCGAAGTGGTAGCCCTGACCCAATGGTGCACCAAGGATGATCGCCGCTTCAGTCAGTGACTCATCTTCCAGTCCTTCGATGACGACATCCATGTCCAGGTCCCTGCCCATCTGGATGAGGGTCGCCATGATAGTCAGCGCTCCCGTGGGCCTGTCGTAGACGTGAGTGAACAGGCCGCGGTCGATCTTGATGGCGCTGAACGGGAACGATGAAAGTCGTTGCAGACTGCTGTACCCGGAGCCGAGATCATCCATGGCCAGGCCGACGCCGAGATCGGCGAGGTCCTGCAATGCGGCCCGCTGTGATTCCAGGGTCATGGTTTGAGATTCGAGCAGTTCCAGACCGAGCCTGGCCGGCTCGATGGTGTGATCGTGGAGCGCTTTGCCGACCAGGGCCGGTAATGTGCCGTCCCGCAGGATTTCCGGAGGCAGGTTCACCGACACGCTATGACGTGCTCCATCCCGATCCCAGGCCGCAAGGACCGTCAGCGCTTGGTGGAGCACACCGGTAAACAGCACGCGCTGGTCCTCGGTATCAAGGTGCGGCAGGAACTCGTCCGGGTACGCGACTCGACCCGGTAGTTTCAACCGCGCAAGAGCCTCAAATAAGTGCACTGATCCGTCACGAAGATTCATCACGGGCTGGAGATGAACGAGGATGTTCCCGCGTCGAATCGCGGCCACGTAATCTTCCGGCGTGGTTCGTCCCAGGCTGGTACCGTCATCGGCTCTACTACCGGCGTCGTTACCAACACCGGCACCATCAGCGGCACCATCAACAGCACCGGCGGTAGCGCTGAACCCGGCCTCGAGGGTGCGGTGGGTGGTGGAATGCATCGGGACTTGGTGGGCGGTCTCCCACCAAGGGGCAGTATCCCGGTCTCGTTTCTTGGCTGTGTAAAGGGCATCAGTGGCGCGGCGCAGAATGGTCCTGTTGTCGGTGCCGTCCTCGGGGACCAGGGCGAGTCCCAGGCTCATCCCGATGCGGATGTGCTGATGGTCCACGGTGAAGGGATCCTCCACGACGTCGTGGATACGCCCCAGTAACCCGCTAATGGTGTTGTCGGCGGTGTCCCGGGGGATGTTGTTGAGGATCAAGAGGAATTCATCCCCGCCCATCCGGGCGAGGGTGTCCCCTTCGCGCAGATGTGAGAGCATCCGGGTCGCCCACTGCTGCAATACCGTATCTCCTGCAGTGTGTCCGAGAGTGTTGTTCACAATGCGGAAGTCATCCAGGTCGATCAGGGCAACGGCCACGGTCACGTCCCGGTCGAGGGCGCGTTGTACTGCCCTCTCGACGGCCTGTCCGGCCATGGTCCGGTTTGGTAACCCTGTGACCTGGTCGTGGAGGGCCTGGTTCTCCAGGTGCTTCAGCGACGCGACCTTGTTGCTGATGTCCTGCTGGACACTGACGAAATGGGTGACTTCAAGGCTGTCGCCCACCCACATCGGGACGATTCTCAGTGCAGTCCAGAACGCTGAACCGTCTTTGCGGTAATTAAGGATCTGCCCCTCGAACATCTCCCCTGAGCCGAGGACGTCCCTTATCTGCGCCCTGGTCTGCGGATCGGTCCCGGGACCCTGCAACAACCGGCAGTTCTGTCCGAGGAGCTCCGCACGGTCATACCCTGTCATTGCAGCGAAAGCATCCGACACGAACGTGATCCTCTGTGCGGCATCGGTGATCACCGCGATATCAGCCGCCGCCGCCCGCGCCTCGGACAGCACCTCAGCGAAACCAACCTCATCAACCCCTACACCGCGGTCACAGCTCCCGACACAACCGTCGTCCGAACTTTCATGAGTCAGCAGGGTCACGTAATTCCTTCGAAGAGACCAGAACAAGAAAAATCATCCACACCCTGCAACCCTGCAACCCTGCGGTCAGGCTGGCCGGCTGGTGATCTTGAGCTTTTGTGAAGCCCTGATAGCAAACCCTGAAGCCCTGACAGCGAAACCTGCTGGCCAGAACTGATCAACCGATGCGGGGAGGTAACCTGCCCGCAGTAAGCTCAAGATGATGCCCTACACACCAGTATCTACGGTGATACTGCTACGGCGTAGACTCTACGGTGTAGCTCTTGGGATGGCAACCGGCTTACTAACGGATGATTTGAGGGATAGAGATGAACCAGCCAGACGAACTTGACGGCCCAGATGAGCCCGGGGTCCGGGCCGAACTCTCCCTCGAGCCACGTCAGGACTCCAAGGGTGCTGGGCAGCACCAGGTGAAAAAGGGAAGCATCCGGCTGAGCCGGGACGTCGTTCTTCGGGCAGCCCTCGAACTGGTCGACGCCGACGGGCTCGAGGCTCTCTCCATGCGCAAACTGGGGAACAAGCTCGGCAAGGACCCCATGGCGTTATACCGGTACGCAGCCAACCGGGACGCACTCCTGGACGGAATGACCGAACTCCTGCTCGATCAATGGATTGTCCCGCGCACCGGCGACCTGCCTTCCTGGCAGGAACAGCTCCGCCACGCCGCCCACGACTTCCGCGCCCTGGTCCTGCAGCACCCCCATGTCGTTCCGCTGCTCGTAACCCGGCCCCTGTCCACACCCATGGGACTGCGACCCCTGGGAGCCCTACGACCTCTCGAGCAGATCCTGGCAGTACTCAGCGGCGCCGGCTTCGCCCCCGCTGACGCCCTCCACGCCTACCGCGCCTACTACGGATTCCTCATCGGCCACATCCTCAACGAACTCGAAGAATTCGTCGTCAACCCCGACGAAGACGAACTCGGACTCAAACTCGGCCTGCACCGGCTACCCAAAAAAGACTTCCCCCACCTGCGCCAACTCGCACCCATGCTCCTGGGCTACGACGGAGAAGCCGAACTCGACCAAGGCATCACCATCCTCCTCCAAGGACTTCAAGCACAGCTGAACCCCTCACCGGAATAGAACAAGCCCGAAAAAGCGGTCGGAGCGGCTTCGGCCCGGCCCCTAGTGGGCCCGAGGTCACCCTCACATCGTTCTATCGACGCCTTCAGGACGCCCTTGTCCCCGATAATTTAGTAAGGCAGCTTGCTATTACCTTCTCTACATCATAGGATCTACAGCGTAGAGAGATTCCGTGGAGTACACCGCGAACCATCTCAGTCTCTCCTCCCCCTTACAGGCCGACTCGATCTCCGAGCGCCCATCTCCCTGCCGACACCGGCACCCACACGTACAAGGAGTCACCCATGACCAATAACAACAACGGCAACAACGGCAACAACGGCAACAACGGCAACAACAACGGCGGCAGCAGCAACAACGGCGGCAACAACAACGGCGGCAATCACGGCAACAACCACAACAACCACGCTGAGACCCGTTACTCGACCGAGACGAAGGCCTCGACGAAGACCACCGAGTTCTTCGCCTACGTCGCCATGGTCCTTGCCACTGTCATCACGTCGGTGATAGTCGGTAACGGCGACGGCGGCGGCGATGACATCTTCGACGGCCGCGACGCCATGCAGCTGATCACGTACCTGACCATCGGTTACATGGTTTCCCGTGGACTGGCGAAGTCCGGCAGCCGCGAGTACTACAACGCCTAACATCCCCCAGAATCCCCGTACCGGAGCAACTACTCCGGGACGGGGATTCTGTCGTATCCAACAACAGCACCCCCCCCCCGCCAGTACCAACCCCGGAACCGAGGCCAGACCAGGCGGTATTACCCCCGCCTTGACTTCAAACCCTGACCCCACCGACTACCGGCAGCAACAGTGATGTCTTCGAAGGCCTCCTGCCCACCTGTGCACGGCACAAGCTCCCCCACGTTCCGCTGCTTGTCCCGCACACACCTGGACAGCAGGAACCAACAGACCGGCCGCACACACCCACCTCACGTCACCGACACGGGAAGCTCACCTCGAGGGGGCGGTGTCCGTGCATAGCCTCCACGGGCGCCGGTCAGGACAAAGCCGCGAGAAAAATGAGATGTACACCGGGCCGATTGTTGTCGGTCCCTCGTAAGCTCATCACAGCGACTCACTCGTGTGAGTCATCCTCATTCGCGTAAGACCCGCCCGACTTGATGCCCGGTGCACACCCCCATGCAAGACGCCAAACGAACGAAGAGTCCGCTTCAGCGTGTCTCAAAAACCTAAAGCTTTCTAAAACATTCGAGCGAGTCAAACACCATCCCTCCGCCCGCCGGAACTACTGGTCTTCTTATGTCTCGAAAACTTGTCTCGTCGTCTTTCATCTCAAAACTCCTGGTAGTCAGGGTTTGTGAGTCAGACGGACGGGGATGCGCACCTCGAATACATCACAGTCAGCAGGTCCGGCCAGAATGCACGGTTGCAACTGAAGATGCTGGTCGCCGCGGATGTCGAGCGTGTTCTCGGCATGAGTTTCGTGTCGGCAGAGCTTGGGCGATGACTGACGGTAGGACCTGTTACGGTTCGGGCATCATCACTGAAATCTGGGGGAACCATGTCCAACTTCTCATCTGGTCCGTCGCCCGAACCCGCTCAGCCAAGGAAGCGACCAGCGGGATTCGCTCTTCATATTTGGTTAGCCTGTGCGCTGCTGTTCCTCATCGCCCTCATACCCACCCAAGGGTTCCTCTTCAGCCTGCTGCCTGCTGCAGGCGTGATTTGGATTCTTCTGGACATACTGAGGCAGTACCGGCAAACCTTTGGAGTCTCCGCCGAATCAACCCACGTGAGCGCCGAAAACACCTACCGAACAAACATGGGCGCCCCGCCTGTCCCGGCCAAGGGACTGAAGCAGTACGCCGATGAGGTGTACCTCGCTAACGCACAGATGCTTGCCGACCTCAACCGCTTCGGCGCCATGGACAGCTTGGCCAGAGAACGCCACGACAAGGAACTGGCAGCGAGTATCGCCAGAGCGAAGCAGGATCTAGCCGCTGCGGCAGCCGAGCTCGCCGCCGTGCGGAACGACGTACTGGACGTCCGGCAGGTAGCAGAGCGGCACAACGTGGGTTTCTACGACTATGAACACCCGGCCGAGACGTCCGTGAAGCTGGCCAGCGAACTAGCTACCGTCCGGGCCCATATCAAGAACAAACTGCGTGAAAAGACCGCGGTAACTACAGTCTCCGGGTTCACGTTCAACGGATCCACGCGAGAGGGTGACAAGTTTGTCCGAGACCTTTCTGCGCTGCTGCTACGGGCATACAACGCGGAAGCCGAGAACTGCGTCAAAACTGTAAAGGCAGGGAACCTCGACACCGCTCGTGCCCGACTCGAGAAGTCACGGGAGCAGATAGCAAAACGAGGGACCATGATCGGGCTGCAGATCACCAGCGCCTTCCACCGACTCCGGGAGCAAGAAGTAGAGCTAGCCGCTCGACATCTTGAAGCGCTAGCAATCCAAAAGCAGCTCGAGGCCGAGGCGCGTGCCGAAGCTCGAGAAACGGCCAAAGCCCAGCGCGAATGGGAAGCCCTTAAGGCAAAGCAAAAGAAAGAAGTGGACCACTACGCGAACGTCCTTGCTCAACTACAAGCCGCCGGCGACCTGGAAGGCGTCCAACGGGTTCAGGAACAGCTCGAAGAGGCAGAAGCGAAACTCGCCGACGCTGAAGACAACGCACTGAACACGCGAGCCGGCTACGTCTACGTCATCTCCAATCTCGGAGCGTTCGGCGACGGGGTCGTAAAGATTGGTATGACACGGCGCCTGAACCCAATGGAACGAGTGCGCGAACTTGGAGACGCCTCCGTCCCCTTCCTCTTCGACGTCCACGCCCTCTTCTTCTCGAAAGACGCCGTGGGAATCGAAACGATGCTTCACCAACACTTCGCGGACCGACGCGTCAATCTCGTGAATCTGCGCCGCGAGTACTTCTACGCAACACCATCAGCCGTCCGAGACGCCCTCATCGAGCATCAGGTCGAGCTCGTTGAATACCAGGAAGCCGCACCAGCCGAAGAGTTCAGCACCTCCAACGAACTACGGAAAGCAACTCAGCTCACTACAGCTTGATCGAACAAGCGGGGGGGGTGTGTGTGAATCCAGCGTCGCACCTCGCACGCCTGCTATCTCGCAACCGTTCCCTTGCGGGACGATGCTGGAGCGGCTGAATCCGCCAAAACCACGCTTCAAAAATTCCGCTGTGACGAAGACTCACACGAGCAGTTCAAAAGAACTGGCTCCTAAACGGTGGTCGGTCCACTCGATCGACGCTGTCCCACGGTGCTTTTGTCGTCGGGTGAGCTTCGGATAGATACCGGAGGGCAGGAAAGACCCTCTGCCTGTCAGTGTCGTCCCGACTCATGGCGCTGGTATCAAAGTCAAGTGCGTCCTTCTTCTTGACACTTTGACTCTCAAGACGAGAGTCTCATCTTGTCGCCCCGGACCATGGCACAGCCGTTCACGCCGTGCCATCAGGGAGTGCCATGAGGCAGACACACCAGAACCCGGACGAGTCAAAGCTTCGTCACGAAGTCTTGTTAGAGCCCCGAGCGGGCAACACGACAGACTCAGAGGCATTGAGTGATCTGCAGGCGGTGATCGCTGTGATGAGTAGCGGTGGCCTCACGTGCGAAGAAATTGCCCTCGTGCTCCCCCTTCCGCTCCGCATGATTGAAGATGCCTTGCAGCACGCAGTGGGAATTCTCGGTCTTTCGGGCACTGAAGACCTTACGCATTTGGTCGTTGCCGCGCACTACGACCGCACCGCCCTCACCCCTCGAGCACACCCCAAGCACCAAGCGGAAAATGCTCCCCCCCTAACAGATGACACATCTAACAGTGATGCCCCCACACTGTGTGGACTCGCACAGGCATCGCGGGGAATGGAACCCGACGTTCTCCCTCCCGCCTACCCAACCGTCCACTCCAGCAGCCATGCGGACTGCTCAGTGAACTCATTGGTACTCCTCGACGCAGCCGAAGCTGCACAAGTACACGCTCAGGAACTGGCGGACCCCGCTCCGATGTCCGGCAGCTTAGGGAAAGGGCAGCCGCGATGAGTTTGCTCGACCGGGAGGAAGAGACGCAGCGCGTCCTCATCAACGCAGCGATGATGGCCTCCGACATCTCCTGCCGGACCGCCTGGCGGCGTTACACCGAATACACCGGCATGGTGGACCAGTTCGGGATCAGCGCTTACCTTGCAGGCCTGGTGGCACTACCGGTGGAGGAGTGCAATCTCCTCGCTCACGCCGTCAACGAACTTATCGACGAACGACCCCCTCCTCTCAAGGCCCCTCATCGCGGTCCCACGCCTTGGTCCCTCGGCCCGACCAGCGGGGGAGAACACGACAAAACACGCGATGAACTCCTCACCCGATGGCTCATGGATACCTCCGCGGAAACCCGCTATCGATGGGAACAATAGGGCAGAGCACCACGCCAGTCTGTAGCTGAGCGTTGCCGAGCGTCGCCAGGCGGGATCGGTAGGTCCAAGGCTCGAATGTCATTCTTCGCGCCTGCGACGAACATCTCCCCCGAGAGGGTCCTGAGACCCGCCCCTAAGCCCTCACCGCAACTGTGATGAAACTCTACTCACCATAGATCCCGGCGCATCGGCTGCCTGATTGAGCGTGCTGCCGGCAGGTTCAGGACGGCCAAAGCGCACCAAAGCACAGCTGCGCAGACTACATTCCTACTATCGGTAGCGGCGGGCCGCGGGTGTTTCGGGACCGAAAACTCCCACTTGAACGCCAACGATGGGCACGTGCCACTGATCCTCTGCGTCAAGTCGTCCTACCAGGTGCGCCCGCACCCAAGAGCTCAGATCCCCGCTCGTCCGCGTCTCATCAACCACGTCACGCAGCAGGTGGCCCCCATGACGGGGCAAAGACACCTTTGTTCCATCAAGAAACGACAGGATCAACTTCACCTGGGTATGTGCACGCCCATGCTGCACTGCTTGGACTGCCTCGTGCTTCAGGGCGCCGAAGGCATGATGAAAGACCAGGTTCGGTCGGTCGAACACGGGATGGGAGGGACGAACGACCGTATGAAATGCCACCCAATGCAAGGGATGAACATCCGAAACTACAGTCACCGCACCGACACGGGCACGGATCTGCAGCCACAGCAGATCATCGGCGACCCCGGCCTGCTGGGCTAGGACCCCCCGAACGGTACACGCATCCCACAAAGACTCAATACGGTGGCGTACCGCAGGAACATCAGCACACGTCACCTCAAACCCGTCGCCGTCTTCCTCGACATCGACCCTGAACACCAACACCACGCACCACCCACCCGGGTACGGACGGCACCCGTGCGTCCACAGTAGAAGCAGAACCATCCCCACACCAGCAACCCATAACCGCATCCCCTCCCAGCGCCGGCAGTTGCAACGACGAATGGCAGGGTTGCTGCAGTGTTGCGGACTCTGGCGCGAGGCCGATAACGGTTTCCGTTACTTGATTCCGGTTCCAGTAGACGCCACGGGAAGCCGGGAGTGTTGGGGGTGTGCCACATTCCCGTCGCAGGGGCAGGGCCGGTGCAATGAGCGTCAGTCACGGTCCGGCTCGCGGCCCAATGGTCGGTGACAGCGGGGTAGCCCGATGCCTTCACCGAGTCAGGGAAGTTCATCGGTGCGACCAGTGTCAGTGAACGCGACACTTCCCGCGATGAAATCCTCACACGGTGGCATATGGACACCTCCCATAAGAGAACAATCACTGGCGGGACCTCTAGGACCAGAGACCAACCACTAAAAACCAAGGACCAAGGCGCAGACATCACCCGTGCACGGCTATAGGGGCCTCAAGGCGGCAACAGCAGGGCCGACACTTGGACAGTCCCTCTATCTACCGCAACCGTCGTAGCTCGACCTGGGTCCGCTTGCGCCCTGTGGAGCGGAAGCTGCCGGTTTGTGGTTAAAGGGTGAGGGTGCGGTCCAAGACGGCTTGTGCAGTGTCAGTCAGGCTGGTTTGGTGGGATCGAGCATGTGCCCGGAGCCGCTGAAAGGCCTCATCCGTGCTGACGTCAAGGATGTGGGCGATCATGCCCTTGGCTTGTTCGATGAGGATGCGGCTGTTGAGGGCGCGCTGCAACTGGTCATTGACGGTGGCGGATTCTTTAATGGTGCGCTCCTGCAGGATGCTGATGGTCGCCACATCGGCCAGTGCCTGCCCGATGGCGATGTCCTCGCCGTTCAGCTCCCCGGTGTCGGTGCGGAAGAGGTTCATCGCACCGATGGTTTTGCCGCGGACGCGCAGCGGGAAGGCGTGCACGGACTGGTAGCCCTGGGTAGCGGCCTCATTCTTGAATTTGGGCCAGCGGTCTCCGGTGCCGGCGATGTCCCGAATGGTCACAGGAACACCGGTGACGTAGCACTCGACGCATGGTCCTTCGCCTGACTCCTGCTGCAGGACCTCTATCAGATGGCTTTCCTCGCTGGTGGACGCCAGCACCTGCAGGATGCCGTCGGGTCCGGCCAGCATCAGTCCGGCGGCAGTCGCGTCAAGCAGATCAACGGTCTCCTCCACGAGGGTGTGCAGCAAGTCGAGTACGTCGTAGTCATCGACGAGGGTGTCCGCGATCTTCACGAACGCTGCGCTGACCCGGCTTGCCCGGGTGCTGGATTCCATGAAGTCCATTTTAGAGGTCCTTACCGCAGTTCATCGGTTGGATGGTGGCGTGAAGTTCAGCCGTTTCGCCAGGACCTCGTTGGAGGTCTCATGCACTGATTGCCCGTTGGCGAAGGCGTGCCCCCGCAGCAGTAGCAGCGCCTCCGCGGCCGTCCCTCCGGTCTGGGCGAGCACCATCCCTGTTGCCTGATGGATCTCACGACGGGACGCGGATAAACCACCCCCCGTAGAATCCTGCTCAACGTCAGGGGCAAGGATGCGCCGCAGCAGACTCCACGCGGCCTTATCGGCCAGTACGCGAGCAGTCACCACATCAGCCCCAGCCAATGCTCCCGGGATTGTGCTGTAGAGCTCGACGACCCCGATGTCCATGGCCCCCACGATGAGAGGGAATACGAACAGGGCTTCCGCGTCGAAGTCCATGAGCGCTTTGCCGAGAACCGGCCACTTTTCATGCGTCATTGAACGCGCGTGGGGCAGGAAGACAGGAGTCCGGGAACGGGCGGCCTCCCACCGTGGACCTTCCCCCAGGTCGAACTGCAACTCGTCCAATCTGGCCGCGAGGTCATCACTGGCGCACAAGGTGGTTTCCTGCGCGGAGCCGCTGAACGCCGACAGCGCCGCACCCGTGACCGGTAGCGCGTCAATGAACGATGCACACAGGCTCGAACAGAGCTCATCCAAACCGGGGCTTCCTTCCGCGCTCACCGAGACCTCACCGGAATACTGGGGGTAGGAAAGTTGGACCAGTTCAGCATCTCCTTCACCTTCTCCGAGGATCCTTACTTCGTTACGCCACGGACTCTGCGAACTGTGTGCGCTCGTGCCGTGGCCGACAATAGTCCATTCAAGTTTAGGCGCGGACCATCACGATGACCGGGTCCACTCAGGGGTGCAACGCCTTGGTTTCCGGGGCGAGCACCACTTCCTTCACACCTGACTCCCACGCTTCATCAACAGGCAAACTGTGCGTGTCTGCTCCGCCCTCGTTATACACGCGCGTTGCTGCCGATGCTTAGGTATCGGTACACGGTCGCTCGGCTGACCCCGATGATCTTTCCGATATCAGCCGGTGCGAGCCCCTGGGTCTTGAGGTCCCTGGCACGTCTGACCTTCTCGTGTTCAGTGGTGACTTGCCGCCGGCCGGCCTTCCGCCCGTTCTCCGCCGCCGCCGCCATGCCCGCCCTCGTGCGCTCGGCCAACTGGTCCCGCTCGAGCTGAGCAAAAGCGGACATGACAGTCAGCATCGCCCTGCCCATCGGCCCGGTGGTGCTGATGCCTTCGGTGACACTGCGGAAGTGAACTCCCCGCTGTTCCAGATCATCGATAAGGGCCAAGAGGTTGCGGGTATTGCGCCCCAACCGATCCAGCTTCCACACAACGACCTCATCCCCCTTTCGGAGGTGCTCGAGAAGCTTGTCGAGCTCGGGGCGACTGGCCGTCGTGCCGCTCACCCCATGGTCAGTGAAAATCCGATCGCACCCTGCAGCAGTGAGCGCTGCATGCTGCAGGTCAACGTTCTGCTCCAAAGTGCTGACCCTGGCATAACCGACACTTCCCACCCCAACCCCCTCCATGCTCATCAAAGGCCTTCTTTTGGCTTGTTGAGAATAGCGGACGTGAGACACATTGTTGGGACAAGACGCGCAGGCAGGAACCACCGCAGATACTCGACTCCTCCCAACTCCCTGCCAAGGTGCTCGTTCCGTCTAGTCAAAGGATCCTTTGCTTGGACGCCTTGCGGGCATCGCATGTGCGAGACAGGCACTACATTCGGTGAGTGTCTTTTATCGCGTTTCCCGTGCTCGTGGCGGTTCTGCTGTCAATCGTGATCCCCATGATCGTCGGAGCGGCCGTCCGCCGCAGTGACCGGAACGATCGCTCGATGACTCGCCCGAACCCAGACACGGGGGCACTGTTCATAGTGACGAATCGGCGCTGGCAGTCCGTCCTGTTCCGTGTGCTCGGCATCGCCTTCCTGGTCATAGGCGGCTTCTTCACGCTCGTCTCGGTCGTGGAATCCGAGGAGATGGACGGGCCGGGCCCCCTCATCAGTGCGGCAGCGATCACGGTCGCCGGAGCACTGTTCGTCGTCCTCGCCATGGGAATCCGCCGATTCCGGGTCGACGCGTACGACAGCCACCTAACGGTCCGCCCCTGGTTCCGAGCGATGCGGGTCGTCCCACTGACTGAGATCGGGTCGGTCCGCCCGTCGCTCACCAACTTCGGCGGAGTCGACGTGAAAGATGCGAACGGCAGGATGCTCTTCACAGCGACCAAGATCAGCAGCGGCTACGACGACATCGTCGCCTATCTGCAGGAGCGTTCCCCCCTGCAGCAGACCCCTAACTCTGCGGCGCCCACCGACGTCGAGCCTTGGCAGGGCGCAACCCTTCGAGCCGAGTGGATCCCGCTTCCCCGCGGGCGCAAGGGCACCCTGGAATCGGGCGTTCTCCTCACTGCTGGCGCGGTGGCCGGGCGCATGTACACGAGCGAGCTCATCCACCTACTCAATCACCGCACCGGCATCGTAGAGTCCACCACCCCGGAGCCCCTCGTCTTCCTCTGCTGGCCCGACTCAGCATCACCGTCATCGGTCGTCTGGGAGGCCACCAAGAACCTACCGGCCGACTCACTGGCACTCCTCGCCGACCCCATGGACAACGGACCAGCCGCCGTACTCACCGGAACCGAACTCACCCACTTCTCGGAATGGATCAAGACCCTTCCCCGCTAGCCCGGCTCGGCCCGGGTATGTAGTAGAACGTAGGTGCACAATCGGTCATTCATGCCGCCCAAGGTCGGGGCAGCGGCCGAGGTGCCTAAGACCACCCACAGGTGTCCCGCTTAGGGCACCATCACCGGGCATTTTCTCGGACAGGTCTTACGAGAATCGGAGCACTCAGCACTCGCATGGAACCTCTCCGCTTGGCACGGCAGGGCGCGGCTAGCCCAGTAAGGGACCGGCTTACGGGCACCCCACAAATGCACTTCAGACGCTGACATTGTCCGGCAGTTCAGCCGAGGGGGCGAACCACCTCGTCCGACCCCCTCGGTGAGGCGCCGAAGCTTCACGTTCCTCAGATCACGGCCCCGCATACAAAGTCGCACCCTTCGGCGCGACACCTGCGCTGAGCTCGGTATCCTAGGCCAACAAAACCCGCCTCCAACCGCCTGCAGACCAAGGGAAAGATCGAGCGCTTCCACCGCACCCTCGCCTACGGCTGAGCATTTTTCGCCGCTGCAACTCGGAAACGGCCGTCCAGAGGTCTGCACAGTGCGGGCAGCCACGCCGCGTCGCGGTCAGCTGGATTGGCCGAGGCTGACGACGAGGTTGATAGCCACTGCGACCACGAAGGTGCCGAAAAAATAGGACAGCAGGGCGTGCCCCAAACCAATCCTGCGCGAAGGTGTGGAAGATTCGTTCACATTGCTCGCGCTGTATGCCATGCCGATCGAGAATGCCGCGAAGGCGAAGTCGCTGTATGAGGGGTCCTCGTTCTGGTTGAAAGTAAAGTGATGATGGTTGTCGTGGTAGTACATTCGGGCGTATTTGAACGCGTAGACGGTGTTGATCAGAGCCCACGCGATCACCACGCCGAGAGCTGCCAGGATCGCCGCGGCCACGCCGATGGGGTCCTTCTGCTGGCTGCGGAGCAATGCAAAGACGACGGCGACGAGGCTGATGAATGTCGCGCTGATGATGAGGGAGTCCAGGAGCCGGCGAGATCGACCTTCCTGGAGGGCGAGTTTACCCGTGGCCTCCGGACCTGCGGGCCAGGCTTTGGCCCAGGCCCAGCCCAGAAAGACGCCGCCAGCGACAGCCCATCCAATCAAGGGCGCGAGTTCAGGAGCACCGAGCAACACCGGAACGAGTGCGATAACGAGGCCGATGACGGCCGCGACCAGAGCCTTGCGATTCATGTGCTCCATCTAAAGGGGTGCCCTCCAGCCTCGATTGACCGCGAAGGGGTCCGATCGCCCGCCGCTCGGGTCTGAGCAGATCTCGATCGCTCAGCGTGTGCCCATTGGCCGCCTGGTCTGCGGACCTGGGAAACAGGTGTCAGGACACGCGGTGCTTATGCAGGGTCTTGAGCGCGCCGACGACGAGTGCGCCGCCCGCCAGTGCCCAAGGGGCGCCGACGATCAGGGGGTCCATCCACTGATGGCTCAGGTCGGTCCGCTTCTTCCCGAAGCGCGAACCGATTCCATGATGGGAGAACTCGCTGACCACCCCGGTCTCGGTGACCGGATTGTCCGGGCGCAGGGTGGCGAACGAGCGCAGGTGGTTTTCCCATGCGTCCACCCGGTCGCCCGCGATAAGCAGCAGCCAGTGCGCGGCGCGGCCTTCGCTGTATTTGTAGGCGTATTTCCGGATGGCCCCGGACGCGCCCTGGGGTGGGGTGGAGGTCCCGAAGACGGGGGTTAGGAAGGCGTGTTCGACGGACCGTTCCCGGGGCCATTTCTCGGGCTGGCGTTCGGGGAAGTCCCAGTGCGCGCCGGTTTCGATGCCTGGTTGTTCGCGGGGGTAGGAGGGCCTGTCGGCCGGGTCGAGGTCCGCGCCCCAGCCCGGGATCCTGGCCCGCAGGTCCTCTACGGATTCCTTCAGGGCCGGTTTGGTGGCGGTGTAGGGCGTTGGTATGGCAGCCATGATGGTTTTTTCCTTTCAGGCCGGGCTCGGAACGACGAGCGGTTTGATGCAGTCATCGAGTTTGGCGGAGAAGATGTGGTAGCCCTCGGCGATGTGTTCCAGCGGGATGCGGTGGGTGATGATGTCGCTGGGCTTGAGGTACCCGTTGCGGATGTGTTCGAAGAGCCGCGGCCATTGCCGTTTGACGGGGCATTGGTTCATCCGCAGCGTCAGTCCCTTATTCATGGCATCGCCGAATTTCACGGCGCTGAAGATGGGGCCGTAGGCGCCGACCACGGACACGGTGCCGCCCTTGCGGACGGAGTCGATGGCCCAGTTCAGGGCGATGGGGGAGCCGCCCTGCAGTTTCAGTTTCGCGGCGGTGACGTGCTGCAGGAAGTTGCCGTCGGCTTCGGCTCCTACGGCGTCGATGACGACGTCGGCGCCCAGGTAGTCGGTCTCCTTCTTCAGGTGCACCACAATGTCGTCGTACTCGGCGAAGTTGTACGTCTCGGCATGGGCAAAGGTGCGGGCCTTCTCGAGCCGGTACTCCAGATGGTCGACCACGATCACGCGCCCTGCGCCCATCAGCCAGGAGGACTTGGCGGCGAACAGGCCTACCGGCCCGGCGCCGAACACCACCACGGTGTCGCCTTCGGCGATGTCACCGAGCTGGGCGCCGAAGTAGCCGGTGGGGCAGGCGTCGGTGAGCAGGACGGCGTCCTCTTCGTCCATCCAGTCCGGGATCAGGCCTGGCCCGACGTCGGCGAAGGGGACGCGCACGTACTCGGACTGTCCGCCGTCGTACCCTCCGCAGGTGTGGGAGTAGCCGTAGATGCCGCCCACCGCCGTCGCGTTCGGGTTCACATTGTGGCAGTTCGAATACAGGCCCCGGGCACAGAAGTAACAGGACCCGCAGTAGACGTTGAACGGCACCATCACCCGGTCCCCGACCGCCAGGTTCTGCACCGAGGAGCCCACCTCGTGCACCACGCCGATGAATTCGTGCCCGAACGTCATGCCCACCCGTGTGTCCGGCATCATGCCGTGGTAAAGGTGCAGGTCGGATCCGCAGATCGCTGCCTTCGTCACGCGCACAATCGCATCGTTAGGATGTTCGATCGCTGGAATATCCTTCTCTTCCACGCGAACCTTGTAGGGCCCGCGATACACCATGGACCGCATCAGTACCACCTCCAGGAAATTGCTGGTTTCTGAACTGGAAAGTTTCGTCCGGGCTATTTCAGGCGCTGACGGGGTGAAGGACGATCTTGGTCCAGCCGTCTTCGCGGTTGTCGAAGTTCCGGTAGCCCTCGGGGGCCTGGTCGAGCGTGAGTTCGTGGCTGACGAGGAAGGAGGGCTTGGCCTTGCCGCCGGCTATGAGGTCACGCAGGGCACGGTTGTACTTCTTCACCGGGCACTGGCCCGAGCCCATCGTCTGTCCCTTGAACCAGAAGTTCCCGTAGTCAAAGGCCACCTGGCCCTGCCGGGCGAGTTCGTCGGGGCCCCCGGGGTCCTGCGGCAGGAAAACTCCTACGACGCCCAGGCCGCCGACGAAGCGCACGGAGTCCACGAGCCGGTTCAGGGTCAGATTGGGGTGCTCGGTGCCTGAAGGGTCGTGCGCCTGGTAGCCGACGCATTCGCAGCCCCGGTCGGCCCCGAATCCCATGGTCTGGTCCTTGACGAACTCGACGGGGTCCACTGCGGAATCATCGACCGGGATGGCCCCGATCTGTTCCGCCAGCTTCAGGCGGTCCTTCTGGCGGTCCACGACCATGACCTTGCCGGCACCTTTGAGAATGGCCGAGTAGGCAGCCATGAGCCCGACGGGTCCTGCGCCGTAGATGACGACGGAGTCCCCCGGGTACACCCCGGCCATCTCGGTAGCATGCCAGCCCGTGGGAAAGATATCAGCGACCATCACGTAGTCGAGTTCCTTCTCCACAGCGTCCTCACCCAGGCGCAGGCAGTTGAAATCCCCGTACGGCACACGCAGGTACTCGGCCTGGCCGCCCTGATACGGGCCCATGTCCGCGAAGCCGTACGCCGCACCGGCAAGCTTGGGCTCGGGTTGCATGGTCAGGCAGTAGTTGGTGAAACCCCGTTCGCAGTTCTTGCAGAATCCGCAGGCGATGTTGAAGGGCAGTACGACACGTTCGCCCACCTTCACCTTGCTCACGGCCGGGCCGGTTTCGATCACTTCGCCGAGGTTCTCGTGCCCGAAGGTACGTCCGGGTTCGAAACTGGTGCGGCCCTCGTACATGTGCAGGTCCGAGCCGCAGATGTTCGCCGACGTGATGCGGACCAGCACGTCGGCGGGATGTTCGATCTTGGCGTCCGGCACGTCCTCGACGCTGACGTCGTTCGGTCCCTTGTAAACCACTGCCTTCACGGTGAGCCTCCTTGAATTGATGCGGCAACGGAGATGACGCCGACCCAGCGGCCTCCTCGCCTTCGGCGACCCATCGAGGCAACCCATCAACGCACAACACGATTGTTCGCCTCCCCCCAGGTGGCCACCACGACATAATTCCTCCGGTACGTGAGCCAGGGACTAACGTGGACCATGGAGTTGCGACACCTGCGGTACTTCGTTGCGGTGGCCGAGGAACGGCACTTCGGGCGCGCAGCCCGCAGGCTGCGCATCGCTGCCCCTTCTCTGTCCCAACAGATCAAGGTCCTGGAGCGGGACCTGCACGTCACCCTGCTCGAGCGCAGCCCTCGCCGTGTGGTCCTCACCCCTGCTGGGGAGGTGCTGCTCGAACACGCCCACGTCCTGTTGGCCCGCGCCGACCGTGCCCGCTACGAAGTCCGCTGCGCCGATGGCCGTCATCGGCATATCAGCCTGCGCGTCGCCCCGGGTGTGGAACACATCCTGAAAGATCCCCTGGGTCGCCTCTCCGGGCTGGCCGCCGAGCTAGAGGTCACCGCTGTGACCGCCACCGACAGCGACGCGATCCGCGCGGTCCGGGACGGGCACACTGACGCCGCCATCGTGTGGGTGCGCTGCGTGCAGGACCAGGACCTTCCGGGGCGGCTCCTGGCTCGCGTGCCGGTACACCTGGCCCTGTCGGCCGAGCACCGGCTCGCCGCCGCGGAGGCCGTCCCGGTCACCGACCTCGCCGAGGAGACGGTCGTGATGATCCCCCGCGATCAGTTCCCCGGCATCTGCGACTACCTCCTCGCCCACCTGCTCCCCGCGGGCCCGGCCCGTCCCGACCAGGTACTCACCCCGCCGAATCTCATCAACGCACCCGAAGCCCTGCTTCGCGCCGTCGCCGCAGGCCATGGGGTAGCACCGGTCGCACCGGCGGCGGCCGAGCACTTAGCGGTACCCGGGATCGTCGTCCGCCCCGTGGCGCCCCCCTTGCTGGCCCCCCTCGAACTGATCTGGCACGACCCCGCCCACCCCGCCCTTCCCGACGTCATCGCCCTCCTCACCAATACCGGAGGACAGGCACCCGCTAGTGAGCAGGGCGATGAACGGCACCAAACGCCCCGCAAATAGCAGACCTTGCAGAACCCCACCACACCGACCGGAGCCCCCTCTCCTGACAGGGCTCGGAGCCAGCTGGAGATGACCCGCAGCATGACCCCGCCTGGTCAGCGCGAATTTGTCGTTGCGGTCGATCGCCCGGCGCCACTGCATCTCGCAGTTAGTGAATAGGCGATCGATCATTGCCTTTGATACTTCGGGGTGAAGTCATTCACAGCCACCTCCTCTCTGATCAGACCGGCGTGGGGCATGCGGTCAGCCAGGTCAGGGCTTCGTTCCGGTGGGGGAAGTAGCGGCTCGGGTAGGGCGGGTTATGGACCACGGTGAAGTGATCTGCGATTGTCTTGTCGACAGGGGACGGACCCACCAGGGCCAGCGCCCCAATGTTCAGTTCCTTCGCGAAGTGGCTCAGGGCTTTACTGCTCAAGGTCACCATCTCGTTGAGCTCGACGAGCATCGGCAGACGGGTACTCCTGCAGATCGCCTCAGCATGCTCGATGAACGCGACTGCATCTGCCTCAGTAACGCTCATCCCCTCGGCCCAACCGACCGACAGGATCCCGTTACGCAGTTCCATCGTGAACGGCCTCAGCAGTTCCACAGGAGTACCCAGCCTCTTGCTGCACACAATCTCTCACTTCCTCTCTGAAGCTCGTGTACGACCGCCTGATAATCCTGGGGTACGCCGACTGTACCGACACGCGTAAGGCATTCACGCGTCAGACGGGTGATTGGCTGGCCGTGTCAGGGCCTCGTGTTCGTCGGTGAAGAAGCCGACCTCCTGATCGGACTGTTGTACAGGCGCGACCATGACCCAATCCGAGGGCGCCTGTACGCACTTACCCCGATCGGGACGTTCGCAAGCCCATCCTGTCTCGTGCATGATCTTGCCGTAGCGCGAGGGAGCTCAGTCGACGAGTGACCTCTCAAAGACGTCGTCGGTCTCGGTCGCCCACTGCTTCTGTCCGTCATCGTCAACGTACTGGTAGGTCGTCGTCGTTGATCGTCCCGTAGGAATGAAGCCCAAGCGCTCATAGAGCCGGCGAGCACCGTCGTTGTCGGTGCCGACGCTGAGATAGAGCTTGTCGAATCCCGCTAACGCGGCGTAAGTCTCGGTCCAGGCGCACAGGGTCGTCCCTACACCGGCGCCTCGAGCGGACTCCTGCACAAAGAGGTGCTTCAGCTCCGGGGTGTGATTGGAAACGAGATCCAGCACGACTGTTCCGGCCGGTTGGTGCTTGCACCAGGCTGCTGCGTAGATAACGGTGCCGGCGGCCTGATGCTTCAAAAATTGCGGGCGATGCCCGATCCCGGCGGCTCGATTTCTTCCAATGCAGCCAAGTCGCCGTCGACACACTGCCAAATCTGAATCTCGTCAGTCACGCTGCCCCTCGGCCTAGCGTCTTCCTCGAGCCTACCGAGGACTACACCTCAGCACGCTTCCGTCCCATTGAGAATCCCCAGCTGCACCAGACAGACGGTGCACTGACTTCTGCCCCGCCAATCTTGCGTTCAGAACCCCGCCATCTTGGCGAAAAGTCACAGCATCCGGAGCGGTAGTCGTGTTGCTTAAGCCGTGTCCGGAAGCTGTGCACGGCGAGCAACCTTGATAGTGCAGATTAGGGAAACCCTAGAACAGGGTTGGGGCTTCGGGGTCGGTGCCGGTGAGTAGGGGTCGGATGATCGGTTCGTTCCATCCGTGCTCGAGGAGGGCTGTGCGCAGCTCGACGGACTGGGCACGGAACTGGGCGCGGCCGACACCGCGCCACCGGAACGTCGAGGCGTTGGCGTGCCGGCCTTTCTGGGACCGGTCGAGCATGTTCAACGCCTGGGTACCGGGCAGCAGGTGAGTGTCCGTCCCGGTACTGGCGTGGACGCACAAGGGCACGTCGCAGACGTGCATGAGCGCGATGCCCGAGTGCAGGGTCTCTCCGGTGAGATGTTCGTAGGCGTAGCGTTGCGGCCGCAGGGCGCGCTGCTCGCCGTCCCTGGTAACCCAGAACCGCCCGTAGCCGTCGTCGGCCACGGCGCCGGTCCAGATCCAGATCCAGCAGTCATCCGACCGCGGGCCCTTCACGACTTTCTCCCAGAACCGGTCAACCTCTCCCCTGCGCCGTCGCACCGCCGACTACCTCCGCCAGGACGTCATCGGACCCGCGCGGGACGGCGGACGATCGGCCTGTGGCCCTCCATCCGCACCACACCGACGATGATCAGTGCAGCCGCGCCAGTGACCAGCCACTCGGCCCACCAAGGGCTGTCGGAGACGGCGACTGGAACGAGCAGCAGGAAAAACCAGAGCGCAATCGCCAGGGCGCCGGCGACCTGGTTGCGGACCCGCGGCGGGATGAACAGCAGCAGCAGCGGCAGCCGGAGGATGGCACGGACCAACAGGTAGCTGTACCGAACGCTCGAGGTGAGCCACCAGCGGATAAGTCCGATCATGATGCGCTCCTGATCAACAGCGGTTTGGTCGTGCGAGTTTTGCCCTCACCATTTCGTGCATGATGGCAGATCACACTGACGGTTTGACCATCAGCTCACCTCACCACGGACTGTCGGGGGTATGAACGGTAGGGAGAACCAGAGCGCGATGGCCAGGGTGTCGGCGTCCGCGATAGCTGGCGCGGAAACTCGCTATGTGATTTGTCGATAGATTTCGCGAGGAAGGTGTGCGAGACAGGACCGGTGCTCGGGTTGGCTCGTTGCTACTGCGGGCGATTTTCGGATAGTTGGCGGCGATCGTATTCGCGGGAGCTGAAGGTGGCTTTTTTGACGGATTCTTCGTCGTCAAGGCTTGATCCGAGTGCTCCGGCGATTGTTCCCAGGGAGGCTGAGAGCCAGGCGAGGTTGAGGTATTCGCCGATGTCAGCGGTGTGTCCTAGTTGGGTGGAGAGGTATTCGCTGTTGATGATGATGAGCGCCCCACCGAAGATCACGGTAAAAAGCCCCAGGTACATCACGGCAACCGCGATCAAGATGGTGAGGACAGTGGCGAAGTTATAGCTCACGCGGCGTTCGGTGCGCAGTTCTCCTACAGGGCGTTCCCACAAATTGTTGTACGTGATCAGCCAGATGGTCATGATAATGATGGAGAGCAGGCTGATGGACGCGAGTCGGAGGGGACTGAGATAGTCGGCCATGCTCCAGATGCTGGTGTAGAAAACCCCGAACGCTCCCGTGGCCGTCGCCGCGGCCATAGCGCTGGAGAGATCGGGCACGATCCGCCACGGGCGGTTGCCAAGGACCATGCCGGTCAGGAGCTGCGCCCGACCGCGGATCCCAGCCAGGGTCTGATACGAGTTTTGGTTCGCTTCAGCGGCAGCAGTGGTGCGCTCGGGGGAGATCGTGTGGATCGCTGAAGAAATTCTGCCAAGTCCCAGGGTGCGTGCGTTGGCGGCCCCGTGAAGGGCTCCAATGGTTTGTAGCAGTGCTCGACGAACCCGGTTTTTCCGCATCACGCCCAGAGCGGGAAGGGCGATCATTGCCGAACCGTATCCGGTGTTGATGCTGGAGATCATCGGTTGAGAGTTCGCATACTTCGGCAGGTCTGTGAGGTAGATGAGGTAGTCCCATCCCAGACGGTCACGGACCTCCTCGGAGTGGATGTTCAACTCCACTTCCCCATTAGGGTCCAACGGCAGGGACTGCTGTTCGACCTCGATAACCCATTCCACTCCGGGATCAAGTGAAGAGTTGAGTAACTCGGCTGTTGTCGACTGAAGCTTCCGAGCCAATGCCATCGGTAGCTGAGGGTCGGCCATCAATCCCACTGTTTTCTTGCTCATTACCGTCGCCTCGCTCATGAGTTCAGGATAGGAGAGCCGGCTGGGGAGGAACTGAACATCCGGTCGAACTCGGTGCCTCTACATCCATGAGAGCAACCCACTTAGCGAGGTCCACTGAGTGGATTGAGACCACTACCGACTCTGGGCGCCGACCCGTTGAGGACCGTCAAAGCTTCAATCGACTTCTGATCCGTGAGGGTCAGTCCAGGCCTACCGAATGAATCCATCGCCTCGGTACTCGATCTCGTGGTGAAGTTCATCGGCGCACCTGGCATCAAGCGCTACGATCCTGCGGCCAATGGCAGTGCCGCCTACCTCCGCTCCTTGGAAGGAAGCCAAGCACCTACGGCCGAAGATCCCGCCGAAGCACCCCTTGTGACCTCACTCAGGCTGATACGTGCTTAGAGGAATGCGGGGTCTACAGCGAAAACGGCGGTTAGGACATGCCGTTGGCGTTGGGAAACTTCGTGCATCAAGAGCGGTGCGTCGTCGTAGGGTACGACGTCGGTGATCAGGTGTTTGCGGATCACATTCCCGTGGGAGCGCAGTAGCTTGATGGTTTCGGCGGAGAGCCGGGCACGGTCCCAATGCCCTGCCAGGCCGCGGGGAACCCGTCCGATTTGTGCGCAACGCAGGCTCAGTCCGTTGTGATGAAACTCTTCACCGAGGCGCACGGCGTCCGCTCCGCTGGTATAGAAGGCCAGGTCGATGATGCTTCCCTGAGGGCGGGCTGCACGGAGGGCAGCGTGGAGTGCTTCGGGGCGTCCACGGCATTGAAATACAAGGTCCGCGCCCCGGTCTGCCGGGCCATGGCGCCACCGTGTTTTCAGTAGCCTGCCGGGATCATCTTCCAGGTCCAGGGCAAGGAAGCCCAGTTCTTCCGCCACCCGGCGGCGGTGCGGGTCGGAGTCTGCGACGGCAACCTCGCGTGCGCCGAGGGACCGGGCGAAGAGGGCGGTGAGAAGCCCGATGGGACCGGCTCCGGTGACCAGCACCTGACGTCCGTCCACGCCGTCGGCAAGACCGCGGACCATGCCTCCCGTAGCCTCCGCCGCTGCATGCAGTAGACCGTTGGCGCAGATCGGCCCGAGATGCGCCACGAAGACGCCCAGCAGCGGGTCAAGATCCTGGCCCAGTAGCACCAAATGCTCCTTGAGCGGATCCGCTACATGCATGGTGGCATGCCCGTAGGCGCAGGCGAGGACATCTCCCTGTGAGAATGCGGCAGTTCGCGATTGTGCTACCCGGGCGACTTCCATATAGCCGAGCCGCCGGATCGGGTAAGCAGTGCCGGCGGCGTGCGGTACAAAGAGGCCCAGGTCCGGATCCAGGCTCGATCGCAGCCCCGGGTGGTCCCCTTTGACGAAGGCAAGTTCCGTGCCCGCGGACAGACCTGTGACGAGGGTTTCGAGCAGCAGCCCGCTCTCGGGAACGTCGGGCAACTGCTCCTCGACGATTTCCAGGGCCCCGGCTGTTGGGAGGATGAGGTTGCGGCGGCGCCTCACGTTATTGCTCCGTGGACTGCCGACTGCTCTTGGGGCAGCTTCACCGGCAGTCCGGTGCGGGCCGATTCGGCGATGGCGCAGCCGAGCCGGTGACTGCGCAGCGCCTCGGCATAGGGGGTGCGTGTGGATTCCCGCTCACCTTGGACGGCTTGGATGAATTCCCGGTCCACCGTTATCCGTGGATCCTCCGCGTTCTCCAGATCCGTTCGGGACGTGCCGTCGAAGCTGCTGAGGCCGGCTTCGGATACCTCGAGGTACAGGCCACGGCTCACGGTATGGAGCGCGGCCCGGTGTTTGGCGGCCAGCACGGACGTCGCAGCCAGCGTGGCTACCGCCCCGGAGGCGAAGCGCATCGTGGCGGCCGTGGCATCGTCGACGTCATCGAGCTCCTGGCCGGCCCTGCCTGCTGTCTGCGTGTCGGTGTCCGGCGCACTCCGAACACCGGCGGCGTATACCTCGACGACTTCGCCGAGGAGGAAACGGGCAGCGTCCAGAACGTGGGTCAACTGTTCCACCACCTGGCCCCCGGAGCGGTCTACCCGGCCCCACCATGGGACCGGGGGGCGTTTGTCGAGCCAGTAGCCGTTGGCCAGCAGGGCAGGGGCTTCCGTCAACAGGTCGCGCGCGTGTTCCATGGTGTCCATGCAGCGCCAGTGGTAACCGGTGCCGGTGACGACACCGGCAGCCTCGACGAGCACTCCGATTTCTTCTGCGACTTCCCGGCCGAGGCCGACCGGCTTCTCCACGAACAGGGGCAGCCCCCGGGAGAGCGCGGCGCGTTCACCCGAGCCGTGCGCGAAGGGAGGTACGCAGATATAGGCGGCATCGGCATCGGTGTGGTCAAGCGCTGTCTCGGGGTCCGGAAAGGCTCGTGCGTCCAGTTCGCGGGCCAGTTTTTCCGCCGCCGCCGGATGGGCGTCGGTGACACTGGTGATCCGGACGCCGAGTTGCTGCAGGGTGCGCGCATGGCGCTGCCCTACGGAACCGGCACCAATAAGAGCTACTTTCACGGTCACGGATTCTCCTGAAGGATCTGGTCGTATAAACGCAGGTAGCTGGCGGCCATCGCCTCCGGCGTCCACTCGGATGCCGCCTCGATGCAGTCCTCGGCACGGATACTGTCCAGTTTCTGCAGGAACCCTGCCAGCTCCGGTTCACCGGCGGCAAGAAACCCGGTACGGCAGTGCTGCACCAACGAGGGCAACACTCCCAACGGTGTCCCAACGACGGGAACGCCCCGTGACAGGGCTTCCACCACACCGGTCGCCCCGGGCTCGGCCCACCGATTGGGCGCCAGTAGTACCCGGGCGGAACGCAGAACGCGTTCTTTCGTTTCGCCGCCGACACCCCCAATCCACCGGTACAGGTGTCCGTCAAGCAGTGGACGAACCTCGTCCTGGAAGTAGATGACATCGGGGTGGGACGTCAGCTGGGCGTCGCCGGCCGCAAGACGGCGGTCCAGCTCAGCAGGATCATCAATGCCGGCGACCGGCCCGGCGAGCACCAGCGGCATGCCCGCCTGCCGGCAGATCCGCACGGCCGCGTCCTGCCCCTTGTCCCTGGTGATGCGGGCCAGCACCAGGGCATGATCTGCTTTGTCCACCCGAACCTGCAGTGCCGGCGGGGCCGCAAGCGGAACGACCCCGATAACCTGGTCCCGCAGTGCCTGAGGCGCGCGGTCCAACTGGGACTGCGATACCGCGGCGAACCGGACACGGCCACGACCGTCGAAGGATTCATAGAACGCGGCATGCTTGGCCAGGTCCCAATGCAGGGTCTGCAGCACCGGCGGGGCGGCCGTACCCATGGCAGCGAAGACCGCAGGTCCCACGACTTCAAGATGATCATGGACAAGATCCCAGCTGCCACCGCCGTAGATGGCCTGAACGATCCCCTGCATGTGGGCGTGGGCGATACCTGAAACCTGGTTGTAGGGCCGGGCGATCGAGGTGAACTGCGGCTCAGCAAGCGGATGCAGGTAGCTGTCGGCTTCGATCGTGCTGGTGCCGACGGTGGCCAGCGTGACATGAACACCGGCGCGGCGCAGTTCGGGAATCAACGTGGCGATGACCGTTTCGATGCCACCGTAACCGGAGGGTGGGACGGGCAGCCACGGCCCGGCATTCACCAGAACCCGCATCCTCAGACCCACTCCCCCGTGGTCGACCAGTGGTGTCCGACTTCCAGCATGGACGGGCGTTCGGATACCCCGATGGCGGTGGTGTCACCGATGTAGTTTTCGCCATTCCGTAGGAACTGGGTCAGCTCCACGGTGTGGGGGGCAGCCGGGGCAAGCCCGCGCCGGTGAAGTCTTGCCTGCACGGTGAGCTGGATCTGCATCGCCATCCTGGCCAGCTCGCCATCGGTCGAGTTGCGGTGGCGGCGCTCTCCAAGGTCCACCTGGGCCATACCGTCCAGACCCACCGTTTCCAGCACATCGATCAGCATGCCGATCTCCACGCCGTAGCCGGAAACAAACGGTATGCATTCGAGCAGGCTGCGGCGGCCGGCGTATTCTCCGGCCAGCGGTTGGACGACCCCGGCCAGCTCAGGCCAGAACAAATTCAGCAGGGGACGCGCCACGAGTTCGGTCACACGGCCACCCCCGGCCGGCATGACCTTGACCCCGTCATCGAGAGGGCGGTCGTAGTAGCTCTTGACGAAGTGAATCCGCGGCTCGGTCAGTAACGGGCCGAGCAGACCGACCGCAAACTGCGCGGTGAAGTCCTGCAGGTCCGCGTCGATGAACACGATGATGTCCCCCGAAGCGACCGCCAGGGACTTCCACAACGCTTCGCCCTTGCCAGGGATGCATCCGGTGTCCGGCAGGATCTGGTCCTGGTGCGCAACCGTGGCTCCGGCGGCCGCCGCCACCGTCGAGGTGTCGTCCGTGGAGTTCGAATCGATCACGATGATCTCATCCAGCAGCGGCACCTCTTCCATCAACTCGGTGCGCAACGCGGTGATGATCGCTCCAATGGTTGCTGCCTCGTTCTTCGCCGGAAGCACCACGCTGACCCGTTGACCTTGCTTGCGCGCCGTAAGGTCCTGCCGGTCGAACACGCTCCCCTGAAAACTACGGGACAAATACCAATACTGAACCTCTGCCCGCATGCCGGTTTCTCCTCGCCAAGCGTGCCGGTAGACCCCGGTCCGGCTATCGATAGGATCAGGTCGAAGCCTACGGTTCCAGCAGCCCCTTGGGAATAGATCAAAAAACCGGTTGCTCCGGGACCGCAAACCGCCCCGACAAAGGACAGTACAGGGACGGCACGGGCCTGGATCAGAGCCCTGATCGGAGTCGGGAATCTTCGGGGAGCCAGCGGTGATGAGGAGAATTGATGGACCAGTTACAGGCCGGCGGGACACGTCCCCGTCTGGTGTTGTGGAGGCATGGCCAGACTGAATGGAACGTGCTGGAGAAAGCACAGGGCCACGCGGATATCCCCCTCGATGCAACGGGCCGCTACCAGGCACAGCAGGCCGCGAAACTGTTGGCTACCTTCAGCCCCCGATTCATTTGGTCCAGCGATCTGGAACGCGCCCGGCATACCGCCGCCGAGTTGGCCCACCTGACTGGTCTGGAACCTGTGTTGGACAAGCGGCTGCGCGAATACCACGTGGGTATCCGGGAAGGCACCACCTTCGCCGAGTTCCGGCAGCAGCACCCGGACGTTTACGAGAAGTTCTTTACCGAGGAGAACTACCGGGTTCCTGGCGCCGAATTGCCCTCGGAAGTGAACCAGCGGATGAAGACCGTGATGATGGAGGCAGCCCTTACCCTGCGCGGCGGCGGCACCGGTGTGCTGGTCGGACACGGGGCCGCCCTACGCAACGGATTGATGGCCTTCTTCGACGCCCCGGCCCACATGCGCGAAATGTTCGCCGGCATGGCCAACTGCGCCTGGACCGTCCTGGAAGAACACCCCGACCGCGGCTGGCAGATCATCGACTTCAACGCCCAAACCCTGCCCAAAACGTCCGTGCCGCTAGCCGACGACATGCCCGCCGAACACGACACTTAGGACCAAACCGAAGCAGTCTCCTCGATACTGCACACACCTACTGCGAGGGCTTCGGTCCGCGCTCTCACCTGGGGCGACAACCCACCGTCGATGTGCGACACAGCGGCCCTTGCCGCCCCGAGTGCCTCACCCTTCCTGAAGTCCTTCAATCGATTGGGCCTCTGGCAGGCTTCCAAAGGGTTGACTAAAGCTGCCTGTGTCGGTGCGAAAATAAGAGGCTAGTCAGGCACGCGAGCAAGAGGACGCAGGATGGAATCCGGTGACTGGTCGACCAGTAGATTACTGACCACGGCAAGCCGCCTGTGGGAACACGAGCTCAATCAGAACCTCAGCCAGCTCGGCATCACTCATGCAAACCTCAGCACCCTGAGGGTCCTTCAAACTCATGGCCCATTGACGCAGAACAAGATAGCTGCGGCCCTTCACCTGCGAGCCCAGACCGTAAGCAGAATCCTCGACAAACTCGAAGGACAGGACCTGATCAAACGAGTCCGCGGACACCCCGACCGGCGCGCCCTCACCGTGCACCTCACCACCAAAGGGCTCGACACCCTCACGTCAGCGCTGACCCTCGAACTCTTACCGCAGACAGTGCCAACAGAACATTCCTTCGTTCCGTCCCGTGGCCCCTCGGGCTCCTTCATACAGGCCTACGAAGCCGATCTCCGCGCGGCCCTGATTCGCGTCATCACCGAAGTGGACAGCACCTGGAAGGGCGACGACACCGGCCTACCCACGGTCAGCCCAAACAGCCATCACGACAGGGGCATAACGCCCCTGTAGAACCACGTGAGGATCCTCATGAGCGATGCACCCCAAATCAATCCCCCGAGCAACCCGCACATCAACGAACTCGGTGTCATCATCGGCAGGACCAAA
>NZ_JAXCIC010000014.1:0-37682 GCF_035985055.1 Arthrobacter sp. PL16
GGCCGCCCGGTCATGCTCGGACCTGGCCAGCTCGCGTTGGACAGCCTGGCGGACTGCCTCGGGGTCCGCTCCCGCATTCTCGACGTCGACCGAGTAGCGGGTGCGCAGCTCATCGCGCATTCTCTGTTCAGCACGAACCGCTTCGGGTTCTTCCTTGGACCAGGCGCGGGCCACCTGGTAGGTGTGGCCGATCTGTTCCGGTGTGGCCCGGTCCCACCACTCGGCTCGATGAACGTTGCTCATCTCCGCTCGTGCGGCGCGCTGTTCTGCGGCGAACCGGGATTGCAGCTCGCGGGCTTCTTGCTCGCTGGCCGCTTGTGCTCGGCGTAAAGCGTCCTCTCGGGCTCTGGCCATCCGTTCGGCAATTTGCCCGGCAGCGGTGACCAGGACTCTCAATTGGCCTTCGAAGGCTTCCTCAATTCCATCTGTTTCCTCGGCCATGATTGGCCCCCTTTTCTATCGTTCCGGGCCGCGGTCCGTACCCGGCGTGGTTCTCTGATGGGTCTTGGCTGGCTCGATCTTATTGGGGATGGGTGAAGCCGCCGCGGTGGCGGGCTTGCCCTGCCCGGCGTGCAGCCGGTCAAGCATGGCCTGTGCCTCGGGATCAAGCGTGCGCGGGCGTTCAATGGTTGCCGTGGCGGTGCCATTGGCGCTGACTGCGGTAGGCACCTGAGGCATGGCGTCACGAACGCGGACCAGCCGCGCGCGAGTGTCCTCGGCCAACAGCTTCGCTTGCCGTGCCTGCTGTCCTGCCACGGAGGCGTCATGCACTGCCTGGGTCAGACGCAAGAGCTGGCGCACCATTGCCGCCTGGGCGACAGTGCCCTGTCCCCCGTGGGCGGCGCTGGCCAAGAGCATGGCTGCACCGGACAGGGCCATCGTGCCGGCCTTTTGAGGGCTCACGGTACGTTCATACGTTTGCGCGGAACGGGACAGCGCTTCGGCGGCGGCGGCGAGGTCTCCGGGCGTGCTCTCGGTTGCGTTGGACCAGGCCGCCAGGGCCCCGGAGGTTTGGCGTGCCACGGTTGCCCAGGTGTCGCGGTCATCGACTGGGACGGCGCGCAGCCGGTCCACCAGCTCACGCAGTTCAGCGTTGCGCTGATCCCACAATTCCGGATTGGGTTCGTGCGCTTCGCGGCCCGGTGCGACCACGCGGCGGCCGCGCTTAGCGGCGTTCCATTCGGCCGCGGCCTCGGTTGCTCCGGCGGGAGTATCGGGCCAGCCATCACGTAGCCGCGGCAGCGTCAGATCACGGCCAAGGTGTCCCCCGCCGTACCAGATCGGCCGTTCTCCGGCCTCGGGACGTTCGGCCACGGAATAGCCGGTGACGACATCGGTTCGTCCGTCGGCAAACCGGGCGCGAATCAGCAGCCCGTCACGGCGCATCCGGCGCACGAATTCCGCTTCACTGCTACTTGCCGTCGATGCAGCTCGCACCTTCAAGGAAAGCAGGAAACGGGGCTGGTCGGTGCGCAGCTCGGCAGCGATGTGTGCCTTGCGGTCGGCCCCGGAAAGGCTCTCCCAAGATGGGGCATTCTTGCCCTGCTTGGTGCGGGTGCGTTCGTACTTTGCTCGGGCTCGGGAACGTGCCTGGGCTTCGCGTTCGGCAGGATCGTAACCGCGGGTCGCTCGTTGGGCCTGGGCAGATTCCAGGGGTTCCAAACCATGCTCTACTTCAAGAGCTCGCGCGGCGGCCTGCGCGCGGCGGAAGTCGTTATGGACGGAGGCCTTGGTGCCATCCTCACGGATCAGGTTCACGGCCAGATGTATGTGGTCGTTGCCGTTCTTCGAGACTCCGTGATGCACGGCAACCCAACGGCATGGTGCCTTGGTCCCCTCGTTGTCGTCGAAGCCCATGGTCTTCACGAAATCGTTGGCGATCGCGTTCCACTTTTCATCGGACAGCGCACCTTCATCGGCACGCAGCGACAGGGAGCAGTGCCAGACGTGACCGCCGTTGACCTCTACCTCGTAGGCCCTGCGCGGGCGGTCGAGATGTCGGGCAATTGCCAGCGCAGCATCACGGCTTAGTTCTGCGTCATCGTGCCAGGCCATCATGGCCGCGTCACCGGCTACCAGGTGTGGTTCGGTGTGTTCATTGGAGCGTCCAGGGCCAGCCAGGTAAGTCATCAATCCGGCCATGCGATCACCGCGCACAATGTTCGGCATCATGACAAGCTCAACCCATCAATGGCGGCATCAATGCGTTCGGCAACTTCACGAACCTTGGCCAGTGTCGAGACGGTGGCAGGCTCCACTTCACCAGTGGCGTTCGCATGGCGGGCGATCTGGTTCACGTTGTTGGAAATGGCCGCCAGCAACCGGTGCAAGGCGAACAGTTCCGCCATTGCTTGCTTTCGCTGCGTGGGTGTTTCGGAGGACTCCGAAGCCAGAGCCGACTCAACCAGGAGGCGCGGAATTGTGACGTGCTGTGCCTCGGCCAGCCGAAGCAGCATGCCTTCTTCTTCCGGCGTCACCTTCACCTTGTGATGGTGCTGCCGTCCGCCTTCGACGTTGGCACGACGTCGGCGCGCGAACAAGCGACCTGTGGGAGTCTGTTCGTCACCCAACGGGATCACCTTCTTTCGGCCCAGCGCAGCGACCCCGCCTTGTGCGGGGACCACACTTCCAGTGTGCCCCATCCTCGACATGAAGTCGAGGACAAAGCGACTTAGGGGACCTAAGTCTATAGCTTGCTCCGTCTGGGACACCGATCCGGTTTTCTCGCGTTGGCAGACGCGAGCGGTTGCGGCTCCGCCGCGACTTCTCTTTTATGTCGATGAAACATCGACGCGCCCGTGCATCTTCCGTACGATGGAAGTATGGCTAAGGAACCGAGTATTGAAGAAGCAGTGGAGCGCGCGCGGCGTGCACAGGAAGATCGAATTAGCGCTATCCGCCTGGTCGGAGAAGCGCGCCAAAGTCTGGCAGATGTACGCGAGGAGACGGCCCGGGAACTTGCCGAGCTTCAAGCCCAAATTGCGAGACGAGTTGCCGATGCGGAGCGTGAGGACGTCAAGGCGTTCAACGCTGCAATGACGGCCGGGTGGTCAGTCGAGGAGCTGCGCAAAATTGGTTACGCCGAGCCGGACAAGAAGGTGCGCGCCCGTCGACGCTCCACGCGTAAGAATGGGCCAAAGTCTGCCGCGCAGTCTGAGCCCAGTGGCAATGAAAAAGACGCCCCGCAGGGCGTCGAAGAATTGTCGTCGGGTTCGTAATCCAGCCCCCTGCCCACCTGTGGACGGCACAAGATATTTCCTTCGGTCTTGTCCCGCCCACAGGTGGACAGCGGGACCCTGGCTGACCGCCCGCACACCGGCCGCAAGTCACCTTTACGTCGATACGTTTCAGTGAGACGATCGCGGCCCGTGCACGGCCTCGGTGGTGGTGGTTCCCCTCCCCTCGATGCCCAAATGATTACACACCACAGACCCCCGTCAAGGGCGCTTCGCGTCACTTCGTGATGCGGCTACGCCGCACCCTGGACGGGGGTCTGTGGTGTGCAGGTCGGCATTTATCGGGGGGAGGGGGAAGAATGGTCCGAACCGTCAAGCCGTGCCCCATCGGGCACGTGCTCGGATAGCACTCCATCAACAATCGAGGTGAACGCTGCGCGCTCATCTTCGACACGGGCCAGCGCCCGGGACACGGACGATGTTCCGACTCCGAGCACCTTCGCGATGTGTGCAATGCTCTGCCCTTCGGCGCGCATTTTCACTGCTGCTTCGGTCCGTTCCACAGTCATCACCGACGGGCGTCCTCCGACACGTCCATGGGCTCGCGCGTGAGCCAATCCTCGGCGGGTGTTTTCTCGAATTGTCGAGATGCGAAGTTGGGCCAGCACGGCCATGATCCCCACGATGGCCTCACCCATGGGCGTGGACGTATCAACATCAAGGAACGGCTCGGTGAGGCTCTTAATGCGCACGCCACGGCGGCCCAAGTCTCGGATGATTTCGATCGCCATCAGCTCACTGCCTGCGATGCGATCCAAGGCACGGATGACGAGGGTATCGCCCTCCATCAGATGGTCCAGGCACGCGATCCACTGCGGCCGGTCCTCGAACCGGCTGGACTCGCCATGGTCCACATAAACGCGTGCAGCTCCGGCCGCTCGCAGCTCGGCCTCCTGGGCCTCGGGATTCTGTTCCCTGGTGCTCACCCGGGCGTATCCAATAACGTGGCTCATCGTCCTACTCCTGGTCCATTGGTGCCATATCCGCGGCCAGGACGGGCCGGGCCGCGAGGCGGGGACTGCTGCCCTGTTGGAGCGCTCCGGCCCGGTGCCTTGGGATAACTGGCGCTCAAGGGTGAACGGGCCAACGCCGCCGGGTCTACCCCTGGCGTTGTCGTCGAGGTTCGCTCGACCGCGATGTGCCGGAACACCGGCACCAACGAGTCGGGAACCACGTCGTACCGGCCAATATCCGGGCGGCTGAACTCCGACGCCTGGTTCCACACTTGCGGGCTCACCCGCGCATAGTCCAACGTGAAGCGGGACTGCTGGGCCACATGCTCCATGAACACTTTTGAGGAACGTCCGTTGCCTTCGCGGAACGGGTGGGCCTGGTTCACATGAGCGAAAACATTGGCGGCCGCGGCACCGAATTGGTCACGGTCCAACCGGCCCCAATCGGTCTGCTGCACCAAGCGCTGCGCGTAGGCCAGGTAGCTGTCTATCTCGCCGGTATTCACATCAGCAAAGCCGCGCATCGTTCCGCTCTTTAACATGTTCTGAGTGCGATACTCCCCCGCCCACTCGTAGACGTCCTGGAACAAGTGCCGATGAATCGCGCGCATGTGGTCGGCGTCGTACGAGTGAGCAACCAGGGAGGGATCAGCGTTGAGCTGGCGCTGTCTGAGCGCGGTCGCGCTGTACTCGAACGAACGCAGCGCGTTGGGGTCGCGAATATCCGCGACATTGCGCATCGTCGAGTTATCCGGCGGAGGATAGAAATACGACTCCCAGGTATCGAACCGAGCCACGCGCTTACCGTGCGGCTACAGCCGGTACAGCACGCAGTGCAGCCTCACGGGCACGGCGCAGATACTCGGCCTCGTCGATCGCGCCGCGGGCCTCGTCGGTCAGGTTCTCGACGTCCTCGCGGTTCGGGACCCAGCCCTCATGCCAGGCCGCGGCCAGTGACTGCCGAACGGCATTGCGCTGGTTGGCGTCGAGCTGCGCAAACAGTTCTGGCCAGCGTTCCTCAATATCAAACTTCTCGGCCATGACTGGCTCCTTCCAAGAAAATGGTCCTACTCCATTTTACCAAATCAACCGAAAACGGTCTATAGATAGTTTCGGTTGGTTTTGGTTTCGGGCATAGGTTTCGGGCCGCCTTACCGCGGCGTGTCACTGGAATTAGTGTGTGGACTTGGTCGCTTTGTGGCGGCGATTCTTGTTCGCTATCTGTCGTCAGGTGCCGATGACGAGGATGCTTGCGGCGGCTTCGATGACGTCTTCTGTGATGGCTTCGAGCTGGTTGATTTTTAGCACTCGGGCTATTTGTGGGAAGAGTCGTTCAAGGAGCCGGAAGTTGCCGCGGGTGATGCGTTCGATCGCGGCGATGGCTTGTGCGTCGGTGAAGTCTTCCGGGTCGAGGGTTCTGCCTAACCGGGTCCAGTGCCGGTCAAGAACGAAAATGAGTTCCTCGCGGCCGAGGGCGCGGTAGTGGTGAGAGAAGCCGAGACGGCTGTAGAGCTGGGGATAGTGCCGGAAGCGTAAGTCGATTCCGGGCATGCCAATCAGGATTATCGCAAGGTGAGTGCGATCGTGGTGGTCCCTTAGTAGCTCCAGAGCTGTTGGGGTGAGTCGTTCGGATTCGTCGATGATGAGGAGGTCGACCCATTTAGTGAACGAATTGCTGGGTCGCATTCCGGCGAGCTTGCCGACGGTGTGCTGGTGTTGTTCGACACAGATGCCAACTTTGCTTTGCCAGTAGTCAATGTCACTCATCAATGTCTTTGGTCTGCAGAGCACTTCAGGTGTGTAGAAGACGGTTCGGGATCGGTTGGCGAGGGCATAATGCTTGGCGTCGTGATCGCCGCGGGGGCCCCATTCATTAATGTATGGCTCGAGGGTGTCCCAGTTTGCGTAGCGACGGGCGGAGTTGGTTTTGCCGATGCCGGCATCTCCGTGACAGATCCCGATTGTCTTCTCGGTGCGGACCGCGTTGGCGAACTCGATGAAGCGTCGGTGCTCTTTGGTCACGATGAAGGCCTGGGTCATTGTTAGTCCTCTTCGTAGGTGCGTAGCTGGCGGCGGCCGGTCTTGGGCTCTGAGCTGCGTGGTTCTTCGCGGGGGGCGACTGCGGGGATGCGTTCGTTGATGCTGTGACGGAGTTCGCGTTTACGGGCGCGACGGGCGGTCTCGATATCGCGAAGGCTGAGCCGAATATTGGGGTGGGCTTCGTCGACGGCCACGCAGATAAAGGTGTCGCGGTCATAGACGCGAATTTCGGAGATGTCGCGGGGGTCGTACCGGATGGTGACGGTGTGACCGACAAAAGGTGCCAACGTCGCGGCGAGATACCGCTGGCCCTGGAAGTGGATGCCGTCACGTTGCACGACCCGGTTCTTCGGAACGGTCAGCAGGAGTCCATCGAGCTCTTCGAGGCTGTCGGGCATCCGGGGAAGCCACCCGTCAGCAACCCAAGCATCCCGAGGCGAGATGCCGAGTTCACTGTGGGGCCGGTCGTTGTAAGTAGCGATGAACTCTCCCAATGCGCGGTCCAGCGCTGGGAGGTCCAGAGCGGGGGTCGGCTTGCGGCTGCCGGGCCCGAGGTGTCCTGGAAGGGCTGCGAGCAGTTCAGTATTAACGGTGCCGAAGAAACGCTCGATCTTTCCGCGGCCTTGGGGTCGGGCGATGGCCGAGTGGACGATGCGAATGTGAAGCGCAGCGGCGGTGCGTTCGAGGTGGTGGCTGGTGAAGTCGGATCCGTGGTCGACGTGCAGAATGTCGGGAATGCCACACGTGGCCCACGCGGGGTCGGTTTTACGCCAGATGGCCTGCCGCAGCGCGAGGGCGGTATTGATCGCCGATGGCGCACCGCTGAATACCATGTAGCCGCAGATGGCCCGCGAGTGATCGTCCATCACTGTGGTCAGCCAGGGACGGTCTGCTTTCCCGTCGGCGCCGATGATGAGAATGTCGAGTTCGGTGTGATCGGACTGCCAGGTCTGATTCGGGCGGTCCGCGCGGCGACGAAATACGAGCTCGTGTCGGTCGCGGTACGCGGCCGGGCCCTCTAACGCAAGCGTGACCAAGGCGGGATCTAACGCTTTGACGATTTCATAGACAGCGGCGTAGCTCGGCTCGGGCGCGTTGCGCTGGGTTGCGTCCGCGCGGGCCAGTCGGTGCAGCGTCGCGATGCTGGGGCGAGGCCTTGTCAGCGCGAGATGTTCGATGAACGCGACCGTCTCGGCTGCCGTGCGTCGCGTGCCCGAGTCGGCGCGGGGGTGCGGATCCAGTGCCGAGATGCCTTGGGTCCGATAAAGGTGGTGCCAGCGTTGCAGCGTGCGCGCACTGATCCCGGTGTCACGGGCGAGGGCAGTGAGCGGGACTTGGTCTTCGACGTGCAGTCGAAGAACCCGCCACCGCTCGCTGCCATCCATGGGGCAGCTACATGGGGGTGTTTTCGCGGGCAGCGAGGGCCTGCTGGTGGCGGTAGAGCGTGGCTCGGCTCCACCCGACAAGATGTGCCGCGTCCCCGGCGGTGCGGCCCTTCGCTCGGGCTTCGGTGACAAGTTTGAGTTTGTCGGCGATTACGACTGGATCCGACAACGGCCGACCGAACCGCGTTCCGCCTTGCCTGGCCGCGGCGATGCCGGCGTTAACGCGCTCTACGATCAGCTCCCTCTCGTACTCGGCCAGAGTCGCGAGCATGTTCAGCATCAGCCGTCCTGACGTTGTCGCTGGATCGATGCCGTCGGAGATGCTTTTCAGGTGCACTTCGCGCTCCTGCAGCAACTTCACCGTGTTTAGAACGTCGATCAAGGATCGGCCGAGCCGGTCCACTCGCCACACGACGACGGTGTCACCTGGCTCCACATAGGCGAGGAGTTTTTTCATTCCGGGGCGCTCGATCGCGGTCTTGCTCCCAGAAGTGACGTCGGCGAACACGTCGCGTTTTTGTACCCCGGCCAATACGAGAGCGTCGAGCTGGAGCTTCGCGTCTTGGCCTGAAGTGCTGATCCGTGTGTACCCAAGATGTCTCACCCGATCATTTTGCCTCAGAAAGCCCCGAAGCGTACCCGCCAGAGACAATTCATGGCGAGACATGTTTCCAAGACACGCCGCGCCCCGGAATGACGCGAGCTCGTCTCTTCGCCCGGAAGGCGAGATGGGTGCCTCGAAAAGCTGTACCTTTTTGATACAAGTCGTGGCGTGCGACACCCCGATCACGAGATGGCAGGCCGATGCCCAGTTCATCTGCGGGACGCTGAGCTCTCCTGGCAAGGCGTGTGCGAGTTCGTCAAGCAGCCATGTCCACGGCTGCCGGAAGTTTGTCTGGCATATGCAGGATCATTCGCGCTCAGCGCTTGTCGCGCTCTACCGCACTCTCGTCTGGAGTCGCCGCCACTTGCCGCTTGCGCCGTGCAAGGAAGACAGCAAAGAAGACGAGAGCGGCGACTTGGATGGTGGCGGTGACAACCACCAGCGCCGTCAGAGACTCGCTGTAGAGCAGACCAGCCAGGGCGCCACCGATAGCGGCGGCCACGCCGAGGACGGCGCCGTAGACGCCAAAGGCGGTGGCACGGTGAGATCGCGGGATTAGGTCGGCAATGGTCGCCCGAAGTGTGGACTCTTGTATGCCGAGGGCCGCGCCCCAGAGCAACGCACCGACAAGGACGGCCCAGAGCGCATCGGCGAAGGCAAGGGCGGGGATTAGGGCGCACAGAATCGGAAGGATGAGCAGGACGCGGGGGCCGATGCGGTCGTAGATCCATCCGGTGCCCAATGCGACGAGTGCGTCAACTAACATCACCGCGGCGTACACGAGGGGGATGACCGCTGGGGCGAGGATGCCGCGCTGGACCATGTGGAAAGAGATCAGCCCGAAGGTGGCGAACCCCGTGATGGTGGCCGCACTGAAGCCGGCGTAGATCCAGAATGCGCACGGCAACTGGATCCGGGTGCTGCGGGCGTCACCGGCGATGGTGGGTGTCTGTCGGTGTGTTCCATACTCGAATAGTTCCGGCTCTCGTGCCCGGGACCGCAGCCAGAATAGCAAGCCCAGCGCGGCAATGCCGGGGACGGCGAGCACCGCGAGCGAGGGACCGTACTGCACGCCGGTGAGTGCGAGCATCCCGGCGACCAGCAGCGGTCCGAGCACGGCGCCGAACTGGTCGATCGCCTCATGGACGGCGAAGCCCTTTCCGCGGCCAGTCTGTGCCGTCGCGAACGACAGCAGCGCATCCTTCGCCGGCGACCGAACCGCCTTTCCCACGCGCTCCAGAATGATCAACACTGCCGCGGCGCCGAGCGTGCCCGCAAAACCGAGGGTGGGGACGGCGATCACAGTGATCGCATATCCCGCGATCGCCCACGCCCAAAACCGGCGGGTCCGATCAGCGAGGGGACCTGAGACGAGTCGCAGCAGCAACGCCGCAGCCTCACCGATTCCGGTCACGACGCCCACGACGATCGCGGTCGCGCCAAACACCGCCAAAATCGGGCCAGTCACTGATCTTGCGCCTTCGTAAACGACGTCAGCGAGCAGACTCACAACGCCGAACGTGGCGACGAATCTCCACGCCCCGATCCGCAACCCACCGCCCACCAGCCACTCCCGCGCGCCCGCGACACGGCGTCGGGCAGCTCTTGTCAGGGTAACCGACGGGAAGCCACCTCATCATCGTCCCTAGCAAGCAATGATTGGGCCGCGAGAGGATCCGCCTCCGAGCCAGCGGAGTGCCTTCCGTCCACCTCGGTGTCTCATTACCTCGACCGTCGACGGCCCCCACAGGAGACCTCCGTCAGCGACATCTCAATGTGCTCCCTCCCGGTTCAACGCCCGTGGCCAGAGTGATGCCGGTGGAAATGTGGCCCTATTCGTTTTGGGGCCAGGTGAAGTTGGTGGTGTGGGGGAAGGATGAAGAGGAGCCGTAGCCGATAACGATGTCGTCGTGCGGCTTGAGGACGTAGCCGGCGGGATCAGCGACTGGTTGCCCGTTGACGTAGGCCTGCAGGGTTTGATCGCCCTGGGTGGTGTAGCCGCCGATTTGGGTGGCGGTGAGCTTGACGCCCCAGATGTCGAAGAACGCGCCCAGGGTGAAGGTGTCGGACGGCTGCGATGCCTCGATGTGGATCACACCGGTGGTGTCGTGGGTGTGCATGGGGGATTCGAGTTGGTCGGCGATGGAAATGCCTGAGTTGGCGGGCACGGGGACCGGCTTACCATCGATGTAGATCACCAGGTGGGCGTGGATGTGGAAGCTCTCGTCCCCGTTCGGCGAAAGATTCAGATTGGCGAGCCGGGCCGGCAGGTTGGCGTACTCGGGCTGCCAGGGGGCGGGGCTGGTCTGCAGCCCAGGCAGTGCCGCGTTACTGACTGCCGGGCCCTGTGCGGAGGTGGCCGTCTGGGCTGACGTGTGGGAGTTGGCGGCCACCGTGATCCCGGCGGCGAGGGCCCCGGCCACAACGAGTCCGGCGGCGCCAAGCATCAGGTTCCGTCGGCGATGGGCCTTGGCCTGGCGGGCGCGTTCGGCCTCGAGGAGGTTCCGGGCTTCGGACTTCTGTGAAGTGCGGCTGGGCATCGACGGGGGCTCGTTTCTGAGGGACATAGTTTGGCAGGGTGGGGCAAGGCTGAAACCCGGATCCGACTCCAGGTTCACGTCGCGTGCACAGCAGGAGTCCCGGACTTGGCAAGGATGCGGGGTTCTCAGATAGAAGGGCCTGCGCTGAAGAGGGTGCGCAGAGCATCCATGGCCTCAGGGCGGGCCTTGTAGTAGACCCACACTCCTCGTTTATCACGCTCAACGAGCCCGGCGTCGTGCAGGATCTTCAAGTGATGGCTGAGCGTTGAAACTGCTAGGTCGAAGCCCTCGGTCAGGTCACACATCGCGCATGCCTCCCCGCCCTCATGCGAGAGCACCATTGACATCAGCCGCAGCCGCACCGGATCCGCCAGGGCCTTGAGCATCCGGGAGGCGGCTTCGGCCTGGGTCGTCGTGATGGGTTCACGGGACAGCGGTGTGCAGTATCCCGTCGCATTCGGGGCGGCCGGCGCCAGGGAGAGGATCGACACGCATCCCATTATGGCAGACTTCGATAGTTTGACAATCATTGAAGTCTGAGTATAGTGAAAGCTGGACTTCGAAGTTCATCGAATTCATGTTTGATTCAAGGAGACACCCCGTGAGTGCACCGACCCCGCTGCTTCGTTCCAAGTACCGCACCCTCGAGGGTGGGTGCGTGAGCTGCTCTGGCGATCTTTCCCCGGTCGAGGCTTTGCCCGGCGTGCGGAGGGTTGACGCCCTGGCCTCCGGCGTTGTGCTGGTCGACCACGACGATACTGTGACCGACGCCGACGTGGTTGAGGCCGCGCAGAAGGCCGGCCTTAGCCTGGCGCCGGCAGGTCCGGGCCGCCCCATCCGCGCCTGACTCCCAGTGGGTCGAACAATCAGACTAAAAAGAGAAGAGATAGTCGAATGAATACCGGAGTGAGCACCTCAACGCAGGTGGCGGCCCCCATCGTCTCGCGGCCGGCACGGCGCCGGTGGTGGCAGAAGCCCGAAATGGTGACCTTGGCGGTCGCCGGGGTCCTGCTGGCCGCGGGCCTGATCGTGGCGTGGACTATCCGCTCCGAACCGGTCGCCCTGGCCCTGTTCTGGGCTTCGATCCTTGTCGGCGGGGTGTATCCGCTTCGTAGCGCCATCCGCGCTGTGCGCAACAGGCGGCTGAACATCACCGTGCTGCTGGTCGTGGCGGTCATCGGCGCGATCGCGCTGGGCGTGGTCGAAGAAGCCGCCATGCTGGTGGTCATCTTTAGCCTGGTTGAGGCGATGGAAGCCTACGCCACCGACAAGGCGCGCGGCTCTATCAACGCGCTGATGGAGCTGACACCCCCGAGCGCGAACCGGCTCACCGCCGGCGGTCTAACCGAAACCGTGGCCGTGGAGCAGTTGCACCCCGGCGATGTTGTCCTCATCCGCCCTGGTGAGCGACTACCCACTGACGGCACAGTCACCGAGGGTGCTTCGTGGGTCGATGCCAGCCCGGTCACCGGCGAATCCGTGCCCGTGGAGGCTGCCGCCGGGACCGAGGTCTTCGGCGGAAGCCTGAACGGTAACGGCGTGCTGCGCGTCCGGGTCACCAAGGAGTACTCCGACACCGTCCTCGCCCGGGTGATCGAACAGGTAGAGGAAGCCCAGACCAACCGCAGCGGCGCCGAGCGCTTCGCCGATAAATTCACCGCAATCTACACGCCCGCCACGTTCGCCCTTGCGGTCCTGGTGGCCCTGGTCCTGCCGGTGTTCGGCTTTGAATGGCGTGAGGCCATCTACCGCGCCCTGGTCATCCTCGTTGTCTCCTGCTCCTGCGCGCTGGTCATCTCCGTACCCGTCAGCGTCGTCACCGCCATCGCCCGCGGCGCCCGGGACGGGATCCTGATCAAGGGCGGCCTCTACCTCGAACGCCTGGCCGACATCAAGGCCGTCGCCTTCGACAAGACCGGCACACTCACCCGCGGCCGTCCGGCGTTGACCCAGGTCATCGGGTTCGGCGGCACCACCGAGCAGGAGGCCCTCGCACTGGCCGCCGCCGTCGAGGCCGGCAGCGAACACCCCATCGCTGCCGCCATCGTCGCCGGGGCCCGGGACCGAGGCATTGACATCCCCGCCGCCCGGGATGCCCGTGCCCTTCCCGGGGCTGGCATGGAGGCCGTCATCGACGGCCGTGCCCTGCACATCGGCCGTCCCTCGGACGCCGACCGCGCCGACCCGCAGGTGGGAGCGGCCGTAGCCGGAGCCGAGTCAGAAGGCTGCACCGCCGTCGTGCTGCGCGAGGACACCCGTCCCCTTGCTGTACTGGCAGTAGCTGACCAGCTGCGCCCAGACGCCCACAGCACCATCGCCGAACTGCGCGAACTGGGCATCAAGCGGGTGTTGATGCTCACGGGCGACAACGCCACCGTCGCCAGATCCACCGCGCATGCCTTGGGCCTGGACGACTACCGCGCCGAACTTCTGCCCGAGGACAAATCAGCTGCCATCCGTGAACTGCGCGAACAGTACGGGGTGATCGCGATGGTCGGTGACGGCGTCAACGACGCCCCCGCCCTGGCCAACGCAGACCTAGCCATCGCCATGGGCGCCGCTGGAACCGATGTTGCACTCGAAACCGCCGACGTCGCCCTCATGGCCGACGAACTGGGCCGGCTCCCCGCAGCCATCCGCCTCTCCCGACGAGCCCGAAACAACATCAAGATCAACATCGCCCTCAGCCTGGCCGTCGTGGCCGTCCTGCTCATCGCCGCCCTTGCCGGGTGGATGACCCTGACCACAGGACTGCTGCTGAACGAGGGCAGCGCCGCACTGATCATCCTCAACGGCCTCCGCATGCTCCTCCCCGGCCGCGGCGAAACCCGGCACACCCGAACCTCGGCACGAGTTTAGGACGGGCCAAAATCAGTGCTGTTGACCGCCGCCACACCATCATCAACGACGCCATTGAGCCCCGTCGTCACCGGCGTCACCTGACGCGGACGCCATAGAGCACCACCAAGACACCGCCATAAAGAGACGAAAGCCACAGGGATTGGCGAGGGCCCACTGCATTAGCGGTGGGCCCTCAGTCATGAGAGTAACCGAGACCACTGATAACGCCATCTCTAAAGCGGCGCAAACGGGTTGCTCCCGGGGATTGAGCCTCGCATTGACTGGGCCGATTGCACGCTGGCTGCGGGTACGTGCGCGCGGTCCTGAGTAGCTGGGAGTTTACGACAAGTTCAGTGATAACCACGAAAGGGCCCCGGCTTCACTGCGCCTCGAGGAGGTGAGAAATCTGCCGGGGCCAGATCGCCCCGCTTGACCAAGCTCAACGAGCTTGACACCATCACTGACGACGTCATCGAAGCCGCCGCCAGCATCCTCGTCATCGAAAACTTACGACACAGAGCGACCACAGAACGCCGCCACATAGCGCCGAAAGTCACAGGAATTAGTGAGTGCCAGGCAAGACGGCCCGAAAACGATCGTTAGTGGATAGACCCCTAAAGGGCGGCGCTAAGAAGAATCCAAATGTTCAACACGGCAACTCCCCATGACAGCAACGCCACGCCTTCGGGCAGCGTGAGGAGCTGGGCGCTCCGGCTGTGTTCAGGGATGCCGCACCGTCGCAGGCCGTAGCAAGCTCTGGCGCATCGCCCTTCCGCGGTGCCGTTCCATGCGGTGCAGGTGCGCGTCAGCCAAATTCCCAAGCCGAGGGGAAACAACACAAGCAAGACGGCGAACAGAATTGTCCCGGTGCTGATGGCGTCGGGGTTGCCGTCCCAGACCGCGGCCAGAATGAACACTGCCAGGACGTCGAGGCCGTCGATTCCCGTTGATACCGCGGCCGTCCGATACCGCCGTTTCTGTGCCGTGCTCCCTGAGGCTCGACCAGGACTTCCAGGGGAAGGCGTGGCCATGCGGTATGGGGAAGGCATGGGATAGTTTCGGGCGGGTCGCGATGAACCGGCATACGGGCAATTGGTTCCGGGCCGATGTCGGCCGACGGGGCATCGGTCGCTGTACTGGCACATGGTTACTCCCTACGTCGATGTTTCGTACACACAGGCACATGCGTAGACGTCTACGGTTTGGGTGATTCTCCGAAGTGCGCCCTCACTGCCTCGGCAATCAAGGCCCCGCGGCCTTTGCCTGTAGCGATGGCCAAACGATCCAAGTACTCGGCTGTTTCCGGTGGGATTGGCGTTTTGGGCCAGGGTGGGTCGATGGGGTCGCGGCCTTCGTCCTGGGCTGGAATAATCGCTACGCCTCGGTTCGCCATTAGATGGCGTCCTGCGCGCGGGCGGTGTAGGTCAGACCGGCCCGGCGCAGCGCGTCGGCCGGGGTGCCTTCGGTCCAGTCCGGGGCTTCTCCGGTCATCGGCAAGGGCGTGTTTTTGCGGGCAAGCTCGTGCAGCTCATCGGTGAACGGCTCCCACGTGAAGGTGTCGGCGGGCTCGTCAATGGCTTCCACCTCGACGGTGAGCCCGCGCCTGGTCAGTTCTTGGCGGATCGAGGCCAGGTAGGCCTCGCGGTAGGCCGCCTGGTCTTGTTCCCATAGCCGTTCGATTTGCGCGGCAATGGCGTCGGCTCGGGCAGCTTGTTCCTCGGTGAGGCTGTCATCCTGCTCGTGCTTGATGGCCTGTCCGGATTCTTCGTCCCACATTTGTTCCAGGCCGAAGTCGTAGAACACGCCCTCAACATCGAGGTGCAGGCGCACAGGCTCGGTCCGCCAGGTCAACAGTTCGTCTTCGGGGGTGGTGCTGTGGACAATCTGCCGCACGTAGTCAGCTTCCCAGGAGCCGGGACGACCGGCCAGCAGCGTATCCACGCCGCCGAGGTTTGCCGCCACGCTCGTGATGACGTGACAGGCGATCTCTCCAAAGTCGGCCGGTTCGGTGTGCTCATTGTCGGTTCCCGCACCGATGGTGCGTGCCGTGCGAGCTGCGGCCGTGAGGGCGGCGATGGCCTGGGTGATGTAGTCGGCCCTGGTCTCGGGCTGTTCTGGGGTCGGTGCGGGGTCGGTGGCGCTCATGGGGTTTCCTCTCGGATGGTCACGACGGTTCCGGCGTCGATGCCCGCGAGGGCACCGGCCCGGACTTCTAACAGTGCGTCGACGTCGTTAGGAGACGTCCAGCGCGGACAGCGATCTTGTTCGGCCTCGGTGCAGGGTTCCAGGGTCTGCACAGCGATGACGCGGTGATCCGCGATCCAGGCGACGTCGATCGGGAACTTCATTCCGGCCATCCACACTTGGCGCTCTGATTGGCTGGCGAATGAAAACAGCATGCCTTGGTCCTCCGACAGCTCGGACCGGCCAGAGAGGCCCGTGCGCTGCTCGTCGGCAGTGAGGGCGTGCTCTACCCGGAATTCCAGGGCCGGGCCGAGAGCGACGAGGGCGGTCGCGGGTTCCGGAGGCGTCGAAGCGCATCCGGTCAGCAGGGCAGACAAGGCCACTGCGGCGGCCGCGTGCGCCCGCATGGCCTTAGTCCTCGGACCCTGCGGCCGCTGCGCCGCCCTGGGGCATCTCGCGGGCTCCCACCGATGGGAAGGGCTCGCCGTTGTTGTACTTGGCTTCCAGGCGCTCAACCTCGGCCATCACGGCGCGGTTGACGAACTGGGACAGGTTGCGGTTTCCCTCGGTGGTCATCGTGTAAAGAATCGCACCGCGCACCCGGGCGGTGTCCTCGGGGTCCTGGTAAAACGAAACCTTGTGCGGGTACTTCTTTTTGCCGTCGACCGGCTTCGGCACCGCTACTCGCGTTGCGGTAGCTGGGGCGGCCGGCACGCTGGCCGCGGGCGCTGGGTCCGCCTGTGCAGCCGGTTGAGGCGGGGTGACGGGGCTTGAACCGGCAAGGGATGACTTGCGCGGGGTGGGGCGGGTCATGGCTTTACTCCTTCGATGGTGGCCAGGTGTTCGCTGTAGAGGGCGCTGAGCGTGGTCGCTTCGGCGCTCCCCCATTCATCGAGGCCGCGCGCGGCCTCGACCGCGTCTGCGATAACGACGCGCTTGGGGATTGGCGGTGTCAGCACGCGCAGGTCGCGGGCCTCTGCTGCGGTGTGCAGCTCATCAAGCCACGTTTGACCGCTGACGGTTCGTTCCTCGTGCTGGTTGACGAGGACGCCCGCCACCGTCAACGACGGGTTGTAGTAGGCGCGTACGCTCTCGACGGTGTTAAGGAGCTGGGACAGGCCGCTGAGGCTCCACTGCTTCGAGTGCGTGACAACCATGACCCCTTGGGCTGCGGTCAGCCCATTGATCGTGAGCTGGTCCAGACTCGGGGCGCAGTCGATCAGGATTAGGTCGTAGTCCTCCGCCACGGGGGCCAGGGCTTCCCTCAGGCGGCCCTCGCGGCCTGCCCCGGCAATCACCAGTTCATCGCGCACGCTTGCCAGAGCGTCATACAACGGCGTGGGTACGACGTCGAGGCCGGGCCAGAGGCCCGGCACGATGACGTCACGCACGGTCTCGGATGCGCGGGAACTGAGCGCGTCGGCTAGTCCTGCCTGGTCCTCGGTTACTGGTTCGGCGGTGACTACGGCGGTGAGGTTGCCCTGGGGGTCGTTGTCGACCACGAGCACCCGTAGGCCGCGGAGCACACCGGAACGTGCCAGGTGGAAGGTGGTCGTCGATTTACCGACGCCGCCCTTCTGATTGCAGAGGGCGAAAATTTGAGCGGTCACTGTATTACCTCCAATAGTGCTAATAGTACTGTCAGGGGTGCGAAGCTTGCCAGCCGCGCACCCCTGACAGGTTAGGCGTCAATCTGTCCTAGTCGCTGCTGCGGCCATTCCGCGCGGCGGTGACTGTCTGGCCGCGCAAGCTCACGGCCACCTCGTCGGCGTTCACTTCGTGCTTGATCCTGGTTCCCTGTTGGCCCTTGTATTCGGTGACCCGATAGCGCCCCGAAAACATCACGCGGATATTGCCGGACTCCTGCGCGGCGGCGACAAGGTTCGTTGCCTGGTCGCCGCTCACGGCAACCTCGTAGGCGATGGCTGGGCCGTCGGCGTAGCTGCCGTCCTCCTGGCGCAGTCTGTCGGTGACGATGACGCGGGCATAGGTGTATGCGCCGCGCTCTCCCTGGCGCAGCTCGGGGGTGGCGGCCAGGTTGCCGGTTCGGGTGATGTGACTCATGATTCTCTCCTTCGTTCCGTAACTCTAATAGTACTATCAGGGTTACTTGATTAGCAAGGGTTAGTGACGCTCGATTTCCATCGGACGCCCGTCCATCTGCGAGGGGTATAGGACCCACTCGATGCCGCTGGACGGATTGGGGTTTTCAACCCGCACGCCTCGAACGGGCGAGCCGAATTCAATGGGCCCCAGGGGGCTGGTCACGCGCAGCGGTGTGCGGTACGCGCGGCCCCCGTGGCTCAAGATGCGATCCCCGGCGCGCAGGTCCGCCAGGCGGTGAATGGTGATGGTCTGCATTGCGACTCCTTTTGATGCGTTTCTAACGGTGATAGTACTATTAGGGCTGACGGGAAATTATTCTGCTGCGGCGATGGTCACGGTAACGGGTTCCGCCGCATTCTCGATATGCACGGCATAGCCCGTCGGCGTCCGCTCAACATAAGCGGTGAGCACGGTGCGCCCCTCGTCGTCGTCGAAGTCCACGCGCCCATAGCGCTCGGCCTCCTCCGGGCTGGGAAGATTCCGGGGCTGTACGTGCCAGGCCTTCGGCTCCAACCGCTCCCCCGTGTCGTAGGGGGTGATGATCTGCTGCTTCATGATTCCGCTCCTCTTGTTCTTTCTAACTCTAATAGTACTATCAGAGTTACCTAAGATCAACCCTTCCGGGTCACTCTCCGCCGTTGGCCAGGGCGGCCAGTCGGCTGATGTTATCGGGCCGGAAGCCGGACCAGTGATCCTCTCCCGTGCCGTCCTCCACAACGCATACCGGGGCCTCGGAGTACCCTAGTTCCTCGGTGACATACTCGCGAGCTGCGGCATTCTGCCGAATGTCCACCTCGACGAATTCGACCCCTTTCGCGGTCATAACGTCCTTGGTCATCTTGCATCGAATGCAGCCCGGCCCTGTGGTGTACACGGTGACCATGCGACTCGCCTCCTGGGTAGTGGTTCCTAGCGACTTCCTCTAACTCTAATAGTACTATCGTTGTGGGCAAAAAGCAACGGTAATAGTACTATCGAGGACTGTTTTCCACGGTTGGATAATGCCGCGCCGCCGCTACATCCTGCATGAGGTCGACGACCTGCCCGGCGCTTCGCCCCTGGCAGTTGTCCAGAGTTTCGCGGATCAGGGCGGCACGGCATTCCTCGCTGATGCCCGCGATGGTGTCGGCAGCCATTTCCCATAGATCACTTTCGGTGGTTTCGCTGCGCTCTACTGCATGTGTTTCCATACCTCTAATAGTACTATCACCGCTACTAAAAAGCAACGGTGATAGTACTATCAATTAGTGCCAGTAGCGCGGATTTAGTGCGGTTGGGCCGTCGTAGTCGATGGCCAGCGCCGCTCTGGCGAGCTGGTCAATGTAGATTCCTTCGATGTGCGCATGCTCGGTTTTTCGCGCAATCTCCCGCACCTCGACGTCGATTTCATCGGCAGGGGTGAGGCTGACCATGACGGCCATCTTGCGCGGCTGCGCACCTCGCGCGCCGCTCTTGGTGAGCGGAAGAACTCGGGCGGTGAACATCAGTCCGCCGCACTGGTGAACGCCTGGCACGGTGGCAAGGTCCGTAGCGCCAAGGGACCCCAGCACGCCCGGGCCGATGGCCCGGCGCAGGTCGTTTGCGGTGCAGCGGTGCTCCTCGGTGGCTCCGAATACTGCTTTTTCGGGATAGGTGAAAAGTGCCTTGTTCATGGTTTCCCTTTCTTTGGTTTACATTTACCTCTGACAGTACTATCGCCGCTAGCCTTAGGTAGCGGCAATAGTACTTACTTAGTCATGGTCGGGCCAGCCCTGGGGCTTATCCCCGACTTCCTCGGGGAACATTTCCCTCCAAGCCCTCTCCGCCGCCCGGTTGATGCGGTTTTCCTCGTCGGCCCTTGCCTGCCATTCGGAGCTATCGGACATGGCACTTTCCTTTCTCTTGCTTGTTCCTCATAACTCTAATAGTACTATCACCGTTACTGGAATGCAACGGTGATAGTACTATTCGGGAGGGTTTTTTAGGCGGCTTCGGTTTCTTCTTCGCTCTCGGTGATTGCCTCGGCCAAGGTGTGCGCGGTGCGCAGTACGTGGGCGGCGGTTTCCTTGATGGTCTCGGCGTCGCCCTTGCTCCATCCGGCCACGTAGCCGATGCTGTAGGCGCTGGTGTCGAGTCCGAGAATTCCGGCAACGACGTAGGCCACGCTCTCGGCCTCGGTCTCCTTGATGCCTCGGTGCTCGACGTATTCGGCGGGGTCCTCGTCGGCGTGCAGGATGACGTGCGCGGCCTCGTGTAGTGCGGTTTTGGCGGCTTGCGCGGGGGAGAGACCCGCATCCACGACGACGCAGCGGCTCCCGTCGGTGGTGGTGTAGCCATTGGCCGTTCCTGGGATGGGTTCGCGCGTCACGGTCCAGCCCTGGCCGGTGAGGTAGTCGGTTACGGCGTCGACGATGCCGCTGGGGTCCTCTCCGCTGAGCTTGTGGGCGATGGTGCTCGGGTCGTGTGCCTCGGGGTCGATGGGGTCGGTCTGGCCCATGTCGAATACCGAGACGGGGAAGAATCGGCGGGTGCGCTGTTCCTTCTCTTCGCCTGTGCGCTCATCTTCCTGGGTGGTTACGACGTCGCGGCCGCCGAAGATGCGGATGCCCTTCTCTCCCTTGCGGACCTGGCGGCCGAGCTTCTGCCAGGTGCGGTATCCGGCAACATGGGTTGCTTCGGGCTGTTGGGAGAGGATCAACAACAGGTTGTTGATGCTGTAGCGGTGGAAGGACTGCGCGAAGTCCAGGAAACGGGTCCAGGCTTCGGATTCGCGCAGCTCCTCGACCTGCTGGGCAATCGAGGCTTGCAGGGCTTCGGCCTCGGCGCGGCGCTGCTCGGGGCTCTTGCTGTTCTTGACCTTGCGGACCATGATAAAAACCTCCGGTAATAGTACTAACAGGATGGGATGGTGAGGCGTTCGCTTGGTGGCCTCGTTCCTGATAAGCGGAGCAGTGCCGGCGCAAGGAGTGAAGTGCAACCCGTAGGGCGGCGGGGGAGAAAGTTTTTTGGCCGAATAAGGAGCTTGCGACGCGGCCAAAAAAGTTTCGGAGGAGCCGGGGCGCAGCCCTTGCGCGTAGCGACGGCCGGCAATGATGGAGCGTCAGGAACGAGGTACGAGAGGGTGGCAAAAGTGCTCGGCCGCGCAGCGGCCGTCGGAGTCGGCCCGTAGGGCCCGGGGGAGCGCGAGGGCGTCAGCCTTCGCAGAGGAGGCCTCTTGGCCGACCGGCGGTGCAGTTTCCGTTCCGTCCCCACTGTGTGCAGGCCAGCCCTGGCGTTAGCTGGGCTGTGCACATTGGGCGTCGGGGGATTCCGGGTGTCGTCGTCCCCAGGTGGGAGGGTGCCTGGGCAGCCATCCACGTGGGGGCGCACGACGGTTCTAGGCGATGCGTTCGGCTCCCAGGATGTCGAAGAACATGCGTTCAATATCCGTTGCGGTACTGGCATCCTCGTTTGTCGACGCGGCTTGTTCAGGCTGCCGACGGGCGGCAATTCCGTTGCGTTCCTCGACCAGCTCGCGTCGGGCTGCTTCGTAGTCGGCGCGGCCGTCGGCTCGACGTGGATACGGACCATATGCGTGGGTCCCGTCGTCGGGCAGAAGCGAAAGCTGTCCCTTGCCTGGGCGGCGGCTCGGCGCGGTGCGGCGAGGCGCGTTCATCCAGGATTCCTCGGCTTGCCACCAGGCCCACAATTCGCGTTCGATAGCGTAGCGGTTGGCCCGGTCAACCAGACGCCCGTTGATGCCAAGACGTACCGCGGCGGCCTGGCGGCGGTCGTGTGTGGGCCTGTGCCAGCCATTGCCGTTATTGACCAGGACACCAGCCGTGGTGAGGCGGGTCAGGATTCGGAGCATCTGGCCAGGTGTAGCACCAAGGGCACGGGCGAGGTCATCTGTTCGTTGAGGATCAGAACTGGTGTGAGCGTAGGTGTTGCCTGCCAGGTGTCCAAGGCCCGGTCCCAGCGTGAACAGGTCGTGTGCGGCGTCCGTCGTGCGTGCGGTGAGCGAGGCGAGGAGGGTAGTTCTTTCTGCGGCCCCGGCCCCTGCGGGGCGCGGGTCCGCTTGTGACCGGCCTATATCCAGGGGGCTGTGGATAGTGTCCTGCGGTCCGATTTTCCAGGCAGCTCCATGTGGTCCCTCGGCCGTTCGTTCCTGGCTGATCCAGTCATCGGCGGCCAGGCGCAGGAGGGCCGTGCGAGCCGTTTCCCGGCCAATGCCAGCCATGAGGGCTATGCGGCGAGTATCGGCTTCCACAACGGCGTCCAGGGCCTGTAGGGCAAGGACGCACAGCACGTCGAGCACGCGACGGTCTGCGGGGCCTCCGCCGCGGCTCCATCGGCCGGTGGCGGCGTCGGCGCGGGTTTGGATGTGGCGTACGTGTGCGGCGATGGCGTCGGCGCGTACGTCGAAGGTGGGATCGTCACCGATCTGGCGATCGCTGCTGGCCACGTACTTGACGGCCTTGTCCCACTGTCGGCGCAGTACGCGCGCAGCGTCGATCTGGCCGCGGGGTTTGCGCTCGTTGCGGTCTCGGTAGGTGCGTATGTGTTCCAGGCCGGGGCTGGTGGGCACGAGGGCGGCCACATCGGCGTGCCTCCATCGTGCGGCGGCTGCGCCGATCAGGACGCGCCAGAGGACCGCTGAGGCATCGCCGGAGGCGGCGTCCTCGCGGAGCGCGTCGGCACTGACGGCAGGCAGCTCGCGTCGAGGGCCAGCCAGGTACAGGCGGGCGTGGTCATCAAGTGGAAGCGGTTTGCGCGGGTCGATGGTGCGCGCCGGTTCGGCGTCGTCGACGAGGGCCGCCAGGCGCTCGACGAGGGTTCGCACGGCGGCCGCGGTTCCCGTGGGGTGCGTGAGAATGCTCAGTGAGCCGCTAAGCACGGTGGAATGGCCGCCATTGCGGTGGGGGGAACCGGGTGGGCGTACGCAGCCGGTGACGGCGTTGGCCAGGGGGGAGAGGTCGAGAGTGGGGCAGACGTGGCGGGCCAGGCGCGCCATCGTGGCCACGGTCTCGGCGTCGATGCCGTCCGCCAGGGCGGTCCAGACGTGGCGGCCACCGGCAGGACCGGATTGGCACACAAGGGCGTTCAGTCCTGCGTCATTGAGCAAGCCGGAGAGTACCTCGGCGTCGCGGGCTGCTGCGTTGGCTGCACCGGGTGTCTTGGCGTCGAGGTCGAAGCACAGGAGCTTGAAACGTCGATCTGGGTCGGCCAGATAAACCGCCCAGGGACGGTCCGGCTCGTGGGCGTTGACACGTCGATGGCTGGTGTATTCGTTGAGCACTTGGCCATAGGCGTCTATCGTTGCCAGGCGCACACTGGGGCGTGGGCTGATGGCAGCGGTAAGTTCCCATGGCGCGCCAGTCGTGGCGGCATGGAACTCTGTAGATGTAGACGCTATGATGGGATCAGCCTTTCGGTTAGGTCCGATAGGTACAACGAAGGTCCCGGCTTCGCCAGCCGGTTCTTTTCATATCGCCAGATCTGATCGGTCTTCCAAACTTTCAACAGATCCGGCGCTAAGCTTCTGAATCCCCGCCCGGCCAAGGGCGGGGATTCTTTTTATTTGCGGTCTAGAGGCAATTCCCCCTCACGAGGATGCGCGGCTGACCATCCTGCAGGGCGGCCCTCGGCGTCCTTTTCGGCAGTTTCAACAAGCCACTGCGCGAGGGCTGACCTGGAGGTGCCAGCAGCGGCCGCCATGTCAGTAAGACGCGCGTCAGCATTAGCCTCAAACCAGAGACCTATCTTTTTCGCTTCTTTGAGCGAACCGCGTTCGCGGCCACGTGCGTTCATAACAACCACCCTAGCGGTGACGGAACCATTAAGTGTAACGACACGCGAATTTTTTCATTTCGCGGTGTAAAAATCAGTATCCGGAGGATCGACCGTGATCCGGTGGGGTTCGCTGACTCCACACTGACCACAGCTTGCAGCGGTAACGCTCTGTAGGCGACGGCATTTGCGGCAGCGGCCCTCATGGACGCCGAGAGCATCGGCCGCCGGGATCATGCCCTGTTCGTCGACGAGCTGCACGATTCCCTGGGGCCGGATACCCAGTACCCATGCTGAGGTGTCCTCGGTGACAGTGAGGCGTACGGGACGGCCCAGGCGTGCGGCGATCGCTGCGCAATGGGCAATCATGCCGGTGCGCAGCTCGTCGACTGAGAGAGCCTGGCAGGCGTGTTCGGTGCCATTGATGGTCAGGCTTCCGGTCCCGTCGGGGCGGACTGTTGCGGTGAGCCGCGGCCAGTCCGCTACCCGTTCGGGTTGGGGGAGAGCCTGGGAGCGGATCACAGTCCGCGTGCGACCGCCGCACCGGCTGCCAGCCAGGCGCGCTGTGTCGCTGGTCGGAGGGACCCATATCGAAGTACCCCGTCGACCATCGCGGGGTCATGCGGGATGGTGATGGCTTCGCGGGCAAGGTCTCGGTATCCGGTGGCGACGCGGGTCAAGTCGGAGGCGTGTGCCTTGGGGTCGGCCTGGTTGACGATGACGACGGCTTGTTCTGCCAGGCGGGCCGAGCGTTCGTCTCGTTCGGCCAGTGCCTCTAGAAGAAGCGCTCCGGCTTCCGCATGGTCATCTCGGGTCGTGGTGGCCACCACGAGCTGGTCGGTGTGGTCGATCATTCGACGCCACATCGGGTCCGACTCATCGTTGCCGCTGTCGATGAAGATCAGGCGGTAGTACTTGCTGGCCACTTGGTGGATGGAGTCAACATCTTCGGCGTCGACTCGCTGGGCCGAAGCCAGCTCCATCGGCTTGGAACGCAGGACGTCGAACCGATCGCGGGTTTGGTGGTGCACGTAGTGGGCGAGGTCGGCAGACTGCGCGCCAGTGCTTAGCAGGCGTTCGACCTGGGGCAGTAGTTCGAGCAGGGTTGCTTCGTGCGGCCCTTGCTCGGTGCGCCAGCCGAGTGTTCCACGGGTCTGGTTGTTGTCCCAGGTAAGCACCCCAGCTCCGCCGTAGCGCGCGAATACCGCGGCAAGAAGTGCCGTGGAAGGGGTTTTGCCGGCCCCACCCTTGCCGTTGACGATGGCAATGGTGCGTGGCCCTGGCCAGTGCTGGCTCACGGCTTGCACATCTGCCCGCTCGGCGCGCTCTGCTTCGTTGGGGCTCATGCGGATGCCCATGCGTGTGAAGCTGCCGCGCCATCCCTTGGTTGCCGGTTCCTCGGCCTGTTCTTGGGTGAGGAAGGATTGGCGGCGTTCACGCCTGCTGGGGTAACTGGTGACCGTTGCGGCGGTCTCTGCCTGTTGTTCGGCGGAGCGGACCCAGCCTGGGGCCTGGTGCGCGGCGTCTTGGTCACCCGGTGACAAGCTGGCTTTCTTTTCTGCCTCGGGCGTTGACTCGGGGCTTGAGACTTCGCTGGCTGGTTTATCCTCGGATTCTGGTTCGGTAGAAGCCTCGGGCCGCTGGCGGGGCTTGGCCTCTGCTGCGTCATCAGGCTCTACCGTTCCATCTGCGTGGATGATGAGTGGCCAGTCTCCATCAGGGTCACTCATGCTTGCGCGGACGCGGCGGCCGAGCTTATCCGCCGTCTGGGCCACCAGGCTGATAACGGCGGTGCGCGCGTCGGGCAGGCTGCCGGTGCGGATTTGGTGGACGGTCCCGCCGATGCTGACTTCTCCGGTTCCGTCGTCCTTGATGACTGCTTCAACCCGTGGCCATGTGGCCGTTGTTTCCGTGCTCATGATGACTCCTTCGGTTAGTAAGTGATCCCGACTTCTGCCAGGAATGAGATGGGGTCTACCTTTTCGCCGTTCACTTGCACCTCGAAGTGCAGGTGGCATCCGGTGCTGAATCCCGAGCTTCCAGTGCGGGCGATCTGTTGCCCGGCTTTTACCTTGTCTCCTACGTCGACAAGAATTCCGTTCGCGTACATGTGGACGTACCAGGTGGTGACGCCTCCGCCGTGATCGACTTCGATACGCCAGCCACCGCCAGAGTCTTGGACGATCTGGCTGACGGTGCCTTCCTGTGCGGCCCAGATGGGTCCATCACAGCCACCGGCCTGGAAATCGGTGCCGAAGTGGAACGGGTAGGTCGGTCCGCTAGGGGTCTGAATGACAGGACGGGGGCCAAAGGATGCATTGATTGGTCCGTCGCCCGGCTTGGCCCACCCGTTTTGGTTGACTTCTCCGGACTCGGTTTCACCGCTAGAGCATTCTTCGCCTCCACCATTTTCGGCGTTGAGCCCGGTGTCGACGCCCGACAGTCCTTCGACGACTGCGACGGCTGCTGGCCAGTGTTTTTCGTAGTGGTAGGGGTCTTTATTGATCTGTACACGGTGGGCGACGATGGTGGGCGCTAATGATTCCCGGTTCTCGATCTTGGCGAGGGCTTTGAAGAAGCTGGTTGCGGAAATGTAGGGGTCCATCCGGTCCTCGTAGGACCCCCATCCTTCTTGCCTCTGTTGAAATAAACCCCGTGAGTCCGGCCCAGGGCCATCCCCATAATCAAGGACACGCAAGGTTGATTCACCCATCGCGGTCATCACGCCGATGGTTTGGTCTCTGACTCCCAAATCCAGGTCCTTACCGGCCTGGATGATGTGGGCGGCATTGACCAACTGCTCGTGTCCGTACCCTGAGATTTCGTCGTCAGGAACGGTGTCCGGGTCGATGCTGAGACCGTTGCCGGACCCGTCGGGATTGCATGCTGCTGCTGCGTCGTCCGAGCCTCCCAGGAGGACAATGCTAAACACCAGGCCGAGCACAAGTGCTGGTATGGCGATGAGAGCGATAAGCCCTCCTGATTTGCGCTCGGACATGATTAGTCGGCCTCCTCCGGCGGGGTGAAACGGCTGACCTTCCACGGAGCATTGGCAGCGCTGCGGTTCAAAATGAGTGTGTAGATACCGTCATCTGTCGGAACTTCAACGATTCCGACGTAGGCGCTGGAATCATCCACCAGTTTTCCGGCCCCGGTCACTTTCTTCGCTGTAATGACCGAAGGCTGTAAATAGGAATAATCCGTTGCCGCTTGTTGCGTCAGCAGAGGTTGGACAGCAGCCCACCAGGTTTTTTGATCTAGTTCAGGATGGGCGTAGGCACGCATTGCGGTTTCTGCTGCCTTGATGACACTTGTTCGTGAGGCTTCATCCCAGGTTGGGACTTCAACGGGCGAGGCGGTTTCCTGGGTGTCCTCATCCAGCTGACCCGTGGGTGCCGGGGTGAACTGGTCCAGATTCGGCATTGTGGGAGTAGCACTTGGTGGATTGCTCGGCGCAGGCTCATTGCCCTGCTGTGCACCACCGCAAGCGCTCAGCATGAGAGCGGTGGCCAGGGCGAAGGCTCCTAGGGTCGTGCGGCGCATCTCATCCCTCCTCGGTAGGTTTGCTTTTGCCTGGCACACGGGGCGCGTTGGCTCCTTTGCGCAAGGTCTCTTTCAGTTCGTCGCGGAGGATGAACCAGGTGGTCCCCACCTTGTATCCGGGGATCACACCATCACGCAGCCAGTGATAGACGCCTTGTTTGGTCATACCCAGGATTTCCGCGACTTCGGGCGCAGTTAAGGTCGCTCTACGACCTTCGAATAGTGCATCGAGGCCGTCGGTCACTGTGCACCCCCGACGTTTTGTCCGCATATACTCATGTTATACGCAATCACACTTGATCGCCACCCTTCATACTCCATAATATTCTGTCACTCTCTGTTGCCCTTGAACTCTCAACCGGGTAGAATAAAGTCGTAAGAACCCATGTACACCATTATGATGCGGAGCGTGTCGTTGTGACAGATGCCAACAACCCGTGGCTCTCTCGGTCAACATCACCGGAGCCCGTGGACGTGAAAACCCCCGAGGTGGAGGTGCCGCCTGCAACCGGGCCAATGAGTCCGCAGAGCGGGGTCCCCGCGCCTGATCGCGTGGATCAACTACCGATTCAGGACCGCCAGAATGACGCCGATCTGTGGTGGCTGGGTGTACATGGCGGCGCTGGCGAATCCAGCCTCTCGACGCTGGTTCCAGACTGGCCCGCGGCCGATCACGGATGGCCACGAACACCAGGAAATGATCCTGTCCGTGTCGTTCTCGTGGCCCGATCCAACATGCGCGGCCTACGAGCCGCCCAGGTGGCCGCAACGCAGTGGGCTGCCGGAATGGTCCCACACATCGAAATTCTTGGCCTGGTGATCGTCGCAGACGCGCCAGGTCGACTCCCTCGCCCCCTGCGCGATTTTGCGCAGGTAGTCGGCGGGGGAGTTCCACGCACATGGACTGTGCCGTGGATCGAATCGTGGCGTTTGGATGAGCCTGTGGCTCTATCAGACGCCCCGCGTGGTGTCCGTCGACTTGTCGACGAGCTAAGCGCTCTTATCCAATCCGGTGCCGACGGCATCACCAATCGAAAGGAACAGCAATGAGCATGCTTCTGACTGCTGCATCGACGATGGGCGACGTTGTCGCCGCGATGCCTCTCCAACTCCCTAACCCCGACCCGATTCAGCCCCCAGGAACCGGCGGTTTCAACCAGGTTATGGGCTGGGGCAAATGGGTTGCCCTCGCAGTCTGCATCCTGGGCCTGTTCGCAGCCGGTGCGTTGATGGCAATCAACTCCCGACGTGGCGAAGGCGGCGAACACGTCGGAAAGATCGGCATGGCACTAGGTGGTGTGATCGTCATTTCGGCGGCTGCCGCCCTCGTTGGCTTCCTAGCCGGAGCCTGATCGGAGAAATCAAAATGACTACTGAGGACAACGAACAGAGCCCCTTCACCAAGCCAGGATTCATCATCGCGGCTGTGGTGGTGTTCCTGATCGTGGTGCTCGGGGTAATTATCGGGTTCGTCAATGCGAACCGAAACGATCCTGAGCCTGCGCCCTCGTCGTCATCGCCAACTAACACCAGCGCCGCCCCGACCACCGAACCATCGGCGGTCGCGGGCGGCGCGAGTGTTTGCGGCCTTGGTGGCGAAGTACTAAGCGGTTCTCTAACCACCGCCCCGGAAGCGAAATGGGAATACCTGGGCACGACGGCCTACCCAACCTCATCGAAATTTGGGCCTGCTGAAAAAAGCGATGAGAAATATCGCTACTGCTTCCAGCATTCACCGGAAGGTGCGGTATTCGCGGCCGGAAATGCCCTTGTACAGGGTTCCTCCCCAGAAGTGTCGGGACCCTGGATTGAGTATTTCCTATCGACAGAGACTCCAAACCGTAGTGACCTTCTCACCGAAGTTAGTTCCGGTACCTCGACTGAAACGCGAATGGGCATCTCGGGATTTAAGATCCTCGAATATGACGGCGAGACGGCCCGAATTGATATAGCTGCCAAAGCCGTAGGCAACGGTAATTCCGTGTATGCATCTGCTGTCTATGACCTGGTTTGGGAAGACGGAGATTGGAAGTTACTGCCACAGAATCCAACCGATCCTCTGCGAATTGCGCAGATTCCTGATGTTTCAGGATACATAGCCTGGGGAGAGTAAACAGACATGGCAAAAGAATGTGGTTTCTTTGATGCTGGCTGCAAGCTCGATAACTGGGTTGAATCAACGGTTGGGGATGCTATCGAGAATATGGCCAACGCGATCATGGAGGCGTTTGGCAAAGCGATCGGCTCGTTAGGTACGGTGTGGGTTCACATCGGAACGCCAAACCTCACTGGAACTGGCGGCGGCTCCTCAATCGAGGCTGGCAGCTCGGCCCCAAATTCGACGAACATCAGCATAGTTATGGGCTATGTAACCTGGATCAGCCTTGCCGTCGCAATCATCTCTTTGTTTATCCTCGGCGCGCTCATCGCTACGCGAATGCGTGCGGGTGAGGGTGTTGCCGCGGTGGGCAAGATTGGCCTCATTCTGGCAGCCGTCGTATTTATTTCTGGCGCAAGTGCCATGGTTTCCGGCCTTATGCCTTCCGGTCCAAATAATGCCGGTGGCGCAGTGCTATTCATCCAGTCCGGGCTGTGGTGGTATATGGGTGCCGCAGCAATTGTTTCCGTCATCATTGGCGGCGCACGCATGGTCTGGGAGCAGCGCGCTGAGCCTGGCCGCGAAACAGTCAAGAGCCTGTTGACCCTCATAGTGGTGGCAGGTAGTGGCGTCACGATTGTTGGGTTGTTGGTCGCGGCTGCCGATTCATTCGCAGTCTGGATCATTGACGGCTCGCTGGATTGCAGTGTGACCGAAGGTTCATCCTGTTTCGGTGAAAACATGCTGACTCTGCTTGCCTTGACCACAAATCCATCGACTGGTGGTCTTGGCGCAATCCTCATTATCATTCTGGGGCTGATTGCCATTCTCGCGGCCGCTTTTCAGATTGTGCTCATGGTGGCACGCGGAGGAATGTTGGTCATCCTGGCCGGCATTCTCCCTTTGGCTGCTTCATTCACCAATACCGAAATGGGCAAAAGCTGGTTCAAGAAATGCATCGGCTGGCTCGTCGCTTTCATCCTCTATAAGCCTGCGGCAGCGATTGTTTATGCGGCAGCTTTCCAGCTCGTCGGAACTGACGTTTTTGCCGACGATGGAACTGGCTTGTTGGCTGTTCTTACGGGGCTGATGCTGATGATTATTGCCTTGTTTGCGATGCCTGCCTTGATGCGGTTTGTGACTCCGATGGTTGGGGCCATGGCCGGAGGGGCTGCCGGAGGCATGCTGGCAGCCGGTGCATTGGCGGCATTGCCTAGCGGCGCGGCGGCCATTGGCCGCCTAGCGTCTGGGAATGGTGGTGGGTCGTCGAATTCGTCTGCTCCTAACGGCAATTCAGGTTCAAACGGGGAACAGGGATCGGAAGGGCCTTCGGGTGGTCGTGGTGGCGGGGATTCCGCTACACAGGCTGCTCAGACCTCCGGGCCTCAGCAAAGTGGTTCCGGTAGTGGTTCTGGGGCTGCGGCCTCATCTGGCGGAGGTTCCGGAGCTGCCCCGTCGTCCGGCGGTGCAACACAAGGCCAGGGTGCTGCGGCGGCGTCTGCTGGTGCAGGCGGAGGAGCTGCCGCTGGTGGCGGAGCTGCTGCCGGTGCAGGCGGAGGAGCTGCTGCTGGTGGCGGAGCTGCTGCTGGTGGCGGAGCTGCTGCCGCTGGTGCTGCGGCCGGTCCAGTTGGTCTCGCCGCGGGCGCGGCATTAGAAGCAGGCAAGAAGGCTGGCCAAGCCGCCGCGGGAGCGGCGCAGAGTGTTGGCGAACAATCCACAGGTGAAGAAGGGGGCGGGCCAGATGGCAGCCGTTGATATGCAGAACAGAGGTCCACGGACCTACGGCAACTGGCGTCGTCCGACGTCGCCAGGCATCCTCGGACTGGGGTCTGTTGGCACGGTGCTGCTGCTGGGCGGATTGATCATGGTTGTCGTCGTCGTCATGATCGCCGGTCTACTAGAGGCAGTGATCCTCGGCGGCATCCTGGGGTTGGTGATGCTGGCAGTCCTGACGAAGGACTCACACGGCAAGAACATTCTTAGCCGCGGTGGCGCTCGCGTCGCTTGGTGGTCCTCCCGTTCCCGCGGTTCGAACATCTACCGCTCGGGTCCGTTGGGCCGCGCTTTGTGGGGCACTTTCCAGCTCCCTGGATTGGCTGCCCCCACTCGGTTGACCGAGCACACTGATTCCTATGGGCGTAAGTTCGCGCTGCTCTACACTCCTGCAACGTCCTCGTTCTCGGTGGTGATTGGCACCGAGCCAGACGGCGCGGCCCTGGTTGACCAGGAACAGATCGACGTGTGGGTGGCCGATTGGGGTCACTGGCTCTCAAACCTGGGCGATGAACCGGGCATCGAGGCGGCCTCGGTAACTATCGAAGCTGCCCCCGATTCCGGAACGCGCTTGCGTCGTGAAATTGATATGAACATGGACGACGAAGCCCCGGCCTTTGCCAAGGCCATGCTGGGCGAAGTGCGGGTGACCTATCCTTCTGGTTCGTCAACGGTGAAGGCTTTCGCCTCCATCACGTTCAATGCATCCCACCGCTCGGGTAGCAAGAAGCGCCAGGCGGAGGAAATGGCGCGCGAGCTGGCAGCTCGCTTGCCTGGCCTGACCGCTGGATTGCAGGCAACCGGGGCCGGTGCTGCTCACCCGCTCTCAGCACAGGAACTGTGCGAGACGATCCGCATTGCCTACGATCCAGCCGCCGCCGTCCTGATCGACGAAGCCCACGCAGCGGGCGAGACGCCGGAACTGACCTGGCCGGATGTGGGCCCTTCGGCAGCTCAGGCCTCTTGGGGCGGATACCGCCACGATTCGGCCTACTCCTGCACCTGGGCGATGACCTCGGCACCGCGCGGCAACGTCCAAAGCGGTGTGCTGGCTCGTCTGCTCGCTCCTCACCGCGATATTGCTCGTAAGCGCGTCACCTTGCTGTACCGTCCGATCGACGCCGCGAAGGCTGCCGCCATGGTGGAGGCAGACCTGCGCGCCGCTGAGTTCCGGGTGACGTCGACCAACAAGCCAGCGGCCCGCGATAGCCTCGCGGTTCGCGCCGCGGCGGCCACGGCCAGCGAGGAAGCCTCCGGTGCTGGGTTGGTCCAGTTCGGCATGCTGGTGACCGCCACGGTGACCGACCTGGAAAAGGAAGCCGATGCACGAGCTGCCATCGACAACCTCTCCGCCACGGCCCGCCTGCGTATCCGCCCGGTGTACGGATCGCAGGACTCGGCGTTTGCCGCTGCCCTGCCCCTGGGCCTGGTGCTGCCAAAGCACATCAAGGTCCCGGCTGAATTGAGGGAGAAGCTGTGAGCCAGAAAGTAGTCAAGGCGCAGAAGCGTGAAGCCCGGCGCGGCCTGTCGTTCTTCCCGAACCCGTGGAAGAACCTCTCCAAGGCCAATAAGAAGCGCGCACTGAAAGTCATGGCCGAGCCGGTAGAAGTCAAGCCGCAGCGACCGCCCATGCGTGGGTGGATTGGCCGCGGCCGCGGCCAATCAGTGTATGTGCAGCAAGCCGATGAGTGGCGCGGCACCACAGTTCAGGTTTGCGGTATGTGGCCGTTCGCCATCGGCACCGGAACACCAATGGTCGGTGTCCCGCTCGGCCGCCACATTCACACCGGAGCCACCTTGTGCTGTGATCCCATTTCCTGGTTCCAGCGCGCCAAGCTCATCAGCAATCCGAGCGCTTTCATATTGGGCAAGCCGGGCCTGGGCAAGTCGACGCTGGTTCGACGGATGGCCACGGGGCTGGCCGGGTACGGCGTAATGCCCCTGGTTCTGGGGGATTTGAAGCCCGATTATGTTGACCTCATCGAGGCCATGGGCGGCCAGATCATCACCCTGGGCCGTGGGCGCGGGTACTTGAATGTGCTCGATCCCGGCGAAGCCACCGAAGCCGCCGAGCGGCTGCGCGCTTCCGGGCACGAGAAGGAAGCCGCCCAGGTGATGGCAGATGCACACGGACGTCGACACACGATGGTGTCAGCACTCCTGACGATTCTGCGTTCGGCTCCACCGACGGACCGCGAAGAAACGATCATCGACCGGTCCTTGAAGTGGCTCGACGCTCACCACGAGGGCGTGCCGGTATTGGGTGACCTGCTTCGGGTGATCCAGGAAGGCCCGGAAGAAGTTCGGGCCGTGGCCCTGGACCGTGGCGATGACAACCGTTACAAGGCGATCACCGAGAGCCTGGAAGCCTCCCTCATCGGCCTGGTGGGCGGCGGGCGTCTTGGCGAGACATTCTCCCGGCAGACAACGAATCCGATGCGCCGCGATGCCCCGGTGGTCTACGACGTGTCAGCCATCGACGATTCCGAAATGGACCTACAGGCCGCCACGTTGCTGGCCTGCTGGTCCGCCGGGTTCGGCACGGTCAACGTGGCCAACGCCCTGGCTGATGCCGGGCTGGAACCACGACGGCACTATTTCGTCATCCTCGACGAGCTGTGGCGTGCCCTGCGCGCCGGACGCGGCATGGTCGATCGCGTCGACGCATTGACCCGCCTGAACCGCCAACGCGGTGTCGGCATGGCAATGATTTCGCACACCATGAGCGACCTGCTGGCCCTGGCCAGCGAGGAGGACCGGATGAAGGCCCGCGGTTTCGTCGAGCGTTCCGGCATGGTCATCTGCGGTGGACTGCCCTCGGCCGAGATGCCCCAGCTCACCGCCGCGGTTCCGTTCTCCGAAGCGGAACAAGGTTTGTTGATCGGTTGGCAGGACCCGCCTGCGTGGGACCCTGCTGCTGGGCAAGAAGCCGACCCTCCGGGCCGCGGCAAATTCCTGGTGAAAGTTGGCGGCCGCCCAGGCATTCCCGTCAATGTGCAGCTGACTGACGTTGAAAAATCTATCAATGACACCAACAAGCTCTGGCACGAACGGTCGCGCGTCGGCCGCCGTGCACTGCATGTCGTCGAGGAGGCAGAAGCATGAGTATCCAAAACAACCGCCGCCGGGATCCCGGCGGCATGGGTTCTGAGGCGATCCTGGTCTGGATCGGCATCATCGTCGTGGTGGTCGGTGTCGGCTCGATCTACGCCGCGATGTTCTTGGGACACAAGATTGCAGGGACCGGCGAGGCCTTGCCCGCCGATCCGTTCTCCCTGGTGTTCGGTCTCTTCGGTGGCAAGCTGAACTGGCCAGGTGCGCCAGGATGGTGGGTACTGGCCGGGATGGGCCTTGTTGTCATCGTCCTGGCAGTGCTATTCGGCTTGATGCTTCGCCGCATGCGCAAGGGCCGTAGCCGCGTGGACCGGGCCGCCTCCTACATGGGTCGGGGCAAGGACATTGAATCGCTGACGTCCAAGGCTGCGCAGGCTTCGGCCAAGCGGTTGGGTGTGGAGAACTCCTGCGGTGTGCCGATTGGCCGGACCGTCGGCGGCGGGGCACCGCTGCACGGCTCCTGGGAGGACATGCACATCGACATTTGGGGTCCCCGTACAGGTAAGACGACAAGTCGCGCGGTTCCGGCCATCCTCGATGCGCCAGGCGGTGTCCTGGTAACCTCCAACAAACGCGACGTAGTGGACGCCACCAGGGACGTGCGGGCCACGACTGGTCCGGTGTGGGTCTTTGATCCCCAGTCGATCGCCTTGGAAGAACCGAACTGGTGGTGGAATCCGCTCTCATATGTCACTGACGAAGTGCGCGCGGCCAAGCTGGCCGAGCACTTCGCCTCTGGCTCTCGTGACCCCGGCGCTAAGACCGACGCCTATTTCGACCCGGCAGGCCAGGACCTCCTGGCCGGTCTGCTGCTGGCTGCGGCATTGGATCACCGGGCCATTACCGACGTGTACACGTGGCTGACTCGTCCCACCGATGACACGGCGGTGGAGATTCTTCGCGAGCACGGTTTCGCGTTGACCGCCGATCAGGTGGCCGGTGTGATTGACGCTCCCGAAAAACAGCGCGGCGGCGTGTACGGCACGGCGCAGCAGATGGCCTCCTGCCTGACCAATCGCCAGGTCTCCGCCTGGGTGACCCCACGCGGCGCGGCCGATACTCGGCCGCATTTTGACCCGGCTGGGTTCGTCCGTGACGGTGGCACACTCTATTCCTTGTCCAAGGAAGGCCGCGGCACCGCGGGACCCTTGGTCACAGCGCTCACAGTCGCCGTGGTTGAAGCCGCCGAGGAGCTGGCCGCCAGGTCCGCCGGGGGCCGGCTAAAGACTCCCCTGGTGGGAGTGCTCGACGAGGCCGCCAACGTCTGCCGGTGGCGCGATCTGCCGAACCTCTACAGCCACTATGGTTCCCGCGGAATCATCCTCATGACCATTCTGCAGAGCTGGTCCCAGGGCGTCGAGGTGTGGGGCGAATCCGGAATGAAGAAGCTGTGGAGCGCATCGAATATCCGCGTCTACGGCGGCGGTGGCACCACCCATGACGGCAGCTTCCTCGAGGACCTGGCCCGCATGATCGGCGACTATGACCGTCTGACTTCCTCCACCTCGTACGGGCGCGGACAGCGCACCGTATCGCAGCAGCTCCACCGTGAGCGCATCCTGGACGTCGACGACCTGGCGGCCATGCCCAAGGGGCGCGCTGTGGTGCTGTCCTCGGGCAACCGGGCCACGCTGATCCGCACGCAGCCATGGATGGCTGGCCCGCATGCCGACGCCGTGCGGGCGTCCATCCTGGCCCATGATCCCGAAGCCGAGAAAACGATTCTCGAAGCCGAGAAGGAACTCTCGGTGGTTGAATCCGCATTGAGCACGGAAGGCGCATCATGAGTGACTGGGGAGAGGACGAATACACCGAAAACGAGGGGCAGCCTTCCGCTGCCGCCGATACACCCCGCTCGCCTGGGCGGGTGTTTGGGCTCGACATTGGCGGGCTTGCCGGTGAATACGTCGATGCGGCGGTCAAGGCCTCGGTCCGCAAGCAGGTCAATAACGTGGCCACCGCCGCGGTCGACGAAGCCCTGACTGAGGAGCTGCTGGAATCCCTCAGGGAGCGAGCTGGCCAGGCGGCCGTGGCCGCCGTGACCGAACAGGTCGAGGCCAACGAGGCAGCCGACGAAGCCCAGGACGACGAGAGCGAGGCGGAACCGGAGGAAACCCTCTACTACGGTTCCGTCGATGAGTTTGTCCGTGAGTACCTGCGCAATGTCTATCGGCGGGCGATCAACGGCCGCTCGCGGGTCTGGACTGCCCGGTGGTGGGAATACGACGAGGCAGTGATCCGTCTGGAAGCGCTATGGCGTTCCTGGGAACACCTGCGCATGGACCCCAGCACCGGCATGAGCGTGTGGTGGCGCGACCACGCGGACCACCATATGGCGGTATTGCTGGACCCGGACGGGCCGTTTTCCTCGGCAGCGGACGCCGACGAAAACAAGTCCAAAAAAGGGCAGCCATTGCCCTATGTAGCTCCGCCGGAGGGCTTGTTCCCTGACCAACGTCAATTCCACGAACCAAAGGATGACGTATCTCGGGAGGAGGAACCGGAACCACCCGCCGAAGAATGGCCGGGCTAGTTTTCAACGAATCATCTGAAAGTGAGGAAACACCATGAACGAAGCCGTACAAGTCGCTGGATATGCTCTCTGGTGGTCATTGCTGACCATCAGCCTCATGGCGCTTTGGTGCTTGGGCCGCAATACCTTCAAGCACGTCATGCCTTCTGAAAACGTTCTGGCGGGCTCTGCCAAGGCCCTGGTGGCCAGCTTGCCCGCTGCCGTCGTGGCTCTGGCCATCATCAGCACTCCATCAATCCTGATTTCTGCGATGTACCCACACGCGGAGACGAGTGCCTGGCTGTGGCTCTGGACTGTACCTGCTGGCCTTGGAGCGCTGTTTATCGGCTTCCTGGCCTTGGGCTTGCTGGTGAAGCTCGTACGCCGGTTGGAACCGATGCCGTCGCCTGCAACGTAGCAGGCAACACAAAGAGGGACCGCACCTACCAGGTGCGGTCCCTCTTTGTGTTGTGGGTCGTGGGTTCGGTTCTCACCGATCCAGGCCCGCTCGTTGGACTTGGGTGCCGTGGCCGCGGGTCTTGCGGGCTTTGGGTGCTTTGGCTTTCCCGGCGCCCTTGACGGCCTCGGTGGCGGGCTTGCCCTGGCTGACGTCTGCCCGCATGCGTGTGGCCACCACCTCGCGGTCGATGCCGTGGGCTTCGAGACTCTGAGCGGTGCCTGCGCGGCGCTCGGCACTGTCGTAGACGGTGCGCCCGTCCTCTCGGGCGCGGTCGGCCTGTGCCTCGCGCTGTTCAGCTTCGGCGGCGGCGCGCACGCGTTCCTCGGGGTCCGGCTCATGCTCGGCAGCCGCCCGGGATTCCTCGGCCCGGCGCTCGTCCTGGTCTGCCATCGTCATCAGCCGTTGCGCTTCGGCTCGTTCCTGCTCGGAGCGTGACTGTTCGGCGGCCGAGGCCGCCCGGTCATGCTCGGACCTGGCCAGCTCGCGTTGGACAGCCTGGCGGACTGCCTCGGGGTCCGCTCCCGCATTCTCGACGTCGACCGAGT
>NZ_JAXCIC010000015.1:0-19015 GCF_035985055.1 Arthrobacter sp. PL16
CCCGAGAGAGTGTGGGAGAGTAGGACACCGCCGGACAACCATTACACGAAAGGCCCCACACCACCAGGTGCGGGGCCTTCCGTACGTTAACCCCAGGTTTACGGGCAGACCGACACACCACACCGGCCACCACAGCGGGGCGCCCGCCGCGCGACCACCACTCCGGTCCGCCCGCCACGCGCACTGCGACCGGCCCGCTACACAGCACAGCGGCGGCATGCGTCGACGGAGGGCAAGCAACCAGGCGGTTAGCGGTTCCCTGGTTCCAGTTCGCGGGGAGTGGCTTCATCTCAGCGCGTGCTGACCCGCCGTCCGGAGGTATCTGATGGGTTGGATCGCCGGCGCCGCCGTTCCTCGATGCAACACATTGCGAGAGATGGAGCGTCCAACCGCTCTCGCCGCAAGCGCCGATGCGCTCAAGAGGGCCGAGATCCTAGTGAACAGTGAAGGGCCGCCATCGGTGGCGGGCGCGTTGCTCGATTCCTCCATGGTGGGGCCCAGTTCCAGCGTGGCGAACTGAAAGCTAAGGAGTTCTGAGTCGAGACCTTCCGATGGGGTGAACCGGCGTCGTACTGTGATCACGTGATCGTCCCCAGAATTTCCCAGCACGCCGTGGCGGTCGCGGATCACTACGACGAGCTCGATCCGGTTTATCGTCGGGTGTGGGGCGAGCATGTCCATCACGGGCTATGGGGGACGGGTCGCGAGACACCCGCCGAAGCTGTCGAGGCTTTGGTCGACACTGTCGGTGATCGATTGGGCCTGATGCCCGGCGAGGCGTGCGTCGACATCGGCTGCGGCTATGGCTCCACCGCAAGGCAGCTCGCGATCACACGCAGGGTTCGCGTTACCGGCTTGACACTGTCCGCCGAGCAGACCATCTTCGCCGCCGCGCATCCCGTAGCCGATGTGGTCATCCATCTCCGCGATTGGCTCGTCAACGGGCTGACCGATGCCTCAGCCGATGCCGCCTGGGCCATCGAATCGAGCGAGCACATGGTCGACAAGCCCAGGTTCTTCGCCGAGGCGCATCGCGTGCTGTCGCCCAGCGGCCGGTTCGTGGTCTGCGCGTGGCTCGCCGAGACAGATGCCGGCGGTTGGAAGGTTCGGCACCTGCTCGAGCCGATCTGCCGCGAAGGGCGCCTGCCCTCGATGGGTACGCGCGAGGATTATGAGGCCATGGCGATAGCAGCGGGCTTTGCGATCGCCGGCTACGAGGATGTCAGCAGCCGCGTCGCGCGGACATGGACGATCTGCGCCCGCCGACTCGTGAAGGCGTTGCTCGTCGATCGCCACACCCGTCGCCTCGCCCTTGGCGGACGCAATCGCATGTTCCTACTGAGCATTCCCCGCCTGATCCTGGCCTACCGCACGGGGGCCATGCGCTATGGGATATTCACCCTGTCGAAGGCTGGGGAGAACGGGGAACCACGCGGCCCCGGCACATCAGCGCATGAGGAGCCGGCCTGATTGCCCGCACCACTGCGGTCACTGACGTGCAATCCGGTTCGTCACTCGCGCACGGTCCGGTATAGGCGGTTCGCCTCGGTCAGCGCGCCGAGTGCACCAGTGCTTGCGGCGACGCCGTCGTCGTCACGCAGTCTGTTCCAGACTTGCCATGACGCTGCCGTCCGGCCGCTCCGCCACGGAGTCAAATGTGACGAATGTGACGCGGAATGTGGCCCAGGTTAAGGAGTACGCGTCAGAAAACGTCATGCAACGCCATCTCGCCGCAGCTTTGCGCCGGGGACGTGCGCGCTGCTTAGAGTAGTCCTACAAACCATCAAGAGCGGCCGAGAGATCTGGCTTGTTGACGCCGCAGCAACCATTCGACTGTCCTCCCACCAGGGAGAGCAGCGGAAGCGGTGCTCCTGCCAGAACCGATGGAGACACATCAGTGAACAAAGCTGAAGTCCCAGCGTGCTTGCAGCCAGGCATCGCTGGTTCTCAATCCGTTCGCTGATTCCCTCCCTCGGCCGTATCGAGGAGTGGAATGACATCGAACGAGTGGGCAGCGACACCGCCATCCTTGTCCTACGAGCTGTACCCGCCGGCCACCCCAAAGGCAGCCGAGGCCGTACTTCGTACAATCGACGAGCTTTCGGCTACGAACCCCGACTACGTGTCGGTGACTTTCAGCGGCACGCCCGAGCGTCGTCGGGCATCGATCGACCTGATCGAGCACCTCGTCCGCAACACCAGGCTACGTCCGCTCGCTCACCTGACCTGCGTGGGTGAAACACGCGAGAGTCTGGAGCTGCTGGTGCGGCAGTTCCTCGGACTGGGAGTGAGGGGGTTGCTGGCGCTCCGAGGGGACCTGCCACAGGATGCGGACGTAGCCCGCGGCGATCTGCCATTCGCCCGCTTCCTGGTGGAGCTGATCCGGGACATCGAGGGCCGGCACACCGCCACCTTGGCGGGCGGCAGGCTAGCAGTGGGTGTAGCCGCTTACCCGAATCGGCACCCCGAATCGCCGTCGTTCCTGCACGATATCGAGGTGTTGGTCTCCAAGCAGCGTGCCGGCGCAGACTTCGCCATCACACAGGTCTATTTCGATCCCACGCACTATGCCCGGCTGGTTACAGCGGCCAGTGCCGCCGGCGTCACGATGCCGATCATTCCTGGCGTGATGCCCATGGCCAACGTCGGTCGGCTGGAACGTCTTGCCGTTATGACCGGGGTGCGTCCGGACAAAGCACTACTGCACCGGTTGGAAACGGCGTCGGACGGCGTCGAACGTCGGCGGATCGGTGTGCAGGCGGCGGCCGTGCTGGCACAGGCAGCCTTCGATGGAGGAGCCCCCGGCTTGCACCTCTATACCTTCAATGACCACCGCGCGTCCGTCGAGGTCATCGAGCAGCTCGACCTGCCGGCTATCCGCACACTCGCCGACGTCGTCCCGGCTTGAGCCGGCCTAGAGACCAGACCTCACCTTACGTACGAAGGAGAACTTCATGAGCACCGAATGTACTTTCCCCGCCGCGACAATTCTTGGCTACCCGCGCATCGGACCGAACCGAGAGCTCAAGAGGGCGGTCGAATCGTACTGGGCAGGCGGAATCGATGAGGCGGGTCTGCAGCGCGTTGCTGACGAACTGCAGGACCGCACGGTCGCGCGTCTGGTCGAGTTGGGCCTGAGCGCTGCGGACTCCTCCATCCCGGCCGACTTCGCGCTCTACGATCAGGTGCTGGATGCTACTGCTGCGCTGGGAGCCCTGCCGGCCCGTTTCGCTGACCTGGCCGGCGATGACGGTTCCGTTGGCACTGCTGAATATTTCACGCTGGCGCGCGGGGACGGCGACCGCGCACCGCTGGAGCTGACCAAGTGGTTCGATTCGAACTACCACTATCTTGTGCCCGAGATCGGCACGGCGACGACATTCTCGGCTGGGGCGCATCGGCTGACAGCGACCGTCCGGCGGCAGCGGGAGCGCGGCGTGGTGTTGCGTCCGGTGCTGGTGGGGCCCATCACGTATCTGCTGCTCGCCAAGGCAGAAGAGGGTTCGCCCGAAGGGTTCGACCCGCTGTCCCGTATCTACGACGCAGTCGTGGCGTACGCGGGTATTCTCGCGTCACTGGCGGAGGCAGGGGCCGAGTGGGTGCAGCTGGATGAGCCGGGCTTGGTCGGCGATCGCGGCGGTGCGTTGGCAGCCCCGGGCGGGCTGGTCGAGCGGGTGTATCGGCAGCTGGCAGGGACCGCAGAACGCCCGGCACTACTGGTCACCACCGGCTACGGCACCGCCGGCAACCCGGCAAAGCCAGGTGAGGCGCTCGCTGTGCTCGCGACTGCCGGTGTCGAGGCTGTACATGCGGATCTCGTCAAGGGGGCCAAGCCTTCCGCCGAGGCGCTGCAGGCGTTGGGCACGACACGTCTGGTTGCCGGCGTGGTCGATGGCAGGAATGTTTGGCGGAACAATTTGCAGGCCTCGCTGGAGGTGTTGGAGCACCTGCAGGGTGTGACAGGCACCGTGGTCACGGCGGCGACGTCCACCTCGCTGCTGCATGTACCGCATGATGTGCAGGCCGAGACGGCCCTGCCGGAGCACCTGCCGGCCTGGCTCTCCTTCGCGGACCAGAAGGTGCGTGAGGCGGTGGTGCTGGCGCGAGGTCTGGACGGGGGCCGACCGTCCGTTGCCGCGCAACTGCAGGACGCCGATGCGGCGCTTCGTCAGCGGGCGCGCTTCGACGGCGTCGTCGTCGACCGGGTGCGCAACCGTACGCGCGATCTGACCGAGGAGGCCTTCACCCGAGGCCCCGCTGAACGGAGAGCCGAGGTACAGCAGCAACGGCTGGGACTGCCGGTGCTGCCGACCACCACGATCGGTTCCTTCCCCCAGACCGGCGAGGTGCGAGGTGCCCGGGCTGCGGTGCGCAATGGCAGCATCTCCCAGGCGGAGTACGACCAGTTCCTGCGGCAGGAGATCGCGCGCGTCGTGCAGTTGCAGGAGGGCCTTGGGCTGGATGTGCTGGTGCACGGCGAGCCGGAGCGCAACGACATGGTCCAGTACTTCGCGGAGAACTTCGACGGTTTCGCGGCCACCGAGCAGGGTTGGGTGCAGTCCTACGGCTCGCGCTGCACGCGTCCGTCCATCCTGTGGGGTGACGTGTCCCGTCCGCAGGCCTTCACGGTGCCGTGGATCAGCTTCGCGCAGTCGTTGACCGAGCGGCCGCTCAAGGGCATGCTCACCGGTCCTGTCACCATCCTCGCCTGGTCCTTCGTTCGTGACGACCAGCCGCTGGGTAATACCGCCAATCAGGTGGCGCTGGCGTTGCGGGATGAGATCGCCGACCTCGAGGCTGCCGGGATCGCGATCGTGCAGGTTGACGAGCCCGCCCTGCGCGAACTGTTGCCGCTACGCTCGGCGGACCACCAGGCATACCTGACGTGGTCGGTCCGGGCTTTCCGTCTGGCGACTGCGGGCGCGGCTGACCAGACACAGATCCACACGCACCTGTGCTACTCGGAATTCGGCGAAGTGATCTCGGCCATCGATGGGCTGGACGCGGACGTCACCAGCATCGAGGCCGCCCGCTCACGCCTCGAGGTCGTCGAGGACCTGGCCGGTTTCGGCTATTCCCGCGGAATCGGCCCTGGCGTATACGACATCCACTCGCCGCGCGTGCCCTCTGAGCAGGAGATCACCGCTCTCATCCGCACGGCGCTGGCTGCCCTCCCCGCGCAGCAGTTGTGGATCAACCCGGACTGTGGCCTGAAGACCCGGGGCTACGAGGAGACCGTGGTGTCGCTGCGCAACCTCGTCGCTGCAGCCAGGACTGTGCGGGAGGGCACAGACATTGGGGAGATCGAGCAGGCCCTGGCACATTCCTGACCGGTCCGCGGACCCGCTGCTCCGCTTCTGCATCCCGGGGGCAGGACTGCCTGCGCAGCCCTGCCCCCGCATCTCGACCCCGACCATGTGACTACCGCTGACGAAGGAGCCCTCTCCATGAGCACCGGCGACCCTGGCTGTACAGCCACCTCCCAAATCCATGCAGGTTACGAACCGCAGGCCCCCTACCGGCCGATAGCGGTACCCATCTACCAGACCGCCGCGTACGAGTTCCCGGATTACGCATCGGCCCGGCGGATGTTCGCGCTCGAGGAACCCGGCTTCACCTACAGCCGGACAGGCAATCCGACCGTTGCGGTGCTCGAGAATCGGATGGCAGCACTCGACGGCGGCGTCGGCGCGCTGGCAACCGCCACAGGGCAGGCAGCGGTCGCCGTCGCCCTGCTGTCCCTTGTGCAGGGAGGTCAGCACATCGTCGCCTCCTCGAAGCTGTACGGAGGAACGGTGGACCTGCTCACGGACACCTTCGCGGATTTCGGGATCGAGGTCAGCTTCGCCGACCCGGCGGACCCGGGTGCCTGGCGCGCGGCGGTCCGCCCTACGACCAGGGCGTTCCTGACCGAGTCCATCGGCAATCCGATGGCAACGCTGCAGGACCTTCCCGCAATTGCAACGGCGGCCCATGATGCCGGGATCCCATTGGTGGTGGACAACACCCTGGCGACTCCGGCGCTGTACCGACCGCTGGACCATGGAGCCGACGTCGTCGTCTACTCCGCCACGAAGTTCCTCGGCGGGCACGGGACAACCCTCGCCGGTGCGGTGGTCGACGGCGGACGCTTCGACTTCGCTGCCTACCCGGACAAGTGGCCGCAGATCACGCGACCGAAGCGCCGTTACGGCGGAGCGATCCTCTGGGACCGCCACGGCCACGGCGCCTACCTGGCGCTGGCACGCAGCAAGTACCTGCACGATCTCGGTCCCTCGCTCGCTCCGGCCAGCGCCGCCCAGATTCTGCAGGGGCTGGAAACCCTGGACATCCGGGTGGCCCGGCACGGGCAGAACACCCGAGAGGTGATCCAGTTCCTGGCAGGCCACCCGGCCGTCGCCGCAGTGCACCACCCCTCCACCCCGGGCCACCCCCAGGCCGAACTCCTCGCCAGGGATTTTCCGGCCGGGGCAGGCAGCGTGTTCTCCTTCGATCTGGCCGCGGACCAGGAGCACGTCGGGCCGTTCATCGACCGGCTGCGGCTGTTCAAGCTTGTAGCCAATGTGGGGGACACCCGATCCCTGGTGGCGCACCCGGCCTCCATGACGCACTGCCGACTGAGTCCGGAGCAGCGCGCCGGCGCCGGCATCACGGGGAGCACCATCAGGCTCTCCGTAGGGCTGGAAGCCGCGGCGGATCTCGTCGCGGACCTGGACCTGGCACTGGCCCCGCTGGCCGGGGTCGCCGAGCCGACGGGCGGACCCCTCGCCGCCGTCGGCCACGCAGGAACCGGCGCCTGAGATGGCTCAGTACTCGGGATTCAACACCACCGCCGTCCACGCCGGACAGGAACCGGATCCGTTGACCGGAGCGGTGATCCCACCGATCTACCAGACCTCCACCTTCGTGCAGGACGGTATCAACGTGCTGCGCGCCGGCCACGAGTACAGCCGGGGATCGAACCCCACCCGCAACGGGTTCGAAACCCAGCTGGCCGCGCTGGAACGCGGGACGGCCGCTTTCGCTTTCGCCTCCGGCCTCGCAGCCGAGGACGCGCTGCTGCGTGCCCTGCTCAAGCCCGGCGACCACATCGTGCTCGGCGGGGACGGCTACGGCGGGACGAACCGGCTCATCAACGGGCTCCTGGGGCCCTGGGGTGTCACGAACACGGCCGTGGACATCACGGACCTGACAGCTGTGGGCGCCGCAGTGAGGCCAGGTTCCACCGCACTGTTCTGGGTGGAGACGCCGTCGAATCCGCTGCTCGGTATCGCGGACCTGATCGGCTGGGCCAGGTTGGCGCACGACGCCGGGGCGCTGCTGGTCGTGGACAACACCTTCGCTTCGCCCTACCTGCAGCGACCCCTGGACCTCGGCGCGGACGTGGTGGTGCACTCGACGACCAAGTACATCGGCGGGCACTCGGATGTACTCGGCGGTGCCGTCGTGGTAGCGGACCGAGCCTTTCGCGGCAAGGCGTTGGCGGAGTCCGTGGGGTACCAGCAATTTGCCGGCGGTGCAGTCGCCGGGCCACAGGACTGCTTCCTGGCCGCCCGCGGACTCAAGACCCTCGGCCTGCGCATGGAGCGGCACAATGCGAACGCCCAGGCGCTCGCCGAGTGGCTCCGGGACCAGCCCGGTGTGGCCGAGGTGCTGTATCCCGGACTACCCGAGCACCCGGGCCACGCCCTGGCGGCGCAGCAGATGTCAGGGTTCGGCGGAATCGTCTCGTTGCGTTTCAGCGCAGGAGAGGCTGCTGCTCGCACCTTCGCAGAGTCCACGCGTCTGTTCGCGCTCTCGGTCAGCCTCGGTGGAGTGGAATCGCTGGTCTGCTACTGCTCCGAGATGACGCACGCCTCGGTGCGCGGAACCGCACTGGCGGTACCGACTGATCTCGTTCGACTGTCGGTCGGCGTCGAGGACCTTCCTGACCTGCAGCAGGATCTGGCGGCCGCGTTGCAGAGAGCACGTGAACTCTCCGGGAGGGCCGTAGTTCTCAGCGCTTGATCCTGATCGAGCGGAACGGCCCGGCAGCGACGTCGGCGCTTCGGGTCGTGTCCGCAACCCGACGACCCCGGGGCAAGGAGGCAGCTGGACGCCGTCGGCCTTCGTGGGTGTCGATTCTCCCCGTGGTCAGGCCTCTACCCCGATTCCTTCTGCGGGCAGTTCCTTGGTGAACACCAGGTGCTTCACGGCTGCCGGGTCGGCAGCGAGGTCGAATCCCGGGCTGTAGCCGGTGGCCAGGTAGAGATTCTTCGCCTCGGGCTGGCGTGGACCCGTGGTCAGGTAGATCCGGCGATATCCGCGGCGCGCTGCCTCCGCCTCGAGCTCGTCCAGCACCCGGCGAGCCAAGCCCCGGCGGCGGTACCCGGTGTGGGTCCAGATTCGCTTGAGTTCGGCGGTCTGCTCGTCGTGGCGGCGGAAGGCCCCACCGGCCACGGTCCGCTCGTCCTCCTGCAGGATCAGCAGCGCGCCGTGCGGGGCCGCGAATTCGACGGCCGGATAGCGGCGCATCTCCGCACTGGCGCCACCGAACATGCTGCCGTACCTGCGGTCGTACTCGCGCGTGAGTCCTTCCACCAGCGGCTGCACGCGGGGATCCTCGAGCGGCAGGTGGAGCACTGTCAGATCCGGCAGGGCTCCGGACGCCGGGGTGTGTGTCATCAAGGATCCTCCGATTCAGGCCAATGAGGAGTGCAGCACGGTGATACTGGCTGCCAACCGGGTGCTGGAGAAGACATCCTGAGTTTCGGGCGCCTTTGCCAGGTCAGTGAGAATCCTCCGCGCCAGGGCGTCACTGTCGCGGAACGGTGCGGCGTTGCTGTTCGGCCGGGAAAACGCCCCGCCGCTCCAGCCCGAGGTCGCCGGTCCGACGGCGTACAGGCCCTGCCGTGTACTGCCGTCCGGTGCGACAATCCGTGAGGAGGAGTCCACCAGCAATCTGCCGGTGCTGCCGGTTCCCGGGTCCCTGCCGGTGCGTTCCTCGCAGCCGAGGCCGGATTCGGACAGGGACTTCAGCAGCGGATTGACCGAACCTGTCATGGAAGGGCTGGGTAGCCGGGCTTCGATGAGCGCGGTCGCCGACACGATGTGGGGAACCCGCGGGGAGGATGCCGTGAAGAGTCCAACCTTTTCATCAGCGGCAACCTGCAGTTGGGGACCGATGAACCTGACGAAGCCGGCCTGGTGCACAGCCAGCAGTTCCCTCAGGCGGCGGGCCGGCGGGCCGGAATCGACGTAGCTGAAGAAACCGTGCCACCAGCCGCTGACCAGCCCGCGCGATGCGGGCGTGAGCGCGTCCGGTGGCACGAGCCGAGCCAGTTCGAAGTAGACGTGCAGCAATCCCAGGAACAGGCCAAGAGTCTCCGAGTTCGCGCCGCCGTCGCGCAGCCGGAGGTCCTCGCGGATGTGCTCGGCCACCTTTTCCTGCAGGTCCTCGGGGCCGGAAAAGGAGACGTCAGCCAACGGATGGTCGAATTCCTCGAACTCGAGGCGGTCGGCAGCTTCGGGGACGAATCGGTCCACCAAGGCTCGCCGCTCGTCCGAGTACCAGGCGGTGGCGTCGAAGAGTGGCAGGAAATCGGCCCACGCCAGGGTTACACGATCGGGGTGCCCGGTGAAGAGCTCACGGTAGTAGCCCAGAGCAGCGTCCTTCGCCAGCAGAGGCCACAGATGCTGCTGGAAATCGAGCTGGTCATGGATCTCGAGCAGTGCGGCGACGGCGCCGGCAGTCAAATACCGTGGGGTGCCGGCTGGTTCCCCGCACAGCTCAGAGCTGATCTTGGACCGGTACGGGATCCCGCGGCGGGAGCCGGCCCAAAGGACCGGTTCGTTTCCCGAGGGGACGTACCGCAACTCGCCGCCCGGTGCTTCGACGAAGGAGCCGCCTCGGCCTTCCATGGTCAGGACGACCAGATCGATGAAGGCCAGTCCCATGCCGGAGACTATCGCTTCCTGTCCTGGTTGCAGGTCGGAGAAGTCGACGTCGTTCGTATATCCGGGTGGGGCGTAGAAGAGTCCGTGCCGGGCAGCGAAGTCGACGTGGCGGGTGGATTCGGTATCCGGAGCGGAATCCGTGTGTCCCACCGAAATCACGACGGCGTCCGCCCTCAGAACGATTCCCGTGGACAGCGTCACTTCATAACCGCCGCCTTCGGCAATGACGTGTACAGCCAGGTCCTGGTGCACGGTCACGGGCACCTGCGGGCTCAGGGCCCGGACACAGCGATGGAAGAACCATTCGAGGTACAGGCTCTGGATCCGGCGCGTCGGGAACGTCGTGGGGCGGAGGGTATGGATCTGGCGGGCCAGATCCTGGTCGGGTATGTGCACGTCCGAGATGCTGCCGTCCACGATTCCGCGGGCCCACTCGACGAGGCCGGGTCCTGCCAGGGCGGGACCGGCGCACTGCACGGAGTCGTCAGTGAACATGGTGACGTCCGACGCCATGGAATTGAGCTTCAGCAACGGGCTCTGGTCCTCTCGCCAGATGCGGCCGGAGCCAGGTCGGTACGGCTCGACGACATGCACGGCCAGCGGCCCGTCGAAGAGTGCCGGACGGTTGGCGACGAGACGTTCGAGAACGAGTGCGGCCCGGGGACCACCACCGATGAGGACGATGGACTTCCGGTCCTCGTGCGTCCCGGGCCCCGGCGCTCTGTCGATCGTCATGGTGCTCCTTCCCGGGTTCCGGCCTGCATTCAGGCCCATCCTAGGAGTTGCCGGCGAGCCGACGACGAATGTCCGTAACCGTCCTTCACCGGCAGCAACATGACGCAACAAGGGGTCATACAAGCCTCGGAATATGTCACCGACGAGGCCTATACGTCGTCGGCTTACCTCATGTGAACGCTCTTTTTGAGGGACCTGTCCGTGTGTTCTAGGTTCAGCCAATCGGCCCGGTCGTTCCGGGTATGGAAGCAGTGAACTGCACCATTCAGGGCAGGACTGCGGGACCAGAGGGAGGTGGCAGATGAATGCCGTAGCGCCGAACAGTCAGACCCGCCCGGAGATGGCGGCCACTGAAGCTGCCCTGCCTCAGTCTCCTGAGCCTGGAGTCGCTGCCCTGCGCAGCCCCGCGGGTTCGGATGGTCCCGGACCGCTCGCGGCATGGGACTACTCCGGCTATCCCGTGGTGCCTGCCCGTCACCCGTGGCGGTGGGTCGGCACAGGACTGGTGGCCCTGTTCGTCGCCGCGATCCTGTGGTCCCTGCTGACCAACCCGCGCTGGGAATGGGACGTCGTCGCCCAGTGGTTCACGGCCGAGTCCGTGCTCCGCGGCCTGGGCGAGACCTTGAAGCTGACGGCCATCGCCGGGACCCTCGGGTTCATCCTGGGTTTCATCCTGGCGCTGATGCGGCTGTCCTCCTCGCCGCTGCTGGTCTCGGTGTCCTGGACGTTCTCCTGGATCTTCCGCTCCGCGCCGCTCCTGGTGCAGCTGCTGCTCTGGTACAACCTCGGCTACCTGTACGAGAAGGTGTCGCTGGGGATCCCCTTCACGGACGTACGTTTCTTCGAGATGCAGACAACGACCCTCATCAGTCAGTTCGCGGCTGCGATCCTGGGCCTGACGCTGAACCAGGCAGCCTATTCGTCGGAGATCATTCGAGGCGGCATCCTTGCCGTCGACCAGGGCCAACTCGAGGCAGCTGCTGCCCTGGGCATCCCAACCTGGCGTCGGTCTACGCGAATCGTGCTGCCGCAAGCCATGCGTTCGATCCTGCCCACGGCCTTCAACGAGATCATCGGTCTGGTCAAAGGCACGTCCATCGTCTACGTGCTCGCCTACTCCGAGCTGTTCTACACGGTGCAGGTCATCTACAACCGCACCCAGCAAGTGCTGCCCCTCCTGCTGGTCGCCACCATCTGGTACGTCGTCATCACGTCGGTGCTCAGCGTGTTCCAGTACTACATCGAGCGCCACTACTCGAAGGGCGCCGTACGCACGCTGCCACCAACCCCGCTGCAGCGAGTCAAGCGCTTCCTCTCCACCCATGCCAGGACAGCCGAGGTCGCCCGATGAACCAGCCAGCCGTTCCGGTCCTCGAACCGGGTGCCACAGGCACCCGAGGGCTGGTGGAGATCAAAAACATACACAAGGCGTTCGGCCACGTCGAGGTGCTGCGCGGGGTCACCCTGACCGTGCACCCGGGCGAAGTCGTGGTGATCCTGGGCCCTTCCGGGTCAGGCAAGTCCACGCTGCTGCGCACCATCAACCACCTCGAGAAGGTCGACGCCGGCCACATCGCCGTGGACGGCGACCTGATGGGCTACCGGGCCCGCGGTGGGAAGCTCCACGAGCTGAGGGAAAGGGAAATCCTGGCTCAACGCACGCACATCGGCATGGTGTTCCAGAGTTTCAACCTCTTCCCGCACCTGACCGCCGTCGAGAACATCATCGAAGCCCCCATCTACGCCCAGCACCGCTCCAAGGGTCAGGCCCGCGCACGTGCCCTCGAACTGCTCGAGCGTGTCGGTCTGTCGGACAAGACCGACGTCTACCCGCGCCAGCTCTCAGGTGGCCAGCAGCAGCGCGTGGCGATCGCCCGGGCCCTGGCCCTGGAGCCGAAGGTCGTCCTGTTCGACGAACCCACATCAGCGCTGGACCCGGAACTGGTCGGTGAAGTACTGGATGTGATCCGCAACCTGGCCGATTCCGGCACCACGCTGATCGTCGTCACGCATGAGATGGGCTTTGCCCGGGACGTCGCCGACCGCGTGGTGTTCATGGACCAGGGGCAGATCGTCGAGGAGGGCACCCCGCTGCAGATCTTCGGTGCACCCCGGCACGAGCGCACCAAGGCTTTTCTCTCGAAAGTGATCGAACCGGCTTTCAACCTCTGACACCGAAAAGACTCCCGACCCACATCCACGCAAGGGGAAAACCTGTGACACCTACGAAGTCTCGACCGATCCCGGCTCTGTCCGCGGTAGCCGCCGTCCTGCTGGCCGTGGCCGGCTGCGCCGACCCGGAGGCAGCGGGCGCGCCCGGCGGAACCAGCGCGTCTGCCGAGCCGGCAGCCAACGGCGTCGTCTACAACCTGGCACCTGAACAGAACCGCATCCGCACGGAGAAGGACGCTGTCCTGGCCGCGCAGGTTCCGGCCGACATCGCCGAGGACGGAAAACTGACCGTTGCCGTGAGCCCGTTCGCAACTCCGCTGTCCGTCTACGCAACGGACGACAAGACCGTGATCGGCAATGAGACGGACATCGCACAGCTGGTCGCGGACAAGCTCGGTCTGGAATTGGACCTGCAGGCCACCTCCTGGGAGAACTGGCCGCTGAAGACGCAGTCCGGCGATTTCGAAGCCGTGTTCTCGAACGTCGGAATCAACGCCGATCGCGTCCAACTGTTCGATTTCGCCCCCTACCGGGCCGCTTTCATGGCCTTCGAAGCCCGCAGGGATTCAGACCTCGTTGTTGACGGATCTGCTGATATCTCGGGCAAGAAGGTCGCCGTCGGCTCCGGTACCAACCAGGAGAAGATCCTGCTGGCCTGGAACGAGGAGCTCGAGGACGCGGGCGAGTCCCCGGCCGAACTGCAGTATTACGGCAATGATGCGGACACTATCCTGGCTCTGTCCTCCGGTCGCCTGGACCTGAACCTCTCTCCGTATCCGAGCGCCAGCTACCGCGAGAACACGCGCGATGACCTGAAGATCGTCGGCAGGGTGAACGCAGGCTGGCCATCGGAGACCCTGGTCGCGGCGACCACCCTGCGCGGCAACGGGCTCGTCGAGCCCATCGCGGGAGCCATCGACTCCGTCATCGAGGACGGCAGCTACGCGAAGGTACTGGAGCGCTGGGGCCTGACCGACGAGGCCATCCCTGGGTCGGACGTGGTCAACGCCGCGAACTTCGGCAAGTAGGTACAGCCATGAAGTTCCAGGTACTGGACATCAGCCGGCACGTGAAAAACCCAATGGCAGCCACCCCGACGCTACCCACCCCATGAACAGGAGCAACCATGCCTACGCACACTGATACGGCGCCCTTCACCGCCGCCTGGGAGCAGTGGCACGCGGCCCACGAACGCCAGCGTGCAAACCCGCACGGCTTCCTCGCGGTCAGCCACTTGCATTGGTTGACCAGCTCCGCCGTCCGGCTGGCAGGTGCTCCCGGAAGGTGGAGTGTGGAGGGCGACTCCGTCCGCATCCTGTTGACGGCCGGCGAGAGCCTGCAGCGCGACGGGCAGGAACTGAACCCGGAGGACGGCACCACGATCGGTTTCGGCCCCATCGAGGAGAGGGGTGGAATCGATCTCACGGCCGGAAGCTCGGTGATCGAGGTGGCCAAGCGAGGCGGCAGGTACATCGTCAGGCCGCGCAATCCCGCAAACGGACTGTTGCGGAACTACCGCGGAACGCCCACCTACGCACCGGACCCGGGATTCGCCGTCGCCGGCGCATTCGTGCCGTTCCACGCGCCCCGGCCCACTACCGTGGGGGCCGTCGTCGAAGGTGTGCAGCACGTCTACGAGGCGCCAGGCGAGATCCGCTTCGAGCTGGCCGGTCGAAAACTGACGTTGACGGCCTTCAACGGCCATGCGCCCGGATCTCTGTCGGTCCTCTTCACCGACCGGACATCCGGGCGTACGACCTACGCCGCGAACCGCTCGCTTTCCGTCGTCCCAGCCGCAGATGGGTCCGTGCAGCTTGATTTCAACCGAGCCGTAAACCTGCCCTGCGCCTACACCGACCTCGCCACCTGCCCGCTGCCACCGGCAGAGAACCGGTTGCCGGTGGCAGTCGAGGCCGGCGAGAAGATTCCCTACGAACGTGAGGACCAGCAGTGAGCACGACAGATGGCTATTCCCTGGAAGCGCGCAGGGCCGGATTTTTGGCCATCGAGCTGGACGGAGCAGGGTGGGACGGTACGGGGGCGGGAGGAAGTGACGTGTTCGCGAGTCTCGCCGCGGCCGTCCTCGCTGTCGAGACCGCTGGTTTCCACGTGGCAACCTTCGCGGACTCTCCGCTTCCCGGTCGGGCGAATGCGCTGCAACGCGCTGCTTACGCCGGGCCGATCACGCGCACTATCGTCCTGGTTCCCGAGGTGGACACCGTCTACACCGAGCCGTTCCACGTCTCCACTCAGCTCGCGACCCTCGATTACATCTCCGGCGGCCGTGCCGGTTGGATTGCGACGGCAGCAGAGTCGTCCGAAGCGGCAGCCGCCGTGGGGCGTGCCGCCGTCAGCGGTGCCGCTCTGCCGCTGGAGGCCGCCGCTTCCATAGAGGTGTCCCGCCGGCTGTGGGACTCCTGGGAGGACGACGCCGTGATCCGTGACGTCTCCACCGGTCGCTATATCGATGCGGACAAGCTGCACTATGCCGATTACCGAACCCCGACAGGGATCAGCCCGGCGTACTCGGTCAAGGGTCCGTCCATCATTCCGAGGCCCCTTCAGGGGCAGTTGCCTGTGCTTGTTCCGGCGTCGCTCGTGGGCGAGGGGCAGGTCCCGGCGGACGCCGTCGACGCTGTGCTCGTCACTGCGCCGACACCCGAACTGCTCGCCGCCGAGATCGCGGACGTCCGGGACCGGCTGGGGCAGTCGGTTGCGCTTGTTGCCGAACTCGACGTTGTCCTGGACGCCCGAGGGCAGCCGGCGACGGAGCGGGCGGTCGGCCCGGGAGGTGACCGTGCGCGCTACGTCGGTTCTGCGGGCGGGTTGACCGCCTTCCTTGACCGGCTTCTGGTTGAAGCCGACGGCGTCCGGCTCCACCCGGCGTCGCTCGTCGTGGAACTGGACGAGCTTGCACGGCTGGTCCTCCCGGAACTGAGGCGCAGTGGTGCACTCCGTCCCCTGGTTCAGGACGGCACATTCCGGGACCTGCTCGGACTTCCACGCCCGACCAGCCGCTACACGAATTCCCATATTGCCGCTGCAGCCGAAAACTAAGGGGACCTCATGCCACAGCACACCCGTGCTCTATCCGAAGCCGGTGTTTCCACTCCGACCGGCGAGTTGCAGTTCGGCGTCTTCTTCCAGGGCGTCAACTCCGGGACCATCTGGAAGGCAGCCGAATCCGGCTCACAGACAGACTTCGAATCATTCCGCCGAATTGCCCAGACGGCTGAGCGGGGGCTGTTCGCCGCCTTCTTCCTGGGTGAAGGACTACGCCTGAGGGAACACCTCGGCCAGCCGCACGCACTGGACGTCGCAGGCAGGCCGGACGCGCAGACCATGCTGGCAGCGCTGGCATCCGTGACCAGCCACATCGGGTTGGTCGCCACCCAGAACACCACCTACAACGACCCGGCGGATCTGGCACACCGGCTCTCCACCCTCGATCTGCTCTCCGGGGGTCGTGCCGCATGGAATGTGGTGACGACCGACAATGCCTGGACCGGAGAGAACTTCCGCCGCGGCGGCTACCTGGATCACGCCGATCGCTACACCCACGCGGAGGCTTTCGTCGAGACGGCCAAGGCCGTGTGGGACTCCTGGGAGCCGGACGCCGTTGCCCGACAGGGTGCAAACGGGAGCCGACCGGAGGGCGGGGCGTCACGCCACGTGCACCACCAGGGGCAGCACTACACCGTGGATACCGCCCCCCGCCTGCCCCGCAGCGCCCAGTACCGCCCGGTGCTGTTCCAGGCCGGAGATTCGCCTGCCGGGCGGGACTTCGCCGCCCGGCAGGCGGACGTCATCTTCTCCGGACATCCGCAGTTCGACGACGCCGTTACCTTCCGGGCGGACATCACCGCGCGCACGGTCCGGGCCGGGCGTCCGGCTGACGCGGTGAAGATCATGCCGGCCAGCGAATTCATCCTGGCCGCGACGCGCGCCGAGGCCGTGGAGAAACAGGCGTGGGTACGCGAACTCCAGATCGGTCCGCAGCAGGCTGTTGCCTACCTCGAGCAGTTCTGGGGCCGGCGGCTGGACGGCTGGGACCCGCATGGGCCGCTGCCGGACGTCGGGCCGGCGGTCGAGGAGACCTCGGAGACCCGCGGCAGCGGATTCCACGGCGCAAAGGCGGCGGAGCTGACCGCTCAGTGGCGGCAGGAGGCCGCAGAGAAGGAGCAGAGCATCCTGCAATTCGTCCGTGCCAAAGCCGGAAGGGCAGATGCCTCCTTCGTGGGCTCGTACTCCGAGGTGGCCGACAAGCTGGCCGCTTACGCCGCCGTCGGCGCCGTCGACGGTTTCAACATCTCCCCGTGGCTGATTCCTACGGGCCTGGACGACATCGTCAATCACCTGGTGCCCGAACTGCAGGACCGCGGGGTCTACCCCACGGAATATCGCGGTTACACCCTGCGCGAGAACCTGGGCCTCGCGGTCCCGGAACGTGCATCCGTCGGCGAACCAGCTGTCCGCTGACGCCCTGCACCACGATCCATTCGATACCGGACCGAAAGGCCTGCCCCATGAACAGCACCGCCATGTCGCCCACTCGTCGCTCCCGCCCCGGTGTATTGCTGGGTACCACCCTGTTCGTTCCGGCACTGCTGGGGCTGGCCGGTTGCGCAGATCCCGGATCGGCAGCGGCGGGCGGACCGACGCCGGTGAACGCTGCAACCTCGGCGTCCTCCGTCGTCGAGTTCAACCTCGAGCCGCAGCAGGACCGCTTCACCTCCGACGCCTCGGCTCCGGCGCAGGCACTTGTGCCTGAGGGGGTCAGCGCCGACGGGAAACTGAGCGTTGCTGTGAGTCCCTTCGCCGCACCACTGGCGCTGTACGCGACCGACAACAAAACCGCGATAGGCAATGAGGTGGACATCGCCTACGCCCTCGCCGGGTCGTTGGGCCTCGAGGCGGAGGTGATTCCTGTTGCCTGGGCCGACTGGCCCCTTGGCGTGGAATCCGGCAAGTACGAGGCCGTGATCAGCAACGTCACCGTCACGGAGGAGCGCAAGCAGAAGTTCGACTTCGCCAGCTACCGCAACGACTTGCTCGGCTTCTACGCGACGTCAGATTCTCCGATCAGCGAGATCGCGGAGGCGAAGGATGTCGCCGGACTGCGGGTGATCGTAGGTTCGGGGACGAACCAGGAGAAGATCCTGCTGGAGTGGGACGCCGAGAACACCAAGAATGGGCTGGAGGCGGTCGAATTCCAGTACTACGATGACGATTCGGCATCCTCGCTGGCACTGCAATCGGGCCGGGCCGATGTGAGCTTCGGCCCCAACGCTACCGGCGCCTACAAGGCCAAGGCGGACGGCCGATCCAAGCTGGTGGGGCTCGTCGACGGCGGCTGGCCGAAAAAGGCCAGCATCGCGGTGGCCACCGAAAAGGGCAATGGATTCGCCGCTGCTGCACAGGCCGGCCTGAACCACCTGATCGACAACGGCACGTATGACGAGATCCTGAACCGCTGGGGACTGACCACCGAGGCCATCGAACGGTCCGAACTCAATCCACCGGGCCTGGGTTCGTAGGACTGATCCACTCTGGTCCGGGCTCGTACCACTCGGACCAGTAGGTTCTCCGGGCTGCCGTCATGCGGGATCAGGCTCGCCCGCTCAAGAGGCCGCGGCGGTATGCAGCCCCGAAGACCGTCCGCGGATGGCGCGTGGAACCTGCTGGCGGGTACCTACAGTTGACGGCGCCCGACGGCTTCGACCCGGGACTTCCGAGGCTGTCCCGGTGGGCGCGGGGCGCCGCCGGGCGGAGTGAGGCAGGCAACGCCCTGTCGGTTTGCCGGAGCAGGATCTGCCGTGTAATGTTTCATGAGTTGCCCCGGTGAGGGCAGCCAACCCCTACAAAAACCAGCGGTCAGTCAGTGCGCTCCAAATGGAGTCGCAATCTGACCTCTATTTGCCATGGGATTGCTTTGTTATATCCGAATTTGCAAGCTATAAGCTAAAGCGGCGGATTTGACAAGGGAAAAGGAATTGAAATAAGCTATGAACATAACGGCGAAGGAAAACAGGCCAAGCAGGGCGTTGAAGCGCCAGGCCTGCAAGTAATCGAACGTTCCTGTTGTTTGAGAACTCAATAGTGTGCCAAGTTTGTTGATACCGATTGTTTTTTGATTGGTTGAATTTGCTGGTTGCTGCGCATTCCGTGTGTG
>NZ_JAXCIC010000016.1:0-10752 GCF_035985055.1 Arthrobacter sp. PL16
GAACTCTTCCGGATACGGCTTTGCCACAATGGCCATCCTTCCAGGAGGACAGAATCCTCACAGGCTAGATGGAAACCGAACCTTCAGCAGTCCCTTGCGCCGCCCGCGGACACGCTGATGAATACAACCAACAAGAGGAGAAATACCCGTTGAGAGGCCCTCATGCTGACGGAATTACCGCGGCGATGATAGTCATCAATGAAAAATCGAAACGATTACATAACATCCAACCTACTGGAGTACCTGCAACCTACAAGACCGGCGAGGGTCCGCTCCGAGATCAGTTCCCGCTCGAATTCGGCGAGGGCGGCGAAGATCCCGAACACGAGTTTTCCTGCTGCGGTGGTGATGTCGATCGCGGTGCCCTGCCCGGTGAGGACTTTCAGTCCGACGCCGTGGGCGGTGAGGTCGTGGACTGTATCACCAGGTGGTGCAGATTCCGGCCGAGCCGGTCGAGTTTCCACATGATCAATGTGTCCCCGTCCCGCAGTGTCTTGAAGCAGGCAGCCAGTCCGGGGCGGTCGTCCTTCTTGCCCGAGGCGAGGTCCTCATAGAGTTGGGCCTCGTCGACGCCGGCTTCGAGCAGGGCGTCCCGTTGCGGGTCGGTGGTCTGCGATCCGTCGGACTTCGGCACGAGCATGTAGCCGGCGAGCATCCCGGAACTCCTGTCACTTGTACGACCGGTTGTACAGCGGTGTTCTGGTACTTCTTTTGGATGCGGGTTCAACGGGGCTTTCGAGAAATCTCACCCATCGGCGGTGAGCGAATGGAACGAGTTCTACTACCCGGTTCCACACAAACCTGTGGGCTTGGGTATCACCTGCCCTCCCAACCACTCACGAGATCCTTTGCCTATGGGCCGCTCTACGGGCTCGTGGTGATGATCCCGCCGCTATGGACGGGGCGTATTTCGACGCCTCCGGTGTTGGTGCGAACGGCCGGGTTCAGTCGGGCGATGGCTATGGCGGCGTCGAGGTCAGGTGCTTCGATGACGTAGAAGCCAGCGACGAACTGGTCGGCTTCAACAAAAGGGCCGGCTGTCGTGTCGTCGTGTCGGATGGAGACCGCGTTGGCTCTGGGCGTGAGGGCGTAGGCGAGGGACATCGAGCCTGAGGCTTGGAGGTCCCGTGCGTGCTGGTCGTTCTCCTCCAAGTCGGCTTCAGCGGCTTCGAGGGCATGGAGAGACTCGTCCGCGTAGATGAGGATGGCGAAGTCGGGCATCGGGTGGCCTTTCGGTGGTTGGCTGATCCTGCAGGTACAGATGCGAGTGCAGGTGCGGGTGCGGGTGTCGGTTAGTTCACGACGAGGTTCTGATGACCGTCGATGAGTTCACGCACGATGTCGAGGTGGCCGGCGTGGACAGAGGTTTCCGCGAGGACGCGGAACACGATCTCGCGCCCGTCTGCCATGGGCGGTTGGTCGAACTGGCTGGCTGGGGGCCACCAGCGGGGAGGGGCATCCAGATCGACCCCGGCTAGTATCTTGTCGCTGCCGGTGATCTGATCCTGGTAGATGATTACAGCGTCCAAGCCGGTCATGGACGTGGAGTGCCACCCGTCATGGAGGGCTTCGATCGCCGCCGGGTTTGCGCCGAGGACGGCTGAGATCCAGAACATCTCGTCGTCGAACGCGAGGTGGTTCAGCAGCCGGGTCACGGTCCACCCCGATGAAATGAGTGGCGTGCTCATCTGCTGTTCAGTTAGCCCCTCGACGGCGCGCAGTACGTGGCCACGTTCGGCCGCCAGTTGAGCGAGCAGCTGGGCGTCGCTCACGCTTTCGACTCGTAGCCGATAAGCCACCGAAGCCCGTGTCGGTCGGTGACCTGACCGTCCGCGCCGTCCCACGGCCGTTGCACCAGTGGATCAATCGCCGTACCGCCGACGCAGAGCTTGTCGAACCACCCATGCAGCACTTCCGGCTCAGCGGTGCCCAGCAGGGAGAGCAACAGGCCCTCGCATCGCACCGAGGGCTCTCCTGCTGGTGTGTCAGAGCCCGCGAGGGAAACAACACCATCAAGGACCCCATGAGCGACAGCGTCCGACGGTCCTCCCATGATCCTCGTAGGAGTTCAGGGACAGCTCGCCTCCGAAAACATCGGCATAGAAGCCCAGTGCTTCCCTCGCCGTTCCAGGGAAGCTGATGTAAACGAGGGGTGCAGCCATGATGAATACTCCTGACATTGATTTTGTGAAGCAGATCGAATGGCCCTTCTCTACTTCTTAGACGGTCCTGCGACAGCAAACTCATCGGCCCTCGATGGCGTCTGCAGATATGCGGAGCGATGCAACCGGATCGGAAGGATTCCCGTCGAGCCGCGGGGGGATCCGGGAACAGCACCGCGTCTAGTCACAGGCGACTTCGTGCAAGCTCGGATAAACAGGATTACGACCGTCCCCGTACACCAGCAATGCTCCACCTCCCAGCCCCCAGGACAGCTCGTACTGTTCGTTGTCGATGGGGCGGATACCATCGTCGGACATCCACGATCCTGTCCGCCAGCCCGCACCAACCGGGTGCACTAAATAGACCTGGCCTCCACCAGCCATGAGAAATGAACTCTCCCGGGCAACGGCCCGACACCCGCCCGATGCGGAAGGTTCAAGGACCGAATATGTAGCACCGAAGGCGGCGTCTCCGAGGAACGCGACGACGCACCCGCCAACAGCCAGCGGCGTAACAGCTCTCCACACCGGCGCTACTCGACGACCGCCCGGAGATGTTCTCCGGTCGTCCTCACCAACGACCAGACGCTGATGGACAAAACCGAGGATGAAAGAGACGGCAGACAGGACAGTGCCTATGACCCATGGCGGAAGGACAAACGCGCCGAGGGCAAAGATCAGTCCGCACCACCCCAACACCAGAATCACCAGTGCAGCCACCCCGCACAGCACCGAAGCCCAACGAATCCGCTGCGCTAGCGAGTAGCTGACAAGGTTCCGCGATGACGTCATCGCGAAAGCCTACCCAACGAGGCGAAACTATCCCCTGTGCGTTATCAGGACAGAGAAGTCTTGGCTCACAAACCCTGAATGCGAGGATTTCTGAGACGAAATACGGCGAGATAAGTTTCCGAGACAAGAAGAGGCCCGTGATTCCGGGGGAGCGTTGGTGCGATACAGGACTCGATCGGAGGTCTTAAGAAGCTTTAGGTTTTCGAGACGCAAAAAACGGACCGGCGGTCCCTTTTGGTGTCCCGTATATGGGGCACACGCACCGGGCGTTGAGTCGGGCAGGTGGGCCTCGGAATGACTGAGGCACATTGATCGCTGGTCGGGTGTTAAGCGGCGGCGTTGCTGGGCCGGCCCCATGGTCCGGTGATTGCGAGGGTGAAGCCGGGGGACTGGATGTTCACGAAGAGTGTGTCGCCGTCGGAGCTGAAGGCGGGTCCGCAGAACTCGCTGTCGTTGAAGTCGTTGCGTGCTAGGGGGTAGGCCTTGCCTTCAGAGGTCACGCCGACGAGGTGGGATACACCGCTGCCGTCTTCGGCCAGGATGAGACCGCCATGCGTTGAGACGGTGATGTTGTCCGGTCCGTCGAAGTTGCCGTTGTCCTGGTCAGGGTTCTGGTTCACACCGAAGATGGTTTTGAGGGTGATGGTTTGGCTGGCGGGGTCGTAGAACCAGACCTGGCCGTCGTGCTCGTTGACGCTGCCATCGCCGAGGCGGGCGAAACTAGCAACGAAGAACACTCCGTTGTCACCCCGCCACTGGCCTTCGAGCTTGCGTGAGCGGGTGATCTGGTTGTTGGTGAACTGCTTGCGTACCGACACCGTGGTTGCGTCGCGTTCTGGCACGTCAATCCATTCAACTTTCAGCCGGGTGCGACGGTGGTTGCTTCGGAGAGATCAGCAATGTGCTGGCTTCCCCGGTAGCAACTCATGGCTTGAAGTTGACCTGCCGTGTCGCCTCCGGGGGAGAGGGCGAGCTCGCGCAGTGCGTTCCTGCCGGGAGTGAGGTTGGCTGGTGGCACCCATCGGAAGTACAAGCCGTTGGGATTGCCCGCGTCTTCGGTCAGGTAGATGGTGCTGGTAGCGGGGTCAACCGCTACGGCTTCATGGGAGTAGCGGCCCATGAATTTCAGCGGGACGGCGCTCTTGCCGATGTTGCTCTCCCTGCTGACAGTGTTGATGCCGGTGGTTCTGTCTGGTTCGTGACTCGAGAGGATCGGTAACTGGACCTGGCGAACGCCCGTGACGCCCGCGCTGAGCCGTGCCTGGCCCACGGTCGTCCGATTCATGGCTCGGTATGCTGGTAGGCATGGGAATGGTCCCGATGAAGTTCTGGTGTGCCACCTCGGTGGTCCCGCGGCAGGCGTCCCGGTGAGGGCCTTCGTGCCGGGCGGTGTTCTGACCGTACTGCTGCTGATGACCGGCTGCACCGGCAACGGCGAGGTGACCGGTCCGACACAACAGACGCCTTCCGGCTCGGTGCGTGCGTCGAGCACGCCGAGCCCGTCGAGCACACCGAGCCCGTCGCCGCTAGCCGTAGAGTCTGCTCCGAGTGTCTCGCCGAGCAGCCCATCGGCTTCTTCTACGTCGCTCGCCCCCGGCGAATTGATCGTGCTGAATCGAAACCTGATCGGGGAGGCCTGGGACAACGATGTCGCCGAAGCTCGCCGGCTCATCGACGCCGGCGCTGACGTCAACTACGAGGACGAGACCCAACAGAGCGCTTTCCTCATCGCGGCGAGTGAGGGCTACCTCGAGCTGCTGGACCTGACCCTGGGCAGCGGTGCTGACGTCCACGCGCGCGATAGTTACAACGGCACGGCCCTGATCCGCGCCGCAGAGCGCGGCCATGCGGACGTGGTGCGAAGGCTGCTGGAGACCGACGTGGACGTTAACCACGTCAACAACCCGGGCTGGACCGCTCTGCACGAGGCAATCATCTTTGGTGATGGCTCGCCCCGGTACGTGGAGACCGTGCGGTTGCTCGTCGACGGCGGCGCCGATGTGAGGCTCCCCTCCCAGCGCGACGGTGTGACGCCCTTGCAGCACGCCACGTCCCTGGGCTTCCAAGAAATCGCTGCTATTCTGCGCAACGCGACGGAACAGTAGGCCGCGGGCGTCACCATAACAGCATGGGAAGTGTCGCCACTATCGACAAGAGCCGTTGCGTGGCCGACCGGAACGATGCTCACCCGTGACGACCCGGGATCGCGAGGGGTTGGCGCGGAGGGTGTCTGTGGAAGGAAGCCATCCGTGTTTCGCGAACGTTGAACGGGACGCTTTGGGGCGGTGTAGCACGCCAGGTGGCCATGGTCCGTGGCCCAACAGTAAGAGGGACTTGGCAGCGGGGCGAAGGTGCTGCGCGGATAGTCGTGTCGAGCGTGCGTCGTGCGGACGCGGACCAATCGCCGTCACGGAGTTCATGATGCACTTCGTGACGCTGAGAGCTGGGGCGCGAGGGTTGCTTGCCGAGGGTCTTTCACCTGTCCGGCGCGGTGGCATTTTGCTCGTCGTAGTCGCCGCCGGCACCGGCACCGGCACGCAATCCGTGCGACGTGAATATCCTGATCCCGCGCTACGAAGCAACGAATTCGCTGAGCGCGGCCAGGAGGCGGTCGACGTCCTCGTCGTTGTTGTACGGCGCCAGGCCGATCCGCAGGGCGGCGCTATCCTCGAGGTTCAGGCGACGGAAGGCTTCGTATGCGTAGAAGGAGCCGGCCGGCACGAGAATGTTCCGATCCGCGAGGAACCGGTAGGCGTTCGCGGAGGACCGGCCCGGGAACGTCACTAGCAGTGTCGGTGTCCGATCGTGAGCTTTGGAGTGCAGCGTGACGGCGTCGCCCAGGTCAGCCAGCCCTGCCTCGATGCGGGAGCGCAACGCGAGTTCGTACTCATCGATGACGTGAGCGGATGCAAGAAGGCGCGCACGGCGGCCGGTCTCGGCGCCGGGCGCAATCGCGGCGAGGAAATCTACGGCCGCCGTGGCGCCGGCCATGATCTCGTACGGGAGGGTGCCGAACTCGAACCGCTCAGGAACCGCGTTCGTGGACGGCAGCAGCTTGTCCGGCTGCAGCGACTCCAGCAGTTCCGGGTCGGCTACGAGAACACCGCAGTGAGGTCCGAGGAATTTGTAGGGCGAGCAAGCGAAGAAGTCGGCTCCGAGCGCTTTCACGTCGACCGCCGCATGAGCGGTGTAGTGCACCCCGTCCACGTAGACCAGCGCGCCGACCGTGTGCGCGGCATCGGCGATGCGGCGCACCGCCGGTTTCGTACCGAGCAGGTTCGAAGCGGCGGTGATCGCCACGAGTCTCGTGCGCTCAGTGATCGCGGCGGCGACGGACGCTTCGTCGATCTCCGTGGTCTCCGGGTCGAGTTCGATCCAGCGCACGATGGCGCCGACCGCGTTGGCTGCTTGCAGCCAGGGGCGGATATTGGAGTCATGATCCAGGCGTGACACGACGACCTCGTCACCGGGCTGCCAGGTCTTCGCGAGGTGGCGGGAGAAGTCATAGGTGAGCTGTGTGGCGCTTCGCCCGTAGACGACACCGCGAGGATGCGCCCCAAGCAGGTCAGCCATCGCCTCCCGGAATTCGCTGACCGCCGATTCGGCGTTCCTCTCCGAGCGCATGCCGGAACCGCGGTTGGACAGCGGCCCGGTAATGGCGTCGGCTATCGCGGCTCCCACGACGGCGGGAGCCTGCGTTCCGCCGGGGCCGTCGAAATAGGCAGTGCCGGTGAGTAAGGCGGGGAAGTGCGCGCGGAAGGCCGTGATATCGAAGGTCATGTCGTTACTTTCTCAGGGGAGCGTCGATACGGGAAACGGCGTGGGCGAGAGCTGTTGTGGATCAGTTCGAGAGGTTCACTCGACGAGACAGGTGGCAAGTCAATGCAGGTGCAGTAGTGGCGGGGGAGTGGCGTTGTCTCGTCCTCGTGTCTTGCAATTCAGTAGTTGCGAGACAGCGCCCCTACTGCAGATGTCGCTGACGTTCACCGCGCGCTCGTCATACATCTCACCGTACGGAATGTTCGTTCATCGACGGCTGAGCGCTTAGCAGCCCGAGATCATTCCGTGAACGTCCAGGCTGAGAAACCGACTCACGGACCCTTGGGGGCTTATCTTTCCAAAGAGCCTTGACCCTCCACCGGGCCGGCGGATGATTGACGCACCGCTGACGCTGAGTAGGGTAGGGGCCGCCGGGTGAGCTCTTCTGGGATGATGCCGTGACAAACCATGCTCGCAGCAGGGGAACCGCGGCTTACCGGCGGTCCCCTTGCCACACTGGGTGCATGAGTATCCAGCTTGTACCAATGCCGGCGGAACGGTTCCCTGAATGGCTCGACAGGAGCCGGACCGATTTCGTAGCAGATCTCGTTGCCACAGGTGAATCACCCGAAGCCGCACATCGGCAAGCCTCCGAAGCACTGGAGGGCGCCTTCCCTGCCCGTGTTCCGACCGCCAGCAACGCCGTGTTCGACGTCGTCGACAGGTCCGGGACGGCAGTCGGCTACCTCTGGGTCGGCCAGGACGACTCGGATGACGAGACGGCATGGTGGATCTGGGACGTATTGATCGAACCGGGACATCAGGGCAAAGGTATCGGCCGGGCAGCGATGCTGCTTGCCGAAGAGTACGCACGATCACAAGGAGCCCGCACCCTTGGGCTAAACGTCTTCGGGGCCAACACCGCCGCCCGAGGGCTGTACGCCTCCCTGGGATACGAGACCACCAGCGTGAAGATGAGGAAAACGCTCTAACAAGCAATCCGTGAGGCGATGTACATGTGGGACGACGAAGGAGCCGAGGTGAAGTGTCTCGTCCTGTTGACTTGCCCCCCATCGATTGTGAGACATAGCTTGCTGCTTTGTACGCGCATCGGAATCCGCCTGGCTTGATCAGTGGTTGCGCAGCGTACGCTCGGCTAGTGGAGGCAATTGGAAGGGTGTTGTCATGGCAGTCGAGCACCACGCAATAGTTGTTGGCGGGGGCATTGCCGGTCTAGCTGCGGCGGTTTCTCTCGCACGTGAGGGCTGGAGGGTGACTGTGCTCGAGCGGACGCGAGCTTTCGTGGAGGTCGGTGCAGGCCTGGCAATCACTCCTAATGGGATGTCGGCTCTGGCATCTCTTGGCGTTGACGCTGCTGTCCGCGATGCAGGTTATCGGGTACGTATGGCCGGTACCACCGATGAACATGGCTCCTGGTTGTTGCGCGTTCCTCTCGCCAGTACATCCAGCTCGGCCCAGGAGGTTTACGGGATTCACCGACAGGACCTCCACGGCTTGCTGCTTGCCGCAGCTCAAGGGGCCGTGTTGATAAGCGGTACCCGGGTCATCAGCGTCACTCCGGGTACACCAAACGGGCCCAAGGCACGGGTGAGCTGTGTGGGCGCGAATGGTGCCGTGTCCTATGATGCCGATCTTGTCATTGGGGCTGACGGTCTTCGCAGCACTGTCAGGGGCCTCATTGCTCCCAGGACAGCGCCTCGGTTCAGTGGCAAATCATCGTGGCGGGGAATTGTTTCTGACTCGGCGCTGGTGACAGAGGATTTCACTATCAGGTGGGGTCCGGGAACAGAGTTCGGGGCCGTACGTATCGGAGCTGCTCTGGTGTACTGGTACGGGTACACCTCCTCAAAGGAAGGCCATCATTGGCCTGATGAAAAAGCTGCCGCTATCCATCATTTCAGGAGATGGGCAGACCCCGTACAACCTCTAATCGATCGCACCCCAAGCGATCAGGTTTTGCATCACGACGTCTATGACCTCGCCCCTGACCTCAAGACCTATATTTTCGGACGGGTGGTACTCATCGGGGACGCAGCACACGCCATGATCCCCACCATGGGACAAGGAGCGAACTCCTCACTGGAGGACGGCGCCTGCATCGGACTTCTGATTGGTCGACCCGTGAACGAGGGAGTGTCCCTGCAATCCGCATTATGCGCTTTCGATACACTCCGCCGCCCCCGCACGCAGAAGATAGCCCGCCAATCACGAAGCGCTGGGCGAGTCGGAGCCGACCTTGAAGGCAGGATCAGCATCACTGTTCGCAACACCATGATGAGGATGGTGCCCGCCGGACCAGCAATGAAAGCAGGAGCATCGGTCCTCAAATGGACAACCACCACCTGAGCACGCACCGATTACGCCCCCATCTTGAGGGGTTTTAGATTACCCGGGGCCGCGAGGGAAGCACCTTTCGGTACCGGTGACGAACGAAGGGGCATCCGCAATGAGTCGGTCGCCAGATGGTGGTCAGGCAACTACAAGACGTGTCAACACCTCTGGTGATGCTTAGCGGTTTCCTCATGATGCTCACCGCGGTCGCACTGTCCATTGTCGAGATTCGGGCCCTCTGCGCACAAGCCATCAAAGCCCGAGGCGAGAACGCGGCGCACGAGCTGGGGATACAACTGCTGGCACGGGCCGGCCTGAACGAAGGACACGCATGAACACGGTATCCATCAACACGACACACCGACGCCTCGTCATCGAACCACAAGGACTCGACAAGCTCTGGGGCTTCATATGTCGGATTGAAGTGCCCATGGACCAGGTACGAGGAGCAACACATGACCCCGGCGTCGTCGAGGACTACAAAGGAGTGCGCGGACCGGGTCTGGGCATCCCCGGCCACAAGTGGGTCGGCACCTGGCGGAAAGACGGCCAGCGACACTACTGGAACGTTACCGGAGGCAAAACCACGATCGTCATCCAGACCACAGCCGAACGCTTCCAGCGGCTGTACCTCAGCGTTGAAGATCCCCGATCAACCGTAGACCTCATCAACGCCGCACTGACCGACCAGAACCGGCAGTAGACGACGCACGTACAAGGTACCCCTGCGCCCATTTTCACCGTCCCGGGTGAATGCCCATCCCTTAGCGGGACGCCGCCGCTACGCTCCCGGTTTGCCAAAAGCCCCGGTGAGGGACCGGATTGCGGGCGCCTCTCATGCCAGCAGGACGCCGAAGGAACGGCTGTTCAGTCAGATGCTCGCACGAAGGTGAGATCGCGAACGCGATGCGCGTCTTCAAAGCCGCGCTAGACGAGCATGTCGAACCTGATTCGCCATCCAGCGATAAGATTGCGGCATGAAGACGGACGAAAAGACCCTGACCCGGGTCTACCGGATGCCGTTCTCTGCGGTGTATCCCCACTACGTCACGAAAGTGGAGAGCAAGGGCCGCACCAAAGCCGAGCTGCACCAGGTCATCACGTGGTTGACCGGCTTCGACGACACAGACCTCGAGCGTCATCTAGCGCAGGAGACCTCGTTCGAGGCGTTCTTCGCCGACGCGCGCCTGAACTCCAATGCCCCGCTGATTACCGGCGTCGTGTGCGGAGTGCGCGTCGAAGACATCGAAGACCCTTTGATGCAGAAAGTTCGCTATCTCGACAAGTTGGTCGATGAGCTGGCCCGAGGCAAGATCATCGGGAAGATTCTGCGATCCTGACCCCTGTTACGACCGCGGGCTCTCATACGAGGCGAAGGCCCCATTGCCGATGCTGATCGTGGTCAGTTCGAGCATGCGGGTCACCGCCTAGGAGAACGTACGTCGAGCCATCCTCGACCGCGCGAAACTCATTCACCAATTGGTCAGTTGAGGGATTAGCCATTCCCTTGCTCGGTTGGTTGGTGTCATGAAGTTGCCCCGCCTGAGTCATGAACTCACGCCGTCAACATCACGGCAAGCGGGGCGGGGTGAAACTTGGTGAAACTACTTGCGAGGCGTCACTGCTCCACCGCGCGCACGGTTAGCGGCAGGTGCCTTGGCCCGGGTGTCGGTAACCCTGGCCCCGA
>NZ_JAXCIC010000017.1:0-6846 GCF_035985055.1 Arthrobacter sp. PL16
ACGGCTTCTTCGACCAGAACCCCACCCTGGACCTACCCCGCGTATCAGCCACAGCCAACCACTGCAGCTCAGACCAAGGACAAACCACCCACTAAGCAGTATCCAGCTGCCTGATCAGCAATTGTTTCACTGAGGTCCCGGGGGACGTAACACGGCTTACCGCCACAGCGCTCTCCGGGACCTCAGCCTTTCCTACCCCGTTCGATTTGACGAACGACTGCGGACCAGGGGGCTGGCCGGCCTCCGGTTACGACAGGACCTCCACTTCGCATCAGCACACAGGGATATTCCCTTGCGCGTCTGCACACCACGAAACCCCCGACTTACTGACCTGCATCTACTTCGCACGGCGGAATCCGTCCCATAGGCGCTGGCCAACGGTCGACATAACTAGAAGTTCCGACACCGTTGTCAAAGGAAGATTGTTATGAGTGAAAAGCATATGGATGGAGTCGATGGTCTCAAAAGATCAATCGACTGGAAGCAGGGTACGGCTATCGCGTTGGGCGTGCCACTGCTGATTCTTCCATCTCTGGGTTACCTCCCACTGTACGTTTCTGCTGCAGCTATTCTGATCTGGGCATTATCGACCGTTCAGGGTTTCTTCCAGAACACCGCATACGCAGAGATGGCTACCACCTTTCCCAAAGCCTCTGGGGTGCCAGGTTTCGCACAGCACATATATGCCGACAAATACCCGGGTCGGCACGGCAAGGGCAAGCTCATCGGTGGGTTCACCGCCTGGAGCTACTGGTTCGGCTGGAACCCCATCCTGGCGATCTTCGCCCTGCTGGTCGGTGGCTACCTGCACGAACTGTTTCCGGCGCTGGGCGCAGCATTCACCGAGTACCAGCTGTCCCTCGGGGCAGGTGTGGTGATTTTCGGTGGATTGTTCGCGGTGAACTGGTTCGGCCTCAAGGACGGCGCCATCCTGAGCTACTTCCTGGCAGCTCTATCGTTGATACCGCTGGTCATCCTGACCGTGGCGCCCTTTGCGACCGGACACGTCGAGATGAGCAACATCACCGGCAACTGGTGGCCGACCGACTGGGCCTGGGACATGCACCATATCCTGATCCTCTTCGGTGTCTTCGGAATCGCCCACTGGAGTGCCTGTGCCTGGGAAACGGCAGCCATGTATGGCCCCGAGTACAAGAACCCGTCCAAGGATGCTCCGAAGGCACTGTTCGCCTGCGGCATCATCTGCTTGCTCCTGTATGTCCTGATGCAGGCCTCAGTAATCGGCGTGCTCGGAGTCGACGGTGTCATTGCCGAATCCGTATCACCCCTGATCCCGGTGGCGCAGGCGGTCTTCGGTCAGACCGGTATCATGCTCACCGTCGTTATCGTCATGTTGATGGCCGCCATGGTCCTGATCATCCAGACCGCATACCTTGGCTCCTCCCGCGCCATGCACTCCATGGCGGTGGAGGGTAACCTTCCCAGTATGTTCCGTCGCACCAACAGCCACGGAACCCCCTATATTTCGCTGATAGTCATCGCGGTCTTCAACCTCTTCCTGATTTCGATGGGAAACGCTGCCGCGGTTCTTGCGGCCTCAGCGATCGGCTACACCATCGCCCACGGCCTCAGCCTGTTCGCCTACGTCGTCACGAAAAACAACCCTGCCTACGCTGACCTGAAAAGGCCGTTCCTGGCACCCAAGGGTTGGAAGGGTGTCGGCCTGTTCTTCGGTTTGTTCAATGTGCCCCTGAGCGTGATCGGTGTGGTCTACCTGAACAGCCTCGAAATCGGGTGGACCTCCACCATCGTGGCCTTCGGCGTACTGGGGATTTACGTACCCATCTGGTTCTACACACAACATGAGCTGAGACGCCACGATAAGGAAGCAGCCGCTATTCGCTCTTCAGATCACGATTTGGATGACGAGGCCGCAGATCTGGAAAAGCTTTCAGATCCCATCAGGTGACAAGAACCTGCCTACGTCGCTTCCGTTAGCGATGCTCGTCTCCTAGGCCTGGACGAGCAAGATCCGAGGCCGATGCGCCTGACCGGTTTGGGACCTATCCGGAACCTGGAGAAGGAGCGGTATCCAACGGGCGGTCCCCGGTGCTGGAAACAGCATCGGGGACCCCACTCCTTAGCTAACCCCCACAATGATCAGTGAGAGTGTGGCCCCCGTGTTTACTATCCCGGCAATCACCTGGACTTTCACGGCCGTCCTGCTGCTGAGCGGTGGCTATCATCTTCTGCACGCGGCAAGGTCCCACCAGTTCACAGACCGGGTCAATGAGAGTCTTCATGGATTCATGAACGTGCTGATGGTTGCAATGTTGTGGAACCTGGCATCGTCGACCATGCTGGCCCAGATCGCAGTCCTCACCGGTGCAGCGCTGTGGTTCGTTATTCAGGCAGTTGCGCGACCGGAATTCAAAATACTTTGCGCAGGTCGTCAGGGCCGGCTGAAATGTGTTTATCACAGCATCACCATGGCCGGTGCGGCCTTCATGGTCGCAATGATGGCCCCTTCAAGCAGCGCCGGTCATGGCCCCGTTCCGGCATCGACCAATGTGCCACACGGTCACCATGCAATGGCACCTGCAGACCAGACACAGGCGGCCCAGGGTGCAGCAGACTCAGGAACGAGTCACTTACCCGACCTGGCCCTCCTCCTGACAGCGCTCTTCGGTGTTGCAGCGGTAGTGTTCCTCGTCCTTCTACTGCGCGGGCGGACGACAAAAGCCAGGACCCGAAACCAAGTGATCCCATGGCATTTCGGTCGCACGGAGCACGGCCTCCAAGCCCTCGGAGCTGCCGCCATGGCCCTGATGTTCGCCACGATGACGGCATGAACGACATACCGTCGCGCATGGTGGTGTGGCACATAGCCTGCGCGTGCAGGCAATCGTCGACTGGCGTCGACAAGAATGATTCACCAGGTCTATTCGGCGAGTGGAAGCTTCAGAGAGGAAGCCGTCATGAGCATCATCACCCCCAGCGTCGTGTCTGTCGTCCTCGGACGTGGTGATCGCCGTCCGTCCGCTGGTCAAACTCGTGATGCAGCGGTAGTTTCATCCGCGCTCTCCTCCGTGACGACAAGTCACCCGTTCCGCTTCGGTCAGGGGTAGCGGGCGTGAATTCACCGGCCCTGACGCTCATTGAACTGGGGGCTGTCGTGTTCTGCCTCGGCCTGTTGGCGAGGCTGGCCGGACGGGTGGGAGTGTCTCCCGTCCCGCTCTATCTCCTGGGCGGGCTAGCCTTCGGCACGGGCGGATTCATCGAGCTCGACGGCATGCAGGAATTTTCGCACCTTTCCGCGGAAATCGGCGTCATCCTGCTGCTCCTTATGCTCGGACTGGAGTACACGGCGTCCGAGCTTTTCGCCGGGCTGCGAAGGTCATGGCAGGCCGGAATTCTCGACCTCTTCCTGAACTTCCTACCGGGAGCAGCGCTTGCCCTGTTCCTGAACTGGGGTTTCGTAGGTGCCGTGGTGATGGGGGGAGTCACTTACATCTCCTCGTCGGGGATCGCAGCGAAAGTCATCACTGATCTAGGCCGCATGGGCAACCGCGAAACCCGTGTGGTGATCTCCATTCTCGTGTTCGAGGACCTGGCCATGGCTATATACCTTCCCGTGCTCACGGCCATCCTTGCGGGCGTCAGTTTCCTCGGTGGGCTCACCACGGTCGGCATTGCACTGGCTGTGGTGAGCCTGGTCCTCGTGGTTGCGCTGCGTCACGGACACCATGTATCCAGAGCTGTCGACAGCGAGAACTCCGAGGTATTCCTCCTGAACGTCTTGGGTGCGGCACTACTCGTAGCCGGCGTCGCATCAGCCATGCAGGTCTCGGCGGCAGTGGGAGCATTCATGCTCGGCATCGCGATCTCCGGTGCCACATCGCACAACGCCACACGCCTTCTGGCACCTTTGCGGGACCTCTTCGCCGCGATCTTCTTCGTGGCGTTCGGGTTGAACACTGATCCTGCTTCCATCCCGCCAGTACTTGGTTGGGCGCTAGTCCTCGCTGTCATCACTGCGGCGACCAAGATGGCCACCGGTATCTGGGCCGCAAAGCGAGTGGGCATCACCCGCTCGGGCCGGCTCCGTGCCGGAGCGACGCTTGTGGCGCGCGGGGAGTTTTCCATCGTCATCGCCGGACTGGCGGTCGCTTCCGGCGCCGTCACCCAGGAATTGGCAGCCTTGGCAACGGCCTATGTGCTGATCATGGCCGTTGTCGGTCCGTTGGCCGCACGCTACATCGAACCGTTGGTGGGAATATTCAGCCCATCGAACGACAGCGTAGGAAAAACCTAGGTGAATCGCCCATCCCCGGTTGATGGATATGAAGTTATTGAAAGATATGGGGAAGTCCCCCGGGTGGTCGGTGGAGTTTGGCGGGAGCATCCAGCGACCAAAAATTATTACACCCGCGAAGCTCGTCCGAGCAGGTAAGGAATTGATGAACCTCTCAGCAGTTCGCTACTGGCCGGGCGCGTCACCGACCTGCATGGGTAATGCGCGTAGGGTCGGATCATGAATACAGTGCGCCTCGTGGAGGGCATGGAACGGCAGCAGATTCCCCTCTATCTTGTGGCCATCGCTGCCGGTGGCCTCGGCGGGTGGCTGATTCCAGCAGCCGCTGAGCCGCTGGAAGTGTTGATCACCCCGGTGCTGGGTGTGCTGCTGTTCGCTACATTCCTCGGGATACCGTTCGCGAAGATCGGGCAGGCGGTGCGTGATGGACGTTTCATGGCCACCGTTATGATCCTGAACTTCCTCATCGTGCCCGTCATCGTGTTCGGCCTGTCCCGCTTCGTCGCGGACGACCAGGCCCTGCTGGTCGGGGTGATGATGGTCCTGCTCGCACCATGTATTGATTACGTCATCGTGTTCTCCGGGTTGGCCGGCGGATCAAGCGACCGGCTCCTGGCGGCCGCACCACTGCTGATGCTCACCCAAATGCTGTTACTGCCGCTCTACCTGCTGATCTTCATCGGCCCGGACCTGGTCTCAGCCATCGAACCGGGGCCCTTCATCGAAGCCCTCGTCGTGCTGATCATCATCCCGTTGGTTGCGGCCGCACTGACCCAGCGGTGGGCAGGCCGAGTCCTGGCAGCCCGTCACCTCATGGACCTCATGCAGGGCCTTATGGTTCCCCTGATGATGCTCACCTTGGCGATTGTGATCGGTTCCCAGATCGTCGGCGTTGGGCAGGAGCTACGCTCACTGGTTGCGGTCATACCGATCTACATCGCGTTCCTGGTCATCATGGTCCCCGTAGGGATGGTCGCCGCACGCACCGCCCGCCTTGACGCGGGCAGCACGACCGCCGTGGTCTTCAGCGGAGCGACCAGGAACTCCCTCGTCGTTCTTCCGCTGGCCCTGGCACTACCGGAACCCTTGGCCCTGGTAGCACTGGTCGTCGTCACCCAAACGCTCGTCGAGCTCCTCGGCATGGTCACCTACGTCAAAGCCCTACCCCGACTGATTCCACGCAACATCACCAGCCACGCATGACTCACTCGCGCCTCAGCCCTACCGGCTGGGGCCAGTGCCACACACTCCCTCATTCAAGCAGTGCATCGTGTAGCTTCGGGGGCCGGCACCGGTCTCCTATCGTGCAGTTGCTGCGCAAGGTGTCGATCAACGGGATCGGATCGATAACCGGTGAGTGTCGGTCGCTATCGGGCTGTCGCGAACACGGGCTTTGGATCAGCGTCTGGTGTCGTGTCGGGGTGGGCGGCCCACCAGGCGGCGCAGGCAGCGCGCCAGCTGTCGAGGTCGTCTTGGTGACCGTTGATACTTACCGTTGATCCCGACACTCTGGCTACCGCGGTGCCACAGATGTAGTTGCCGTCGTCGGTCGTGATCGTTGGGTACTCCTCGTAGAGCTCGCTCATGGAGCGGATCAGGTAGTCCGGACGCTCGCTCACGCACGCAGCCAGGGCTGTTTGGACCGTGTCCACGCCTGTGAGGACGAGGACTGTTGCCATGCCGGCGCGATTTCCGCCCAGGATGTCGGTGTCCAGCCGGTCCCCGATGACGAGAGCCCGCTCGACGCCGGAGTGGCGTGCCGCGGTCTCGAACAGGGCTGCTTCGGGTTTCCCGGCCACCATGGGCGACTTGCCGGTCGCCGCTGCAACTGCAGCCACCATTGTTCCGTTGCCGGGAGCGAACCCCTGTTCCTGGGGAAGCGACATATCCGTGTTCGTCGCTACCCAGACGGCACCCGCGGCGACCGCGTAGGAGGCCTCGGCCAGGTCCTTCCACGTAAGCGTGGGGGAGAACCCCTGGATGACGGCGTCCGGCCGATCGGCCGCGGACGGTACGACGATCAGTCCCTGCGCCCTGACGGCGTCCGCGAGGGTCTGACTCCCGACGACCAGCACCGATGCGCCCGGGGCAACATTCCCGGCGAGCAACTCTGCACCGGCCAGCGCGGATCCGAAGACCTGCGCAGCAATGGCAGGTGCCCCCAGCTCCCGCAGATGGGAAGCGACCTGCTCGGAGGAGCGGGACGCGTTGTTCGTGACGTACGCCAGGCTCTTGCCCTCCTCCGCGAGCCGTTCGAGGGCTTCGGTCGCCCCGTCGATCACCCGCGGTCCCACGTACACCACGCCGTCGAGATCTGCGAGCAGGCCATCGAAACCATCAATCAACCGTGCGGTCATCGACTACCACTCTCGCTGGCATTGCTGGTCCGCGCGTGGTGTGCTGTGAGGCGTGCGACGACGTCGGATTCCTCCGGTAGGAGGGTGGGCTCGGGGCCCATCAGGTTCCTGCGGAATGCCTCAGCCACCGGGATCAGAGCTTCTGCCCGGCAGAGCCCAGGGACACCGCAGCCTCGACGATACGCGCCGCGAGACCGGCCTCGGCCGAGGCAC
>NZ_JAXCIC010000018.1:0-5682 GCF_035985055.1 Arthrobacter sp. PL16
GTGGGGGCTGTGCCCTGGTGGGGGCTGTGCCCTTGTGAGGGTTGTGCCTGTGGTTACGGGTGGTTCCTGTTGTTGGTTGGGAACCGCATAGTGGACGCGTAGCATGCTTTGATCTTCACCCTCCCTGGTTCACCGTGGTTCGGGTTTGTGGCCTGGTCCGTGGTGGGGGTGGGTGTGTGGTGTAAGTTATCGGCTTATTAGTACCGGTCAGCTTCACAGGTCTTTAGTCCCTGCTTCCACATCCGGCCTATCAACCCAGTGGTCTGGCTGGGGGCCTCTCACACTCTAGGTGTATGGAAATCTCATCTTGAAGCAGGCTTCCCGCTTAGATGCTTTCAGCGGTTATCCCATCCGAACGTAGCTAATCAGCGGTGCACTTGGCAGTACAACTGACACACCAGAGGTTCGTCCGTCCCGGTCCTCTCGTACTAAGGACAGCCCTTCTCAAATTTCCTGCGCGCGCAGCGGATAGGGACCGAACTGTCTCACGACGTTCTAAACCCAGCTCGCGTACCGCTTTAATGGGCGAACAGCCCAACCCTTGGGACCTACTCCAGCCCCAGGATGCGACGAGCCGACATCGAGGTGCCAAACCATGCCGTCGATATGGACTCTTGGGCAAGATCAGCCTGTTATCCCCGAGGTACCTTTTATCCGTTGAGCGACGGCCATTCCACAATGTGCCGCCGGATCACTAGTCCCGACTTTCGTCCCTGCTTGAGATGTCTCTCTCACAGTCAAGCTCCCTTGTGCACTTACACTCGCCACCTGATTGCTGACCAGGCTGAGGGAACCTTTGGGCGCCTCCGTTACTTTTTAGGAGGCAACCGCCCCAGTTAAACTACCCATCAGGCACTGTCCCTGACCCGGATTACGGGCCGAAGTTAGATATCCAGAGTGACCAGAGTGGTATTTCAACGATGACTCCACATGAACTAGCGTCCACGCTTCACAGTCTCCCACCTATCCTACACAAGCCACACCGAACACCAATACCAAACTATAGTGAAGGTCTCGGGGTCTTTCCGTCCTGCTGCGCGTAACGAGCATCTTTACTCGTACTGCAATTTCGCCGAGTTTATGGTTGAGACAGCGGGGAAGTCGTTACTCCATTCGTGCAGGTCGGAACTTACCCGACAAGGAATTTCGCTACCTTAGGATGGTTATAGTTACCACCGCCGTTTACTGGGGCTTGAATTCCCAGCTTCGTCCCACGCGAAGCGTGAAACTAACCGGTCCTCTTAACCTTCCAGCACCGGGCAGGAGTCAGTCCGTATACATCGTCTTGCGACTTCGCACGGACCTGTGTTTTTAGTAAACAGTCGCTTCCCCCTGGTCTCTGCGGCCCTGATCCGCTCCGGTGAGCTAGTCACCATCACAGTTAGGGCCCCCCTTCTCCCGAAGTTACGGGGGCATTTTGCCGAGTTCCTTAACCATAATTCTCTCGATCGCCTTAGTATTCTCTACCTGATCACCTGTGTCGGTTTGGGGTACGGGCGGCTAAAACCTCGCGCCGATGCTTTTCTCGGCAGCATAGGATCACCAAATTCCCCCATACGGGGGTCCCATCAGATCTCAGACTCGTGATCGAACACAAGAACGCGGATTTGCCTACGTTCTGCCCTACATCCTTAGACCGGGACAACCATCGCCCGGCTTGGCTACCTTCCTGCGTCACACCTGTTAATACGCTTACCTCCCGAGATCAGGTCCCACGATCCACAAAAAACCACGTCACCACAAGGGTGGGCGGTCATGCTTCTGGCGGTTAGTGTCCCTCGATCAGTATTGGCGGTTTTTCGCCGGTACGGGAATATCAACCCGTTGTCCATCGACTACGCCTGTCGGCCTCGCCTTAGGTCCCGACTTACCCAGGGCAGATTAGCTTGACCCTGGAACCCTTGATCATTCGGCGGACGGGTTTCTCACCCGTCTTTCGCTACTCATGCCTGCATTCTCACTCGTGTAGGCTCCACCGCTGGTTTACACCGCGACTTCACTGCCCACACGACGCTCCCCTACCCATCCACACCCTTGAACTCAGGAGAACACGTCTCCGGCTTGGGATATATGTGAATGCCACAACTTCGGCGGTGTACTTGAGCCCCGCTACATTGTCGGCGCGGAATCACTTGACCAGTGAGCTATTACGCACTCTTTCAAGGGTGGCTGCTTCTAAGCCAACCTCCTGGTTGTCTGGGCAACTCCACATCCTTTCCCACTTAGCACACGCTTAGGGGCCTTAGTTGGTGGTCTGGGCTGTTTCCCTCTCGACTATGAAGCTTATCCCCCACAGTCTCACTGCTGCGCTCTCACTTACCGGCATTCGGAGTTTGGCTGACGTCAGTAACCTTGTAGGGCCCATTAGCCATCCAGTAGCTCTACCTCCGATAAGAAACACGCAACGCTGCACCTAAATGCATTTCGGGGAGAACCAGCTATCACGAAGTTTGATTGGCCTTTCACCCCTACCCACAGCTCATCCCCTCCATTTTCAACTGAAGTGGGTTCGGTCCTCCACGACGTCTTACCGTCGCTTCAACCTGGCCATGGGTAGATCACTTCGCTTCGGGTCTAGATCACGCCACTTTGTCCGCCCTATTCAGACTCGCTTTCGCTACGGCTTCCCCACACGGGTTAACCTCGCGACGTAACACTAACTCGCAGGCTCATTCTTCAAAAGGCACGCCGTCACAACTACCAGCACAAGGCCTCGGCTGCTCCGACGGTTTGTAGGCACACGGTTTCAGGTACTATTTCACTCCCCTCCCGGGGTACTTTTCACCTTTCCCTCACGGTACTGGTCCGCTATCGGTCATCAGGGAGTATTTAGGCTTACCAGGTGGTCCTGGCAGATTCGCACGGGATTTCTCGGGCCCCGTGCTACTTGGGATCCTCTCCAAACGGCGTCACGCATTACGGTTACGGGACTAACACCCTCTCCGGCCGGGCTTTCAAACCCGTTCACCTATACGCACGCACTCATTTCACCAGTCCGGCAGAACTGGAACGGAAAGTCCCACAACCCCAGTGATGCAACGCCCGCCGGCTATCACACACCACTGGTTTAGCCTGTTCCGCGTTCGCTCGCCACTACTAACGGAATCACTATTGTTTTCTCTTCCTGTGGGTACTGAGATGTTTCACTTCCCCACGTTCCCTCCACGTACCCTATGTGTTCAGATACGGGTCACCCGGTCACTCGCGCGCCGGGCGGGGTTTCCCCATTCGGACATCCTGGGATCAAAGTTCGGTTATCAACTCCCCCAGGCTTATCGCAGATTCCCACGTCCTTCTTCGGCTCCTGATGCCAAGGCATCCACCGTGTGCCCTTAAAAACTTGACCACTTAAGATCAAAAAACATATCGAGAAAACCAGGCCCGAACAAACGTCCGGAACCAGATTATTCATAGAAATTGCTTCTTTATTTTTAAAGATGCTCGCGTCCACTATGCAGTTCTCAACCAACAACCCCAACACACCCACACACCACAACCCCCACCACCTTCGAAGAGAACAAACCCTCCCCAAGACAGCGACAGCCACCATGATGCGCAGCATGCGCAGGAAAACCAGAAACAACCAAACCCCCACCCCCCACCAACACCCGAACCCCCACACCCCACCACCTCCCCAAAAGGGAAGCACCAGGACACAAGAAGACAAGCACCAACGAGAAATAGGAGCCCTGTTATCTCAGGACCCAACAGTGTGCCAAACGATACCCAACCAACCACCAACACCCCGCTTTCCAGAACCACCCCACCACCTCCGCCCACCCGAAGGAAGAACAGAAGCGAAAAGAGCGAGACGTACTCACAGACCACCAGCGGCCACCAGGGACCTATTCATCAATATTCCACCCATGAGCACCCACCGCGGAACAAACGCCCGCGCTGTGGGCTAACTCCTGCAAGCCACACACCCACCACTTGGGATGAGTGAATGAACCTGAGGCGCTCCTTAGAAAGGAGGTGATCCAGCCGCACCTTCCGGTACGGCTACCTTGTTACGACTTAGTCCCAATCGCCGGTCCCACCTTCGACGGCTCCCTCCCACAAGGGGTTAGGCCACCGGCTTCGGGTGTTACCAACTTTCGTGACTTGACGGGCGGTGTGTACAAGGCCCGGGAACGTATTCACCGCAGCGTTGCTGATCTGCGATTACTAGCGACTCCAACTTCATGAGGTCGAGTTGCAGACCTCAATCCGAACTGAGACCGGCTTTTTGGGATTAGCTCCACCTCACAGTATCGCAACCCTTTGTACCGGCCATTGTAGCATGCGTGAAGCCCAAGACATAAGGGGCATGATGATTTGACGTCGTCCCCACCTTCCTCCGAGTTGACCCCGGCAGTCTCCCATGAGTCCCCGGCATAACCCGCTGGCAACATGGAACGAGGGTTGCGCTCGTTGCGGGACTTAACCCAACATCTCACGACACGAGCTGACGACAACCATGCACCACCTGTAAACCGGCCACAAGTGGCTGACACATCTCTGCATCATTCCGGTTCATGTCAAGCCTTGGTAAGGTTCTTCGCGTTGCATCGAATTAATCCGCATGCTCCGCCGCTTGTGCGGGCCCCCGTCAATTCCTTTGAGTTTTAGCCTTGCGGCCGTACTCCCCAGGCGGGGCACTTAATGCGTTAGCTACGGCGCGGAAAACGTGGAATGTCCCCCACACCTAGTGCCCAACGTTTACGGCATGGACTACCAGGGTATCTAATCCTGTTCGCTCCCCATGCTTTCGCTCCTCAGCGTCAGTTACAGCCCAGAGACCTGCCTTCGCCATCGGTGTTCCTCCTGATATCTGCGCATTTCACCGCTACACCAGGAATTCCAGTCTCCCCTACTGCACTCTAGTCTGCCCGTACCCACCGCAGATCCGGAGTTAAGCCCCGGACTTTCACGGCAGACGCGACAAACCGCCTACGAGCTCTTTACGCCCAATAATTCCGGATAACGCTTGCGCCCTACGTATTACCGCGGCTGCTGGCACGTAGTTAGCCGGCGCTTCTTCTGCAGGTACCGTCACCAACCCAAAAGGCCAGCTTCTTCCCTACTGAAAGAGGTTTACAACCCGAAGGCCTTCATCCCTCACGCGGCGTCGCTGCATCAGGCTTGCGCCCATTGTGCAATATTCCCCACTGCTGCCTCCCGTAGGAGTCTGGGCCGTGTCTCAGTCCCAGTGTGGCCGGTCACCCTCTCAGGCCGGCTACCCGTCGTCGCCTTGGTAGGCCATTACCCCACCAACAAGCTGATAGGCCGCGAGTCCATCCAAAACCACAAAAGCTTTCCACCAACATGGCATGCGCCAGAAGGTCGTATCCAGTATTAGACCCGGTTTCCCAGGCTTATCCCAGAGTCAAGGGCAGGTTACTCACGTGTTACTCACCCGTTCGCCACTAATCCCCCCACAAGTGAGGTTCATCGTTCGACTTGCATGTGTTAAGCACGCCGCCAGCGTTCATCCTGAGCCAGGATCAAACTCTCCGTAAATGTATATACAGACACAACAACGAAACCCGGGAAAACGGGAAACACTGCTGCACAAAATTCGAAACCAGCCAAAAAAACCAGCCACCACACACGGAATGCGCAGCAACCAGCAAATTCAACCAATCAAAAAACAATCGGTATCAACAAACTTGGCACACTATTGAGTTCTCAAACAACAGG
>NZ_JAXCIC010000019.1:0-5024 GCF_035985055.1 Arthrobacter sp. PL16
CGTCCCCGGATGCCCATTCCCCACCTTCTCCACCGCATCCGCGGCCAGAACACGAACCGTATCAACCGCCCTCTGATCAAGCTCGGTCCAGGTCAGTGTTGGTTCCTCGGTGAGCGTCGCATGTGCTGTCGGATTCACGATTTATCTCCTTTGATTTCGGTCATCGGGCCTCTAGCGGCCGTACGGATGCTTTGTGGCTGGTATCCATGATGGTGAATCAAACGGGTAGGGGTAACACTGTTTTCTGACGGTTCTGCCTACCCTTAAGGGTTGGAAGTTACGTCTACTCAGATACACTGACACGATGAGTGCCGCAACCGACCATCCCCTGACGGAAGTATTCGGTCACACCCCAGACCTGCCGTGGCCGTTCCTGCAGGCCGTAGCGGCTCTGGCCGATGCTCCCCTCACCGACATCGCGGAGCGACTGCGTGAGGCGATATCTCCCTACCTCGCAACCAGCGCATTGGTCATCTTCACCGAGGAGTGCACTGGGCGCCCCCGAAAGAAGGCGGGTGAGGAGGAAATCATCTCCCGAGTCTCGATTGCCGAACTCGATGCACTCCGCTCAGCCCTTTCGGACGAGGAATCTTTCTTCGGCGAAGCCGAGCTCGCCGGTCGACCTCGCCCCGTACTTGCCCTGATTCACACCTCCAGCCGCGCCCTTCTCGTCCTCACGGATCCTCGCTCCGTCGATCCGAAGCGCGAAATGGGAATGGACGTGGTGTCCTATCTGTGGCGCATTGCCGCCCAACGGATCCATGAGAAAGTAGCTGACGCGCCGCCGTCCTTCCTGCTGGAATCACGGGCAGCCTCAGCTGAACGAGTCCGCGTGACGGCGGAACTGACCGATCTACACTCCACGACCCTGGAGACACTCCTGGCTGCTTTGCGATCATCCTCCCTGGACGATGCGGCAGCCCGCTCCACCGTCACCGACCTCACAGCCAAAGCCCTGATCGGGATCCGCACTCTCAGCGACCGTACGACGGACCTCATAGAGCAGCCCGTCGCGACAACTTTCGAGCGCCTGCGGGAGGACCTGCGACCGCTGACGCGCTTCAGCGGAATCAAGGTCGAGTTCGTCGAACCGCCGCTCAACGGAAGGGCCCTTCCCGGCGAAGTCGCCCACGCGGCGCGGGCCATCGTCCGAGGACTTGTGCTGGCCATGGTGGAGCAGCCCGACGTCAGCCGAGTACGAATCCATTGGGACTGCGATGGCGAAAACCTTCTGATCAACGTACGCGACGACGGCGGCGGTGCACTTGCAGCCGACTCGCCCAATATTAGCCGCTTGGATCGCCGGGTACAGGCGCTCACCGGACACCTGCAGATCGATGTCATGCCTGGTTGGGGTGCAGACGTCTTCGTCACGCTCCCGCTGGACCTACCGGCGCGTCCGGCAGGGGATGTCGCTGAGTGGAACCTCGCAGCGCGAGAACTCGAAGTGCTTCAGCACCTCGTCTCCGGAGAACGCAACCGCACGATCGCCTCACTACTGGGTATCAGCGAGAACACCGTCAAGTTCCATGTGCGGAACCTGTTCAAGAAGCTCGACGTAGGCTCACGCACAGAGGCCATCGCCCTGGCGCATAGCAACGGGCTTCGCTGACGGAATGACGACCGGTTGCACCGGACTGGCATGGAGCCCTGAATCAGTGGTTCGATGACTTGGCTGACTTACGGTGGGGGATCTCCGGGCACGACGTGGCAGCGGATTCGGCCTCCGAGGCGGTAATGCGCGTCCTTCTATGACGCGATCTAGCCGAACAGGACCGCGGCTTCATCTAGCCGAACAGGACCGCGGCTTCATCTAGCCGAACAGGACCGCGGCTTCATCTAGCCGAACAGGACCGCGGCTTCATCTAGCCGAACAGGACCGCGGCTTCGTCGTAGCGCTCTTGCGGAACGGATTTCAGCTGACCCAACGCCTCCTCGAAGCTCACTCGTAGAATCTCAGTGCCTTTCAGGGCGACCATGGTGCCCCAGGAGTCCTCGACGACGGCGTCAATAGCGGCCATGCCGAGCCGAGTGGCAAGGACACGGTCGAAGGCGGAGGGCACACCGCCGCGTTGGATGTAGCCCAAGGTGGTTGCACGGGTTTCGATGGTGGTCCGGGTCTCGAGCTCCTGCGCCAGTTTGTCCGCGATTCCGCCGAGCCTTGGGCGGCCGAAAGTATCCAGCCCCCGCGGAGAGTGTGGTGATTCCAGGTGCTCTGGAACAAACCCTTCTGCAACTACTACCAGCGGCGCACGGCCGCGGGCGTTGGCCTGGGTGACCCACTGGGCTATCTGCTCAACGCTGACTTTCTGTTCCGGGATGAGGATGGCGTGGGCGCCCGCCGCCATGCCGGCATGCAGGGCGATCCAGCCGACGTGACGGCCCATCACCTCGACGACCATGCACCGGTGGTGTGATTCGCCGGTAGTGCGCAGCCGGTCGATCGCCTCCGTGGCGATCTGCACAGCGGTATCGAAACCGAAGGTGTAATCCGTCGCATCGAGGTCGTTGTCCACCGTCTTCGGTACGCCCACAATCTTCAATCCGACGTCGGTGAGACGATTCGCTGCAGCCAGGGTTCCCTCACCGCCGATGGCAATGATCGCATCGATACCCAACCGGACCAGGTGAGCTTCGATGACTTCAGGACCGCCGCCGTTGTCGAAGGGATTGGTGCGGGAGGTGCCGAGGATCGTGCCGCCCTGCTTGGCGATACCCCGAACCATGGCGCGGGAGATGTCGATGGCCTCACCCTGCACCACACCACGCCAGCCGTCTCGGAAACCCACGAATTCGTGTCCGTGCACAGTAATGCCCTTCAATACCGCACCGCGGACGACAGCGTTCAGTCCGGGGCAATCACCGCCGCTGGTAAGGATTCCGATTTTCATGTATGTACTCAGATCATGGGAGGGAATTGCAGGGACAAGGTGGCGTCATGGGAGAAGAAATGCGTTTCGAGTGCCGAGATCTCCCGCGTCATTGCGATTTCCGCAGTAACGACACGGACGGTGTAGCAGGACGGAGGCTAGGCGGGCGTCCACGTTGCGAGTACCGACATTGCCTCCTCGACGATGTCTGTAGCTGGGAGGGACGGCCGGTGGACGCCGGCCATCTGCTCCATGACCCGCACCACCTGGCAGCTGTAGCCGAACTCGTTGTCGTACCAGACGTAGAGAACAAGATTGCGGTCCGTGGAAACGGTAGCAAGGCCGTCCACGATGCCGGTACGACGGGAACCGACGAAATCCGAGGAAACCACTTCGGGCGAGTCGATGTAGTCGATCTGCTTGCGCAGGCCGGAGTGCAGCGACATTTCTCGAAGAAAATTGTTGACTGCGTCCTTGGTTGTCGCGTTCTCCAGGCCGAGATGCAGGATGGCCAGGGATACGTCCGGAGTGGGCACTCGGATGGAGCTACCGGTGAGCTTGCCCAGTAGTTCGGGCAGAGCTTTCGCGGCTGCTTCGGCTGCACCTGTTTCGGTGATCACCATGTTCAGCGGAGCGGACCGCCCACGACGATCACCCTTGTGGAAGTTGTCGATCAGGTTCTGGTCATTCGTAAAGGAGTGGATGGTTTCCACATGGCCGTGTACCACGCCGAACCTCTCGTGAATGGCCTTCAGGACCGGGGTGATGGCGTTCGTCGTGCAGGACGCAGCGGAGATGATCCGATCCGTGTCCTCGATCGTGCGGTGGTTGATGCCGTGGACGATGTTCTTCAGATCACCTTCGCCTGGTGCGGTCAGGAGCACCCGAGCGACACCTCTGCTTCTCAGATGTTGGGACAGACCCTCGGCGTCGCGCCAGCGGCCGGTGTTATCGACCACCAGGGCGTTGTTGATGCCGTATGCGGTGTAGTCGATGGCGGCGGGGTCATCCGAGTAGATGATCTGGATCTGCACGCCGTTGGCCGTGATGGTGTTGGCATGGTCATCGATTCGGATAGTGCCGTCGAAGGGGCCATGGATCGAATCGCGCCGCAAGAGACTTGCCCGTTTGGCGAGGTCGTTGTCGGATCCTCGGCGAACGACGACGGCGCGCAAGCGTAGTCCATTACCACCACTGGCCTTCTCGATCAGGAGACGGGCCAGCAGTCTCCCGATCCGACCGAAGCCGTAGAGCACGACATCGGTGCCGGTACCGTCGCCATCGCCGCGCCTCCCTAGTATGCCGGCGAGCTCGGCACGAAGGAACTCCTCCAGGTCGGCTTCGTTGCCCTCGTCCCTGAACTTCTGGTGCAGGCGCGCGATATCTAGCGCGGCCGAGCCGAGGTCGAGCTTCGCCAGGATGTTCAGTAGCGGGGCAGTCTCCTCCAAGGCCAATTCATCCCCACTGATCCGGCGCGCGAATCGGTGCGCCTTGAGGATATGCATGGTGGATTTGTTGGTCAGACTCCGACCATGAATGCTCACAACCACGTTGTTCTCGCGGTACAGCCGGCCGATCACCGGGATCATGGTCTCGGCGAGAGCTTCGCGGCCCATCCACGTATCGAGATAGGGGTCTGGTGTCTGTAGCATCGATTGCTCTCCTAAGGAGGGTCGGTCTGTTGACGAGCATCTGGGCACCCACTCCAGCGATGCGGACACTGACATCAGCTGCTCATGGATGAGTACTGCCGTCGTGTTCGCAATTTCCTCGACACCGGGCGTTGCTGCCACGTGGTTCGTTGCTTCGGAGGCAGGTTCCACCGGATCGTCGTTGGCGTCCGCTGCTCGAAGGTGGGCTCAATGCTCATCGTCCCGCCGAGTCCGGGTAGTGAAAACGCTGTTTCGGGATGGTTTCGACCACCCTTTCGGGCAGCAGAGGGTGGTGGTGTATGCCGCGGGGTGGGTGTTGGGGGTGGGTGCGGGGTGGGGTGTTGGGGGTGTGGGGTGCGGTGCTGTGTGGGGTGGTGTGTGGGGGTTTTGTGTGACGAGCGGCACAATGAGGGGGGTGAGCGGTGTGGTTGGGGGGTCTTGCGGTGGGGTCTGGTAGTGGGGTTGGGGTGGTTCTACGGTTGTCTTTCAACTGGCCCTCATG
>NZ_JAXCIC010000020.1:0-3441 GCF_035985055.1 Arthrobacter sp. PL16
TCCAGCGCAGCTACTGCCACCTCGGGCTCCCGGATGCCGGCTCCAGCCGACTTCGCATCTGCGGCCATCGAACCCGCCCACCGGTCCCAGCCCGCTGGTAACGTTCGAGCGCGGCGAATACAGCTATCACGGTGTGTGTGGCCCCGCCCTTCTGCCCCTTCCTTACTGATAGTGATTCCTCGTACATCCTTGCGGAGGGCAGTAGCCCAATGTTTCAGATCCGCGTTAAGATCCGATAACATGCCGCAAGTTGCCCGTCCAGCCTCCATACCTCCCCGTGCTCGCCAGCCCGAAGACAATGCAGCATCTTCTTCAGTTATAACCGGGGTGGCCCTTGCCCTACTCATATGGTGATTCGTAATAACCCGTCTCGAATTCCGACAAAGAAGGCTGCATGATGCGGATCTGCGTTCAGGTTGGAGGTGCTGACTCTGGCATATTCGGTGCGGCCCGTCCTTGACGATGCCTCAAGGTCATCGACGGCATACCCTCTTTTTCGCGTAAGAAGTTGGTGTAAGGCATATCGGGGAGAAGAAGCGGGGGTGTCGGCGAAATGCACCGAAACGGTCTGGTTGAGGTTCATTACCCGTAAGGGTTGCTTCTGCTGCTTCGACCAAAGAGACTGGACGAACCTGGGGAGGAATCGGCATTCACATCGACTTCAGGGAGCAACTATGCTGCACTTCAAATCTCCTCACTCGGGCGGGCGTAGTAGAGGTCGCAGGGCCTCTTGGCTCGGCGCGCTGCTGACAGCGCTGGTGCTCGCGCTGGGCGCCCTGGTGATGCCGGTTCCGGCGACGGCCGCTCCGGGAGATGTCGGAGTGGAGGGTCCGTCGCATACGGGAACGGGAACGCCGACTGGTACGAAGCGGGCGACCAGTTCGCTGTGGTTCAACGATGGAATCTGGTGGGGGAACCTGTGGGACACCGCCAGCTCGGACTTCCACATTTTTCGGTTCAATGCTGCTACAAGTTCGTGGGTCGATACCGGTGTGGCGACTGAGACGCGGGCGAGTACTCATCATGACGTGCTCTGGGATGGAACGACGTTGAACGTGGCCAGTTATCGGTTCGTCAATGACGGCTTGCCGGCTGAGCCGAACTTCCCGACGACGATGCGGCGGTACAGCTACAATGCGAGTACGAAGGCCTACACGCTGCTCAGTTCTACCCAGATCAATAACCAGCGCGTCGAGGCGCTGACCATCGATAAGGACTCGACCGGTAGGGTATGGGCGACCTGGCAGCAGGGGAACCGAATCTATCTGAACTCCACTGGTACGGACGGCAGGACGTGGGGGACGCCGTTCGCGCACCCCGCGTCGTTGAGCAATGTGTCCGTGGACGACACGTCGGCGGTTATTGCCTTCGACGGGAACAAGATGGGTGTGATGTGGAGCCGGCAGGTCGGTGATGCCACCGACGGGATGTACTGGAGCTACCACGTCGATGGAGCGTCGAATACCGCCTGGACCACTCCGGTGGCGGCGGTATCAGGGGCGCGCAGCGGTGATGACCATATGAATCTGAAGTGGTTGGACTCCGCCTCGAATGGTCTGGTTTTCGCCGCCATCAAGACATCGTTCACGTCCTCGTCCCAGCCGCTGATCCAGCTGTTGAAATTGAGCGGCACGACGTGGACGGCGCACACGATCGCGACGGTGGCGGAGTGCCCGAACCGGGTGATTGTGATGATCGATGAGAGCACGCAAAGGCTACGTACCTTCGCCACTTATCCGAAGCCCAGTGGCACGACGAACGCTGGTGTCTGCACCAGTTCGGGGGGTGCGATCTACGAGAAGTCCACGCCGCTCAGCGACATCCGCTTCACCACCACGAAGACGGATCGCATCGTGGACGCCGACCAGTATGTGCACAACGTGTCGTCGACAAAACAGAACCTCAACAGTGCGGCGAGTGGCACGGCCAACAGCGGTCTGCTGGTGCTTGCCGATGTGAACGCCACAAGCCGGTACTGGCACTACTACGATCCCACGGCTCCCGCGGCCGGTGATACGACGGCTCCGACGGTGACGGCAACGTCGCCGACTACTGGCGCGGTTGGTGTGGCGGCGTCGGTGAATGTGACGGGAACATTCTCGGAGGCGATGAACCCGACGACGGTCACGTCGGCCACGTTTACGTTGACGGCTCCAGGGTCGACGACGTCTGTACCGGCCGCTGTGACATACGGCGGCAATGTTGCGACGCTGAACCCGGCTTCGGACTTGGCAGCAAATACCACGTATACGGCGACGATCAAGGGTGGCGCCAGTGGGGTGAAGGATCCTGCCGGTAACGCGTTGGCGGCGGACATGACGTGGACCTTCACCACCACGGCCCCCGCGGCTGGTGATACGACGGCTCCGACGGTGACGGCAACGTCGCCGACTACTGGCGCGGTTGGTGTGGTGGCGTCGGCGAATGTGACGGGAACATTTTCGGAGGCGATGAATGCGACGACGATTACCTCGTCCACATTTACCTTGACGGGGCCTGGGACGACGTCTGTACCGGCCGCTGTGACATACAGCGGCAATGTTGCGACGCTGAACCCGGCTTCGGACTTGGCAGCAAATACCACGTATACGGCGACGATCAAGGGTGGCGCCAGTGGGGTGAAGGATCCTGCCGGTAACGCGTTGGCGGCGGACATGACGTGGACCTTCACCACCGCCGCCGCCGGCGGCGCGTCGCAGACCGTCAACATCCCCGCTACCGCCGACAGCTATGTCACCGGCGGGGTGCCAACGACGAACTTCGGCACCAGCGCCATGATGGGTGTCGACAATAGCCCGGTCGAAGTTGCGTACCTGAAGTTCGACCTGTCGGCCTATGCGGGTAGGACGCTGGAAAGTGCGACGTTGCAGTTGCGTAGCGCTGGCAGCGGCTCAACAGGCAGTCAAAACGTGAAGCTCGTCGCTGTTGACACCTGGACTGAAACTGGGATCACCTTCAACAACCGTCCGGCGCTCGGGACGAGCACCGGCACGTTCGGTCCCACCGCGACCAACACCACCTACAACGTTCCGCTGACCGTCGGTGGCCTGACCGGTGAGCTCGGGCAGCAGCTCTCTCTGGGTATCGACTCGAGCAGCAGCGACGGCTTGGACCTCAACTCCAAGGAAGCCGGCAGCACACTCGCACCCACGCTGGTGCTCACCTTCAGGCAGTAGGGCACGGCTAGCAGACCGACGCCACAGTGCCGGGACTTCATCCGAGAGGGAAGGTCCCGGCACTGCTGCGTAGACCTGTAGTCAGTAGTCCGGATCAGGCAGCAAGATCCTGCGAAGCGGAGCGGCTCACTGGACGAACCATCACACTGGACCACATCAATCAGCCCTACGTGGGTTGATTTGGTGGTGGGGGTGGGGTGGTCGTATAGTTATGGAGTTGCCCCGGTGTGGGTGACAATCCCCCTTTGATGAAGTTGATGTTGTT
>NZ_JAXCIC010000021.1:0-2353 GCF_035985055.1 Arthrobacter sp. PL16
TGATCAATCTGGCGAAATCGGCAGCCGCTTTGCTTGGGCATGTGCAGGCCAGTGACACCCCTCAACGCATCAGTGATCAAGTCAGGCAATTCTTAGGGACCCGGGACACGGTCGGTATTGCCCGTGGCATCCTCATGGAACGCCACAACCTGAGCCGCGACGAAGCCCTCGCCCGTATCACTGCCGTCTCAAGCGAAACTCACACCCCGGTCAGCGACCTCACCGCCACCATCGCAGAGCGCAAGAACGGCATCGACACCAGCCAGGCCCCCTAATGGAAGGGCCAGAAGAGAACGATCAGCGGCAGGGCACCGCTGCAGCGATACGTGCCTCACCCTTCACACTGCAGGAGGTGTGGCTGCGCTACTTCAGTCTGGCCGGGGACGTCGATGAGTACGAAGTAGACGCGTACCTCAGCGGGATGATCGTCCTGCCACCGGCCGAACGTGACCTCATCGCCCATGCGGTCAACGAACTCATCGACGAGATCCCGGCCCTGCCACGCGCCCCCTACCAGGACCACCTGCCGCCCCAACGAACTCCTGAACAAACACCTGAGCAAGTAGTTCAACAACGACCGCCAGCGACGCCGCGACTGACAGCGACTAACAGGACAGAGGCGGCAGGGCGGGAGGCTATGTCGCCCCTACGCGGATCCTGCGCCGGTGCACCTGACGGGTTTGTCTTAGTTCGCGGGTGAGGCGGTGACGACGACGTTCTTGCCCCAGGGGTCCTCGGTGTAGCAGCTGATGAGGACTACTCGATTGGGGTCCACACCCCAGATGTCGCTGTTCTTGAGGGTTGATTTGAGATAAGTGGTAACCGAATCAACTCGGTAGGTCAGTACCCCGGTGCCTGTGGTCACCGTGAAAGTATCTCCAGGTTCGGCGCTGCTGCTCAGCCGATTGAAAGGTGCATCCTGGTCCTCCCAACTGTGCCCGACTATGTACGTCGTATTTTCTGATCCGCTGCCTGGGACGCCGAAGGGGGAAAGCCAGTACCCATCGAGGGTGAAAGGCGGAACAATGGTTTGGCTTTCCTGGGCGGTTTGGTCAATCCCCAGTCGATATACGGCGACGTCAATGCCCGCCGAGGTGTACGTGATCCGTTGCGGCGCAGAAGCAACCGGAATCTGAACGACGTCGGTAGCAGGCGGCGAGCTGAGAGAAGCAACGTTTTCCTCTACTGCACCCGGTTCAGGAACTGGTACCTGTACCGGATCGGCGGCAGATAGAGATGATTCACCGGCAGGAGGTTCTGACTGTACGGATTTTTCGGTCGTGATGGGTGGCTCGGGGAAGCCATCCGGGTTGAGAGATTCATTTGGTTGTTCGGCAATGGTCGGGCCGGCATTGATTGCTGGTTGGCTGGCTGGTTCGATGCCCGATGAAGATTGAAGGGAGAGCCATAGAGAAGTCAGGAGCAGCGAGAGAACCAGCACGGCGAGTATCGACAGGGTGGAATACCGGTGTTTTCTGGATGCAGGAGAGGGCTGGTTGGAGTCCGGACTGCTGTGCTTACTCATGCTCTGCCGTTCTGAAACGAAGTGAGAGTGGGAAGGCGCCACATTCCATACTGTGACGCCTTCCTACAATGCAGTCTGTAATGGACGTGAAACCTACGAGCTGATCAGGTTTCTCCGCGCTGCCCAGAGGCCAGCGATAAGCAGAGAAATCACAAAACCGCCCAGCAACACAGGAGTATCTTCAGAAGAATCAACCCCGCCGGCAGCTGTTTGGACATTGAATCCCTGATTATCAACCGCACCAACATTTCCGCCCTGCTGGGCCGGCTGTGCTGGCTGGGCCGGTTGGCCCGGCTGTGCTGGCTGGGCCGGTTGGCCCGGCTGGATTGGCTGGGCCGGTTGGCCCGGCTGTGCTGGCTGGGTCGGTTGGCCCGGCTGGCCTGGTTGTGCTGGTTCGCCCGGTCCCGGTGGTGTAGGTGGTGTGACGACGACGGGGGCGCATCCGTTGTTGAAGGTTGCCCGGCCGGTGGCGTCGAAGTTCAGTCCGTTGGGCAGGAAACTGTTGGGCGGGATGATGTCTTGGCTGTGGTCTCCGTGTCCGTTGAGTCCGTTGAGGTCGACGTTGATTGCGACGAACGGGTTTTGTGCGGAACCGGTGGCGTGGCAGATGTCGATCTTGGTTGCAGCTGGTTCGCCCGGTGCCGGTGGTGTAGGTGGTGTGACGACGACGGGTGCGCATCCGTTGTTGAAGGTTGCCCGGCCGGTGGCGTCGAAGTTCAGTCCGTTGGGCAGGAAGGGACTGCTGAAGGTTTAGTTTCCAGTTGGGTGTTGCTGGTTTCGGGCCGCTTTAGTGGCGGCTTGTCCTAGTATCTCGAATTCGATCGGTGT
>NZ_JAXCIC010000022.1:0-1961 GCF_035985055.1 Arthrobacter sp. PL16
GCTCGACGCGATCGGCATCTCCTACGACGAAATCGTCGACAAACTCGAAACCGAAGGCCTCGACAAATTCGTCACCAGCTGGTCCGAACTCCTCGCCGACGTCGAAGCTGCCCTCGCCAGCGCACGTAACACCACCGGAGGAATTCTCGTCAGCTAGGCACCTCCATACGGCGTCACTCGTGCTGTGCAACAGCCAAGCGAATAGAGTTCTCGGCTGTTGTGCAGCACGAGCCGTGAGCAGGATAATCGCAGCGAAGGGTCCGTTGAGGCACGATATCGAGATGGATCCCACCTGGAGTCTCCCCTCAGCGGTACCGAAGGTCGAAACCCCCTCTTGTACCCGCGACCAGCTGCCGTAATTCCGGCTGGGCACGTACCGTCGTGCCTGGTACGGGCTGTTCCTCACGCTCCCAAGCTCACGCATAGCACTCATCCGCAAGCTTTGACCGCTACCGAAAGGTAAACACCATGCCCTCTTCACCTTTGAAGTGCTGCATCAATCCCAGCATCCTCTCGGCCGACTTCGTCAACCTGGCGTCAGAGCTGGCCCGGATCAGCAACGCCGACGCCGTGCACGTGGATGTCATGGACAACGATTTCGTGCCGAATCTGACGATTGGTCTGCCCGTGGTGGAACGGTTGCAGGATGTCAGCCCGATCCCGTTGGACGCCCACCTCATGATCTCCAATGTGGACCGGTGGGCCCCGCAGTTCGCCGACGCCGGTCTGAGTTCGGTGACATTCCATGTCGAGGCCTCCGATGCCCCTATAAAACTGGCCCGCGAACTTCGCGCTCGGGGGGCCAAGGCGGGGATGGCTCTGCGCCCGGCCACCCCGGTGGAGCCGTACCTGGATATGCTCCCGGAGCTGGACATGCTGTTGATCATGACGGTGGAACCCGGATTTGGCGGTCAGGCATTCCTGGACGTCATGCTGCCCAAGATCCGCCGTGCCCGTGCGGCAGTCGATGGTTCCGGGGTGGACGTGGCCATTCAGGTCGACGGCGGCATCACTGAGGAAACCATCACGCGGGCCGCGGAAGCCGGCGCCAATGTCTTCGTAGCGGGATCAGCCGTGTACGGAAAGGCATCGCCCGAGGAAGCCATCGAGTCGCTGCGCGTGAAGGGACAACTCGCGCTGGCCCCAACGGCACCCCGCCTGAATACAACCGCCTCCTAACTACGCCTGAAGGACCACTTATGCGCGTTCATATCGCAACCGACCATGCCGGCATGGAGCTCAGCTCCCACCTCATCACCGCACTGTCAGCCGATGGCTACGAGATGGTTGACCACGGGCCTGCCTCCTACGACGCCGAGGACGACTATCCGGTGTTCTGCATCAATGCGGCCGCCGCGGTGGTGGCTGACCAGGTGGCCGGCGTGGATGCCCTCGGGATTGTGCTGGGCGGCTCGGGCAACGGCGAGCAGATCGCCGCGAACAAGGTCAAGGGTGTGAGAGCCGCCCTGGCCTGGAACCTCGATACAGCGAAGCTGGCCCGCGAGCACAACGACGCCAACGTAGTAGCAGTGGGCGGACGCCAGCACACTGTGGAGGAAGCCACCGAACTGGTCAAGGCTTTCCTCTCGGAACCATTCAGCAACGCCGACCGCCATGTGCGCCGCATCACCAAGATCGCCGCCTATGAAACCACCGGTGAGCTCGCCAACTGAATCAGCGCCTACCAGGAGTAGGCTGCGGCGCACGAAAGAGCTAACGGTGCGACGTTGCGGACTCTCGACAGCTGCCTGAAGGACGGAAGGTCCTTCCATAGAAGGACCTTCCGTCTGTCCCCTTGCCTGACAGAATTCGGCGTTTGCCCTGACCAGCAGGGAAAAGCCCACAAGTAGAACTTTTAATTGGAGTCAGTATGCCTATTGCCAGCCCTGATGTTTATGCCGAGATGATTGATCGTGCGAAGGCGGGCGGTTTTGCGTTTCCTGCGGTGAATGTGACGTCGT
>NZ_JAXCIC010000023.1:0-1932 GCF_035985055.1 Arthrobacter sp. PL16
TGGCGAGTAATCACCTATGGGTTGGTCAGCGCAAGTGCTTTCAAAGTGCTGTTTACTAAGGAGCCTAGATTCTTTTGTTTCCCCTTTTGCTAAGTAGCCTAGTCTTTTGTTTCCTTGATTTTGTTGTTGCAAACCCTTTTAATTACATAGGAGCAATACTTGTTGCCTCGGGATAACTGTGGATTTGATGCACGAGCCAGCTAATTCAGGAACCGTGCTCGAGGCGTCGCCGGTGAATCAGGACTGTTGGTGCAGTCGGACTCGTCCTGTTACTGGAAGTCGGCGAGCCAAAGGTCGGGTCCGAATACTTCGTACTGAATGTCTTTAGCGGGTATGCCGCGATCGATGAGGGCGCTGCGGACGGCCTGCATGAAGACCAGGGGACCGCACAGGTAGTATTCAGCGCCGGGTGGAAGGTCGATGGTGCTGACGTCCATGAAACCCACCAGTTCGTTCTCCACGGTCTGCGTGGGCTTCGAGGGTTCGACGAACCAGGTCAGCATGGACGCGCTGGATAGTTGCGCGAGATCCGCCTGAACCTGCCCACGGAGGGCGAAGGTGTCAGCGGAGTTATCGGCGTGGAGAAGCATCACCTTTCGCTGCGAGCCGGATTGCACGAGGTGGGAGAGCATGCCGGCCATGAACGTGATGCCGATACCGGCACTGGCGAAGACAATCGGTCGGTCGGTGTAGCTCATGACGACGTCGCCGGAGGGAACGGAGAGGACCATGTCGTCTCCGACGTTCACGCTCGAGTGGAGCAGGTTGGACACTTCCCCGTCGGGTGTCGATAGTCCGTGGACGCGTTTGACGGAGAACTGGCGGTGATGCCCGTCGTCGGCGCGGGTGAGGCTGTACTGGCGCGGCTGGTGAACTCCGTCGGGCATGAGTACCTTCACGGTGACGTACTGGCCAGGAAGCGATGGTTTGATGTCACGTTCGTCGGTGCGTTCGACCACGAAGGTCACGACGTCGTCCGTCTCCCGGATCTTTTCGACGACGCGCCAGGTCTGCCAGATGGTATCGGGGGCAAGGTTGAGCGCCCCGTACATGATTCGTTCCTGGTTGATGAGAACGTTGGCCATCAGCCAGTAGACCTCATCCCAGGCCGAAGCGACCTCTGCTGTGACAGCATCACCGAGGACGTCGACGATCGCCCACATCAGATGGTCGTGAACGATCTGGTACTGGTCTGGTCGAAGACCCAATGACATGTGTTTGTGGGAGATGCGGGCGAGAAGGTGATCGGGCATCTGATCCGGTGTATTGACCAAGAAACCGGCGAAGGCCGCGAAGGAACCGGCCAGGGCCTGCTGCTGACGCCCGTCGGCCTGATTACCCCTGTTGAAGAGGCCGTCCATGAGTTCGGGGCGTTCAGCGAACATGTGCGCGTAGAAGCGCTCGGCGATCTCCTTGATGTTCTCACCCACGACGGGCAGAGTGGCCTGGATGACTGGGCGCGATGTATCAGAAAGCATGATCAGACTCCTACGTCAATGGGGTCGGGTTAGTCGTGCCACCGTGATGCACCTGTGTGGCGTCGACGAAGACCGCTTGTGCTCTGCGGTGGCAGGAACGGTTTCCCGAAGGCAGGCACGAAAAGCGGATGACAGAACGCGGAGAATGAAGGTCCAGGCGACCAACGAAGGTCCAGGCGACCAACGGGTCGAGCTTAGTGCGGCCCGTCGCAGCAGGTCCTAACCACGGGTTGGTTCCCCGGTACTGCCGCCACAGCACCGGGACTGATCATTAAAAGCTGATCCTTCTTCAGCCCTAGCTTTAGTTGCCTTTCTGTTTAGTGGGTGGTTTGTCCTTCGTCTGAGCTGCAGTGGTTGGTTGTGGCTGATACGCGGGGTAGGTCCAGGGTGGGGTTCTGGTCGAAGAAGCCGTGGGGTTCGAGGAGGAAGCCGATGTTCTGGCGGGGCATGATGG
>NZ_JAXCIC010000024.1:0-1636 GCF_035985055.1 Arthrobacter sp. PL16
CCCTCGAGAGGTCATCGAGCCAGATGGATACGCCGGCGGCCGAAAGATCAGCTGTGGGTGTTGTCATGATGTACTCCTTGTCCGCTCAACGCGGAATGTGTGCTGGGTTCTGACGGAGGGTGCGGAACTACTGCTGGTCGCCGGTTTCGGTGGCTTGGTGGCCGGAGGCCATGGCGGGTGTGCCGTTGGGTGCCAGGGGGTCGGTGGTGATGGCTTCCAGGGAGTCCTTGGCGGCTTGGACGACGGCGTCGGCAGTGATGCCGAACTCGCGGTAGAGGGTTTTGTAGTCCGCGGAGGCACCGAAGTGTTCCAGGGACACGCTGCGTCCGGCGTCCCCGACGATGCCTTGCCAGCTCTGGGAGACACCGGCCTCGACGGACACGCGGGCCCGGACGGTGCGCGGCAGGACACTGTTGCGGTAGGCGGCGTCCTGGGCGTTGAACCATTCCAGGCACGGCATCGACACGACGCGGGCGCTGATGCCCTGGGCTTCGAGGGTTTCGCGGGCCTCGACGGCGAGCTGGACCTCGGAACCGGTACCGATGAGGATGACGTCGGGGGTGTCGGTGCTGGCCTCGGCGAGCACGTATCCGCCCTTGGCGACGCCCTCGGCGGAACCGAACGTGGTTCCGGTCGCCGGACCGTCACCGCGCTCATACACGGGGATGTTCTGGCGTGTCAGCACGATCCCGGCGGGGTTCTGGGTGTTCTCCAGGATCGTCCGCCAGGCCACGGCGACCTCGTTCGCGTCACCCGGGCGGACGACGTCGAGCCCGGGAATGGTCCGCAGCGACGCGAGCTGCTCCACCGGCTGGTGGGTCGGCCCGTCCTCGCCCAACCCGATCGAGTCATGGGACCACACATAGATCGCCGGAACACCCATCAGCGCACCCAGGCGCACCGCGGGCTTCTGGTAGTCGCTGAAGATCAAAAACGTCCCCGAGAACGCCCGGGTGCTGCTGTGCATCACGATGCCGTTGACGATCGCCGCCGCGGCGTGCTCGCGGATACCGAAGTGCAGCACACGCCCGTACGGGTTGCCCTTCCACGACGCGGTCTGACGGCTCTCGGGAATGAACGACGCCGCTCCCTCGATGGTCGTGTTGTTCGACTCCGCCAGATCAGCGCTGCCACCCCACAACTCAGGCAGGACCGGGCCGATCGCGGTCAGGACCTTCCCCGACGCCGCACGGGTCGAAAGATCCTTACCGGCCTCGAACGACGGCAGGCTCGCATCCCAGCCCGCCGGCAGGGTCCGTGCCTGGATACGCTCCAGCACGGCCGCTTCCTCGGCGTGCGAAGCCTGCCACGCATCGAAGCCCTCCTGCCAGGCCGCGTGCGCCTGAGCGCCGCGCTGCACGACACCGCGTGCGTGCTCCAGGACCTCCGGATCGACCTCGAAGTGCTTCTCCGGGTCAAAGCCCAACACTTCCTTCAACGCCGCGACCTCGTCCTTGCCCAGGGCCGAGCCGTGGATCTTGCCCGTGTTCTGCTTCTTCGGCGCCGGATACCCGATGATCGTGCGCAACGACACGATCGACGGCTTCGAGGTCTCGGCCTTCGCCGCGACCAGAGCCGAATACAGCTCCGCGACGTCCTCGACATACTTCCCGGTCTTCGTCCAGTCCACCCGCTG
>NZ_JAXCIC010000025.1:0-1257 GCF_035985055.1 Arthrobacter sp. PL16
GGGACTGCTGAAGGTTTAGTTTCCAGTTGGGTGTTGCTGGTTTCGGGCCGCTTTAGTGGCGGCTTGTCCTAGTATCTCGAATTCGATCGGTGTCATTCGGCCGAGTGCTCGCTGGCGGCGTTTGCGGTGGTAGGTCCGCTCGATCCAGGTCACGATGGCGAGTCTCAGATCCTCCTTTGTTGACCATCTCTGCCGGTCTAGGACGTTCTTCTGCAGGAGTGAGAAGAATGATTCCATCGCGGCGTTATCGCCGCAGGCGCCGACCCGCCCCATCGACCCAGTCAGGTTATTGTTCTTGAGCGTCTGCACGAAGACTTTCGACCGGAATTGGGACCCTCTATCGGAATGCAGGATCGTGTCGACCGGGCCGCGGAGCCTGATCGCGTTCCGGACGGCGGACACGGCAAGAGCTGATGTCATCCGGTCATCCATCGAGTAGCCGACGATGCGCTTGGAATGCACGTCTTTGATCGCGCAGAGGTAGAGCTTGCCGGCGTCGGTCCGGTGCTCCGTGATGTCTGTGAGCCACAGCTGGTTAGGACGATCGGCGCGGAACTGACGCAGGACAAGGTCATCGTGCACGGGAGGGCCGGCTTTCCTGGTGAGTCCGCGTTTCTTGGCGTGCAGCGACCACAGACGCTGCTGGGAGCAGATGCGCCAGACGCGCCGCTCGGACGCTGACACCCCGTGGTCGGCGATCTCATCCGAGATAAACCGGTACCCAAACGTCGGGTCGTCGTGGTGGATGTCGCGGGCGAGATTGGACAGGTGCGCATCCTCCCATTCCCGCTGCGACACCGGGTTCCTTCGCCACTTGTTGAATCCTTGGGGCGAGAATCCCAGAACCCGACAGGCCACCGTGACGGGGATACCGTCAGCGGCGAGGTCACGGACCAGCGGGTACTTCATTTTGGGGGCAGCTCACGGGCGAAGAACGCCGCCGCCCGGCGCAGGATCTCGTTCTCCTGCTCGAGCAACCGATTGCGCTTCTTGAGTTCACGGAGTTCGATCGCGTCGGCCTGGGTCACTCCCGGCCGCACACCGTCCTCAACGTCGGCACGTTTCAACCAGTTGTTCAGAGTGCCCTCGCTGATCCCGAAATCCTTCGCGATCTGAGCCAACGGGGCTTCATGTTTCCGCGCAACGGACACAACGTCGCGACGGAACTCTTCCGGATACGGCTTTGCCACAATGGCCATCCTTCCAGGAGGACAGAATCCTCACAGGCTAGATGGAAACCGAACCTTCAGCAGTCCC